>CAYUVF010000031.1:0-6149 GCA_964448045.1 uncultured Rhodothermales bacterium
ACTCCACCGGATCCTCGATGGTGAGGACGTTCACCTCGGGCGAGATGACCCGGTGCAGCGCGGCCACCAGCGTCGTGCTCTTACCGGAGCCGGTCGGGCCGGTCAGGATGACCATGCCGTGCGGCTGGCTGATGGCGTGCGAAAAGCGCTCCAGGGCGCCCTCAAGCAAGCCCAGCTTACTAAGGTCGGTGATGACCTTGCGGTCGTCGAGCACACGAATGACGATACTCTCCGAGCGGATCTCCTGGCTCGCGTTCGCGATCGGCATGATCGAGACGCGGAACCGGATCAGCGCGTTGTCCACCCACCGCTGGATGAAGCCGTCCTGCGCGGCGTCACGCTCGAAGCGGTCGACGTTCATCGAATTATCCTTGATGACCGAGAGCAACGCCTCGGGGTGGACCTTGTCCTCGGTGTACCAGTGGTGCAGGCGCCCGTCGATGCGGAAGTGGATTTCGACCTGCTTGTCCGCATTCGGATAAATATGGATGTCGGATGCGCCTTCGCGGACGGCCTCGACGAGCGTCGCCTCGAACAGGTTGATGAGTGTCGACCGGTTGATCTCGGCCTCCAACTCCTCCTCGTCGACGAGCTCGTTTTCATCGTCGTAGTTCTGCCCGAGGTCGACGGAGTCGCCGCGCTCCTGAATGCGCTCCAGATACTCGTTCTTCTTCGGAAAGGCGTCGGCGATGAGCGCGTTCACGGCCGATTCGGGCGCGTACTGTAGCTCCAGCCGGTCGAGCGCCAGCTGCCGGGTGATGCGGTGCACCTCCGGGCGCATCGGGTCGTGCGTAATCAGGTAGAGCTTAACGGCACCGCGATTGCCCTCTTGCGCCGCGCGCAGGGGAATCACGCCGAGGTCGAGCAGTTGATCGCGCTGCTTGTCGTTGAAGCGATCCATCACCGAGCGGGTGAACTCGGCATCGGGGGCGTGCTTCTCGAGATCGGCCTGCGGGAAGGCGTAGACGCGCGCCGCCTCGGCGTAGACGGCCTCGCGCTCCACGTCCGGCCCGTCCGCCAGTACGCGCCAGAGCGCATCGCCCAGGCCCTTGTTATCTTTGCGCGTTTGCGCCTGCACCACCTGCGGCGGCGTCACGATGTCGCGCCGCAGGAGCGCATCCACGACGCGGTCACTCGACCGAAGTGCTTTGACCTGCTCGGGGTCGACTTCTCTGATCGGCTCAGGCTCCGCATCCGCCGATTCGTCGTCGGGATCAGGATCGCCGGACGGGGCCGCACCGGCCTCGGCCGAATCGCCGGAGGGGCCATGGGTCGAGGGCGACGCATCCCCGTCGGTTTCATGGCCGTTCATTTCGTCAAATACTTCATCGACCATCCCCTTGCGCGCCTTTCGCAGGGTCTCGGCCATGTCGAGGTCCAGATCCGAGAAAATGTGCTCCGGCAGCGTGCTCGCCATCGTCTCGGGCGAGAGGCGATGGTCTTCTTCGAGCCGCAGATCGGACGACGCGTCAGCCGCCTCATCGAGATCGGTGAGCAGCGATCCGTTGGCGGCCGCGGTCGACTCGGAGGCCCGGGCCGACGGCGCCTCGTCGACCGAGCGATCCACCTGATTCCACGGCGCGCCCGCCCCCACCGGCGGTCCGTCTCCATTCGATGACGGCGGCGTAGGCGTCGCGGCATGCCACGGCGCCTGATTTCCGGCGCCCGCCGGATCGGAGGCGCGGGCCTCATCGGAGGCGTCGCGCGGCGAAGGGGCTTGATGGGCTTTTTCGGGTCCACGCGGGGAGGCGCTGGTTTCGTCACCGGATGCATCCGCGGCGGTCGATGCCCCGCCGGACGAGAGATCCTCGTCCTCGTTTTCGATGTCGAGGGCGCCCTGCGCGCGCAACTGCTCCAGCCGCTGCTCCACGGCCGGCTCGGGGGCGTAATACAGCGTGGCCGGGACCTGAAGCGATCGGGTGAGCTCGCGGTAGTTTGCGCGCGTCGGATCGTGCGTGGCCAGGACGAGCTCCAGGTTGCCCGCTTCGTTATTCATCCGCATCTCGACAGGGAGCAGGCCCTGGCGCATGAGGCGCTGCCCCGCACCATCGCGCAGGAGCCCCTGCAGGGTCTTCAGAAACGCATCGGTGGGATGCTCATCGTCAATCGTGACCGCCGTAATCTCGTTTACCTTGGCGGCGGTGGCGAAGACGCGCTCCCGGTCGATGCCTTCGAGCGTTGCCACCGTGCGCCAGAGCGCGGTATCGGGCTGATTGGCGTTGCGCTCCATGGCCTGCTGCATCTGCCCCGGGGCCACGACCCCGGATTGCACCAGCTCCGACAGCACCGCGTCTTGCTCGATGTGCGCCGGCAGTGAACTGGACGCTTCCGCCGGGGGGGGATCCGGCGCCGGGTCCTCGGGCGTACCCGTCGAGGGTGTATCGGGCGGCACTGCGGTGTCCTCTTCATCGAACAGGTCCTCCAGCTCCGACTCGGACTCGTCGTCCCAGTCAAGGCCCGACCACTCCTCGCCCGAGGGATCGGTGCCCGCATCGGGCGAAGACTCATCCTCCGGAGAGGAAGCGTCGCCGCGCAGAAAGTCGAAAAATCCGCTGGAACCCATTCGAATTGTCGTTTACAACATGTGCGAAAAACGAGCGCTCAACAGCGGGCAAGCAATGTGCCACGCCGGGGGATCGATCGGCCGATTAAAAGCCCATCATGTCTGCCGTCGAGGGCTGGATGAACGCGATCTCGGTGGAGAGCACCGTCAGGAAACAAATACCGATGGTGATAAGAATGGCCACCCCGGTCTGGATGCCCTGCACGGCCGCGTCCAGGCTGAGCTTGGTTTCTTGCTCGTAGTAATCGGCCATCTGGCGCGCGCTCTTCTGCACGCTTCCGGTTTCGGCGCCGCTGCGGAAGCGCGTGATCGCCATCGACGTGAAGACGTCGCTGGCCTCCATGGCGCGCACGAGGCTGGCGCCCTGCGCGGTCATCATCGGGATGGTGACGTTGCGAATCCGGTACTCCATGTAGGCGTTGCCGCAGGCCTCGGCGGCGACGCGCAGCACCTTCAGGTTCTCGCCGCTACCCGAGTAGAGGATGGCGAAGACGCGGCAGAAAATCTCGATATTGAGCTTGTGTAATAAACTCCCGATGACGGGTATTCGAATCATGTATTTGTGAATGTAAAAGCGCCCGGTGGGCGTTCGCGCCCAGAAGTAGAACGCGATCATCGGGGAAAACGTGGCGAGGAAGATCCACACCCAGTTGGCATCGAACCACTCCGAGAATGCCAGCGTCTGCTGGGTCATCGGTGGCAGATCGACGTCAAGCCCCTTGAACAGGCCGGCGGTGGCCGGGAAGATGTACCAGACGTACCAGATCATGGCAGCAATCAGGGCAACGACCGTGATGGCCGGCGTGATCATGGAGCTGCGGACGCTCTTCTGAAACTCGTTCTTGCGCTCCAGAAACCGCGCCGTCGCCTCGTAAATCTCGGCCATATTCCCGCTTTTCGACGCGATGCCGAGCATGTACGCCGTAAACTTACCGAGCTTATGGCGGTGCTTGTTGAACGCTTGCTCGGCGTCCATTCCGCTCTTGAGATCGGCATTGAGATCACGGATGACCTGCCGCAAGCTCTTGGACGAGACATCGTTCACGAGGAGGTTGAGCACCTCATCGAACGGCAGATTCTCCCGGAGAAGGTTCGCCGAGAGCCGCACGAACATAATCACATCGGAGCGCGGCGGCTTGGTTTGAAAGTCGAACCACTTCTTCTGGACCTTCAGGACCTCCAGGCCCATGTTCTGCAGCGCCTTCTCGACTTCTGCCTCGGAAAAGGCTTTCTGCTCGCCGCGGACTTCTTTGCCGCTGGGATGCCGCACCTTGTACAGATACGTCCGGCGCTGCTTGAGGTCCTCGGGCCGGAAGCCGTGCTTATCGGACAGGTCGCTGACCTTCTTCTTGGCCTTACGCTTGGACCCGGCGAGGATCGTCCCCCGCACCGGCTGACCGGCTTGCGTGACGCCTTCAAAACGGTATTCGCGGACACCCATGGCAATTACTGTGTCTGGTCGTGATCGACGTGTGCGTGTGCCTGCGCCTCGGGGCGCAACGGTACTCGTTCAGCAGCAACATCGCGGATTCCGATAAATCCCTGTTGCCAGTATCGGGGTGAAAGCAAATTCCGATCCACCGATTCCAAAAAGGCACCGCGCCGCTCCTGCATGTGCTGAATACCATCGACGCTTTGCCAGCTGACGACGGCAACCGAGACGGCGAGCAGCCCACAGAACGCCAGCTGCGCCACCTTGGCGCGAGTACGAGGCACCCAGCGCGTTCGTGCACGATCGACGCTGAGATACAGTCCCCAGACGGTGCCGATCACCAGCACGCCCCAGATTTGACTCACCGGCATAACGATAATACCACTCACCATCGCATGCGCAGCGCCCGCGACCAGCGCCGCCGTCAGAGCAATGCGGATGGGGGCGGTCCGACGAAACATCACCCGTTTGCTCTGCCGGATCCATGCGATAAATCCCCATCCTACCAACCCGACAAGAAGCAACGCAGATGGAATGCCCCACTCAGCAACCCACTGGACGAGCGCGTTGTGCGGATGGGCACCCGCTCCGAAGTAGTTGGGCGGCCAGGCAAAGTGCATGGGGCCCGCGCCGAGGATGGGGCTCTCGGCGATCATCGCAGCTGCGGCCTGCCAGTACTCGATGCGCCCCGCGTATTGCGATCCACTGCTCAACCGATCGACCAGCATCGGCTCCATTCCCTGCAGGAGGTAGAACAGCACGAAATACAACGCCCCACCCGCGACGAGCCCCATGGCCTGATACCGCAGCCACGGGTAGGCCTGATGGCGGAACAGCATGCCCACGGCAATGGCGGCAACGCCCATCGCGAGCACCGTTCCCCGCACGTTTGATGCGATAATCAGCGCCCACCAGAGCGCCGTTAGCGCCCCCGCCCCCATCCGCAGCCCCCGGCTTCGCGATGGATTTCCGAGCAAGGGCACGACGAGCAGCGGCAGCGTCCACGTCTGAAATTGGTTGAAATGGCGGATATTCGAGAAGCCGATAAACCCATCCGGCCACGCCACAATCTCGGTGGACATCAGACTGAGGATGAAGCCGACGGCAAACTGCACGGCGTAGAGCCCCACACTTAAGAGGGCTATCCCCACGAGGCTGCGTGCCGTCAACTGAGGTTGTTGCTGCACCCCATGCGCAACGAGCACAATCAGTACAAAAAGAAGCACAAAATGAGCAAGCTCCAGCCCCGCAAACTCCGGACGCGGCGCCCCGGCAATCGATAGGCCGGCCCCCCCGATCAGGACCATCAATCCTGCTCGCGCCCCGAAGGGCATTCGATTCCACGTCGACAACCACGCCGTACGCGCAGAACGGGACACAAGGAGCCCCAGCGCCATCAGGCTCAACAGCCCGACCTGAAGAATCCGCTTACTATTAAACAACCCAATGTCCGGGATTATCTGGACATTGGGCACGAGGGCCACATACCCTCCAACTAACACAAGTATTCCCACTCCAACTGCTCGTGACACGCGGCGCGACTTCGCCGCTGATCCTACCCACGAGCTATGTCGGAAGAGAGCTGCATCCACATCAACGAATGGCTGGAAATGGTTCTTTGATGAAAGAGAATGACTCAGTTCGCGCTGGCCGATTAGCTCCCGTACTCGATTTCGACGTCGATGTCTTCGGAGTTCGGACCGGTCAGGGTGACTTTAATGATCGACTCGGTATCAGCGTCTTCGCCAGTGAGAACCACTTCGCCCGTGCTGCCCGATACCGTAAACGTACCGACATCGCTGTCGTACTCCTGACCGCTGGGCAAGCCAATATGGGCAAAGTCGAAACTGCTCCCATCGATATTGCTCCACCCATTCAGCCCCCCGTACAGATCGCCCTTCCGCGCCCAGCCCTGAATCTCCGAGCCGAGCCGAAGCGCCGTATTGACCATAGCATCCTCCCGCGACTTCGCCTGGTTGTCCGAGTAAGCGTCAATGCCCACCACGACCGCCAGACTCACGATGATGATGCCCAGCACGAGAAGAAGAAGCTGTTGCTGGCCCATGGATCACCTGAACTGGGATGAATAAGGAGCTGAAGCACTCGCTAAACGGAGAGCCCAGTCATGGGTCTGGACTGGGCTCCCCGTGCGAG
>CAYUVF010000031.1:6249-46879 GCA_964448045.1 uncultured Rhodothermales bacterium
AGGGCATCGGTGACCATCGCGTCGGCGTTGGCCTGTTTCTGGTTTTCACTGAAGGCGTTGATTCCTACGACGACGGCAAGGCCGACGATGACAACACCCAATACGAGGAGGAGAAGTTGTTGCTGTCCCATGATTCTTTAGTTGTTGTGTGATAAAGCTTTTGATGATGAAGGCGCGTGGTGCCAGCGCCGGGCGCCGAAGCGCCGCGCAAAACCGCGAGTCCGGGCGCCTCCCCGGTCGTTCTTGCCTTGCGGGCGGCCCCACTCCTTGATCCCGAGCGGTACCGATACTCCCCGCAAGGGTCGAGCCAATTCGCCCGACCTGACTGCTAAAACGCTCACAAACGATCTTAAACGAAACAAGCTGTCATGCTGAGCTTGACGACGAAGCATCTCTTCGCAACGAATGGCTTCGTTCGAAGAGATCCCTCCTCGGGGTTTTGAGATCGTTTATTATGGCGATTGAGCCTTTAGCCAGTCACTCGCGTATGTCTCGCTCTGCTGGCATGCACTGTTGGAGACAGAGACCGTGCCAACCCGTGTTGGCGTGCCGCGTTGAGTGGCCCAATCGGGGGCTGTTCGCAGCGCGATCCCGGCCCCGAGCGCGATTGACCCCGATGTTGCGGATAGCGCGCCCGTGCATCTGGTGTCTGTTTTCGTCACCTCCGCTCCGTACTTAAATGAAAACCGACTGGTACCTTCTGTAATAACTGGATTGCAGATTCTACTCAGATTGAGCCGGGAGCCGGGATGCCCGAACCATTTTAAGCCCTCAGGAACTGCTTGATGGATGGATGCAAAACCGACACGAGCTTGCGACTGACGAGGCAGAGCCGAGTAAACATAGTGGGCAACGCCGCAGAATGGCGCTCAAGCGACCCCGTAGTGCACCACCGGCATGACCTTCGGCCCGAGCTGCCGGGCGAGTGTAGTAGTCATTCTGCGCGAGATCCACGAAGTCGCAGGTCGCAGGCCGTCCGCCAAACAGATGCTTCCCCGTCCCACAATCTTCTCTCAGCACCTCATCCCGCGTAGCGGCACGCCTTTCCGTGATGGTGCATCTGTTGCCGTTCTACCGGACCGCTTGTAGCTTGAACACGCTCGTTCCTCTCCCACACAACTGCTTGCTCCGATGGCTGCCGAGACGAATCAACCCGACGAAGCCCCCGAGGTCGTCCGCGACACGATTACAGTCGAGAGCCACCGGCTGGTCGACAAGGTGCGCGCCATCATCAACGAGGGCAATGCCCGGCGCATCATCATCCGGAAAGACGGGCGCACGGTGATGGAATTTCCGCTGTCGGTGGGTGTGGGCGGCGCGACGGCCGCCGTGCTCCTCTCGCCGACGCTGGCGGCCATCGGGGCGTTTGCGGCGCTCGTCAGCGAAGTGGAGGTCGTCATTGAGCGGCCCGCCGAGGCAACCGACGAATCATCGGGAGCAGATGAGCATTCCTCCAACGCGTAAGTCATATCCTTTCGATCGCATTCCCCCTTGCCCCGTGGCCGACCTCCCCTCCCCTCCCTCCGACGCCGCTGCCGCCACCGAACTGCTCGTCGACTATTCCGATGTTGCGGCCGCTGCCCAGCGGATCGATGGTATCGTCCACCGCACGCCCGTGATGACTTCGCAGACCGTCGACGCCCGCGTCGGCGCCGAGGTGTTCTTCAAGTGCGAGAATTTCCAGCGGACGGGCGCCTTCAAGATCCGCGGCGGCTACAACGCCCTCAGCCAACTGCCCGACGAACAAAAAGAACGCGGGGTGCTGACGTATTCATCGGGCAACCACGCACAGGCCGTGGCGCTCGCGGGGCAGCTGCTGGACATCCCGGCGACGATTATCATGCCGGAGAACGCACCCGAGGTGAAGCTCAATGCCACGCGCGGCTACGGCGCCGAGATCATCACGTACGATCCCGAGGCCATCACGCGGGAAGAGCTGGCGGCGCAGGTGTCCGAGGAGCGCGGGCTGCCCATCATCCCGCCGTACGACCATCCGCACGTGGTCGCCGGACAGGGCACGAGCGGCGACGAGTTGTTCGATGAGGTCGGCCCGCTGGATGCGCTGCTCGTCTGCTGCGGGGGCGGCGGCTTGCTCTCGGGCTGCGCGATTGCGGCGACCCATCACGCGCCCGCCTGCACGGTGATCGGCGTCGAACCCGCTCGCGCCGACGACGCCACCCGTTCGTTTCACACGGGCGAGTTGCACACCGTCCACAACCCCGACACGATCGCCGACGGCGCCCGCACGCCGTCGCTGGGCAGGGTGACGTTCCCGCTGGTGCTCGAATATGCCGACGACATGGTGACCGTCTCCGAAGCCGCCATCCGCGAGGCCATGTTTTTCCTCTGGGAGCGGATGAAGATCGTGGTGGAACCGACGGGCGCGCTGGCCGCGGCGGCCCTGCTCGATGGCGTTGTGCCCGGCAACGATCGGCGGATCGGCGCGCTCATCAGCGGGGGCAACGTGGACCTGAAGCGGGCGGCGGAGCTGTTCGAGTCGGCGTGATGCGCCTGTCATCCTGAGCAAGTGGAGCGATAGCGGAACGCAGACGAAGCGTCCTGAGCAACGCGAAGTAGTCCTTTTTCAGGGGATCTCTTCGGTCCTAACGAAAACGTTCAGCTCAGAGAGATCCACCCCAGGGGCACTTCCTTCCTTCGGTCCGGGCGCCTCGTCTCGCTTCGCTCGCTCGGGATGACATTCGGCCGGACGAAACCGCATCAATCCCTCTTTCAGCATGCCCACTGCTACCGATCTCAAAGCCTACCTCGACGGCCTCGTCGACCGCTTCGAGCGGCCCGACTTCATCGCCGAGGACCCGATCGCCATCCCGCACGGCTTCGACGATCCGCGCGATCAGGAAGTCATCGGGCTGTACGCGGCGCTGCTGGCGTGGGGGCGACGGCAGACGGTGCTGAACAAGATGGAGGCGCTCTGCGAGCGGATGGACTACGCTCCTTTCCGCTTCGTGCGCGACTTCGATCCGGCCCGCGACGCCGATGCGCTCGACGGCTTCAAGCACCGCACCTTTCAGCCGGTCGATGCGTTCTGGTTCACCAAGAACCTCAGCGTGGCGCTGGAGCAGCACGGTACCGTCGAACACCTGTTCGCCGATCACTTGCCCGACGACGCCCCGCACGTGGGCCCGGCGATTCAGGGCTTCAGCCGGACGATCCTGGACATCGACCCGAAGACGCCGCAGCGCCTCCGCAAGCACCTGGCTCGCCCCGAAGCCGGGAGCGCGTGCAAGCGGCTCAACATGTACCTGCGCTGGATGGTGCGTCCGGGACCGGTCGACCTCGGTATCTGGTCGCGCATCACACCCGATCAGCTGATGCTGCCGTTGGATGTGCACTCCGGGCGGCAGGCGCGGGCGCTGGGCTTCATCGAGCGCAAATCGAACGACTGGAAAGCCGTGCGCATCCTCACTGCGGCCTGTCGCCAGCTGGATCCGGACGACCCTGCGCGCTACGACTTCGCCTTCTTCCCGCCGGGCGCTTACGACGTGTCGCTCGATGCGCGCTTCACCGGCGACAACACGGTGGACCTTACCTCCTCGCCCACCGCGCGATAAGTGCGCTGGTAGTAGAGCACTGCGCCGCGATCGACTCGCTCGTCGATCTCGACTACCTGGCCGATGATGATCGTTTTATCGCCGGCGTCGAAGGCGTCGTGATGCGTGCAGTGAAATACGGCGGTAACGTCATCGAGGATCGGCGTGCTGTGGGCGTCGATGCGGTGCGCAACGGAGTCGAACTGCTCGGCCCCGGAGAGGTCGGGGATGGCGAAATGATCGGACAGATGAGCCTGGTGCTCGCCCAAGATGTGCACGGCGAAGCGCGAGGCCTCCATGATGACGGGATGCATGCGCGCCGAGCGGTCGACATTGAAGCCGATGAGCGGCGGTTCCAGCGAAACGCTGGTGAACGAGCCGATCGTGATGCCGCGGGCTTCGCGCTCGGTAGCTGCCGTGACCACCGTCACCGGCGACGGGACCCGGCGCATGGTGGTCCGCAGCGATTCTCCATCAACTGGCTCGGTCATAGGCTCCGCGCGCGACGATACGGGCCGGGGGCCGCGCATCTGCGCATCCGCTCGTGGGGAAAATCAGGTGAACACGTCCTTCACTTTGCTGAAGAACGACTTTTTCGCGCGTTTCTCGTCCGGTTTCGGCTGGAACTGATCGGTATCCCGGAGTTGCTCGATCAACTCTTTCTGCTCGTCGGTCAACTCCTGCGGGGTCCACACGTGCACGCGAATGAGCTGATCGCCCTGGCGTGATCCGTTGAACTCGGGTAGGCCGCGGTCGCGCATCCGCAAGATTTTGCCGGCCTGCACGCCCGGATCGATCTGGAGCCGCGCGCGCCCCTTGAGCGTGGGTACTTCGACTTCGGTGCCGAGCGCGGCCTCGGGGAAGGAAATGTGCAGATCGTAGTAGATGTCGAGCCCCTCACGCTTGAAGTGCTCGTGGGGCTCCTCCTTGATTTCGACGCGCAGATCGCCGGACGGGCCGCCGCGCAATCCGGCATTGCCGGCGTTGCGCAGCGTCAGATAGTTGCCTTCCATAACGCCCGGCGGGACGTTGATCGTGATCTTCTCCTCCTGTTCGATGCGCCCCTGCCCGCCGCAGTCGTCACAGGCGTTTTTGACGATGCGCCCCTCACCGTTGCACTGCGGGCACGTCTGCACGTTGACGAACTGCCCGAAGACCGAGCGCGACACCTGCCGCACCTCGCCACTGCCATCGCACTTAGGGCACATCATGTAACCTTCGCCCTCGGTGCCGCCCTCGGCGCCGGTGCCATCGCACGTCTCGCACTCGACGAACTTGCGCACTTTGATGCGCTTTTCGGCGCCCTCGGCGATCTCTTCGAGCGTGAGTGGAAGCGAAATCCGCAGGTCGCTGCCGGGCCGCCCGCGCTGGCGCGACTGGCGCCCACGCCCGCGCCCGCGGCGTCCGCCGCCGAAGACTTCTTCGAAGATGCTGCCGCCGCCAGCGCCGCCGCGCGCCCCGCCGAAGATGTCCCCGAAGGCGTCGAAGATGTCGTTGATGTCCTGAAAGCCGGGTTGTCCCGTGCCGCCATTGGTGCCCACACCCTGGTGACCAAACCGGTCGTAGCGCCGGCGCTTCTGATCGGAAGACAAGACCTCGTAAGCCTCTGCGGCTGCCTTGAACTTGGATTCGGCGTCCGGATCATCGGGGTTGCGATCCGGGTGATACTTCATCGCCTTCTTGCGATACGCCTTCTTGATTTCGTCCTGCGATGCGTCGCGGTCGACGCCGAGGATCTCGTAGTAATCGCGCGGCATAGGGGCGGATGCGTGGTTCGTGAGTCACGATGGTGTAAGCAGCGGTCGATTGTGTTCGAATCCGCCGCTGGCATCGCGAGTTTCATGTACTCCGGATGCAGAAACGTGGGGATGGATCAGACGGGCGGGGCTACGAGGCTACGATCACGCGGCTGTGGCGCAGCACCTGGTCGTCCATGCGGTAGCCTTTACGAATCTCTTCGAGTACCGTCCCTTCCTCGACATCGTCGGGGGCGGGCTGCTGCATCATCGCTTCGTGCTCGTTCTCGTTGAACGGTTGGCCCTTCGCCTCGATGGGCTCGATGCCGAGGTTGGCAAGCTCATCGAGAAACTTCTTGAAGATCATCTCGACGCCGCTCTTGAGCTGCTCGTAGGCCGCCGCTTTGTCCTGGGCGTCTTCGAGCTCCTCGGCGGCCTCGATGGAGCGCTCGAAATCGTCGAGCACATCGAGCATCGGCAGCACCACCTCTTTCTTGCCGGAGGTAAAGCTGCGTTCGTTTTCGCGCTTCATCCGCCGGCGGAAGTTCTGAAACTCGGCAGCCTGCCGCAGGAGCCGGTCGTTGAGTTCGTCGCGCTCCTCCTCCAGCGCTTCGATGCGCGCCTCGGGGCTCTCCGCCTCCGCCGCATCGGCCGACTCCTCAGCCGAGGTGCCATTCGTGGCCGATTCGTCGGGGGCAGAGTCTGCGGCTGCCGATGCGGACGAGGCGGCATCGGTCGCTTCCGTTTCGTGATCGGAAATATCTACGTTATTCTCGTTCGTCACGTTGCGTATGCACAGGTTGGTCAGTCAGAAACAAGACGACGCGCCCGGAGCGGCTCAGGCCGCATCCAGCGCGGGAAGGTCACTATCGGGCCGGTTGAGCACCGACGCCATGTTCTCGACCAGCGCCATCACGCGGCCGTAGTCCATGCGCGTAGGGCCGATGACGCCGAGCGTGCCCATGCTCTCACCCATCTGATAGGGCGAGAGCACGATGGAATAGGGTTCAACCTCTTCGGAGCTGCTTTCGCTCCCGATGCTCACGGCCACCTGCCCGGTTTCGTCCAAATTTGAGGTGACGATGTCTTCAAGCAGGTGGACCACGAAGCCCTCATCCTCGATAACTTCGAGCAGATGCCGGACGTTGTCGGGCTGCTGAAATTCGGGCTGGGACAGCAGGTTTTGCGTGCCCCCGTGCTGGAGCCGCCCCTCCGCGGGTTCGCTGAAGATCAGCGCCGACTCGTCGAGGATGAGCCGCACGATGCCGGTCTGGTCGTCGATGTCGCGGACGCGCTCCTCGTGCGTCTCGCGGATCTCCTGCAGCGTCAGTCCGGCCAGCCGCTCGTTGAGGATCGACACGATGCGGTCGAGCGCCGGACGCTGCAGCTCGGACTCAAACTCGAGCATGATCGTTTTGACGAGCCCGCCGCGCACGCTGAGGACAACCATCAGGCGGGACGAGGGCAGCGGGACGATGTCCAGCCGTTCGAGCACGCCGGTCGAAAGGCTCGGGCTGAGCGCGAGGCCGAGCAGATTCGTCAGCTGGCCGAGGAGCTGTGAGCTTTCGCGCAGCATCTCATCGGTGTCGCTAACGAGACGGGCGAGCTGCACCTTGAGCATCTGCCGCTCGACGGGCGAGAGCTCAGGCCGCTCCATCAGCTCATCGACGAACGTGCGGTAACCCAACTCCGTAGGTACCCGCCCCGCGGACGTGTACGGATGGCCGAGGTAGCCCATATCCTCCAGGTCGCTCATCGTATTGCGGACGGAGGCGGCGCTCAGATCGAGCCCGTATTGTTTGACGAGCGAGCGCGAGCCAACCGGCCCCGCCGTTTCGATAAACCGCTGCACCAGGAAACAGAGCACATCGCTCTCCCGGTCGCTGAGCGGAGGTCCCGAAGCCGATTCACGATCTGCCTTGGATGTATCGCGAGTACTCACGCTGGATCACAGGGTTGTGAACGTCGTCACGAACCATGGCCACCAGAGCAGGACGGAGCACGTTCCAAAAGCACTGGGCGACCCCCCGTGGTTGCAGCGAATCGCCCAGTTTCAACGTCCGGTTTGCACGCATCCGTCAGCTGCTCACGGTCGTGCGTGATGCTTTTCTCGGTGGGTATGATTGCAGGACACACATACCGGATACCGATCCGGTAGTTTCACGGCGGAGGAGCTTGGCGCCACTCCTCGGCCGCGGTCTGGAGACGGGTAAGCTCATTTTTTCCAGGGCTGTAACGCGACGTTCAATCCCTATTCATCGGCGCAGCGCGTGTGCCTGCCCGGCCACCTACCATTCGCTCACGGCGCGGAGATCCTCCAGCAGCGCCCGCTGATCCGGAGTGAGATCGATGATCCGCTCGGAGGCATATCCGCGACGGTGCGGCTCGCCGTACCGATGCACTGCCTCTCGCTCCCAATCGATCGATCCATACGCCGTCGGGCGGCCGCCGTATGACCCGTACCGCCGTCCCTCCTCGGCGCGGACGGTAGCGACGAGTTCGAAGTGGCCACTGGCGCCCTGCATCAGGTGCAATCCGCGATCGTAGATAACGGGACCGTCGCGGTAGACGATCGCTCGCATGCGCCGCAGGCCGCTCGGCAGGTGGTGGAGGCGCCCGTAGTGATGCCGTCCGCCGCCGAGGTGAATCAGCTCCACGTACAAATCGATCACCAGGTAGCGAGCTGTGCGCCGCTGGATGACCGGACGGTACTCGACGTACACATCGACGTTTACCGCGCGCTGCCGCCGGTCCCGGTACCACCCGAAGGTCGCCTGCTTCTGAAACCAGTGATGCCCGCGATGGCGCCGCGTCGGGCGGTGGTGCGGCGCAGGTGCACCGAAGCGCCAACTGGGCTGATACGTCCGGCCCCGATGCTTCGGGCCCCGGTGACGCGATCGATGCGCCGGGCGCGAGTGCTTCGGGCCGCGGTACTGCGCCCGGCCTCGCTTCTGGCCTCGGTGCTTTTGAACTCGATGCTTACGGCCATTATGGTGCCTATTATGGCGCCGGGCGTTGGGTCGCCCCTTTCTGTGCTCCGGTCCCCGCTTGCGGTGCCGGTGCTGCTTCGCCCCGCTTTTGCGATCCGCGCCCCGCTCGCTGCGGGTTGTGGGACCGGTCGTACGCTCACGCGAACTCGTGCGCTGCGCCTGCGCATCAAGCACCGGTCCGCCAACCAGTAGAGCGCCAATCATCAGACCGAGGAAAAGCCAACCGTGTGCATATCGCATAGCCTTCGGGCGTTTGCATCCGTAGTGTAGTGGCACCATCGATACCGTCGGAAACCATGCCAGCGGCCCGACTCCGGCCCGCATCGCCGCAGAAGCCCAACTGGGCCGGTCCTGCACCTCGGACGTGCCCCGCAGATCCGTCAGTCCATGTTGGGTTTACTGGACAGTCCGCAGCACCGGCCGACTGGATTTATACGTTACGGCGCTTATCCGCGAAACGGATGTTCGCGCGCGGTGTGTAATGGGGATGTGATTGAGCTTGATCAGTCACCGCTCCTCTGCGCACCGCCAGCGGTGCTTCGCCTCGCCCTGTTTTAGACTTGATGATTTTACGCTGATGCGCTTTCTCTCTACGCTGGTCGCCAGCACCATTGGCGCGCTACTCGCCTTCGGCATTGTCGTCCTCTTTGCCTTCCTCTTCCTGTTCGCCATCAGTCTCTCCTCGGGACAGGCCCCCGCCGTCTCTCCCGGATCGGTCCTCGTCGTCGACGTCGAAGGCCCCCTCCCCGAACGCCTGGCCGACGACCCCCTGATGTCTGCCTTCGAGGGCGACAATCAGGTCCGCTACGACCTGCAGGACCTGAAGGGCACGCTGCAAAAAGCGGCGACCGATGAGCGGATTGACGGTGTCTGGCTGCGTCTGCGCGGCACCCCCTCCGCCTGGGCTACCCTGGAAGAGGCGCGCAATGCCCTCGCCACCTTCAAGGAGAGTGGCAAGCCGCTCATCGCCTCCAGCGACGATTTCGGGATGAGCGAAAAAACGTATTTCCTCGCCAGCGCAGCCGACAGCATCTTCGCCTCTCCCCAGGCGCCGTTCGAGTTCAACGGATTCTACATCACAAGCCAGTTCTTCAAGCGCGCCCTCGACAAGCTCGACGTCGAGCCGCAGATCGTCCGGGCCGGTCAGTACAAAAGCGCCGTGGAGCCGTTCATCCGCGAAGACCTCTCCGAGCCCAACCGGACGCAGCTGGCCGCCCTATTGGATGTACAAAACGACACGTTCATGCAAACGGTGGCCACCAGCCGCGGTCTTGATGTAGAAATGCTCAACCGCCTCGCCGACGACTCGGCCATCCTGGGCTCTGATCAGGCCGTCGAAGCCGGTTTGATTGACGCGCAGCGCTACGACGACGAGGTGGTCGACATCATCAAACAGCGCCTGGACTACGACCTCGACTCGGACCTGCGCACCATCTCGGTGTCGCGCTATGCCCGTGTGCCGGCCTCCGAGGCGGGCATCCAGCCTGCGAGCGATGGCGAGGTTGCCGTCGTCTATGCGCAGGGCCAGATCATCCCCGGCTCCTCGGACGAAATCTTCCCCAGCAGCAACCCGGCCTTCATCGGCTCCGACACCTTCGCCGAGGCAATGGAAACGGCCCGGTCCAGCTCTCGCGTGAACGCCGTCGTCGTGCGCGTCAACTCGCCGGGTGGCTCCGTTTCGGCCTCAGAGGCGATGTGGCGCGAGGTGCAACTGACCGCCGCCGAAAAACCCGTCATCGTGTCGATGGGCGACGTGGCGGCCTCGGGCGGCTACTATATCGCCACCGCGGCCGACTCCATCGTGGCGGACCCGCAAACAATCACCGGATCGATTGGCGTCTTCGGCGTGTTTTTCGACGCGGGCGGCCTCTTCGAAAACAAGCTCGGCATCACGTTCGACGCCGTCCGTACCAGCCCCTACGCCGATATTTTCTCCGGCGTGCGCCCTCTTTCCGAGGCCGAGCGGCGCCTGCTCGAATCGAATGTCGATCAAACGTACGACCATTTCCTCCAGCGCGTGGCCGAGGGCCGCAACATGAGCGTCGAGGACGTCAACGCCATTGCGCAGGGCCGCGTCTGGTCCGGCCAGGATGCGCTCGATGTGGGGCTCGTCGACACGCTTGGGACGCTGGAAGACGCCGTCCGCATCGCCGCCCGCCAGGCCGGGATGGGCGCGGGCCCCTATCGCATCCGCTCGCTCCCGCGGATGAAGACCTTCTTCGAGCAGTTCAACGATGCGCTCTATACGCAGGCCTCACACGCCTGGATGCAGATGACCACTTCCCCCGCCGAGCGGATGCTCCTCGACCAGCGCCGCACGCTGCAAAACCTCGCCCGGATGCACGGCACCGTGCAGGCTCGTCTGCCGGTTGATATCACAGTTGAGTAGAGCGTGGGGTACTGAGTAGGGCGTGGGGTACGGGCGCTGGAGTCTGTGGGGCGCCGGGTATGGGCGTCCCCCCGCTCACTCCGTCTATCCATTCACTCGGTAATCCGGCACTTTCTTCGTCGGCTCGCCGGTTGTGGCCTTGAACACCTGCATCGAGCCGGTCCACGGGCAGGCGATCTGTTCGACGCCGTAGCGATCGACGTGCGTATCCGGCTCATCGAAGTAGTGGTCGCACGTCGCGCAGTAGTAGGTGCCCTTGCGGCCGTCCAGCCCGTTCATCGGCTCGGGAAGGCGCTGCTGGCGAGCGTAATACTTGCATACCTCCGTGAGCGGGCACTCGTCGCACTTTGGGCTGCGCGCCGTACAAGTGTAGCGGCCGTGCAGAATCAGCAGATGATGCGCCTCACCCCACTCGGAGCGCGGGATGACGCGCTTGAGCTGGCGCTCGACCTTCAGCGGGGTGTCGGCATCTTCCTTGACGAGCCCGATCCGGTTTGCCACGCGAAAGACATGCGTATCGACGGGCAGCGCCTCGGCATCGTGGGCCACGTTAAGAACCACCTGCGCCGTCTTGCGCCCTACCCCGGATAGCGTCTGCAGCTCCTTCGGCGTGTCGGGTATCTCGCCGTCGTAGGCCTCCACAACGCGCTCAGCCATCCCGGCCAGGTACGTGGATTTGCTGTTCGGATAGGTAACCGACTGGATGTACGGATAGATGTCGTCGGGCGTCGCCTCGGCCAGGTCCTCCACCGTCGGAAACGCCTCGAACAGATCCGGCGTCACCTTGTTGACGCGCTCATCGGTGCACTGAGCGGAGAGGATGACCGCAATCAGAAGTTGATACTCATTCTCGTACTGAAGCTCGGTGTCGGGCTGCGGGATGACCGCTCGCAGCTGCTCCAGAACATGCGCGGCGCGTTCAGTTCGACCCACGGATATAGGAAGGTATTGCGTGATCAGATCAGCGAAGCTGCCTCAGAACCTGGTATGTTGAATCGGACGGCGAGATCGAGTAGCGATGTGCAGCCCATCGAAGTCGCTCTCCACCCCGAGTCATGAATTAAAACAGATTCTCCATATAGCAAGGCGGGGGACAACATCGAACCGTGGTGCCCGCCCGTCGTTCGAGCCCCCCAATCGCTGCTCACCGATCTCACCGCGTTTTCCCATTCGTATGCCGCAGCGCCTCCTCGCCGCGCTTCTGCTTCTGCTGATCAGCGTTCCTGCCTCCGGGCAAACCCCGGCGCTCTCGGACCAGTCGCGCATCTCGATGCTGACGATCCTGCCCGGCGACGCCATCCACGCCGAGTTCGGCCACAGCGCGCTGCGCATCCGCGATCCGGCCCTCGGCATCGACCGGCTCTACAACTACGGCACGTTCGATTTCCGCGATCCGTGGTTCGTGCCCAAGTTCGCGTACGGCCACCTTACCTACTTTTTGAGCGTAACCCGGTACCGGGCCGCGTTTCGCCATTACCGCCAGCAGGAGCGTCCCATCATCGAGCAGACGCTGCGCCTCGACCGCGCCCGGCGCGATTCCCTCTTTCGCTTTCTGGAGATCAACGCCCGTCCCGAAAACCGATCCTATCAGTACGACTTCCTGTTCGATAACTGCTCCACGCGCGTCCGCGATGCGCTCGAAGCGGCGCTCGGATCGGCCGTGCAGTTTACCGATGCGCCCGACCCCGGCGCCACCTTCCGCCACCTGCTCGATCCCTACGTGGCCGACCGGCGCGCGCTGAGCCTCGGCTTCGATCTCGCCCTCGGCACGCCCACCGATCGCCGCGTGACCCCGCGTGAGGCCATGTTTTTGCCGATCCCGCTGATGCGCGCCTTCGATGCGGCGACCATCCAGCAGGATAGCCTCCATTCTCCCCTCGTA
Source organism: uncultured Rhodothermales bacterium (assembly GCA_964448045.1). GTDB lineage: Bacteria > Bacteroidota > Rhodothermia > Rhodothermales > Salinibacteraceae > CAYUVF01. The sequence continues at coordinate 18,798 of CAYUVF010000031.1, forward strand.
GCACAGACGGATACGCTGCTCTGGTTCGACGGCTACGAGGCAACGGAGCAGGCTTTTCCCTGGCCGCTGTGGCTCGGCTGGATACTGCTTTCCGGCGGGCTCGCGCTGACGGCATGGGAGTTTTCCCGGCAGCGCACGGCGAGCCGCGGGTTCGATCGCGGGCTCCTCGGGATCGCCGGAATTGCCGGCCTGCTGATGGTGTTCCTCTGGTTCATCGCCGAGCACACCGTCACCAATCAGAACTGGAACCTGCTGTGGGCCTGGCCGACGCACCTGATTCCGGCAATCGCTCTTCGCCGGCTGGATGACTCCCGCTTTGGACGCTGGTATCTGGGCGGGGCCGCCCTCGTGAGCGCAATCACGGCCCTCGGATGGCCGCTCTGGCCGCAAGATTTTCACCCGGCGGTGTTTCCTATCGTGCTTCTTCTCGCCCTCCGCCTCGGATGGCGAGCCTACCGATCCAACCCGATCCAGGGTACATCCCAGCCGCGCATCTGAGCCGGTGCATCCGTAGCAGCCGCACTTACCGCTCGGACGTGGTGTCGCGCCGTGCCGACGTGGATGCCGATGCATCGCCACCGCGACGGGCCGCCTCCATGGCACTCCAGCTTTCGCTGATGCGATCCAACACGTACCGATCCTTCGGCCGCACATCCAGCGCGTTCCGGTAACTTTCAATCGCGGCGCGGTAATCCCCCTGGTCGAAGTACCCATCACCCCGACCCCGGTGATACTGGTAGGCCCGCTCACGCTCTTCGCGCTCGGCCACGAGGCGGTCGATCGTATCCACGCGGGCCGCGGCAGTGCTATCCCCGGGCACGAGCGCCAGCGCTTGCCGGTAGTTCGCCTGCGCCTCGGCATATGCCTCGTTGGTAAATAGTGAATCGGCCTGCTGGATGAGCCGGGCGTGGCGCGTTTCGTTCTCCTGTCGCTCCATCTGCACCCGCACGGTTTCCAACCGGTTGCGGACGGCGACGCTGTCCGGGCGGTAGCCCAGCGCCTCCTGATACTTGCGCTCGGCCCGTGCATACTTCCCCGCCTCGAATGCCTCGTCGCCCTGCGCGCGGTAGAGCGTGAAGAGCCGTCCCGTATCCAGCTGGACGTCATCGGCGGGCGCGTCCCCATCGATCGACTCCAACAGTCCGCGGATGCTCTGCTGTCGCGCTGCCGCCTCGCCATCGTCGGGGCGCACCTCCAGCGCTGCCGCGTAGGACTGCTGCGCGGTCCGATACGCCTCCGCCGCCGCATCGATCGATTGCGCCTGCAACAGGGAATCGGCGCGCGTAGCGAGCGAATCGCCTGCAGTGAGATAGCGGGCAAACTGCTGCTGCTCTTGCTGACTGGCCTGCACGGCTTCGATGCGCTGCATGCGGCCCGCAACGTATTCGTCGTCCGGATGCGCATCGAGGACCTGCCTGTAGAGCGACTTCGCCGCGGCGTAATCGGCCCGCGCAAACAGGGAATCGGCCTCTGCGCGATAGGCCGCGTAAGGATCGGTTCCGCCGTCGCCGAATGGCCCCAGCCACACGGCCCCCACCACTGCCACGACCGCCACGACCGCTGCAATCACAGCGACCCGGCGATAGCTTCGCTGCCGTTGCACCGGACCGCCACTCTCCGATTCGTCGCCGGACTCGCCATCTGAATCGGCGTCTGAATCGCCCTCTGCCTCCCCGTCCTGCGGTTCCTCGGTCGACGACCGCGGCGGGCGGTCGAAACGCGGAGAAGCGGACGCCGGGGCCTCGCTTTCCTCCTGCGGCTCGTCCGAGTCCTGCAGCGCATCGAATGGCGTGGCGCCGGTGTCCGCTCCGTCTCCCGCTACCGATGGCGCTTCGCCCTCATCTGCCGGATCGTCACCGGTCGTTTCCGGCTCGACATCAGCCGAAGCTTCTTCTGTGGGCAGCCCGGACGCGGGCGGCTCCTTGTCGCGGGCGGCGGATACGTCGGAATCGCTGCCCCCCGAATCGAGCGCTGGCGCGTCGGGCGCCGTCACGTTTTGCATCTCGGCATCTACGACATCGGGAGCCTCTGCGTGCGGAACGTGGGCCTGCCGGTCCTCCATCACCGCAATGACCTGTGCCGCATCCAGCGGCTGTTCGAGACGGGCATCGCCCTCGGCCTCGTCTGCCCCCGCCGCACCTGCTGCATCCTCTCGATTGAGGTGTAGATCATCCTTTTGCGGATCATCTGAAGGCTCCTCTTCGCCCAAATCTCGATCAGGATTAGCAAGAGACGCCTCGGTCGCTTCATCAGATTCAGATGCTTCGGAGCCGGCGTTCTGCGCTGCCGTGGTCAACTCATCGGCGCCCGTCGATGGGGAGCCCTCAGGCTGCGGATCCGGAGCAGGCGCCAGGGCATCCTGCAGGGCCAATCGGAACGCATCGACCGACCGGAAGCGGGCTTCTGGATCGAGTGCGAGCGCTTCGAGCAACACGTCCGCCAGCGGCTCGGAAATGGCTTCCGCGGACTGGACCTGATCACTCAGCGCATCGGCTTGATCTCGCTCCAGCGCCGACGGTGGGCGGGTGCCCGTCACGGTCCACACGAGCGTAGCCGCGGCCGAGTAAACATCCGTCCACGGCCCGAGCGCATCGTCCGCCGCGTACATCTCGGGCGCGCTGAGCCCGTCCTGGGTGATGGCGGGGCACGACGCACACCGCCGGGCCAGTTGAAGCGCCGCGCTGGAGAAATGAGTCAGCAGAGCGCCTTTTTTCTTCCGCAGCCGGATGCTCGCCGGGGTAATGCCTCCATGAATCAGGCCGCGCTCGTGCGCCACCCTGAGGCCGCCAAGGACGGGTACCACGACCGTAAGTGCGGCGCGCAGCGAAAGGGATCCCTTCCGCGAGATGGCTTCCGCCAGCGTCGGTCCGCTGTGAGCGGGACGGACGCGGTACAGGGTGCCGTTAGCCGTGAACGGCGCCTGCTCGGAGGCAAGCCGCGCGTGCGAGATCGCCCCGAGAACCCCGGCCTCCTTCCGGAAGTAGCCCATCCCGGCCTGAAACAGCGCCGCTTTCTTGGCATCGCTCATCGGGCGGACCACGCCGGTGGCCTCATCGCGCTCGGCGAGCGTATCGGGAAAATACTCCTGGATGTGCACACGAGCGCCAGTATCGATCTCCTGCGCGGCGTACATCAGGGTGAACGGCGGCGCCACATCGAGCTGACGCACGATGGTGTAGTGCCGATCGAGCACCGTAGAATCAGCGAGGGGCATAGTGGGGGAGGGGCTGTCAGTGCGAGTAAATCCGGCCGTGCCATCCGATGTGCCGGCTGGATCCGCATCTGGGTCAGAGTTACCCCGGTGAGATCCATTGTTACGCGCGACCGCCCATAGCAGCGGCGCGTGCAGGTCACATCGGACCCACTCAAACTCGCGCAATAAGCACACCAGATCGGGTGCTGCGACCGATAAAAGAGGGGCGATTTCGACAGCGCTCTACCCCAACAAAAAACGCCCCGAGTGCCGAAGCGCTCAGGGCGTGCCTGTACCGCGTACGGGATTCGAACCCGTGTTACCGCCGTGAAAGGGCGGCGTCCTAGACCAGACTAGACGAACGCGGCAGGTAGTATGTACAGGAAAAGGGGTGACCGGAGGGATTCGAACCCTCGACCTCTAGGACCACAACCTAGCGCTCTAACCGACTGAGCTACGATCACCATCTTTCAGGATCGTTAAGCATAGCACCTTGTTTTCAGGAAAGCAATGGAGATTTTGTGGCTCCGGCATGAACTTTCCATGATCGGAAAACGGTGCGCAGCTGCGTCACGCGTCCTGAGTATGTAGACTGGTGTAACTTACAATTGTTGCATAAGATTCGCCATCTCAAGGGCCGCCAGCGCCGCCTCGGTGCCTTTATTACCTGCCTTGGTACCGGCCCGTTCGATGGCTTGCTCGATGGTATCGGTCGTGATGACGCCGAAAATGACGGGCACCCCCGTATCGAGGGCGACGTGCTGGGTGCCGCTCGTCACCCCCGAGCAGACATAGTCGAAGTGCGGCGTCGCCCCTCGGATGACCGCTCCGAGACAGATCACCGCGTCGTACTCACCGGACGTTGCCATTTTGCTGGCAGCGACGGGAATCTCCATCGATCCGGGCACCCGCGCGATGACGACCTCGTCGGTGTTCACTCCGTGGCGGCGCAGCGTACCGAGCGCCCCCTCAAGCAGCTGCTCGGTGATGAACTCATTGAAGCGTCCGATGACGATACCGAAGCTCGCGTCACGAGCGACGAGGTCCCCTTCCAGATACTCGGGCATGGCGGGTTGCACTGATTTGCGGGAGGCAATACGTTCCGCTTTTCGGCGGCGCTACATAGACGAGCCGCCGGACGAACCGTTCCCCGCGAGGCGGTCTCGCACGCGCATCCACTCGGCCTTCGAAAGCCCCCAGTGCCCCGGCGAATAGTCCGGCCGATCGGGGCGACCGTGGTAATCGGAGCCTCCGGTGGGCACGAGATCGTAGCTGCGCACGAGGCGAGCGTAGTAGCTGCGAAGCATATCGTCGTGAGACGGATGCCGGACCTCGATTCCGTCGAGCCCGGCCTCCACGAGGGCACGCAGCGTAGCCGTGGGCGTCCAGTGCCCCGGATGCGCCAACACGCCGATGCCGCCTGCAGCATGCAGAAGAGCGAGCGCCTTGGCGGCCGGGACCTCGGGCTTCCCCACGAAAGCGGGCTGTCCGCGGCCGAGATAGTCCTCAAAGGCCTGATCTTGATTGTCCACATATCCGCCGCGCACCAGCGCCCGTGCCACGTGTGGCCGACCGAGCGCCGGCGAGATGGTCCCCGAAGGTGTCACCTCGTCCATCGTAAGCGCAATGCCCTCATCATGCAGCCGCTCCACCATCTGGCGAGCTCGCTCGCGCCGCGCCTCCAGAAACGCGTTGAGATGCGCCCGTAGCCCGGTATCCTCCGGGTCGAAACCGTAGCCCAGCAGATGCACCTCACGTCCCTCAACGGTAACGCTCAATTCTACGCCGGTAAGTGCGCTGATGCCATGCTGTTCGGCCGCCTCACGCGTTGGCTCCCATCCCGCGATGGTGTCATGATCAGTCACAGCGAGGACCCGCACGCCGGTCTCATGCGCTTTTGCGACCAGTTGCGCCGGGGTCAGCTGTCCATCTGAACACGTCGTGTGGAGATGCAGATCCGCCCAGTACGGCGCATCGGACGGGCTGGACGCGGGCTGCGACCTTTTTGGATTCCTCATATGCGAACTGAACTGCACTTTATATGGCGAGTTAGAATAGTCTTGATACCCAATCGTTGATGCTAACCATCCGTCCCACGCCTATGACCGACCGCATGTTCAGTCCGTGGCGCTCGGAATACGTGACCGGGGCGGCCGATCGGCCCCCACCGGCGGAGGGGGAAGCATCGCTCTTTGCCCGCCTGGAAGCGGAGCACCACGACGAAGAGAATCTGATTTTGTGGCGCGGCGATCAGGTCTTTGTCATCATGAATCGCTATCCGTACAACAACGGCCATCTGCTCATCGTGCCGTATCGCGAGGTCGCCGCCTACGAGAACCTGCATCCGGAGGAGCAAATGGCCCTCGCCCGCACCATCGAACGCTGCATCCGCTGGCTGCGCCACGCGCTCGACCCCGAGGGTTTCAACGTGGGCCTGAACCTGGGCGAAGCCTCCGGTGCCGGCGTGCCGGAGCATCTGCACATGCACGTCGTTCCGCGCTGGGGCGGTGACACCAATTTCATGACGACCACGGGCGACATGCGTGTGATTCCCGAGGCGCTGCGTGTGACGTATCGCAAGCTGCGCGCGGCTATCGATGCGGTGGATGCCCGTCCGAATGCACCGGCCGAGTCGTAGCCCGCTCGGTTCCCGACGCCTTGCTGCCTAACTGGTTCGGCTTTCATGCCCGACTCCTCGCTCACGTCTGAGCCGGCGCCCTCGAACGGGGCCTCCAGCCTCACCGACAAGCTGCCCAGCTCCATCTCGGTGCGCAACGTGCTTGGGCCGGTGCTGCTCAGCCTGCTGGTGCTGGCCGCTATCGGCTATTTCACGTTCGACGCGAGCGCCTTCCGTCTGATGCGCGAGCACCTGCATCCAGGATTTCTTGCCCTGGCGATCCTGACGACCTTCAGCCGCGTGCTCCTCGGCGGATGGCGGCTGAGCTACATCGCTCGCGGACGACTCACCCTGATGTCGGGGACGCGCGCGCAACTGGCGTGGGAGTTTTTCTCGAACGTGACCCCGTCGACCATTGGCGGCGGCCCGGTGGCTACGCTGTATATGGCCCGCGACCAGGACATTCCCATCGGCGAAGCTACGGCGTTCTTCCTGTTTGCCATGCTGATGGATCAGCTCTGGTTCGTCGTGTCGATCCCCGTCATCATCGTGGCGACGTTCAACATGGAGCTGATCCCGGCGGCTGTCGGCGACATCGGCCTCTGGACGTTTATGGCCTTCTTCGCCGGGATGCTCACGTGGTCGTGCCTGTTCGCGTATGCCACACTCGTCCGCCCCGATCTGCTCGAACGCCTCGCCGACCGCCTCTTTCGCTTCAAATACCTGGAGCGCTTTCACGAACGGGTGATGACCGAGATGCGCACGCTCGCCCGCCGGGCCCGTACCCTGCGCGGCCAGCCGCCCCGCTTTTACGTAACGGGCTTTCTAATCACCGCCGGCATGTGGCTGATGCGCTACCTGCTTGTCCTCTTCGTCGTCTGGAGCGTCGTGGCCAACTTCGACAAAATCCTGCTGCTCTTGCGCACAGCAACGATGATCCTGTGCTCCCTCATCATGCCCACCCCCGGTGGTTCGGGCGGACTTGAAGGACTCTACGCCTTCTTCATCGGTCCGCTCATGCCCGACGCGCTCGTGGTCCCAACGCTCCTCACCTGGCGCACCCTGGGCTATTACATCTTCATCGCCCTCGGCGCCTACCTCTTCATCCACCAGATCCAGAAGACCCTGCAGGATACGCCCGATACCGCTGCCGCACCGGCGAACGGGCAGCCCGAATCTGCCGCCTCCGTCCCCTCTTCCAACCCCGAACCGGCCGAGTAAACCATGTCTGAGGTCTCAATCGACGAACGCCGCCAGCGTGCCGACGCGTTCGATTTCCACTCGATCCATCCCAACGTGCGCTTCGGTACGGCCAGCGACCGCTACGCCGGCTGGATCGGACAGATCTACCCAAAGCGCTACACCGATCAGGTGTCCTCACGCAAACGAACCCTCGGCGGCGAAACCTACGAGGAGCGAACGCTACCGGTCGAATCCGTACGTGCGTACTTCGACCACTTCAGCGTGTTGGAGCTGGATTTCACGTTCTACCGCCCCCTGCACGATGCCGATGACGAGCCCACGAACAACCGCTTCGTGCTGTCCAAATACGCCGATCACGCCCCCGACGACGCCGCCTTCCTGCTCAAGGCGCCACAGATGTTTTTTGCGCGGACCCTCCGACGGAGCCGTAGCGGGGCCGTCCGCTATATCGACAACCCCGACTTCCTGGATGCCGAGGCGTACCTTCAGCAGTTTCACCGCCCTGCGCTCGATGTCCTGGGCGACCGGCTGGCCGGCGTGCTCTTCCAGCAGGAGTACCAGCGCGTCGGGGATAGCCCATCGCCCGAGGAAAACGTCGAGGAGCTGGACTCCTTCTTCCACTCGCTCCCCGACGACGTGCAGGCTCACCTCGAATTGCGCTCCGAGCATCTGCTCACCGATGCGTACTTCGACTGGCTTGCCAACCGCGGCCTGGGCTTCATCTTCAGCCACTGGACGTGGCTGCCCGCCATCCGCAGTCAATGGGCCATGTGTGGCGAGCGCTTCACCGCCGCGGATGACACCGTCGTCGCCCGCCTCCTAACGCCGCGCGACATGAAATACGCCGAGGCCTACGCCAACGCCTATCCGTTCGACGAGCGCACCCCGAAACTGGCCGGCACCCAGCAGGCACACGACATGGTGCTCGATGCGACCGCGCTCGTCTACCAGGCCGAGGCGCAGAGCGCGCTCCTCAACCTGATCGCCAACAACCGCGCCTGGGGCAACGCGCCCGATCTCGCTCGCACGATTGCCCATCGGGTGCTCGATGAAGAAGAGCGACGCGCCGGGAATACTGCGAGTTAGGGAACGGAGCAAGTTGGAAAGAGGGCGACTCATTCTCCTCTATTTTCCCACTTCCCGTTTCATCCGTACCCCGACGCATCCAAATAATCCTGTAGGATCAGCGCGGCTGCGGCGGCATCCACGCGGCCTTTCTCGTCTTTCGGATGCTTCTTCGCCGTTGCGCCGATGGTGCGTAGCGCGTCTTTCGCCATCTCGGAGGTAAACCGCTCATCGCGCTTGACGATCTCGATGCCCGGAAAGGCGTTGCGCAGCCGGTTGATGTACTGCTGCACCCGCTCGGTCGCCGTACCTTCCTCGCCCTCCAGCGTAAGCGGCCAACCGACGACAATCACCTCGACGCCCTCCTCATCGTGCAGACGGCGGATCGCGTCGACCGCCCCCTTGCGCGTGAACGCCCCCAGCGGCCGGGCGAACATCCGCAGCGGGTCGGCCACGGCAACGCCAACGCGCTTCGTCCCGAAATCGACCCCCACAATGCGCGGCGCCGATGCGCCAATGGCCGCACCCATCACGATAAGAGCACAACGGGAATCATGGACAGATCAGGTGGAGGGGTAGCGGTTCAGTCCTCGGCCGCGGAGCCGTCGCCGCGATGCTTGTCGGCACTCCCGTCCGGGATCGCATAATCGAGCTCGCGCAGTGGGGTCTGCAAGACCTCTTTGATGCGCTTGCTGGGCTTGAAGTGCGTCTTTCGCCGGCTCGGGATAAAGACGGTTTCGTTCGTCTGCGGATTCCGCGCCTTGGGCTTGGCTTTGGTCTTCTTCACCTCAAACACCCCGAAATCGCGTAGTTCGATCCGGCGCTCCGGATCCGCCTCGATGATCAGGTCGCCAATAGCCGTGATGACAGCACTCACCCAGGGTTCGCTCTGGTAGATGGGCTCATCCATCATCTCCGCTACGCGCCGCGAAATGTCTTTTTTCGTGAGCGTTTCAGGTCGATCAGACATGGTTGGAATTGGATATTCGGTACGCATCGCAATGCCAACCTAATCACGCGGGGTGAAGAACATCAATGCCCTACGGCCGCGCCCCGTCTATTCTTCGAACCGATACACGCCGTGAATCCCGTCGATGCGCTTGAGCCGCTCCATCAGACGGCGTAAATGCTCCAGATCGCTCACGTGCAGCACGATGGTACCCGAGAAAATGCCGTCCTCTGAGTCGACCGTAATCGAGCGGATGTTCGTCTTCAGATTCTTCGAGATGACCGTCGTAATGTCGTTCACCATGCCAACGCGGTCTTCGCCCATCAGCCGCAGCGCGGCGACGAACTGGATGTCTTTCTGCCGGCTCCAGTCCACCTTCAGAATGCGATCGGGCCGATTGACGAGCAGATCCGGGGCGTTGCGGCAGTTGGTGCGGTGAATGTTGATGGTGCCCGTCTTGCTAACGTAGCCGAAGACCTCGTCGCCCGGGATCGGGTTGCAGCACGCGGCGTAGTTGACGGCCAGATCCGTCTGCAGCTCGCCGTTGATGAGCAGCGCCTGCTTGCCTGTGGTCTGCGCCGTGTCGAGGAATTTTTCGTACTTTTGCCGCAGCGAGTCCTCGTCCGTCCCGTCGGCTGCCCCGTTCTCACTCGCCCGCTGGCCTTTTTTGATGTACTGGATGAGCTCCTCCACGTCGTAGAGGCCGCTGCCGATCTCGTAAAAGAGCTGCTGCAAATCGGGAAACTTGAGCTCGTGCGCGTACTCCTGCAGATCGTGATCACTGATCTCCAGATTGGCTCGACCCGACTTCTTTTGCCAGATTTCGCGCCCCAGGTCGGCCGCCTCGCGGCGCTTCTTGTTGCGCCAGTGGCGGATGCGACTCCGCGCCTTGTGGGTGACGACGAAGTTCATCCAGTCGGGATTGGGGGTCTGCTTCTTTGAGGTGATGATCTCAACCTGGTCGCCGCTCTTGAGCTCGTGCGAGAGCGGCACCATCTTGCCGTTCACCTTCGCCCCGATGCACTGCATGCCCACCTCAGTGTGCACCTTGAAGGCGAAGTCGACGGGCGTGGCGCCGCTGGGCAGCGTCATCAGATCGCCCATCGGCGTGAAGACGTAGATCTCCTCATCGTAGAGGTTCAGCCGGAACTCCTTGACGAACTCGGTCGCGGCCTCGGGCTTCGGATTTTCGAGCAGATCGCGGACCCAGTCGAGGAAGCGGTCCATCTCCCGATCGGAGTCGTCGACGCCCTCCTTGTACTTCCAGTGCGCGGCGACGCCCTTTTCGGCGATCTCGTGCATCTCCTGCGTACGGATCTGCACCTCCACGCGGCGGCCCTCCGGCCCCAGCACGGTTGTGTGGAGGCTCTGGTAGCCGTTTGACTTCGGCACCGAGATGAAGTCGCGGAAACGCTCCGGCAGCGGCTTGTACAGATCCGTCACCAGCGAGTAAACGCGCCAGCAGTCCTCCTTGCCCTTTTTGCCGTCACTCTGAAGCACCACGCGGATCGCGAAGATGTCGTAGATCTCATCGAGCGGCTGGTTCTTGCGCTTCATCTTGCGATGGATCGAGTACATGTTCTTGACCCGCCCGTAGATCTCGAACTCAAAACCCTCCTCGCGCAACAACTCGCGCAGCGGATCGGTGAACGACTCGATGTAGGCTTCCCGCTCCTCGCGGCCCGCCTGCAGGCTGCGAGCAATTTCTTCGTACGCCTCCGGGTTCAGGACCTGAAACGACAGATCCTCCAGCTCGCTCTTGACCACAAACAGCCCGAAGCGGTGCGCCAGCGGCGCAAATAGATCAATCGTTTCGCTCGCCTTCTTGAGCTGTTTCTTCTTCGGAAGCGCCTGGATCGTCCGCATGTTGTGCAACCGATCCGCAAACTTGACCAGGATGACGCGGATGTCCGACGCCATCGAGAGCATCAGCTTGCGCACGTTCTCGGCCTGGCCCAGCTCGCGGCTGTCGAAGACGCCTTTGATCTTGGTCAACCCGTCGATGATGGTTGCCATCGTCTCGCCGAACTCCTCACGGATCAGGTCCAGCGAGAGCTCCGTGTCCTCCACCACGTCGTGCAGGAGCGCCGCCCCCACGCTCATGTCATCGAAGCCGATGTCTCGGGCGACGATCTTCGCTACCTCCAGTGGATGGCTGATGTAGCGCTCGCCCGAAGCGCGCCAATCGTTGCGGTGCGCCCAGTAGCCCAGCCGGAACGCCCGCCGGATCATGTCATCGTCGACGGAGCCGAGGTGCTCGTGACAGAGGTGAAGGAGCTCGCCCAGCTGCTCCTCGAACTTGGGCTCGATATCGAGGTCGGCCTTCTTCAAAATGGCGGAGGATTGCAGCATGGCGGATCGACTGCTTGAATGTGCTATACGACCACGGTATAAACCGCCAATGCATTCGGAAGGTTCACCCGCCCTGCCGCACGCGATCGAGCCCATGACCACGTTGTGAGCTCTCCCTATGCGCCGCCGGATCCACCCAAACGCGAAAAAGGCGCTCCCCGCATCGGGAAGCGCCTCTTCGATCAAGCCTCTTCGATCAATTGGAACGATGTGCTGAGTAGACCCCGCACACTACTCGTCGTCGGATGAACGGCTACCCTTGCCGCTTCCGCGTCGCGTACCGCCCGAGGACGAGCTGCTCCCGCCCGTACCGGCCGGCCGGACATCGTTGTAGTCGACCAACTCCACCATGGCGATCTCGGCCCCATCGCCGGAGCGCTGCCCCAGCTTGATGATGCGGGTGTATCCGCCGGGCCGGCTGCCGACCTTATCGGCCACCTCGCCGAAAAGCTCATTGATCGCCTCCTTATCCTGCAGATGGCGAAATACCTGCTTGCGATTGTGATCCGTGTCGTCCTTCGCCCGCGTGATGAGCGGTTCTACGAACGGCCGTAGGGCCTTCGCCTTGGCCAGCGTCGTCTTGATGCGCTTGTTCTCAATCAGCGCGCTCGACAGCGCCGCAAGCGTCTTCTTGCGGTGCGTGTTCGTACGCCCCAGCTTTTTGCCTTTCTTCCGATGTCTCATGAGTTCGTCTCAGATTACAAATGTGCAAGTGCGTGCCTTCGATGCCGCTGCGACCGAGAGAGGCGCGACGGGTTGGACGCGAACCGGTTAGCTGGATGCCTTTTCTTCGAGGTATTCTTCGACGTTCATGCCAAAGTGCAATCCGCGCTCCTCCAGCACCTCGACGAGCTCCTGCAGCGACTTGCGTCCAAAGTTGCGGAACTTGAGCATCTCTTTTTCCTCACGCCGCACCAGATCGCCAATCGTTTTGATGCTGGCGGCCTTCAGGCAGTTGTGCGAACGCACGGAGAGGTCAAGCTCGTCCACCGGCTGAGCCAACAGCTCGCGGATGCGCTGCACCTCTTCGTCGACTTCCTGCTCCTCAACGGCGGGCTCGGGCTCCTCTTCCATCTGGATGAAGAAGTTGACGTGGTCGCGCAGGATGGCCGCAGCCCGCGTCAGCGCATCTTCCGGATGAATAGAACCGTCCGTCTCGATGTCGATGGCCAACTCCTCGTAATCGATTTTCTGCCCGACGCGCATGGGCTTGACGTTGTACTTCACATTCTTGATCGGCGTGAAGATCGAGTCGATGGCGATGACGCCGATGGGATCGTCCTCGCGCTTGTTTTCATCGGCCGGGATATAACCGCGGCCGAAGCCCACCCGCAAATCGACGTTGATCTGCGCATCGTCGGCCAGCGTGGCGATGTGAAGATCGGGATTAAGCACCTCGAACTCGGAGGTGGCATCCGCGATGTCCGCGGCGGTCCACTTGCCGGGACCGCTCTTGCTGAGGTGGAGATTGGCCTCCTTGAACTCGTCGGACCGGAAGCGCACGTCCTTGAGGTTCAGGATGATATCGGAGACGTCTTCGGAGACGCCGGGGATCGTAGCGAACTCGTGCTGCACCCCGTCAATCTTGATCGCGGTTATCGCAATGCCCTGAAGCGAGGACAGCAGAACGCGGCGGAGGGCGTTTCCGATGGTCACCCCATAACCCCGTTCGAGTGGTCGAATCACGAATCGGCCGTGGGTTTCCGAGGCGTCGTCCACCTCGATGCCTTCCGGCATTTGGAGCCCGTAATTATTCATAGATTGAGTATCGGTCATTTCATTCCTCTCACTGCAAGTATCACGCGTGCCCGGCTGCTCACGAAGGTCGCCAGCGGCGCCTCCGGTGCCTCGATTACTTCGAGTACAGCTCGACGATCAGCTGCTCCTCGATGTTTTCCGGGATATCCTGACGCTCCGGAAAATCCAGGAACTTGCCCTTCATCTCTTCGCGATCGACCTCAAGCCACGGAAACGTGCGGCGATTATGCTTGACGTTGTCCTGGATCACTTCGAGCTGCTTGCTCTTGGGACGCACCTCTACCACATCATCGGGTCCCACCTCGTAGGATGGGATATTGACGATCTGGTCGTTGACCAGGATATGGCGGTGCGAGACGAACTGGCGGGCCTGCCGCCGCGTCCGTGCAAACCCCATCCGGAAGACGGTGTTGTCCAACCGGGCTTCGAGAAGCTTGAGCAAGGTCTCGCCCGTGACGCCGCGCTGGCGCGTGGCCTTGTCGAACAGGTTCTTGAATTGCTTCTCCAGCAGGCCGTACGTGTACTTCGCTTTTTGCTTTTCTTTGAGCTGTACGGCGTACTCGCTCTCGCGTCGGCGGCGTCCCCGCCCGTGCTGTCCGGGCGGATACGGCTTGCGCTCCAGCGCCTTGCTGGGCCCAAAGATGGGCTCTTTGAACCGTCGTGCAATCTTTTGCTTGGGGCCTCTATATCGAGCCATATTTTACGTTTAGATTGTCAATTGTTGATTTTGATCGATTGCAGATGGGAAATCGAAGCCACCCGCAATCCAAAATCCCAAAGAATTAGACGCGGCGACGCTTGGGCGGACGACATCCGTTGTGCGGAAGGGGCGTCACGTCGCGGATCGTGGCGACTTCGATGCCGACCTCGTCCATTGCCCGAATCGCACCCTCACGGCCCGATCCCGGTCCTTTGACGAAGACATCCACGCGCCGCAAGCCCAGGTCGTACGCCTCCTGAGCGGCGGCCTTACCGGCCTGCTGCGCCGCGTACGGCGTATTCTTACGGCTGCCCTTGAAGCCCATCTTACCGGCACTGGCCCACGAAATCGTGTTGCCGTACTGGTCGGTGATCGTCACGATCACGTTGTTGAACGTCGCCTTCACGTAGGCGCGTCCATTGGACTCCACAACAACGTTCTTTTTGCGAACGGCGCGCCGGCCGCCTCTCTTATTTCCTTTCGCCATAATTGGTTTACAGTTCTCCGGTTCGCCCCTGTCGGGCGTAGGTCATCGAGTAGTAAAGACGGACGCTGGCAAGCAGGCCCGCACGCAACAGGATTATTTCTTGGCCGGGGCGCCCTTCTTGCCGGGCACTGTCTTCCGGCGTCCCTTCCGGGTGCGCGCATTCGTCTGTGTACGCTGGCCGCGAACAGGCAAGCCTTTGCGGTGACGCAGGCCGCGGTAGCATCCGATATCCATCAGGCGCTTGATGTTCATCTGCACCTCGCTCCGGAGCTGCCCCTCGACCTTATAGTCATCCTCAATGATGCGCCGCACCTGGCGCGTCTGCTCGTCCGACCATTCACGGGGGGTGAGGTCTTCGTCGATGTCGGCGCGCCCCAGAATCTCCTGCGCGCGCGACCGACCGATGCCAAACACATAGGTCAGCGCCACTTCGCCCCGCTTGTCGTCGGGAATGTCTACTCCGGCTATGCGTGCCATAATGATTCGTCCTGTTGCTTCGTGGTGTAATGTAGTAGGTGGTGTGCCGCAGTGGTTGCTCCAAGCGAACCATGCCCAAAGACATACGGTGCCCCTGTGAGGCGCCCGCGTCCGGCCCCGGCGCATCGGCTACTTGTACCGGTAGACGATGCGCCCCTTGGAGAGGTCGTACGGTGAAATTTCAACTTTTACGCGATCGCCGGGCAAGATCTTGATGTAGTTCATGCGCATCTTGCCCGAGAGTAATCCCAGAATCTCGTGCCCATTTTCCAGGCGCACGCGAAATTGCGCGTTAGGCAGCGCCTCGATTACTTCTCCATCTTGCTCGATGGCTTCTTCTTTAGCCATTGGCTACGCTCTTTTGTGAAACAGATTAATCGTAGGGGGCCGCAACTACGTCCTCGATATAGGAGAAGGTGCTAATGACCTCCGCCTCTCCATCCCGGACGACGACCGTATGTTCATAGTGGGCCGAGGCCTGGCCATCGGCGGAGCGCACGGTCCAGCCGTCCGCGTCCGTGTCGACCTGGCCCGTGCCGGCGTTGACCATCGGCTCGATGCAGATGATCAGTCCCGGCTTCAGGCGGCGGCCACGTCCGGAGCGCCCGTAATTGGGCACCTGCGGATCTTCGTGCAGCTCGCGCCCGATGCCGTGTCCGACGAGGTCGCGCACGATACCGTAGCCATGCTCCTCGCAGTGCGTCTGCACCGCATTCGAAATATCGCCGACCCGGTTCCCGGCCACGGCTTGCTCGATGCCAAGCTGCAATGCCTCGTAGGTAGCCCGGCACAGGCGGCGCTTCTCCGCCGGCAACGACCCTACCGCAAAGGTGTACGCCGTGTCGCCGTAGTAGCCGTCCAGCTTCACACCACAATCGACCGAGAGCAAATCGCCTTCTTCGAGCGGGCGATCGTCCGGGATACCGTGCACCACGACATCATTGACCGACGTGCAAAGCGTGTTCGGGAAAACGTTCCGGCCAACCTGATATCCTTTAAATGCGGGCTCCGCGTTGTGTGTTCGGATAAAGTCTTCCGCGATGGCATCCAACTCGCTCGTGGTCACGCCCACGTCAATGTGACGCGCCACCTCAGCCAGCGTACGCCCCACCAGATCGGCGCTGGCGCGCATCCGATCAATCTCGCGTTGGCTTTTCAGGTGAATCATAGCGTTGGAACGATTCGCGGGCGGGCGGAAGCGCGGAGATCACACGCGGCGTCCGCGCATCTTGCTCCCTTTGATGAAGCCGTCGTAGTGGCGCATCAGCAGGTGGCTCTCAATCTGTTGTAAGGTGTCGAGGGTCACCTGCACGAGAATGAGCAGGCTCGTCCCGCCGAAGAACATCGCGAAACCCTGCGATATGCCCGCCTGCATGGCGAAGGCCGGCAGGATGGCGACGAAGCCGAGGAAGATCGAGCCCGGCAGGGTGATGCGCGTCAGGATGTTATCGATGAACTCGCTCGTCTGCTTGCCCGGCCGGATGCCCGGAATGAAGCCGCCCTGTCGCTTCATGGTGTCCGCCATCTCTTTCGGGTTCACGGCAATGGCCGTGTAGAAGTACGTGAAGAAGACACAGACGAAGAAGAACACGGCGGAGTAGCCCCAGCCGGAGATGTCGCCAAACCAGGTCGCCACTTGCTGCATGAACGGGCTGTCCGGGAAGAACGACGCCACCGTCGACGGGATGAACATGATCGACTGCGCGAAGATAATCGGCATCACGCCGGCGGCGTTGACGCGCAGCGGCAGGTACTGCGTCGTCCCGCCGTAGACCTTGCGGCCCACGACGCGCTTGGCGTACTGCACCGGAATCCGGCGGACGCCCTGCGATACCAGCACCACGCCGGCCACGACGAGGATCCAGACGCCGATCTCCATCAGGAAGATGAACAGGTTGTTGCTCAGATCAAACTCGTTCATCAGGGATTGCGGAAAGAAGGCAATGATGCCGATCATAATCAGCAGCGATATGCCGTTCCCGATGCCATCCTCGGATATTCGCTCCCCCAGCCACATCACAAAGACCGTTCCGGCGGTGAGCACGATGACCGTGGAGATCATGAAGAACGTCGGGTCCACCACGATAGCATTGCCGGTCGCGCCGTACTGCAGGTTGATCGTGTACCCGATGGACTGCAGCGCGGTGATGCCGACGGTGCCGTAGCGGGTAAGCTGGGTAATCTTGCGGCGGCCCTCCTCGCCCTCGCGTTGGAGCTTCTGAAAGTAGGGGACGACCGCACCCATCAGCTGGATGATAATCGAGGCCGTAATGTAGGGCATGATGCCCAGCGCAAAGATGCCGGCCCGGCTAAAGGCGCCCCCCACGAACATGTCGAGGAAGCCAAAGATGTCGTTCGCGCCCGAGCTCTGATCCGCCGCGTTGGCCAAAATGGCGGCGTCTACGCCCGGCAGCGTCACATACGCCCCGAAGCGGTAGACGATCAGCAGCCCCAGCGTGTACAGAATCCGACGCCGGAGTTCCTCAATTTTCCAGATGTTGCGAATGCTTTCGGCGAGACCGGCCATAACTCAAGTTCTCGATTGATTGCCGCAGCGGCGAGTCACGTGGAGGCTATTGTTCGTCGAGCACGGTGGCTGAGCCTCCCGCCGCTTCGACTTTCTCTTTGGCGGAGGCACTAAAGGCATGAGCCGAGATCTCCAGCGCCACGTCAATCTCGCCATCGCCCAGAATCTTGACGCGCTCCGCACTGCGGATGGCGCCCACCTCTTCCATCCGCTCGGGCGTCACGGGCTCCGACGCGTCGAGCCGGCCCTCGTCGACGAGCCGGTTCAGCCGCGACACGTTCACGATGCTATACTCGGTCCGGAACGGATTGGTGAAGCCAAACTTGGGTAGGCGGCGAAAGAGCGGCATCTGGCCACCCTCGAACCACACCGGGCGGTTGCCCGAGCCCGAGCGGCTGCTCTGCCCTTTGTCACCGCGGGTGGAGCTGTGTCCCCCTCGCCCAGAGCCCACGCCGCGCCCAAGGCGCTTGCTGTCGCGGGTCGCCCCTTTGGCCGGTTTGAGATTGCTTAGATCCATGATACTATTCAGTTGTGTGGAGGGTGCTCGTCGGATGCATCACCGGCGTGTGGTAGCGGCCGGTCACCCAAACACGTTATTCGTCGATTTCTTCGATGCGAATCAGGTTATGCACTTTGTCGATCATGCCGCGAATCTGCGGCGTATCGTCGTGGGTTACGGTGTCGCGGATGCCTTTGAGACCGAGCGCCCGCACGGTGCGGCGCTGGCGCGTGGGCTTTTTAACCAGGCCGCGCACCTGCGTAATTCTGATTTTCGTAGCCATAGCTGGACTAATCTTGAGCAGTGATCGATCAGCGAGGAGCGGAAGGCCTTTTATCCCTCGAAAACTTTTTCGAGCGGGATGCCGCGTCGGCGCGCGACTTCCAGGGCGTCTTCCATCTGCATCAGCGCATTGATGGTCGCAGCCACCTGGTTGTGCGGGTTGCTGCTACCAAGTGACTTGGAGAGCACGTTGGTGTAGCCCGCGCACTCCAGCACGGCTCGCACGCCGCCACCCGCAATCACGCCGGTACCCGGCGCGGCAGGCTTCAGCAATACACGTCCGGCATCCTGCTCGCCCACGACCTGGTGCGGCACCGTGCCGCCCTTCTGAATCGGGACGCGGACGACGTTCTTCTTGGCGTCCTCGTTGCCTTTCTGGATGGCATCGGACACTTCATTGGCTTTGCCGAGGCCTGCCCCGACCAATCCGTTCTCGTTGCCGACGACGACAACGGTGTTGAAGGAGAAGCGACGTCCGCCTTTCACTACCTTCGACACACGGTTGACGGCCACCAACCGATCCACCCAGTTCTCCTGGCGCTTGCTGCTGGTAGCGCGCTTTCGACCTTTTCTGCTCTTCGCCATGACTGTTACGTAGTTAGGTTCAAGTTCGGTTTGGTCGGAGACCGTTAAAGTTGGAGGCCGGCTTCCCGAGCGCCTTCGGCGAGAGCACGAACCCGGCCGTGGTAACGATAGCCGCTCCGGTCGAACACCGCCTTCGTGATGCCCTGCTCCTGCGCCCGCTCCGCCAGCACCTTGCCGACGGCGCGCGACGCATCGGTGGGATCATCACCCGTAATATCGTCCTCCACCGTGGAGGCCGAGGCGAGTGTGTGCCCCTCGATATCGTCGATGAGCTGCGCGTAGATATTGGTGTTGGAGCGGTAGACCGACAAGCGCGGACGCACGGGCGTCCCGTGGATCCGCTTGCGGATGCCGCGATGCACGCGGCGACGTCGCTCCTGCTTGCTCTTCTGCTTGGCCATGATTCTCTCGTAGGCGTTCTGCGATTCGTGCGTTGGCGGTTATCGTGCGGCGGTCTTACCCGCTTTGCGTTCGATGTGCTCGCCCACATACCGAACGCCCTTGCCCTTGTACGGCTCGGGCGGGCGCAGGCTACGGATCTTGGCCGCAACCTGGCCGACGAGCTGCTTGTCGATGCCCTCAATAATGATGATGGGCGCCTTTTCGCGCCGCTCGACCGAGATGTCAATACCCTCGGGCGGGAGGAAGTAAATCGGATGCGAGAAGCCCAGGGCGAGCTCCAGCACGCCGTTATTCACCTCAGCGCGATAGCCGACGCCGATAATCTTCAGCTCTTTCTTGTAACCCTCGGTCACCCCCTCGATCATGTTTTTGATCAGTGAGCGCGAGAGCCCATGGATCGAGCGGTGGCGCTTCTGGTCGGACGGTCGCGTCACGACGACAGCGCTGTCATCGACGTTGATGGTCATCTCCGGATCAATATCCGTCGACAGTTCGCCTTTGGGCCCCTCCACCGTGATCTGGTTGGTGGAGCTTACACTGACGCTCACGTCGTCGCCAAACTCGATGGGCCTACTGCCTATGCGTGCCATGGATGGTCTGTCTACTCTGGATCTCAGTAACGGTGCGAAGCAGGTGTCACACAGCGCCGGGGGCGCCACGGCTGGTTAAAAGACCGTGGCCAGCACCTCGCCGCCTACGTCCACACGGCGCGCCTCTTTATCGGTCATGACGCCGCGCGACGTCGACAGGATGGCGACCCCGAGCCCGTTGCGGACTTGCGGCAGCTCGTCGGCGCCGACGTATTCGCGGCGGCCCGGCTTCGAGACGCGTTTCATCTCGCGGATGACCGGGTTGCCCGCCTCGTCGTACTTGAGGTACAGGCGCAGGAGCCCCTGCTTGCCGTCTTCAATGTTGAGGTAGTTCTTGACGTACCCCTTTTCGACGAGGATTTGTGTCATGGCACGCCGCAGCTTGGACGCTGGGATGTCGACGTGCTTATGGTTGGCCATCTGCGCATTGCGAATGCGCGTCAGGAAGTCGGAAACGGTGTCGGATGCACTCATATCTCAGCAGGTTGCTTGGGACGGTCAGCTCTCAGCAAAAGCGGGGTTGCGGCGGCGCTGACGGCTGGCGACTGAAAGCTGATCGCAGGTTACCAGCTCGCCTTACGGACGCCGGGAATTTTACCCTCGAGGGCCAGTTCACGGAAGCAGATGCGGCATACGCCGAAGTCTTGCATATATCCGCGGGTACGGCCGCAAATCGGGCAGCGGCTGTTCTGGCGCACGGGACTGGAGTTACGAGGCAGCTTCTGGAGTTCGGTCCACGCGCCCTGCTCCTTCAGCTTCTGACGCTTCTCTTTGTACTTCTCGTACATCTCCTCCCGCTTCTTCTCGCGAGCGATCCAGCTTGTCTTAGCCATAAGGGATTGATTCGTCGTTCGAAAATTCAGTTTCGGGGCCGAGGGGCGTCTCGGCGCATCAGCTTAGGCCGGTTGGGGCGTTTCATCTTCCTCGCGCCGCACGAACGGCATGCCCATCTCCTTGAGCAGTGCATATGCCTCTTCATCAGTCTGCGCTGTGGTGACGAAGGTGACGTCGAGCCCTTCGATGCGGTCGACATTGTCGACGTCGATCTCGGGGAAGGCAATCTGCTCTTCGATACCCAGCGTGTAGTTGCCGTGGCCGTCGAAGCTGCGGTCGGGAATGCCCTGGAAGTCGCGGACGTTCGGCAGGGTTAGCGTGATGAGCCGATCCATAAACTCGTACATGCGCGCATCGCGCAGCGTCACGTGGACGCCAATCGGCATGCCCTGGCGCAGGTTGAAGTTGGCGATGCTTTTGCGGGCCCGCGCCACCGACGGATGCTGCCCGGTGATCTTCCGGATCTGCTCGACGGCGCTGTCAATCAGCTTCGGGTTCTCGGTCGCGTCGCCAACGCCCCGGTTGATGGAAATCTTGGTGAGACGCGGCACCTCCATGATGTTGTCGTACCCAAACTTGTCGGTTAAGGCGGGCACGACCTCTTCACGGTAACGGGTCTTGAGTCTCGGAGTGTAGGCCATTGCGTTCGGTCAGGTGTTATCGGGAGGCAAAGCGGCACCACGGGGGCGCTTTGGTGCAGGCAGCAGCAGATGCCCGATGCCCCATCCAAAAGAGTGTGGAATGATGAGCCGGTGATGCGGGTTTCTGCTGCATCAACGTTTCACGCAGTACGCTTAGTCGAGCTCTTCGCCCGTCGTCTTGGCGTAGCGCACCCAACGGCTCTTTCCTGTTTCGGGATCTTCGATTTTCTTGCGACCCACGCGCGTCGTTTCGCCGTTTTCATCGAGCGGCATGACGTTCGACACGTGGATGGGCGCCTCGCGCTCTACGCGCTGCCCCTGCGGGTTCTGCTGGCTGGGCGGCTCGTGATAGACGCGGGTATTGACGCCCTCTACAATCACGCGCTCCTTCTCGGGGAAGGTCTTGAGGACTTTGCCCTCTTCCCCGTTGTAGTTGCCCGCGATGACGCGCACGTAATCGCCCGTCTTCACGTGGAGCTTTTTCTGTTTGTTGTGTGTACGCGGCATAATTGGATGTCTGGTTTCCGATCGTCGAATGTCGAGAGGAGCGCGGCCGGAATCCGGCGTGGGTCCGTCGTGCCGTTAGAGCACCTCCGGGGCGAGCGAGACGATGCGCATGAACTGCTTCTCGCGCAGCTCACGCCCCACCGGGCCGAACACGCGGGTACCCACCGGTTCGTCCTGTGGGTTAATCAGCACCGCCGCATTCTCATCGAAGCGAATGTAGGAGCCGTCGTCGCGGCGCACCTCCTTGCGGGTACGCACTACCACGGCCGGGCTCACATCACCCTTCTTTACATTGCCGCCCGGAATGGCGGACTTCACCGACACGATGATCTTATCGCCCACGCTGGCATAGCGGCGTCCGCTGCTGCCCAGTACGCGCAGGCACTGCACTTCCTTGGCGCCGCTGTTATCGGCCACCTTCAGTCTGGATTCCTGCTGAATCATGATTCCGTTCCGTCTTTTCGGGTTCAGAGTTCCGGCTCACGGGTGCACTCCCGAGGCGGATGCGCAGCGCACCGGCCTCGGAACGCGGAACTCACGAATTACGCGGCGCGATCGATGATTTCGACGAGGCGCCAGCGCTTCCGCTTGCTCAGCTTGCGCGTCTCCATGATGCGCACCGTGTCGCCCTCGTTGGCGTCGTTCTCTTCGTCGTGGGCCATCATCTTGGACGAGCGTTCGATGTACTTGCCATACATCGGGTGCTTCATCTGGCGCCGCACTTCGACCGTGATAGTTTTATCCATCTTGTCGCTGACGACGACGCCCACGCGCTCTTTGCGCGCATTGCGTTCTACGGTTTGCGTTTCGGTGTCCATAGTGGTCTGGTTAGGTCAACCCTTAAGTCGTTCGGCGGAGGGCGGCTGGCAGGTACACGGCTTCTGTTACACGGCTTCGTGTTACGCGGCTTCGGCCTGCCGCTTCTCGTTCAGGATCGTCTTGAGGCGCGCGATGAGGCGCCGCTTGTTGCGGAGCACCATCGGGTTTTCCAGATGGGCCACAGCGTGCTGAAAACGGAGCTGCTCCACCTGCTCTTCCTCTTCCTCAATCCGCTTCTCGATCTCTTCGGGGCTGAGGTTGCGTATCTCTCGTGGTTTCATCGACATAACGGCGCGTCGGCTGATCTGCTCTCGGTAAAGGGGTGGGCGAGGTTACTCTTCCTCGGGCGGCGCGTAATCGGGCCGGGTCATAAACTTGACCTTCACAGGCAGCTTGTGCTTGCCGAGGCGGAGCGCCTCCTGGGCCACCTCGCGCGAGACGCCACCGCCCACCTCAAAGAGGACGCGGCCGGGCTTAACGGGCGCGACGAAGTACTCGGGCTCTCCCTTTCCTTTTCCCATCCGCGTCTCGGCCGGGGTCTTGGTGATCGGCTTATCGGGGAAGATGCGAATCCACACCTTACCGGCGCGCTTCATGCGGCGCGTGATGGCCACACGGGCGGCCTCGATCTGGCGGCTCGTAATCTGGCCGTGCTCGAGGGCCTTGAGGGCGAAGTCGCCAAAGTTGATGCGGGTGCCGCGCGTGGCGACCCCTTTATTGGTGCCCCGCTGGACCTTGCGGTGTTTGGTGCGTTTGGGTTGCAGCATGGCAAATCAGGGTTGGAGTGAGGCCCGGGATCCGGGCGAGTGCAACGGGTGATGGATCGGACGCCGCCTATCGGTTGCCGCCGCCGCGACGGCGACGCTGGCCACGCTTGGTCTTGCGCTGGGCCTGCACGTTCGGGCTGAGGTCGGGGTTACCGAGGATCTCGCCGCGGTTAATCCAGACCTTCACGCCGGTCGTGCCGTAAATCGTGAAGGCGGTGGCGCGGGCGAAGTCGATATCGGCGCGGATGGTGTGCAGCGGCACGCTGCCCTCGTGGTACTCTTCCACGCGGCCCATCTCGGCCCCGCCGAGGCGCCCGGCCACGCGGATGCGCACGCCCTCGGCTCCCATGCGCGTGGCGGCCGTCATCGCCTGCTTCATGGCCCGGCGGAACGAGATGCGTCCCTCCAGCTGCTGGGCGATGTTTTTGGCCACGAGCTTGGCGTCGAGCTCCGGACGCTTGATCTCGCTGATGTTAATCTGGATATCTTTGTTGGTGAGCGTCTTCAGCTCCTCGCGCAGCTTCTCGACCTCGCTTCCACCACGCCCAATCACGACACCAGGACGGCTCGTGTAGAGCGTCAGGATGACGCGCTTCGGCGTGCGCTCGATCACAACCCGGCTAAGGCCAGCCCGGCGCAGGCGCGCATCCAGATACTTGCGAATCTTGTCGTCCTCGACCAGCTTTTCCTGGATGTCATCCTCGGCGTACCAGTTGGATTCCCAGCCGCGGATGACGCCCAGTCGAAAGCCGATGGGGTGTGTTTTCTGACCCATATTACCTGTTGGTTCTTGATGCGTGGCTGAGGGCTCGCTACCGGCGGTGCCGCGCCAGCCCCCTTCGAAAATCAGTCGTTACGCTTCCTCAAGTTCTTCGGTCTCCTGCACGGCGACGACCACCGTCAGATGGCTCGTACGCTTGCGGATCGGTGTGGCGCGTCCGCGAGCGCGAGGCTGCCAGCGCTTGTACGTCGGCCCCTGGTCGACGCGGATCTCTTTGATGACGAGCTCGGCCTCGTTGAAGCGCTCCTCGTGCTTATCCATCAAGTTGTACACGGCCGACTGGATCGTCGTCGAGGTCGGCTCGGTCGCCTTCTGCGGCATAAACTGGAGGATGTTAATCGCCTCGGGCACGGTCTTACCGCGCACGAGATTAATCACCCGCCGTATTTTCAGGGGCGATTGCCGAATGTATTTGCGTACCGCTCGTGCTTCCATGATATCCGGATAATTAGCCGTTCTGGATTACGGGGGACGACACGGGGCCGGTGGGCCCACGCGCAGGATCAGGCGTATCGCCTACTTCTTGCGCTGCGTGCGCTTGTCGACTTTGCTGCGGGGGTGGCCCTTGAAGGTGCGCGTCGGGGCGAACTCCCCGAACCGGTGGCCCACCATGTTCTCCGTGACGTACACGGGAATAAACTGGCGGCCGTTGTGCACCGCTACGGTGTGCCCCACGAAGTCGGGCGTAATCATCGAGTCGCGACTCCAGGTCTTGATGACCTTCTTGTCCCCCGACTCGTTGAGCGCCTCCACCTTGCGCTGGAGCTTGTAGTATATGTAGGGTCCCTTGCGGAGTGAGCGTGCCATATCGTCCTGTTCGGTTTATGATGGCAAGGAGCGCGCGGAAGCGGCCTGGGGAGTTACTTACGCCCTTTCTTGCCCTTCTTGCCTTCGTTACGGCGTTGGATGATAAACTTGTTCGATTTCTTGCGGCGCTTGCGCGTCTTGTAGCCCTTGGCGGGAATGCCTTCGCGAGAGCGCGGATGGCCGCCTGCATGGCGCCCCTCGCCGCCGCCCATCGGGTGATCGATGGGGTTCATGGCGACGCCGCGAGTGCGCGGGCGCCGGCCCAGCCAGCGCTTGCGCCCGGCCTTGCCGAGCACTACGTTCATGTGATCGACGTTGCTCGTCGTCCCAATAGTCGCGCGGCACTCGCGCGGCACCATGCGCGTTTCGCCCGAGGGCAGCTTGAGCGTGGCGTTCTTACCTTCGCGCGCCGTAAACTGGGCGTACGTGCCCGCGGCACGGGCCATCTGCGCGCCCTTCCCAGGCGTCATCTCGATGGCGTGCACGAACGAACCGACCGGAATCTTGGATAGCGGAAGGCAGTTGCCCGGCTCGGGCGGGGCCTCGGGACCACTCATAACCTCTTGGCCCACCTCCACCTCGCGCGGGGCGATGATGTAGCGCTTCTCGCCGTCGGCGTACACCAGCAAAGCGATGCGAGCGGAGCGGTTCGGATCGTACTCGATGCTCGACACGGTCGCCGGGATGCCGTCCTTGTCGCGCTTGAAGTCGATGACCCGATAGCGCCGCTTGTGGCCGCCGCCGCGGTAGCGCATGGTCATGCGCCCGTGGTTGTTGCGGCCGCCGCTGCGCTTGAGCGGCTCGAGCAGGCTTTTCTCGGGCTCCGTCTTCGTGATGTCGTCGAAGGCCGAGACCGAGCTCTGCCGCTGCGCGTTGGTGTTCGGCTTTCGCTTCTTGATAGCCATGGTGTATCGCGTAGTTTGCGGTGAGCAAGGGGATGGCTCGCCATCACCGGCGTGCCAGTGCGTGCTGCGGGGCGAAGTTCGTTATATCTGTTCGAAGAAGTCGATCAGTGCGCCTTCCTCGGGGTTGAGCTTGACGATCGCCTTCTTAAAGCCCGACGTGCGCCCCTCGATCACGCCGCTGCGCGTGAAGCGCCGGCGCCGTTTGGCCGGCACGATCTGGGTACGAACGTTTACGATTTTCACCTCGGGATAGCGATCCTGGACGGCCTCGCGGATCTGTGTCTTGGAGGCATCCATGCTCACGACGAAGGTGTACTTCGCCTCCTCCATAAGGCGCGTCGTCTTCTCCGTGACGTAGGGCTTTACTAGAATGCGCTTGCTCATAAATCATCGTCGGTTTCCTGATGCTGGGAGTCCCAGCGAATATCGGTTGGGGTGCAGTTAGGCCGGTTGCGCGGTGCTAAGCAGGTCGGTTACGCGCTCCAACGCGCCCTCCTGAAAGAGCACGACCTCGGCACCGAGCACGTCGATAGTGTTGAGGCTCTGTGCTTCCTGGACTGACACGTTCGGCATGTTGCGGGCCGAAATATAGATTGCGGGTTCCGTCTCGGTCGTGACCACCAGTACTTTCTGATCGTCCAGATCCAGCAGCTTGAGGAGCTCCGCGAGCTGTTTCGTGCTTGGAGCGTCCATGCTGAAGTCTTCGATCAGCCGGACGGCCTCCTCCTGCGCCTTGTGGCTCAGCGCCGAGCGGCGAGCGAGCCGCTTCGTCTTCTTGTTCAGGTTGAGATCGTACGAGCGGGGCTCCGGCCCGAAGGCGCGTCCGCCGCCACGGCGAATCGGCGACTGCGCATCACCCACACGAGCGCGGCCCGTGCCCTTCTGGCGATAGAGCTTGCGCCCGCTGCCGCGGACTTCGCTGCGCTGCTTCGTCTTATGGGTACCCTGACGGCGGTGCGCCTGGATCCGGCGCACATCCAGCCAGATCACGTGGTCGTTCGGCTCGATGCCGAAGACCGACGGATCGAGCGACACCGTGCGCCCGGTGCCCATACCATCTTCCTGAAGAATTTCAACGTCCATGACGACTCCGTTCTTGGGTGATTCGTTGCTCGCGCCGGCACGCCGGCGCCGCGCTCAAGGTCAGCAGGTAATTGGTCAGCAGTGCGTTAGGCCGATGTTTTCTTCTTGTACAGCTCGACAAAGCCGTTTTTCGGCCCCGGCACCGAGCCTTTGATGAGGATGGCGTTGCTGTCCGCCAGAATGCGCAGCACTTCGAGGTTTTGAATCTTGGTGCGCTCGTTGCCCATGCGGCCGCCCATCCGCGTGCCTTTGAAGACGCGCGAGGGATCCGCCGAGGCGCCGATCGAACCCGAGTGGCGCTGCTGGTCGGATTGGCCGTGGGTCTGCATGCCCACGCCGCCGAATCCGTGGCGCTTGACCACGCCCTGAAAGCCTTTCCCTTTCGTGACGCCGGCCACATCGACGAGCTCGCCTTCCTCGAAGAGGTCGTCCACTGCCAGCTCATCGCCCAGCGCCACGTCTTCGCCGAAGTTGCGAAACTCGGTTACGACGCGCTTGGGCGCCGTACCGGCCTGGTCGAAGTGGCCCACGAGCGCGTTCGGGACGTTTTTCGCCTTTCTATCGCCCGCGGCCAATTGGACGGCATCGTACCCGTCTGGGCCGTCTTCGGTCTTCACCTGGGTGACGACATTCGGCTCCACCTCGATGACGGTGCAGGCCACGTTGTTACCCGCATCATCGAAGATGCTCGTCATGCCGACTTTCTTTCCGATCATTCCGGTACTCATGAGAGTGCCTGTGTTTTGAGTGATGGGAGGTCGATGCCCGGCGCATGGTCACGCCTGCAACCTCCGGACTACACTTTAATCTCGACGTCGACACCGCTGGGCAGCTCCAGCTTCATCAGCGCGTCCACCGTGTCGCTGCTCGACGAGTGGATGTCGATCAGTCGCTTGTGGGTGCGCCGCTCAAACTGCTCCCGGCTCTTTTTGTCGACGTGGGGGCCACGCAAAACCGTGTAAATCTTTTTCTTGGTCGGGAGCGGGACCGGCCCACTGACGATCGCGCCGGTCGACTTGACGGTGCGGACGATCTTCTCCGCGCTCTTGTCGATCAGCGTGTGATCGTACGATTTCAGCTTGATGCGTATTTTCTGCTGCGTAGCCATATCTATTTAGTCAATGGTCAGTAGTCACGGGTCACCGGCCCCCGGCTTCAAGCCAGTGACCGGTGACGGATGACCGACGACGTACTTAGTCCAGGATTTTCGAGACGACGCCGGCGCCGACGGTGTGGCCGCCCTCGCGAATCG
>CAYUVF010000032.1:0-20168 GCA_964448045.1 uncultured Rhodothermales bacterium
CGATTCGCGAGGGCGGCCACACCGTCGGCGCCGGCGTCGTCTCGAAAATCCTGGATTAGCGACTGACCGGATTGCGAATGTCGAGTGTCGAACGAAAGCTGGTACAAAACTTGAAAGTCGGCACTCGGCATTCTCCATACGGGCGTAGCTCAATTGGCAGAGCAGCGGTCTCCAAAACCGCAGGTTGAGGGTTCGAGTCCTTCCGCCCGTGCAACCTTGTACGCACGATAACATGCTCTACCGGCTCCGCTGTATAGGCGGGCGGTCAGCGGCAACCAACAGCTTGTGAGGCTTGCGATGAATTGGATTAGAGAGTATCTCCAAGAAGTGATGTCGGAGATGCGGAAGGTCAACTGGCCGGATCGCCAGGAGCTGATTAGCAACACCTTCATCACGATCGTCGCTACGCTTATCATCTCCGCTTTCATCTACGGGGCCGATCAAATTATCAGCGGAGCGCTCACGGCGCTCTATCAATAAGCACTGGCTTCCCCGCGATTGATGGCCAAGTACAGCGCAGACGCTATGAAAAAGTCCGATATCGAAAAGTGGTACGTGCTGCGCACCTTCTCCGGGCACGAGAAGAAGGTGCGCCGCTACCTCGAAAGCGAGTTGGAGCGTCTGGATATGGAAGATCAGGTAAGCGAGATCCTGATCCCGACGGAAACGGTCTTCGAGATGCGCGGCGGAAAAAAGAAGACGAAAGAGAAAACGTTCTTTCCCGGCTACATCATGCTGCACGCAAAGATGAGTAGCGAGCTGCAGCACATGGCCTCGGGACTGCCCTCCGTTATCGGATTTTTGACGGCGGGGACCGGCGATGAGCCCACGCCGCTACGCCCGGAAGAAGTTCAGCGCATCCTTGGCAAGCAGGCCGAGGCCGAGGCGATGGGCGAGCAGCCCGAGATCCCCTTCAAAGTGGGCGATCCGGTACAGGTCATCGACGGACCGTTTGATAGCTTCAGTGGCTTTGTTGAAGAGGTTTATCCGGAGAAGATGAAGGTGAAAGTGATGGTATCCATCTTTGGCCGGAAGACGCCAGTAGAGCTGGACTACCTCCAGGTAGAGCACGAGGAATAGTTGGATGGTGGCGCGCGGCTGAGGCCGATTAAGTCCCATCCTTTCACGTTTGAGCATGTAATCACGCACCAAATTGCGGGAGCCCGGCACGGGCGTTTGCACCGCGCGACAACTTATGGCGAAACAAGTAGAAACGACGATCAACCTGCAGATCAAAGCAGGCCAGGCCAACCCGGCCCCGCCGATTGGGCCCGCTCTTGGCCAGCACGGCGTTAATATTATGGAGTTTTGCAAGCGGTTCAATGCGAAGACGCAGGACCGCATGGGGCTCCTCTTGCCGGTGGTCATCACCGTGTACGTCGACCGCTCGTTTGACTTCGTTGTCAAGAGTCCGCCTGCGTCTATTCTGCTGAAGCAGGCAGCCGGCATCGAAAGCGGCGCGGGCGATCCGCTCCGCGAGAAGGTAGGCACGGTCACCTGGCAGGACTGCCTGGACATCGGCGAGCGGAAGATGGCCGACCTCAACGCGCACGACCCCGAGAATGCCGCGCGCATGATTGCGGGTACGGCGCGTTCGATGGGCATTCGCGTAGAAGGCAAGCCGGAATAGACGCCCTGCAGGGATCACTCTTTTCACTTTCTCACCGCGGGAGCCCGCACTTGGGCGTTTGCACCGCACAGATGGTATCCATTATGCCGAAACGAGGAAAACGCTATCGCGAGGCGAAAGAGCGTATCGAGTCGAACGACGGCCCGTACACGCTCGATGACGCCGCCGAACTCGTCAAGTCGACCGCGACGGCGAGCTTTGATGAATCCGTCGATCTCGATCTCCGCTTGGGCGTCGATCCGCGCCACGCCGACCAGATGGTCCGCGGCTCGGTGACGCTGCCGCATGGCACGGGGAAAGAGACCGTGGTGCTTGTCCTGGCCAACGAAGACAAGCAGGAAGAGGCCGAAGCCGCCGGCGCCGATTACGTGGGGCTCGACGAGTATGTCGAAAAGATCGAGAACGAAAACTGGCTCGACTTCGATGTCGTTATCGCCACGCCCGATGTGATGGGGCAGGTGGGACGGCTCGGCCGGATTCTCGGCCCGCGCGGCTTGATGCCCAACCCCAAGAGCGGCACCGTCACGATGGATGTGGCGCAGGTCGTCGAAGAAGTTAAGGCCGGTAAGATTGAGTTTCGCGTCGACAAGAATGGGAACCTGCACGCGTCGATCGGCAAATCGTCGTTCAGCGCCGAGGAGATCCGGGGCAACGCCCAGGCCTTTCTGCAAGAGGTCTTCCGCTTGCGTCCGGCGTCGTCCAAGGGCCTGTACATGCGCTCGATCACGATGTCGAGCACGATGGGCCCAGGCATCCCGGTTGATCGGAGCAATGTCCTGAGCGCGGTCCGCTAAGACTGCCCCGCCTTCTCGCACCGGTTCTTTCCCGACAGTCTACGTCTCCTACTATGCCTCTGAATCGCACGAAAAAAGCCGAGGTAATCGATGAGATTACCGAGCGGTTTGAACAATCGTCCATCATTTATCTGACTAACTTCTCCGGGCTCACGGTGGCGCAGTCGAACGACTTGCGTGGCCGGTTCCGCGCTGCCGATGTCGACTACAAGGTGTGCAAAAACACCTTGGCGACTATGGCGCTCGACCGTGTGGGGGAGTACGATGAGCTCAAAGAGTACTTGAGCGGTCCCACCGCCATCGCCTTCAGCGACGATCCGTCGACGCCGGCGCGCATCATCAAGGATTTCCTTGAGGATGAAGACGTGGAGCGTCCCGAATTGAAGGCGGCCTACATCGAAGGAGAGATTTACGACGGCCCCGAAGCGCTCGAAGCGCTCTCAAAGCTGAAATCGCGCGAAGAACTCATCGGTGACATCATTGGTCTGCTGATGGCCCCGGCGCAGAACATCGTCGGCAGCCTTCAAGGACCTGGCCAGACACTCGCCGGCGCCATCAAATCGATGGCCGAGGACGACACCGAGTAGTTAATCCAGTAGCACCGCGCTCGTTGGAGCGCACGTTCATCATCAATCACTCAACCCTTAATTCGCGGCGTAGCGTCTACAGCTGATCGTAGGGGCGAAGACCGTCGCAGGAAGACAAAAATACTTATGGCTGACATTCAAGAACTCGCAGAACAACTCGTTAACCTGAGCATCAAGGAGGCCAACGAACTGGCTCAGCACCTTGAAGAGGAATATGACATCAAGCCCGCCTCCGCTGGCGTGGCCGTAGCCGCACCGGGTGGTGCGGGCGGCGACGGTGAAGCGGGCGGCGAAGAACAGACCGAGTTTGATGTCATCCTCACTGGCGTGGGAGGTAACAAGATCCAGGTCATTAAAGAGGTGCGTAACATCACCGGACTGGGCCTCAAAGAGGCCAAGGCGCTGGTTGACGAGGCCCCAAGCCCCGTC
Source organism: uncultured Rhodothermales bacterium (assembly GCA_964448045.1). Lineage (GTDB taxonomy): Bacteria > Bacteroidota > Rhodothermia > Rhodothermales > Salinibacteraceae > CAYUVF01. The sequence goes on from CAYUVF010000032.1 coordinate 3,441, forward strand.
AAAGAAGCCGTCTCCAGCGACGAAGCCAACGAGCTTAAGTCGCAACTGGAAGAAGCCGGTGGTGAGGTTGAGCTCAAGTAACCGAGAAACCGGTGGGCGTGCGGGCATCGATTCGCTGAAGTCCGGATGCCCCTATCCCATAGACCATCGCAAAGCCGACCTTCGCATGAGGGTCGGCTTTCGGTGTCTCTACTCCCCGTCACAACGCGGTCGGAGAAGGCCCCTGCGGCGGCGCTGAAACAAGCGTCATGCCACGACGTTGATTTATCGCTGTGAAATTCCCAATTCCGCTGGATTAGTGCGGCACAGCATTGATCTAACCCCCAAGAGCCTCACGCCTACGATCAAGAGATCCGAGGTCTTTGGTTCGTCACGCGCACCTGCTTCCCGGCCCCTATCCCTAACAGGCGTCCTGCTTGATAGGGGCGTACTCGCAGCATGTCACTGCGCGGTCACCCCGACTGGACTGTCGAAAGCAACCACGGTAGCTACGTAGCCTATGCCCAAGCTGAACGGTCAACTTCAATCCAACGGACACTTGTCCGCAAACGAAAATCGCTCCACGTTTGCCAGCATCCCGTCCGTTTGGGACTATCCAGACTTTCTGGATGTACAGATTAAGACCTTCCATGACTTTGTGCAAGACGATCTTCCGCCCGAAGATCGTAAAGACGAAGGATTGCAAGCGGTCTTCAAGGAGCACTTCCCCATTCAAGACAGCCGGGGCCGGTACACGCTGGAGTTCGTCAGCTACGAGCTCGATGCGCCGAAGCACACCGTCCAGGAGTGCGTGGCCCAGGGGCTGACCTACGAGGTCCCGTTGAAGGCCACCCTCCGGCTGTCGAGCAAGGAGGAAGAAGATGGCGAGGAAGCCATTGAGGCGGTCGAGCAGGAGGTATACCTGGGTACCCTCCCGTTTATGACCCATCGCGGGACCTTCATCGTGAACGGCTCCGAGCGCGTGATCGTCTCGCAGCTGCACCGCAGCCCAGGGGTCTTTTTCAGCAAAGATATCCACTCCAACGGCACCGAGCTCTACTCGGCCCGCGTCATTCCCTTTCGCGGCTCGTGGATGGAGTTCTCGACCGACATCCGCGATGTGATGTGGGCCTACATCGATCGGAAGAAGAAGGTACCCGTCACCACGCTGATGCGGGCGCTGGGCTTCTCCGACGATGATGAGATCATCAAAATGTTCGACCTGGCCGATCCGGTCGATCTCGATGATGAGGAGGACTTTGAAGAGTATGTCGATCGCGAGCTTGCCACGAGCGTTACGATCGAAAAAACGATTGAGATCGTCGATGAAGACACCGGCGAGGTAGTCGATGAAGAGATTGAACGCGAGGTCATCCTGCCCGCCGAGCACGAACTCGAAGAAGATGATTGGGAGGCGCTCGACGAGGCCGATATCTCCCGGATCTACCTCGTGAAAGAGGATATCGACGAGGAAGAAGAGCTCGACACGACCACGCTCGTCGAAACGCTCAAGAAGGACTCGACGCATAACGAGGAGGAGGCACTCAACGAGATTTATAAGAAGCTGCGCGGCTCCGAGGCGCCGGATAAGGAAACGGCGCGCGGCGTGCTGGAGCGGCAATTCTTCTCCGAGAAGCGCTACGACCTCGGCGACGTTGGCCGCCACCGCATCAACTCGCGGTTGGAGATTGATGTCGATGAGGACACGCAGGTGCTCACGAGTGACGACGTGGTGGCGATCGTCCGTGAACTCGTCAAGCTCCAAAACGGTGAGAGTGGCGCGGACGACATCGACCACCTCGGCAATCGCCGGGTGAAAACCGTCGGGGAGCAACTGGGCTCCCAGTTCTCGCTGGGCCTCGCCCGCATGGCCCGCACCATCAAGGAGCGCATGAATCTACGCGATGCCGACAAGTTTACGCCGCAGGATCTGGTGAACGCGCGGACGATTTCGAGCGTCATCAACACGTTCTTCGGCACGAACCAGCTCAGTCAGTTCATGGATCAGACGAATCCGCTGGCGGAGCTGACCCACAAGCGCCGGATGTCTGCGCTGGGGCCGGGCGGGCTCACTCGTGAGCGTGCTGGCTTCGAGGTGCGCGATGTGCACTACACGCACTATGGCCGCCTCTGCCCGATCGAAACGCCGGAGGGACCCAATATTGGTTTGATTTCATCGCTCTGTGTCTTCGGTGTGATCAACAACTTCGGCTTTATTGAAACGCCGTACCGCGTCGTGAAGGATGGCAAGGTGACCGAAGAGGTGGAATACCTTGCAGCCGAGCAGGAAGATCGTTCCATCATTGCGCAGGCGAACGCGCCGATTGATGAAGACGGCAACTTCCTCCACGATCAGGTGAAGTGCCGGTATCAGGGCGACTTTCCGATTGAGGCGCCGGAGAACATCGACTACATGGACGTGGCGCCCAACCAGATCGTCTCGCCGTCGGCCAGCCTGGTGCCGTTTCTGGAGCACAACGACGCCAACCGTGCGCTCATGGGATCGAACATGCAGCGCCAGGCCGTGCCGCTCCTGCGTTCCGATTCCCCCATCGTGGGGACCGGGCTGGAGGAGCGCGTGGCGAAGGACTCCCGTGCGGTTATCGTCGCCGAAGGCAAGGGCGTCGTCGAGTACGTCGACGCCGAGCGCATCGTCGTCCGCTATGAGGAGGACGAAGAAGACATGGACCTCTCCTTCACCGAGCCGGTCCGCGAATACAAGCTAACCAAGTTCCGCCGGACCAATCAGGACACGGCGATGAACCAGAAGCCGATCGTGGAGGCCGGCCAGGAGGTCGAGAAAGGCACGGTGATGACCGATGGCTTTGCGACCGAGAAAGGGGAGCTCGCCCTCGGTAAGAACGTGCTGTGCGCCTTCATGCCCTGGCGCGGATACAACTTTGAGGACGCCATTGTGATCAGCGAGCGCCTCGTGGCTGAGGATGTCTACACCTCGGTGCATATCGAAGAGTTTGAGCACGAAGTGCGCGACACGAAGCGCGGCGAAGAAGAGCTGACGCGCGAGATACCAAACGTCTCCGAGGAGGCCACGAAGGACCTCGACGAGCGCGGCATCATCCGCGTCGGCGCCGAGGTCAATCCGGGCGACATCATCGTCGGAAAGATTACGCCGAAGGGGGAAACGGATCCAACCCCGGAAGAGAAGTTGCTCCGCGCCATTTTTGGCGATAAGGCCGGCGATGTGAAGGATGCGTCCCTGAAGGCCAAGCCGGGTATGGACGGCGTCGTGATCGACACGAAGTTGTTCAGCCGCCGCCAGCTCGATCCGGCCTCGAAGAAGATGGAAGAGAAGCGGCTCGAAAACATCGAGCAGAATTACGAGCGAGAGAAAGAAACGCTCAATGAGCGCTTTTGGGACAAGTTCATCAACCTCGTGGGCGGTATGACCTCGGGCGGTATCGAGGACCGGGACGGCAACGTCATTCTCAGCGAGGGAGCCGAGATCGAGCGCGAGGCCTTTGAAGATGTGGATCCGCGCCAGTTGAGTACGCGCCTCCAGTTCACCGACGATTCTGAGACGAACAAGAGCGTCCGCAAGCTGCTCCGCAACTACGAGTCGGTGCGGCGCGACATCGATGGGAAGCTCAAGCGCGAGAAGCACCAGGTCGAGATGGGCGACGAGCTGCCTGCCGGCATCGTGCAGATGGCGAAGGTCTATGTCGCCAAAAAGCGTAAGATGCAAGTGGGCGACAAGATGGCCGGGCGCCACGGTAACAAGGGCGTCATTGCCAACGTAGTGCCGCAAGAGGATATGCCGTTCCTTGACGACGGGACGCCGGTCGACATCGTGCTGAACCCGCTTGGCGTGCCCAGCCGGATGAACCTCGGCCAGATCTTCGAGACGCTGCTCGGCTGGGCGGGCGATAAGCTCGGCGAGAAGTACGCCACTCCCATCTTCGACGGCGCCACGATGGATAACATCCAGGCCAAGCTCGAAGAAGCCGGCTTGCCTACCGATGGCCGGGCGCAGCTCTATGACGGTCGCACCGGCGAAGCCTTCGATGAGAAGACGACCGTCGGGCAGATTTACATGCTCAAGTTGAACCACCTCATCGAAGACAAGATGCACGCCCGCTCGATCGGCCCGTACAGCCTCATCACGCAGCAGCCGCTGGGTGGTAAGGCGCAGTTTGGCGGCCAGCGCCTCGGCGAAATGGAGGTTTGGGCGCTTTACGCCTACGGCGCCTCCAACACGCTGCAGGAGATGCTGACCTACAAATCGGACGACGTGCAGGGCCGCTCGAAGGCCTACGAGTCCATCGTCAAAGGCAAGAATATGCCCTCACCTGGCGTGCCCGAAAGCTTCAACGTGCTCGTTCGCGAGATGCAGGGCCTCGGGCTCGAGGTTTCGCTCGACTGACGAATGTCGAAGTCCGCGGATCGGCGCGGCGCCATAGTCGCCGGTCTGCGTCACTCGTCATTCACTCCTTCGACACTCGACATTCGAATTCGACAACACGCATATGCCGTACGGAAAAACTAAAGAGATTAAGAAGGACTTCGATCAGATTCAGGTCAACCTCGCTTCCCCCGAGGATATCCTGGAGCGGTCCTACGGTGAAGTTATGAAGCCGGAGACCATCAACTACCGCTCGTTCAAGCCGGAAATGGGCGGGCTGTTCTGCGAGAAGATTTTTGGTCCGGTCAAAGATTACGAATGCCACTGCGGGAAGTACAAGCGCATCCGCTACAAGGGCATTATTTGCGATCGCTGCGGCGTGGAAGTCACGCGCAAAGCCGTGCGCCGCGAGCGCATGGGGCACATCAGCCTCAGCGTACCCGTCGTGCACATCTGGTACTTTAAGACGCTGCCGAACAAGATCGGCCACCTGCTGGGGCTGAAGTCGAAGGACCTGGAGAAGGTGATCTACTACGAGAACTACATCGTCATCCAGCCCGGCACGGCCAAGCGGCTGGGCGTCGAGGAGAATCAGCTCCTGACCGAGGAGGAGTATTACAACATCCTCTATCAGATTCGGGAGGACAACAACCGCCTGCCCGATGACGATCCGGAGAAGTTCATCGCCATGATTGGCGGCGAGGCTGTGGAGGAGATGCTGAAGCGGCTGGAGCTGGATAAGCTCTCGCAGGAGTTGCGCTATCAGGTCAAGACGGAAACGAGCCAGCAGCGCAAAGCGAAAGCGCTGAAGCGCCTCAACGTGGTCGAGGGCTTCCGCGAGGCCAACCAGCACACGGAGAACAAGCCCGAGTGGATGGTGATGCGCGTCATCCCGGTGATTCCGCCGGAGCTGCGCCCGCTCGTTCCGCTCGATGGCGGCCGCTTTGCCACGAGCGACCTGAACGACCTGTACCGCCGCGTCATTATCCGCAACAACCGCCTCAAGCGCCTAATCGACATCAAGGCGCCGGAGGTCATCCTGCGCAACGAGAAGCGCATGCTGCAGGAGGCGGTCGACAGCCTGTTCGACAACAGCCGCAAGTCCAACTCGGTGCGCGGCTCCTCGAACCGCCCGCTCAAGTCGCTCAGCGATATGCTGAAAGGCAAGCAGGGGCGCTTCCGCCAGAACCTGCTCGGCAAGCGTGTCGACTACTCGGGCCGTTCGGTGATTGTGATCGGGCCGGAGCTGAAACTCCACCAGTGCGGCATCCCGAAGGAGATGGCCGTCGAGCTCTTCAAGCCGTTTATCATCCGCCGGCTCATTGAGCGCGGCATCGTGAAAACGGTCAAGAGCGCCAAGAAGTACGTGGACCGGCGCACGGCCGAGGTATGGGATATTTTGGAGAAGGCCATCGAAGGCCGCCCGGTGCTCCTCAACCGCGCGCCGACGCTCCACCGCCTCGGCATCCAGGCCTTCCAGCCGGTGCTGACTGAGGGCAAAGCCATCCAGCTGCACCCGCTCGTTTGTACGGCGTACAACGCCGATTTCGACGGTGACCAGATGGCCGTGCACGTGCCGCTGAGCCACGAGGCTTGCCTCGAAAGCATGATCCTCATGCTGAGCAGCCACAACATCCTGAGCCCGGCCAACGGCAGTGCGCTCACGGTGCCCACCCAGGATATGATTCTGGGCCTCTACTACATTACGAAGGTGAAAGAGGACCAGGAGGGCGAAGGCAAGCGCTTCAACGGCGTGGCCGAAGTGCGCCAGGCCTACGATCAGGGTATCGTCGATCTGCACGCGAAGATTAAGCTGCGCGATCCGGATGGATCGGGCGAGATTCTCGATACCACGGTGGGCCGCGTGCTCTTCAACGAGATCGTACCGGATGGCGTGAGCTACATCAACAAGGTGCTCACGAAGAAGAATATGCGCCCGGTTATCGGCGAAGTGCTCGATGTCGCCGGCTTCAAGGAGACAGCCGACTTCCTCGACAACATGAAGCGCCTCGGCTTTGAAGAGGCGACGACGTCCGGCATCACCTTCTCGCTTTCCGACATTATCGTGCCGGATCGTAAGGAAGAGCTCATCGAAGAGGCCAACGCCGAGGTCGATAAAGCCCGCAACAACTACAACATGGGCTTTATTACTGACAACGAGCGCTACAACCAGGTCATCGATATCTGGACGCAGACGAACAATCGCGTCTCGGAGGTGCTCTTCGAAACGCTGAAGGAGCACCGCAATGGCTTCAATCCAATCTTTATGATGGCCGATTCCGGCGCGCGTGGCTCGAAAGAGCAGATCCGCCAGCTCGGCGGCATGCGTGGGCTGATGGCCAAACCGCAGAAGAGCCTCAGCGGCAGCGCCGGCGAGATTATCGAGAACCCGATCATCTCCAACTTCAAGGAGGGGCTGTCGGTCCTCGAGTACTTCATCTCGACCCACGGTGCGCGTAAGGGGCTGGCTGATACCGCCCTCAAAACCGCCGATGCCGGGTATCTCACGCGTCGGCTCGTGGACGTGGCGCAGGATGTCACGATCACCGAAGAGGACTGCGGCACGCTTCGCGGCATCCGCACCTCCGCGCTCAAAGACAACGAGGAGGTCGTCGAATCGCTCTCGAAGCGCATCCTCGGGCGCGTTTCGTTGCACGACGTGTACGATCCGCACACGAACGAGTTGATCGTCGAAGCGAACGAGCTGATCAACGAGGAGAAGACGCAGAAGATTGCCGAGACCTCGATCGAAGAGGTCGAGATTCGCTCGGTGCTCACCTGCGAGGCCGAAAACGGCGTGTGCGCCCGTTGCTACGGTCGCAACCTCGGCACGGGCCGCATGGTCGAAGTCGGCGAGAGCGTCGGCGTCGTGGCGGCGCAGTCGATCGGTGAGCCGGGCACGCAGCTTACGCTCCGGACGTTCCACATCGGTGGCGCGGCGAGTGCGGTGGCCTCCGAGTCGACGATCCAGTCGAAATTCTCCGGTCGCATCGAGTTCGAGAACCTGCGCCACGTTACCTACGAATCGGACGATGGGCCGCAGGAGATCGTGCTCACGCGTCAGGGCGAGATCCGCGTCATGGATCCCGAAGAGGATGGCCGCGAGCTGAACAGCTACGTCGTCCCGTACGGCGCCGAGCTGCTCGTCGAGGACGGGCAGACCGTCGACAAGGGCGAGGTGCTCGCCAGTTGGGATCCGTACAACAGCGTCATCTTGACGGAGGTCTCGGGCGACGTCTCGTTCCAGGATGTCATCGAAGGGACGACGTACCGCGAGGAGTCTGACGAGCAGACGGGCCACAAGGAGAAGGTCATCATCGAGAGCCGGGAGCGCACGCTTACGCCGGCGGTGATGATCGACACGGCCGATGATGAGACGCGCGAGTACAACATGCCGGTGGGCGCGCGCATTCAGGTGGATGAAGGCGACTCCGTCCAGGCGGGTGAGGTGCTCGCCAAGATTCCGCGTCAGACGGCCAAGACAAGCGACATCACGGGGGGGCTGCCGCGCGTGACGGAGCTCTTCGAAGCCCGGACGCCCAACGACCGGGCGGCCGTCAGCGAGATTGACGGCGTCGTCAGCTTCGGCGATCGCAAGCGCGGCAATCAGGAAGTGATCGTGACGAGCCGCGACGGCGAGATGCAGAAGAGCTACATGGTTTCGCTTTCGAAGCACCTCCTCGTCCACGAGAACGACCTCGTCGAGGCCGGCCAGCCGCTTTCGGATGGCCAGATCGCCCCGCATGACATCCTGCGGATCAAGGGACCGCGTGCGGTGCAGGAGCATCTAGTGAACGAAGTGCAGGAGGTCTACCGCCTCCAGGGCGTCGATATCGACGACAAGCACTTCGAGGTCATCGTGCGGCAGATGATGAAGCGCGTCGAGATTAAGTCCCCGGGCGATACCAACCTGCTCGAAGAGGAGCTGGTGGATCGGTTCCGCCTGGCACAGATCAACGACGAGCTGTACGACAAATTCGTCGTCACGAATCCCAGCGAAGCCGATGTCAAGATCGGCGAGGTGATCGGTCGCCGCCGTCTCCGCGAGCTCAACTCCGAGATGAAGCGGCAGGATCTCCCCGAAGTCGAGGTGCGCGAGGCGCGCCCGGCCGTCGGTGAGCCCGTGCTGCTGGGCATCACGAAGGCCGCGCTCTCGACCGAGTCGTGGATCTCGGCGGCCTCGTTCCAGGAGACGACGAAGGTGCTCACCAACGCAGCCATCGCGGCCAAGCGCGATCCGCTCTACGGCCTGAAGGAGAACGTGATCGTCGGGCACAAAATCCCGGCCGGTACCGGACAGCGGAAGTACCGCGATCTGGTCGTGGGCTCGAAGTCCGAGCTCGAAGAGCTGCAGGCGGCGATCGGAGGCGATGGCGAAGCCGCTCCCTCCGGCGACGGTGCGCCCGATGCCGAAGAAGCCGTCGAGGCCTCCGAGTCCGGCTCTTCCGAGAGCTAATCGGTGAACCGCTTAACCTGAAAACAAAAGCCCCGGCGCCGCAAATGGCACCGGGGCTTTTTGCTTTACAGTCCGCTCTGGACAATCATCACGCACAGTGTAGGGCTATGGACGCTCCGAGGAGGACAGGGTATCCGCGGGAGAGCGCTGCGGGGCATCAACGGATTCAGTGGCGGTGGTGTCCATCGGAGCGTTGAGCGCGCGGCTCGTCATATTCACAAGGAAGTAGGTCCCACCGATGGTCGCAATCAGGATAAAGAGCAGCGATGCGATTACAAAGAGGCGCGAGGCCGACCGGCTCAGCGGGCGGGGCCCCGAGGGCGGCTCGGGAGGACGATCAGGGGCGGATTCGTCGGGCATGGAGGGGCGGCGTCAGACCGGGTTGAGGAAGGCAGCGGATGGCAGCATATGGAATGCTACTCCTGCCCGCCCGAAGCGTTGCTCAATGCCTGCGTGGTATAAGTAAAATCACCAAACTCGGACGCGTCGTCGTTGGCTGCATTCGCAGCCACGTTAAGTATCACGTTTTGAGCCGATTTGGGTGCGCGCCCGTGAGGGGTCCATCGGGCGGTATCGGGCGCTGGGAGAGCCGTTCCGGGGGGTGTGTGATGAGCGTATTGTACCCCGGTAGAGTCGACGGTCGAAACGATCGTTCGCACGTCGTCCGATTGAAGTGCCCCAGCCTGGATCCCGGAAGAGTTGCGCACGGCCAGTTGGAATCCGTCGCGTCTGGCAGCCGGGATCAGAAAGACCACGATGAGGCCGGTCCATCCGGAACCGATCCAGGAGCGTGTCATCATCACTCGACGTCGGCCCGGCCGTTGGTGTTGGCATCGGTGCCGAACCAGATGGCGCCGTCATCGGCATTGTAGTACATGTGACGCCCGGGGCCACCGCCGCATTCAAGCTCTGTCTGGCTAAAGAACGTTTCGGTCTCGGGGTTAAAGCCGATGAAGCGATTGGGGCTGAGGCCGGTTTCCACGAACCAGAGGCGGTCCTGGTCGTCGGCCAGCATGCCGTAGTTGGGGGGCGTCTTCCCCACCGGGTGGGCGCCACTCCTGAAATTCAGCGAAGTCGGGGTCGTAGCGGCCCAGGTAGTCCTGCGCGTAATCGACGTGCCAGATCGTGCCATCGGAGGTGATGTCGAGGCGGCGCGGCAAGCAGAATTGCAAAGCGTTTCATGGCACCCTCCAGCCGAGCCGTATGTCCAGGTTGAGCAGAGAAGATTGGCTCTAACGTAGAACATGGCGCTGGAAAAATACCACCACACGCAGCGCCCATGTACCGAATGGCATCTGCGCGCCACCGATGAAACCGATGAATCGGTCTCGGGCATCAGCCGCATCGGCGATCTCGTTGTCCGCTTGACTGTTTCTTGAAACTGTTGTTACTTAACGCCGTTAACCATCAACAGCTATGGAACGGAGCAAACGACAGAACGGAGACCTGCGTCGGTTAATACTCGACACCACGCGCCATCTGCTGGTGCAGGAGGGGTATCAGAACCTGTCGATGCGCAAGATTGCGCGGTCGATCGACTACAGCGCGACCAGCATCTATCTGCATTTCGACAGCAAGGATGCCCTGTTGCATGCCTTGATCGACGAGGGCATGATGCACCTTTACGAGCAGTTGAAGGCGACGGCGGCGCATCATCCTGATGATCCGGTAGACCGACTGGAAGCGCTTTGCAGGCAGTTTATTACATTCGGATTGGAGAATCCGGAGTACTATGAAATTATGTTTCTACTCCATCCGGAGCGCATGGAGCGGTACCCGGCCGAGAAGTACCGCCGGGCCCGTCGTAATCTCGACGTCATCGCAGCGACGCTCTCGGCCGGGGTTGAGCGCGGCGTCTTTCATGTGGACGATCCGCGCGTGTCGGCGAGCACGATCTGGGCCTCATTACACGGTGCCGTCTCGCTGATGCTGGCCGAGCGCATCGACGTGCGCATTGAGGGCGATGCCTTTATTGAGGCGATGATTCAGCAGGCCATTCAGGGTTTTACGCGTGCCGCGCAGCACGCTGCGGGATAGTTCGTTCCACCAGCATTCCATTAAGCTATACCACAGAAGGAAGAGACCGTCATGTCTGGTCCAATTTACACCGCGCCGCCCCATTCCGGAACGGCCATTCGGGGGAAGACGCTCCCCGAAATCATGTATGAGGCGGCGGATGCGTACACGAATCCGAAGGCCTTCAACCAGCCTACTGAAGGCAGTTGGACGCCGCTGTCGCTGGTCGATTTCCGGACCCAGTCCGAGGAAATTGCGCTCGGACTGCTCGATATGGGGCTGGAACGCGGCGATCACGTCGCCTTCTATATGGAGAGCGATACGTACTTTTGTCTGGCCGACATGGGGTGCCTCGTGGCCGGGCTCGTCGATGTGCCCATTTACCTCTCGCATGCGCCTGAGCAGATTCGTTACGTCATCGACCACTCCGAGTCGAAGGCGCTCATCGTCCAAAACGTGGATCGGCTGACGCAGATCGAATCGATTCTGGCGGATCTGACGGAGGTCGAACACGTTGTTCTGGCCGAGTCTGGCCCCGGGGCCGAGGCGCCTTCGCTTCCCGATCACATGACGCTGGCGACGCTCGATGACGTCCGCGAGCGAGGGCGCGCAGTTACGACCGATCAGGCGGGCGATATTGCGGCGCTGCGGAGCCAGATCGATCCGGATGATCTGGCGACGATCATCTACACGAGCGGCACCACCGGCCAGCCGAAAGGCGTGATGCTCTCCCATGAGAATATCTCGTTTGACGCGCTGACCGCTTTCTCCGGACTCAAAGACTACCAGCCGGGGCCCGATGGCGAGGTCGCGCTTTCGTTCCTGCCGCTCACCCACGTTTTTGCGCGAGCGCTGCACTACGGGTTCGTCAGCCGGGGCACCAGTGTGTACTTCATCCACCCGGATAATCTCGTGGAAGCGTTGCCCGATGTGCGGCCCACCGTGTTCGCCTCGGTGCCGCGCTTGCTGGAGAAAGTGTACGCCGGGATCCAGGAGAAAATCATGCAGATGACGGGCCTGCGGCGGTCTATCGGGACGTGGTCGCTGGGGATTGCGCGGCAGTACGAACTGGGCAAAGAGCCGTCGGTGCTGTACGATATCAAGCGCAGCGTGGCCGATACGCTGGTCTTCAGCAAGTGGCGCGACGCCCTCGGCGGACGGCTGCGCTACGTTATCGTCGGTGGCGCGGCGCTCTCCGCGGACCTCGCCAACATCTTCGCAGCGGCGGGAATCACGGCGCTTCAGGGCTACGGCCTCACGGAAACGAGTCCGGTGATCTCATTCAACCGCCCCGAACGCAACCGAGCCGGCACCGTGGGCGAGCCGATGCCCGGTGTGGAAGTCACTATCGCCGAGGACGGCGAGATCCTCACTCGCGGGCCGCACGTGATGATGGGGTATTTTAAAGCGCCCGACAAAACCGCAGAGGTCCTCAACGACGACGGATGGTTTCATACCGGCGACATCGGAGAGTTTACCGCAGATGGATTCCTCCGCATCACCGATCGCAAGAAGGATCTCTTTAAGCTGTCGACCGGCAAGTACGTCATGCCGCAGCCGATCGAGAACAAACTGGGCGCCGAGCCCATCGTCGATCAGGCGGTGGTCGTTGGGTCCGATCGCAAGTTCTGCGCGGCGCTGATTTTCCCGGCTGAAGACGCCCTCCGTACCCGCGCCAAGGCGCAGGGTGTCGACGTCGACCGTCCCCTCGCTGATCTGCTCGATGATCCCGGCGTGCGCGCCATGTATCAGGAGCTGGTTGACAAGGCGAACGAAGGCATGGACCACTGGTCGACGGTCAAGCGCTTTGCGCTGGTGCCGCATGCGCTCACGATTGAGTCGGGACTGCTGACGCCCACGATGAAGGTCAAACGTCCCAATGTGCGGAAGACGTTCCGCGACGCCATCGACGCGCTCTACGATGAGGCCGAGCGCGAACGGAAGGAACGCGATAGCGTCATCGTGTCCTGATTCCCGCTGCCCAGCTGTCCCGGAGGGACGCATCTGTAACGGCGGTGGGCTACGGTCGTCCCAATAAACCCGGTTGCAGCGTCAGGGCTTAACACCGTTAAGCTTGTACCTTGAACTCCGTATTGAACGCTCACGAAAACGCCACTCGCTACCGATGGAAACCAAATCTCTCGACACGCGATCGCTCGATCTTTCCGCTCCTCCGTCTACCCGTCCGTTCCGAACGGCAGCGGTGCTGGGGGCGGGCACCATGGGGGCCCAGATCGCGGCTCACCTCGCCAATGCCGGTTTGCAGGTGCACCTGCTCGATATCGCCCCCGGCGACGGCGACGACCCCGATGCCATCGTACAAAAGGGCTTCCAGCAAGCCCGCAAGGCAAGCCCCGATCCGTTCTTCTCCGACGACGCAGCCGATCGCATCACGCTCGGAAATTTTGAGGACGATTTCGATCGCCTCGGTACGGTCGACTGGGTGATTGAGGCGGTCGTGGAGCGGATGGATATCAAGCGGGATGTGCATGCGCGCATTGAGGACACCGCGCGTGCTGACGCCGTTATCTCCACCAACACGAGCGGGCTACCGATCCACGAGATCGCCGAAGGCCGCTCGACTGACTTCAAGCAGCGCTTTCTGGGCACGCACTTCTTCAACCCGCCGCGCTACCTGAAGCTGCTCGAAATCATCCCCACGGATGCAACCGATCCGGAGGTCGTCCAGCGTATGGCGCAGTTCGGGCGGCTGCGCTTGGGTAAAGGTATCGTCGTAGCGAACGATGTGCCGTACTTCATCGGCAACCGGGTGGGTGTATACGGGCAATTGCAGGCCCTCCGCTACTTCACCGATGGGGAGTACACGATCGAAGAGATCGACACGCTGACGGGCAAGCTCGTTGGCCATCCGAAGTCGGCGACCTTCCGCACGGCCGATCTCGTGGGGCTCGATGTGCTCAAGGATGTGACGGAGAACCTGCACGAAAAGGCCCAACACGATGAGAGCCGGACGGCGTTTCAAGTGCCGGAGTTGCTGGAGCGGCTTGTTGAAGCAGGGCGCCTCGGGCAGAAGAGCGGCGCCGGATTCTACAAGAAAGCGGATGGTGAAATCAAATCCGTCGATCCGGAGACGCTGGAGTACACCGCAGCCGAAGAGAAAAATCTGGGCGACCTGGGGCACATCTGGAAAACGGGCGGACTGGAGGATCGGTTGCGTGCGCTCTACGAAGATGATGGCCGCGCCGGGCAGTTCTTCCGGGAGACGACGCTCGATCTGCTGGGCTACAGCGCGCGTCGCATCGGTGAGATCACGGCGAATCCGGCGGATGTTGACCGGGCCATCCGGTGGGGCTTCGGCTGGGAACTGGGGCCGTTCGAGATGTGGGATGTACTCGGTTTCGAGACGGTACGCAACGGCATGGACGCCCACGACATCGACGTGCCCGACTGGGTCGACCAGATGCAGGCCTCCGGCCAGGCGACCTTCTACCGGCATCAGAACGGCACGCGGCACGTCTTCATCCCATCGGAGGGCGGCTACGTGAACGACGACCGTCCGGATGATGAGCTGACGCTGGAGCCGATCAAGGCGAATCCGTCGAACGAGCTGTGGTCGAACGAAGACGCGGCGCTGCTCGACCTCGGCGAGGGCGTGGCGCTGTTTGAGTTTCGCTCGAAGGGTAACTCGTTGGGCCGCAACGTGATGGAAGGGCTCTCGGAAGTCATCCGCAAAGTCGAGAACGACCCCGATCTGCGCGGGCTCGTCATCGGCAACGAAGGCAAAAACTTCTCCGTTGGCGCCAATCTCGGTGAGATGGCGATGGCTGCGGCGCAGGGCAAGTTCGACCTGATCGACAGCTACATCGACGGCTTCCAGCAGACGATCCAGCAGATCCGCTACGCGACCAAGCCGGTGGTCGTGACGACGCATCAGCGCGTGCTGGGCGGCGGCTGCGAGATGGCGATCGCCTGCCCCAATCCGGTGGCCGACGCCGAGACGTACATCGGCCTCGTGGAACTGGGGGTCGGGCTCATCCCGGCCGGCACCGGCACGATGCGCATGGCCGAACGGGCCACCAAGCGGGCGCCGAACGACAATCACAGCGCCATCCAGCCGTATCTCCGGAAGTACTTCGAAAATATCGCCATGGCCGAAGTCGCCGAGAGCGCGCAGCAGGCCAAAGACATGGGCTATCTCGCCGAGCATGCGCCGATTGTGATGCACAGCGACCGGCGCCTCTACGCGGCCAAGCAGGAGGTCATCCGCCTGAGCGAGCAAGGCTACGCCCCGCCGCCCGTGAGCACGAACATCCGCGTGCTTGGGACGAAAACGGCGGCGACGTTCAAGGTCGCGCTCAACCAGTACCGCAACGGCAATTACATCAGCGACTATGACGTGCACCTCGGCACCAAGCTGGCGCACGTGATGACCGGCGGCGACCTGAGCGGTCCGCAGGAGGTCCACGAGGACTATCTGATCGAACTGGAGCGCGAAGTCTTCCTGAGCCTTCTCGGCGAGGAAAAAACGATGGAGCGTATCCAGCACATGCTGGAGCACAAGAAGCCGCTTCGGAATTAGCGCCCGGACCGACGACCCTGCCACTTGCCAACTTGAAAACCTGAAACCAGAGTCATGGAAGCCACCAACGCAGCATACATCGTCAGCAGCGTGCGCACCGCCGTGGGCAAGGCCAACCGCGGCACCTTGCGGCACTACCGCCCCGAGGACCTCGGGGCCGAAGCGGTGAAAGGCGCCATCGGTCGCGTGGACGGGCTGGAGCCCGATCAGGTCGACGACGTGATCATGGGCTGCGCCTTTCCCGAAGGGCCGCAGGGCATGAACGTGGGGCGCATCATCGCACAGAAAGCGGGTTTGCCCGATCACGTGCCGGGCGCGACCGTCAACCGCTTCTGCTCGTCCGGCCTGCAGACCATCGTGATGGCGTCGCAGTCCATCGCGACGGGCCAGGCGGATGTCGTCGTCGCCGGCGGGGCCGAGTCGATGAGCCAGGTGCCGATGAGCGGCTTCTTCTTCCAGCCCGATCCGGAGCTCGTCGAGGACGATCCCGATGTGTACGTGTCGATGGGCATCACGGCCGAGAACGTCGCCGAGCAATACGACGTGAGCCGCGAGGAGCAGGATCGCTTCGCGCTGCAGTCGCATCAGCGGGCCGTGGACGCCATCGAGAGCGGCCGGTTCGACGACGAGATCGTGCCGCTCCACGTCGAGCAAACGCTCATGAACGGGTCGGGGCCGCAGACCGTCGAAACCAACTTCACCGTCGATGAAGGGCCGCGCTCCGACACCAGCCTCGACGCCCTCGGCAAGCTGAGTCCCGTCTTCAAGCGGGGCGGCACGGTGACCGCGGGCAACTCGTCGCAACGTTCGGACGGCGGCGCGGCCTCCGTCGTGATGAGCGAGCAGATGGTCGAAGAGCTCGGTATCGAGCCGATGGCGCGGATCGTAGGATTTTCCGTCGCGGGCGTGCCACCCGAGCTCATGGGCATCGGTCCGATCCGCGCCATCGAGAAGGTGCTGAAGCAGACCGGCCTCGGCATCGACGACATCGGCCTCGTGGAGCTCAATGAGGCGTTTGCGGCGCAGGCGCTGGCGGTGATCCGCGAGACGGGTTTCCCCGAAGACATCGTCAACGTCAACGGCGGCGCCATCGCGCTGGGCCATCCGCTCGGCTGCACGGGCGCCAAACTCACGGCGACGCTCCTGCACGAGATGGAGCGGCGCGGCGTCCAGTACGGCATCTGCACGATGTGCGTCGGTGGCGGGATGGGGGCTGCCGCTGTCATCGAAAACCTGCGCGTGTGAACCGCAAGAGCCGAAAAGGCGGAGAAACGATGAATCGATGACGACGGGAGGTCACTTTCCTCTACGTCCACGCTTGATGCGGCGCGTATCGGGACTGAAACCCTGAATCCAGAACGCAAAACTCGGAACGCA
>CAYUVF010000032.1:20268-46662 GCA_964448045.1 uncultured Rhodothermales bacterium
CATGAACAAGAAACTGCGAAACACTTTGATCGGCGCGGGGGCCGTGGGCGCCCTTTTCGGCATTCCGGCCATCCGCCGCAACACGCTCTCGAAAGGTATCATGCAGGCGATGGAGGCGATGGGCTTCCTGCCCACGATCTCCGAGACGGAAAAGACGGCGATCGATGCCGGCACGGTCTGGGTCGATGGCGACCTGTTCTCCGGTCGCCCCGACTTCGAGAAGCTGCTGAACGAGACGTATCCGGATCTGTCGGAGAAGGAGCAGGCGTTCCTGGACGGTCCCGTCGAGGAGGTCTGTGAGATGACCGACGACTGGGAGATCTGGCAGCACCGCGATCTGCCGCCGGAGATCTGGGATTTCCTGAAGGAGCACAAATTCTTCGGGATGATCATTCCCGAGGAGTACGGCGGGTTGGGCTTCAGCGCGTCGGCGAACAGCGCGGTGGTGGCGAAGCTCTCGGCGCGGAGCCAGGTGCTCGGCATCACGGTGATGGTGCCCAACTCGCTGGGGCCGGGCGAGCTGCTCCAGCACTATGGCACCGAGGAGCAGAAGGAACACTACCTGCCGCGGCTGGCCTCCGGCGAGGAGATCCCGGCATTCGCGCTCACCGAGCCCAAGGCCGGTTCCGACGCCGGCGCGATGCAGTCGACGGGTGAGGTCTTCGAACAAGACGGCGAACTGTATCTGCGCCTCAACTGGACGAAGCGCTACATCTCGCTGGCGGCCATTTCGACGGTGCTGGGCCTCGCCTTCAAGCTGAAAGACCCGGACCATCTGCTGGGCAAAGGCGAAGACCTCGGTATCACCTGCGCGCTGGTCCCAACCGACGCCGAGGGCGTCGAGCTCGGCGAGCGCCACGATCCGATGAGCGTGCCGTTCTACAACTGCCCGACGGAAGGGCACGACGTGGTGCTGCCGCTCGAAGACGCCATCATCGGCGGCTCGGAATACGCCGGTGAGGGCTGGCGGATGCTGATGGAGAGCCTCTCGGCCGGGCGCGGCATCTCGCTGCCGGCCTCCAGCACGGGCGCGGCGAAGTACACGTACCGGGTGGCCTCGGCGCATGCGCGGATCCGCAAGCAGTTCGGGCTGCCGATCGGCAAGTTCGAGGGCATCGAGGAGCCGCTGGCGCGCATCGGCGGATACACCTACATCATCGAGGCCGCGCGCCGCTACACGAACGGCGGCATCGACGCGGGCGCCAAACCCTCCGTCGTCTCCGCGATCATGAAGTACAACACGACCGAGATGTCGCGCGAGATCATCAACGACGGGATGGACATCCTCGGCGGCAACGCGATTTCGCGCGGGCCGCGGAACGCGCTGGCGCAGGGCTACATCGGCATGCCGATCGCCATTACGGTCGAGGGCGCCAACATCCTCACGCGCACGCTGATGATCTTCGGGCAGGGCGCCATCCGGTGCCACCCGTACGCGCTGAAAGAGGTCGAGGCGCTCGAAGACGGCGACCTCAAAGGCTTCGACACCGCCTTCTGGGGGCACATCGTCCATGTGATCCGCAACATGGGCCGCTCGCTGCGGCTGTCGCTCTCGCGCGGCTCGCTCACGAGTGCTCCGGTCGACGGCCCGGCGCGGAAGTACTACAAGAAGATGGCGTGGGCTGCGGCGTCCTTCGCCACGGTGGCCGACATCGCGCTCGGCACATTGGGCGGCGGACTCAAGCGCAAGGAGAAGATCAGCGGCCGCTTCGCCGACATCTTCTCGTGGCTCTACCTCGGCAACGCGGTGCTGACGCGCTTCGAGAAAGACGGCCGCCCGGAAGAAGATCTGCCGTTCTTCAAGTGGTCGATGGAGTACGCGCTGAAGCAGATGCAGGATGGCTTCGACGGGCTGTTCGAAAACCTGAATATTCCGGTGCTTGGTGCTGTGCTGAAAGGCCCGGTCGCTCTCTGGTCGCGCGTCAACCCGCTGGGTACGGGGCCGTCCGACAAACTCGGGCACAAGGTGGCGCAGGCCATGCAGGTGCCCGGGGCGCAGCGCGATCGCCACACGGCGGGCATCTACGTCAACGAGGAGCCGAACGATCCGCTCGGGCGGCTGGAGCGGGCGCTGCGGCTCACGCATGAGACAGCGCATCTGGAGCGGCGCCTCTACAACGCTATGAAGGAAGGCCGCCTGCCGCGCACCAGCCCGCAGAAGCTCGTGGCGCAGGGCGTTGAGCGCGGCATCATCAGCGAAGACGACGCTGCTGCGCTGAAAGAAGCGCAGGCCGCGCGCGACTCGGCCATCGAGGTGGACAGCTTCTCGCTGGAGGAATACAAGGAGCTGTACACGCCGGCCTATCTGGAGGACGATGCGGACGTGGTCGATGGCACGCCGGACCTGGCGACCGGCGACGGTGCTCCGAGCGAGCCGACGCCTCCCGCGTCGCCTCAGAACCCCTCCGACGCCGAGGCATCTGAAGAAGCCGAGTCCGCGTAATCGGCAAGGTGTGATGGTGCGCACGGGAGGCCCGGCGAGGCGCGTTCTCGCCGGGCCTCTGGTGTAGGGCGCCGAGTTGATGCAGCGAATGGCCGATATGCGATTCCAGAAGCACGAAGTGGAATCCAAGCAACGTCGCGGGTGTAGTTGCACCCGGATGCGTTAGACCCGTTATTGCAATAAAAATTCGTTCACCTAATTCCTTTTTTCAATCCATGGATGACTTTTATCAGGACGATGTACTGGCCGATCATCACATCGTCATCACGGGCGGCGGCACCGGGCTCGGGCGGGCGATGGCCCTGCGCTGTGCAGAGCTCGGCGCGGCGGTGACGATCAACGGGCGGCGCACCGAGCCGTTGGAAAACACCGTCGGCGATATCGTCGAGGCAGGCGGCCAGGCCGAGGGGATCTCGTGCAACGTCCGCGATCATGAGGCTGTCGCGGCCTTCTTCGACGAAGCCGAAGACCGGCAGGGGCCGGTGACCGCGCTGATCAACAATGCCGCAGCCAATTTTCTGGCAGCGGCCGAGTCCATCTCGCCGAACGGGTTTGATGCCATCATCAAGACGAACCTGTACGGCTCGTTCTACTGCACGCAGCAGTGCGGCCAGCGCTGGCTGGAGCGCGAGACAGGCGGCGTTGTGCTCTCCATCGCCACGACGTATGCCGACACCGGCAGCGCCTTTGTGCTGCCCAGCGCCATGTCCAAGGCCGGCATCGTCGCCATGACGCGCTCGCTCGCTGCCGAGTGGGGCGGTGCGGGCATCCGGCTGAATGCCATTGCCCCCGGCCCGATCCCGACGAAAGGCGCATGGGACCGGCTCGTGCCCGGCTCCGATATGGAGCAGCAGATGAAGCAGCGCATTCCGCTGGGGCGCTTCGGGGAACCGGGTGAACTGGCCAACCTCGTTGTGTTCATGCTGAGCGATCTGAGCAGCTATATGAACGGCGAGGTCGTCACCCTCGACGGCGGAGAGGTGCTCGTCGCCGGCGGCCAGTTCAATGATTTCACCCGGATGCCGCGCGAGCAGGTGAAAGCGCTCTTCGAGCAGATGAAGGCGAAAAGCTGATCGGAAGGATCGTCATTTATCTGCATCTGATGCCGGATCCCCTTGATCTGCGGTTCGTCATAATTTAACATTTGGATAGCGCCGCCGATACATTACCCCACACAGGCGATTCCTGCCCTCATTAAAACGGCGGCTTTCGTATCCGTAGTATGAAGCATCCAGACGACCTATGACCCCCCTGAATCTCGACCTCTTCGCTGGTGCCGCCTACGATGTGGAGCGCACGCAGTACCAGGTGCTCGGCGGTCTCCAGCAAGCGCGGAACGCCTTCGCCGACAACCGTGTCTACCCGCATCTGGCGCGGCTCGTCGAGCTGTACAAGGGCCTGCAAACGATCCTCGATCGATCCAGCAGTTTCCGGAACGCTCGGACGGGGGAGATCAAAAGCATCGACCTGGACAATCGGACGATCCAGTATGAGTGGCCGGAGTTCGATCAGGACCAGATGGCAACGATTGAAGAGCTGATCCGCTGGGCCATTCCGCACATCCAGGAGACGATCGAGAAAGGGCGTGCGGTGTACGAGTTTGTCGAGGACAGCCTGGAGATGGAAGAAGTGGGTATCGTGCCCTCGTACGTCCAGGAAGGTTACATGCTGGTGCCGGATCGCAGCTCCGATCAGCTCCATGTGTTGCGGTATAGCCTGTCGATCTTCACGGATGCCGATGAGCGCTACCGCAGCCTGAAGACCGTGCACTGCAAGAGCATCGAGCAGCAGGGTGTCGACCGGCCGCCCAGCAGCATCAAGCTCACCCTCGTGGAGGAGCGGGAGGATCTGCCCAATCCGGCGACGTACTATTTCAATACGGATGTCGACGTGCCGTACGAGCCGACGATGCTTCCGGTGGTGAAGCGCATGCTAATGCGCCATCTCCACGAGCACGGGGGCGTTGCCTGAGCGGCCCGGGACCGTTACTGCGAGGAAGAGCCGAGGGCACGCAGGATACGCTGCGCGGCGCGATCGCCTGCGTCCATCGTATTGCCCACGGAGACGCCCTCGCGGTAGTTGCCCGCCATCGCCAACTGCGGATGCCGCCTCTCCAGCGTGTCGAGCGTTGCCTTGACGTGAGCGTAGCCAACGGTGTACTGCGGGATGGCGTGGGACCACGAGACGTGGCGTACGAGAGCCGGGGTGCCGCGAACCCCGAGCAAGTCCGCCAGATCCTCCCGGATGAGCGGTACCAGCGTATCCCGCGCCGCGCCGCCCAGATCCGGATTGCGTGCGCCCCCAATGAAGGTGGAGAGCAGCACCTGCCCGTCGGGGGCCCGGTCGGGGAAAAGGGAGGAGGTGAAGATGGTGCCCAGAATGCGATAGGCCGTTTCCACTTCGGGTACGAGCAGACCGAAGCCATCGAGTGGATGGGCGACGGCGTCGCGCTCGAAGCCCATCGCCACGACGCTCACCGGGGGGTACTGCACCTTCTTTAACGGCTTGAGGCTCACGACCGTCTCGAAATCGATTTGAGCGAGCCGGTGCAGGGGGAGCGTGCACACTACCGCATCGAAGGAACGCTCGGTCGTTGCGTTGTCCTCGGTGTGATGCGTCGTGATTATCCAGCGATCCGCTTTGGGATGGAGCCCGGTCACGGCGGTGAGGCGCTCAACGGCTGCTCCCAGGTGCGCGGTGAGCGCATCGGGGAGTTGCTGCAGCCCGTCGCGGAAGGAAAACATGCGGCGCGTTGACGGGTGCTTATCGGCGTGTGTGCGCCGATCGAACAGGCCGCTGATCAGGCCCTTGAAGAGCGATCCATGCTCCGCTTCGAGGGAGTAGAGGCGTTCAAAGGCATGGCGCACGGACAGCCGCTCGGGGTCGCCGGCGAAGATGCCGCCGACGAAGGGATTCAGCCCGTAGTCGAGTACTTCCCGGCCGAGGCGCCGCCGGGCAAAGTGAGCGATGCTCTCGTCGTGCTCCGGGCCGCTGCTCCAAACGAGGGGCTCGGCCAGCAGGCGGAGTTTCGCGGAAGTCGAGAGGAGCGGCGTTGTGAGAAAGTCGGAGGGTGACATCGGGAGGGGATGCGGGGCGCCGTCGCGCACGACGTAGCGTGTCGCCGCGGCGGGATCGGCTTCGACGACATCCGCCATGAGTCCCAGTCGTTCCATCAGGCCCTCCATCAGCGGAGTGGATGACTGGATCGTGTTTGGCCCGTGCTCGATCAGGTAGCCGTCCATCCGCTCGGAGCGAATCTTGCCGCCGGTCCGATTCGAAGCTTCGAGAACGGTGACATCTACCCCTTGGTGGTCGAGCTGATAGGCTGCCGTGAGGCCGGCAATACCGCCACCGAGAACCGCTACTGAGGCCATACAATCGCTGGGATACCGATGAGCGAAGCGAAGAAAAGCGCCGCGGGCACAGGAAACTCGCAACGGACCGTATCTGTACCCTAAGGTGGTTCGATTGTTCAGAAAACGAAACGGAGGTACGTATGGCGACGAAGGCAATGAACGAGAGCTGGCGGCGGGTTCGCGATCAAATCAAGTCCATCTGGAGCGATGCGGACTTCGACGATAAAGAGATGAAACGTGCACGTGGAGAAATGGACAAGATCGTCGGCCTGATCCACGACAAGACAGGCGAATCGCCGGAAGAGATCCGTCGCAAGATGAGCGCCATCATTTAGCCGCTGAACTTGCCCTGCGACGTATGCGGACCCTCCGCACTCACACCTGCCTCGGCGTGCCGGGGCAGGCTTTTCTTTGCCCGGATGGCGCGCTATTTTGCCTGCGCTGATCGCTTGAATTTAACCCCTTTGTGTGCATGTCTGTGTCTGATGCTCCCCATACGCTTGGAACGCCCGCTTCGACCGATAGCTCGCGCTTCCAAGAACGCGCCGCCCATTACCGCGACCTCGTCGAGCAGATGAACGAGCGCGCCCGCCAGGTGCGCAAGGGGGGCGGCGAGAAACGCATGGAGCGCCAGCACAAGCGCGGCAAGATGACCGCGCGTGAGCGTATCGACTACGTGCTGGACGACCCCGACGACTTTACCGAGCTGGGGCTCTTTGCCGGTTACGAGATGTACGAAGAGGAGGGCGGCTGCCCATCCGGAGGCACGGTCATGGGTCTCGGGTGCATCAGCGATCGGCTGTGCATGGTCGTGGCGAACGATGCCACCGTGAAAGCCGGCGCGTGGTTTCCCATCACCGCGAAGAAGAATCTCCGCGCGCAGGAGATCGCGCTGGAAAATCACGTACCCATTGTCTACCTCGTCGACTCGGCCGGCGTTTACCTGCCGATGCAGGACGAAATTTTCCCCGACAAGGAGCACTTCGGGCGCATCTTTCGCAACAACGCACGGCTCTCCAGCCAGGGCATCCCGCAGATCGCTGCCATCATGGGCAGCTGCGTGGCCGGCGGCGCGTATCTACCGATTATGAGCGACGAGGCACTGATCGTCAACGGCACCGGGTCGGTCTTTCTCGCGGGGCCGTATCTGGTGAAAGCGGCCATTGGTGAGGATACGGATGCGGAGACGCTTGGCGGCGCGACAACGCACACGGAGATCTCGGGCGTGGCCGATTACAAGGCCGAGGACGATGAAGAGTGCCTCGACACCGTGCGCGACCTGATCGACCATCTGGGCCCGCAGGAGCGCTTCGGCTTCGACCGGGCCGAGCCCGTCGATCCGTCCTACCCCACCGACGAAATCTACGGTATCATGCCGACGGGCAGTAACGCGCAGTACGAAATGCGCGACGTGCTTGCCCGCATCGTCGACGCTGGGTCGTGGACTGAGTACAAGGAAGGATACGGCAAAACCGTGCTTACCGGCTACGCCCGGATCGACGGGTGGAGCGTGGGCATCGTCGCGAATCAGCGGAGCGTCGTCCGCAAAAAGATGGATCACGAGTCGCGTGGCGAAATCCAGGTCGGCGGCGTCATTTACTCGGACGCGGCCGACAAAGCCGCACGCTTCATCATGAACTGCAATCAGAAGCGGATTCCGCTCGTCTTCGTGCAGGACGTGACGGGCTTCATGGTTGGCAAGCGCGCCGAGCATGGCGGCATCATCAAGGACGGCGCAAAGATGGTCAACGCCGTGGCGAACTCGACCGTGCCCAAGTTCACCGTCGTCGTCGGCAACTCGTACGGCGCGGGCAACTACGCGATGTGCGGGCGGGCCTACGATCCGCGGCTCATCCTCGCCTGGCCGACCGCCAAGATCGCGGTCATGGGCGGCACGCAGGCGGCCAAAGTGCTCAAGCAGATTCAGGTGCGCAAGCTGGAGAAGCAGGGCAAAGAGCTGTCTGCGGACGAGGAGGAAGCGCTTCTGTCGTCGATTGAGGCCCGCTACGAGCAGCAAACGACGCCCTATTACGCTGCAGCGCGGTTGTGGGTGGATGAGCTGATTGACCCAACCGAAACGCGCCAGATGCTCTCGCGCGGCATCGAGATGGCGGATCTGAACCCGGAGAGGGAGCCATTCAACCTCGGTGTCATCCAGACGTAACCGACCCCAGCCGCCGGATCAATCTGCAGGTGCAATGGACGAATCGACTCCCCAATCCGAACAGACCCCCGACGACTCGCGCGTCCGAAAGGCGTTGCGTAAAATCAACCCCGATTTTGTCAAGAAGGGGGCGAAGCGCGTCACCGAGAGCGACGTAGCGGAGATCGTCGAAAAAGCGGATACGATTGAGCGCCGCTTCAACCGCGACGGTCCGATGGGCCGGCTCGTGGAGGATGGGCAGCTGTTCCTGTCCCTCGTCAAGGACTACTGGCGCCGCGAATACCGCCACGTGCCGCGCTGGACCCTGACCGCGGTGGCGTTTTCGCTGCTGTACGTTCTCAACCCGATGGACCTGATTCCCGATGCGTTACCGGGCGTCGGGTTGGTCGATGATGCGGCCGTTCTCTCGCTCACCCTGCTGATGGTCGAGCAAGACCTCTACGATTACAAGCGCTGGAAAGCGCAGCAGAATGTGGATCGTGGGGCCCTCCGGAAGGGCTCCGACGACGCCTCGGATAGAGGAGTCACGACATCGTAATGGTCCGGGGATGCGCGAAAGCGCGCCAATTGCTACCGTGAGTAGGCAGCGGGGCTTACGATGTGCACCCGCCCCCTGAAAGCAGTTCTATTTCGAATGAGCAGAGCGATGAGCATTCCCGACGGCGAAGCACGACAAACTGAGGCGGAGGAACTGGCGAATAGCCTCACGCACGGCATTGGCTTTCTCCTGAGCGTAGTTGGGTGGACGGCGCTGCTGATTCTGGCTTATCTCTTTGGCGATACCTGGCATCTGCTGAGTTGCGGCATCTACGGCGGCACGCTCGTCTTTCTGTACGGGGCCTCGACGCTCTATCACAGCGCCCGCACGCCCCGCTATAAACGCATGCTCCGCGTCGTCGATCACATTGCCATCTTCCTGCTGATTGCGGGCTCGTACACCCCCTTCGCGATGGGCGTGCTCCGGGACGGTTTGGCCTGGACGGTCCTCGCCATCGTGTGGGGGATCGCCCTGGTCGGGCTTCTCTTCAAAGCCTTCTCGGCGAACCGTTTTCATGGATGGACGGCCGCGCTGTACGTCGCGATGGGCTGGCTCGGCGTGATTCTGATTGAACCGATGTACGAGGTGCTGCCGATCGGAGCGCTGTTATGGCTCGTGGCGGGCGGGCTGGCGTACACCACCGGCATTATCTTCTACGGCTGGCACTCGCTGCCGTACAGCCACGCGATCTGGCATGTATTTGTCCTTGCCGGGAGCGTTTTCCACTACATCGCCGTGGTGCTATACGTGCTGCCGCTCTGATCTCGATCAGATGGGATACGACGCGCCTTCAGCGCCCAGCTCCGTCGCGCCGAAGAGGGTCTGCGCGTGGGCCAGTGCGTTCGTCTTATCGCCGGGAGGCAGGTGCACCAGAATAAGGCGCTCGGCGCCCGCTCGCCGGGCAATCTCCGCTGCTTCTTGGGCCGTCGAGTGACCGTCGTAGTCGCCGTTGGCCTCGTGCACCAGGATGTTAGCGTTGCGAGCGAGTTCCACGACCGCGTCGCACGGATCGGTGTCGCACGAATAGGCGACGACGCGGCCCGACGGCCTGTGCTCCGTCCGCAAGCCTACGTTGGGCGTATCGCCATGCTCGACAGGTGCTGACGTAATGTGCCACGGATCTGACCCCCACATCACGGCACCGGATTCGTGCGCTACCGTATGCCACTCGATGGGCGGTAGATCCCAGTCCGCGGTGATGAGGCTGAAGGCATCGAACGTCCGCTTCGCCTGGTCGAGTGCGGGCGCGATGCCGTGGACGGGCAGCGGGCGCTCACGTCCGGCCAGCCAGATTTTCTCCATAAACAGCGGAAAGCCGCTCACGTGATCGGGGTGGGCGTGGGTCAGGATTAGCCCGGCGACGTCGTCGAACGATCCGTCCGCCGCGAGGAAGCGCTGGAGGACGTCCGCGCCGCAGTCAACGAGCACGGTCGAAGGACCCTCCGCCGCAAAATCCGAAAAGCCGAGCATGGTCGTCGTGCGGTGCGGATCGCTCACGGCGGCGCCGGTGCCAAGGAGATGAAGCGTAGGCATGGCAAGGAACGATGGATGCGTAGCGAATACCGATCAGCGATAGACAGGATACCCATGCGCTCGCCCAAAATCGACCGGTCTCAGCGGGTGCGCTGCACGGTGAACTGTACGAGGTCGAGCAACGCCGTGCGGGCCTCGGTGGGCTCGGCGTCCAGGAGGAGCGCCCGCGCTTCATCGGCAAAGCCCGTCATCTGCTCGCGTGCGTACGCGAGACCCCCCTGCTCGGTCACAAAGTTCTTTACAGTCTGCAGGTCCTCGGCACTTTTCTGATCTTTGCGGACGATCTTCATGATGCGCCGCCGCTCGCGCCATCCAACCTGTTGGAGCGAGTAAATGAGCGGAAGCGTCATCTTCTTTTCCTGCAGATCGATGCCAATGGGCTTACCGATGTCGTCGGCACCGAAGTCAAACAGGTCGTCGCGGATCTGGAAGGCGAGTCCCAGCTTTTCGCCCATGGTGCGCATCCGTTCGATGACAGCTTCATCATCGGTGGCGCTTAGCGCGCCGCTCGTGGTGCAGGCAGCAATTAGTGACGCCGTCTTATCCGAGATGATCTGGAAGTACGTTTCCTCGTCGATGTCGAGCAGGCGTGACTTTTCGATTTGCAGGAGCTCCCCTTCGCTCATCCGGCGGACGGCGTCGGAGAGTGCGTGCAGGATAGTGTAGTCCTGGTGGTCGAGCGAGAGGAGAAGGCCTCGGCTCAGGAGAAAATCGCCCAGAAGCACCGCGATTTTGTTCTTCCACAGCGCATTGATCGAGAACATGCCGCGCCGGCGTTCGGCGTCGTCGACCACATCGTCGTGAACGAGCGTTGCCGTGTGCAGCAGCTCGACCAGCGCGGCGGCGCGGTAGCTCGTTTCGGAGACCCCTCCGTATACTTTCGCGGTAAGCAGCACCAGCATCGGACGGATGCGCTTGCCTTTCTGCCGGAGGACGTACTGCGTCACTTTATCCAGCAGCCCGACATCAGAGCGCATGTACTCGCGGAAGTAGCTGCGGAAGTCGTCCAGTTCCGCTTCGATCGGCGCGCGGATGTCGTCGAGCGTAATGGGGCGTTGCGTATCGGCTTCCACCGCACCAGGCTCGCCGTCGCGGTCGGCGGGGCGAGATGGAGCGTCGGACGTGGTGGAAGGCGAGCTGGCCATAAAGCAACTTTCAGAAATCATTGAAACGCCGGGTAACTATACGCACCCCGGCGTACAAAAGTTTACTGCACAACAAAGCGGATCGGGCGGCCGAAATCCAGTCAGGGTTGGCCGAACTGGTACGAGCCCCGTCGCAAGAGGATGAGGAAAAAAGGCACCCCGCAGAGGCTGGTAAGAATTCCCACGGGAAGCTCTTGGGCGGGCAGCAAGGTGCGGGCCGCGACATCGGCCCAACAGAGAAAGATGGCGCCGACGAGGAAGCTGTACGGCACCAGTCGCCGATGGGCCACGCCCGTGGTCAACCGCACGGCATGTGGCACGATTAGCCCGACGAACCCAATGGCGCCGGACGAGGCGACGAGCGTGCCCGTCACCAGCGCTGCCAATCCGATGAGCAGCCGCTTGATCCGCTCCACCCGCATCCCGAGGCTGTGGGCCGGCTCCTCGCCCATCAGCAGCATATCCAGCGGGCGCGCCATGGCCGTCAGCAGAAACAGCCCGAAGGCCGTCGTGAGGGCGGGTAGGGGCAGCTCGTTCCACTGGGCGCCGCTCAGCGAGCCGAGCAGCCAGAACAGCACCGCACGGAGCTTATCCGGCTCGGGGGAGGAGAAGGTGATGAACGATGTGACCGAGGACATCAGGGCAGACATGGCGACGCCCGCGAGCAGCAAACGGGCGACCGAGACGTGTGCGTTCTGCCGGGCAATCAGATAGACCACCGTGATGGCCAGCAGTCCGCCGAGGAAGGCGGCCAGCGGCATGGAAAGCGCGCGCGAGAGGAGCGGGTGCAGAAAGCCCAGATAAAACAGCGAGGCCCCGGCGGAGGCCCCGCTGGAGATGCCCAAAATATACGGCTCGGCCAGTGGATTGCGCACGAGGGCCTGCATGGCGACTCCGACGATGGAGAGGCCTCCCCCCACAAGGCACGCGAGCAAGGCCCGCGGCATACGCAGCCGCCATACGATCCGGTCGATGGTGCCATCGGGCGCTGTGCCGAGGCCAGCCAGGTGATAGCCGAGCACGCCATACACATCGGCGAGGCCCACCTCGGCACTTCCCACGGCCACGGATGCGCCGACCGAAAAGACCACGAGGGCCACCAGTCCTACTCCCACGCTCCCCGTCCGGCTCATGGCGCCTCCAAGCTGGTCGCGGCGGGAGCGCCGAACCGGGACGGATGCAGCATGTGCGCCATCCGACGCGCACCCTGAACGATGCGTGGACCGGGGCGCAGCACCCAATCCGGATTGAGGCTGTACACCCGGCCATGTTGGATGGCCGGGACGATGTCCCACGTCGGATGCAGCTCCAGCAGACGATCTGGGTCATAATCGGCGCCAAACGCCCCGATAATAACATCAGGCTTCTCTGTGAGAACGAACTCCTCGCTCAGGGTTGGGGCGGTTGTTGCCATCGAATCGGTGATGCTGCGGCCGCCGGCCAACTCGATGAGCGTGTGTACATAGCTATTTTGCCCGAAAGCATACAGCGTATCGTCGCCGATGAGGAAGAGCACGCGCGGGCGCTCCGATCCGGGGATTGACCCGGTGTGATGGCGGAGTGTGCCGAGGGCAGCAGTGAGCGAATCGGCTGTCGACTGGGCCGCAGCAGCGGTGCCGATCAGATCGCCCGTCGTACGGATGGCTCCGATGATGTCGTCCACCGTCGAAAACGAGAAGAAGTAGATCGGAATCCCCAGTTCGTCGAACGTCGCGGCATCGCGGGAGGAGTTGACCTGGTCGGTCGCCAGTACCAGGTCGGGGTCCAGCTTGGTGATCGCCTCAAAATCGAGCGGCAACGCGCTGAAGCGAGGCAGCGTATCCACCGGCGGCGGATAATCATCGGCCGAGGTGACGCCGACCAGGGTCGATCCGGCGCCGGCAGCAACGACAATCTCCGTCAGATTGGGGGCCAGCGTCACGGTTCGTTCAATCCGCCGCTCCAGTGTGACCGTGCGGCCGAGGTCGTCGGTGACGGTTTTCGCACGGGGGGACGAATCGGAGGTAGCGCGGCACCCACTCAGGACGGTCGTGCCCATCAACAGCCAACAGCAGATCCAGAGAGCACGAGTGTGAGACAAGAATGGGTGGGGGCTGGATGGGAGGGTCGTGAACGCGTATCCTGTAAAAAACGCAGTAGGAGCGCTTGTTTCTCAGTAGGGGCGGACTGCACCCGAGCCGGATGGCGGTTTGGATTGAAGGGGCTGCGTTTCCGGACGGCCAATTATCGTCCTCGGGGTCGTCAGTGGATCCGTTCCACGGAGGGCTCCATCTTGTGCGGGCAGAGGCACTGGTAGAAACCGCCCCTGGAGGAAACACGAGGCTGATTATATATTTACTAAGTGGTAGATATTTAGTAGATTCTACCCTGTAAGTTACAAAATTACGGCCCGCGTGGTCACCCTGATTTCCCAGTCCGTCCCGTCATGAAAAATCAAGTCTACGTCGTTGACGACGAGCCTAAAATTGGTGATCTCTTCTCCAATGTGCTCGAGCGCGATGGGTACGAGGTAAACGCCTTCATGAACCCCATCGACATGCTCGACCAGCTGGAGGAGAACGGGCAGCCCGATGTCATCATGGCTGATCTGATGATGCCGGACATGACAGGCACCGAGCTGCTCGATGTGCTGCGCGAGCGCGGTGTTGGGGCGCCCGTCATCATCATGACCGCGCATTCGTCGGTGCAAACGGCGGTGGATGCGATGCGACGGGGGGCGTTCCACTACCTGCAGAAGCCGGTCAATCTGGAGGAGATGCGAGCCGTGCTGGAGAAGGCGCTGGAGCTGTACGGCGCCCGCCAACAGCTGGAAGAAATCAAAAGCGAGAAGAAGTCGCGCTATCCGATTAGCGGTATTCTGGGCGAGAGCGACCCGGTTGCACAGGTGCGGGAGACGATCCATACGCTGTGCAACGCCACGAATACGACCGTGCTGTTTTCCGGCGAAACGGGAACCGGAAAAAACCTCGCTGCGAAGACCCTTCACTACAATTCGCCCCGAAGCGAGGGGCCGTTCACGGAGATCAACTGTGCAGCCCTGCCGGATAACCTGCTGGAGGCTGAGCTGTTCGGCTACGAAAAGGGTGCTTTTACCGATGCGCGCGATTCCAAGAAGGGGCTCATTGAGGTGGCCAACAAAGGCACCCTCTTCCTCGATGAGATCGACTCCATGAGCATGGCGCTGCAGGCGAAGCTGCTCTCGTTTCTGGAGAGTCGCCAGTTCCGCCGGCTCGGCGGTGTGGAGGACATGTCCGTCAACGTCCGGGTGCTGTGCGCCACCAACGCCGAGCTCGAAAAGAGCGTCGAAGCCGGCAACTTCCGCAAAGACCTGTTCTTCCGGATTAACGTCGTCAACGTCCATCTGCCGCCGCTGCGCCACATGGAGGACGACGTGCTGCTAATCGCGCACGACATGGTGCGGGAGTTCAATAAGGAGTTTGGCAGCCACATCGAAGGCTTTGCCGACGAGGCCGAAGCCAAGCTGCTCGATCATTCGTGGCCCGGCAACGTGCGTGAGCTACGCAACGTGCTGGAGCGAGCCATGATTTTTTCCGATGGGCCGCGCATCCAGGCCGCCGACCTCACCCTGGCCACCCCCGATAGTCTCGGCGGGTCGACCTACGGCGATGATGCCTTCCGCTTCCCCATGGGCAAGACGCTTAAAGAGGTCGAGCGCGCCTACATCCTGCGTACGCTCGAAGAAGATGATAGCAGCTACGCCGATATTGCCGACACCCTGGGCATCTCGAAGAAGACGCTCTGGGACAAGCGCAAGCGGTACAGCCTCGACGAAGTCGTCGACCGCTGATTGAGCTGCTCCATACGCCAGTACGCAGCGCCAGGCCGGATTCCGGTCTGGCGCTTTTTTTGTTTGGTGATAGGCCGGTGCGGTGCGCCCTTCTCGGGCTGCACTATCGCAGGAGGCGCAGCGACCTGATCACAGGCTTCTCAGTGGACCGGTACGTGAAAAGGCCATGACTGATTTGATGGAACGCACAACCGATCAGCTCGAGGCGCATCGGGGCGTTATCAATCAGGTGTTTGCATTGGAGCGAAAAGCGCGCCGGATGGAGGGCGGCGAGTCGCTGCTACGCCATGTGCGGCGCATCCGCGAGCATTACGCCGAACTGGGGCTGAGGTACGAGGACCTCACGGGCGAGCCCTTCGACGAAACTCGAACGGACTGTGAGGCGCACATCGCCAGCGCATCGGATGAGAACCTGGTCATCACCGAAGTCCTCAAACCACTCATTCGAGTCCGATCCGGACCGATGACGCGGCTCGTGCAGCGCGCCATCGTGGTCGTCGAATCGCAATCCGAACTCGCGCAGTAATGGCACGGACGATCAAATACGCCGTCGATCTGGGCACGACAAACTCGCTCATCGGCAAGTTTGTCCGAGGCGAGGTGAAGGTTTTCAAAGATCCGGCCGAGCTTCGCGCGACACTGCCTACGGTGGTGGGATTCCGGCGAAACCGCATTCTCGTGGGCGAGCCCGCACGCCGCTATCTGGAACGGGATCCGCAGAACGTAGTCGAGCGCTTCAAGCGCCGGATGGGCACCTCCGAGACCTATCCCATCCGCTCCATCGACCGCTCGCTGACGCCCGTTGAGCTGTCCACGCACGTCCTTAATGAACTGAAGACGTTCGTGCATACGGGCGACTCGGTTGAGGCCGTCGTCATCACCGTGCCGGCGTCGTTCGATACGGGCCAGTCCAACGCGACGAAGGAGGCGGGGCACCAGGCGGGGTTTGAGCAGGTGGTCTTGCT
The DNA here is from genome assembly GCA_964448045.1 of uncultured Rhodothermales bacterium. GTDB lineage: Bacteria > Bacteroidota > Rhodothermia > Rhodothermales > Salinibacteraceae > CAYUVF01. The sequence goes on from CAYUVF010000032.1 coordinate 36,221, forward strand.
GCAGGAGCCCATCGCCGCGAGCCTGGCCTACGCCAACAAGCGCACCGAGCGGGAGCTTACGTCGGGGCGATGGCTCGTCTACGACCTCGGTGGAGGCACCTTCGATGTGGCGCTCGTCGAGGTCAACGCCGGCGAGATGGAGGTGCTCGACCACGAGGGCGATAATTTCCTCGGGGGAACGGATTTCGACACGCTGATCGTCGACCGCATCTTGGTTCCTCATCTCGAATCCACATGCGCCTTCGATGACCTGGAGCGCGATCTGAAGAGCGCATCGGGCCGGCACAACGGACTCTATTTTCAGCTGCGGGTGCATGCCGAGTCCGTTAAAAAGCGGCTTTCCACAAAACCCGCCGCCGATGTCGATTTTCGAGTCGTGGACGACGCGGGCGAGGAGCACGACATCTTCCTGACGATTCGCCGCTCCGCGTTCGAGGAACTTATCCGCGACAAGGTCGACCACACGGCCGAGATGATCCAGGCGATACTCGCCCGGAATAAAATGCGCCCCTCAGCGCTTCAATTCGTCTTGATGGTGGGCGGATCGACCTACATCCCGTTCGTGCGCCAGCGCATCGAAGAGCTGTTGGATGTGCCCGTCAACTGCGATCTCGACCCCACGACGGCGGTCGTGGCGGGGGCAGCCCACTACGCCGCGACGAAGCCGATGCAGGTGGAGCCCGCTCCGGACAGCCACGCGCCGGATCTCCTTCCGGTGAAGATGGCGTATTCGTCCTCCACCCGCGATGACACTGAGTTGTTTGCCGCCAAAATACTGGGGCCAACGGACGGGCTCTCGTATCGCATTACGCGAGATGACGGGGGCTTCGATACCGGGCTGCGGCCGCTTGAAGAACGCATCTGTGAGGACCTGGCGCTTGTGCGTGATGCCTACAATTTCTTCCACTTCAAGGTGTACGACGACGAGCAAAACCTCGTCCCCACCGATGCCGAGCTGATCGAAATCGCACACGGCAAATACAGCGTGGCCGGGCAACCCCTGCCGCACGACATCTGCCTCCAGTACGACGACCTCGCTGCGGGATCGACGAAGCTGGAGCGCGTCTTCGAGAAGGGCACCATCCTGCCGACGCGCAAGACCACGACGCTGTCGCTCACGCGCACACTCCGCGCCGAGTCCGAAGGCGTCATCAAAATCATCGTCCGCGAAGGCCCCCATTACGTCGTTCCCGAAGCGAATCAGTCCATCGGCTACATGGAGATCAGCGGGCAGGACATCCGCCGAGACCTGATCGAGGGCACCGACATCGAGATCACGGTGCACCTCTCCGAATCGCGCGAGCTGACGGTGACAGCGTATCTGCCGCTCACGGGGCAAGAGTTTGAGGACGTGTATCAAGGCACGTATCGGGATGTGCCGGTGGCGCACCTGAATGAGGAGATCGAGGCGCTGAGCGAAAGCATCACCGACGAGATCGATGCCGCCACGGCGCGGGAAGATTACGAGACGGCCAAGGTGCTCACGCAGCACCAGCAGTTTGTGAGCAAGCTCGTTGCCGCCGCGCGGCGGCTCGCCCCCGACGACGTGACCGATCGTAAGTTTCAGCTGCAGGATGCAGCTCGCCGCGTCGCACACGAGCTGTATGGCGCCACCCGCCACAAACGCATCGCCGAGCTGAAGAAAACCTACCGAGATGAGCGAGAATTCTGCGAAGACGTCGTCACGGGCGACGGCAACGACGCTGAACGCCGCCTGCTCCAGCAGATCGTGTCTGGGGAGCGCCAGTTGCTCGATGAAGGACGCGAACTCAAGCTCCGCGCCGCCATCGACCGGCTGCGCAACCTGTCGTACAGCATCCTCTGGCGCACGCCGCGTTTCGTTGCGGGGATGTACCATCAACTGGCCAAAGGCAGCCACCGGATGAATAACCCCGACCAGGCTAAGAATCTGGTAGATGCGGGGCGCATCGCGCTCAACAACGAGAATTACGATCGGCTGGCCTCCATCGTCAGCCGGCTGATGGATCTGCTGCCCCATCGAGAGCAGCGCCAGATCGTACGCGGGGGAACAGGCATCGGGCGGCGGTCGTGATTCCCTCTGATCGCCACGTCCCGATTTGCATTCGCCTGTTATGATCAAGCCGTCGTACCAACATCTCATCGACCATCTCGAAGGCCGCCTTGAAGCCGAGGCCGACACGGCCGCCGGCCCCTATTTGCAGGCGGCGCTCGATCGTCTGCACGATCCGCAGCAGCCCGGCATCGGAGGACCTACGGCCGTCCCGTCGTTCTCGCCGTCGTCGATGGCCGCGCTCATCGACCATACCCAACTTAAGCCCGAGGCGACGCCCGATGACATCGCCGCGCTGTGCGAGGCCGCGCGCGAATACGGATTTGCTTCGGTGTGCGTCAACCCGTCGTATGTGCCGCAGGCCGTCGAGCAGGTGCAGGGGACGGAGGTGCTGGTTTGTACCGTCGCCGGTTTTCCACTGGGCGCGACGCAGTCGAGCGCCAAGGCCCACGAGGCCACGCAGGCCATCCATGAGGGCGCCCGTGAGGTTGATATGGTGCTGGCCATTGGGCAACTCAAGAGCGGCCGCTACCAGCGGGTGGAGGAGGACATCCGCGCCGTGGTTGAAGCCGTCCGGGAAGCCGATGGGCAGGAGACGGACGCATCCGCGCTCCTCAAAGTCATCCTCGAAACATCGCTTCTCACCGATCCAGAGAAAGCGCTGGCTTGCGCCATTGCCCGACGGGCCGGAGCCGATTACGTGAAGACATCGACCGGATTTTCGACGGGCGGGGCCACAACCGAAGACGTCGCACTGATGCGGCAAATGGTAGGGGATGACCTCGGCGTTAAAGCGTCGGGAGGCGTCGGTTCGCCCGATGCGCTGCGGCAGATGGTTGCACACGGGGCCACGCGCATCGGTGCCAGCGGCTCGGTCGGCATCATGCAAGCCCGGCTCGCCGAATCCGCCTGACGGTTGCATCCCGCCTGCCCGTCCCGCATCTTCTACGATGACGCGCGCAGACTCCTCCGACCCGTCCATCGCTGATCCCGCTGCTTATGCGATATTCGATTTTCACGCTGGTTATGCTTGGCCTCCTCGCTGCATCGTGTGCCAATTTGGGCGCGAACAGCCGCGACCGCGATGAGGCCGACGAGCCGCGTCCGGATGCTTCTGACCGGGTTGCCGACTTCGAGTCGTTCGATCCGTCCCCGTACGAGGAGTCGCCGCCCCGCGTGGCAGTGGATATCAACCATCGCGTGCCGGCGCGGCTGATGGAGGGCACCGCCGTCGAAGGCGTCCGGCGGACGGTGGAAGGGTACCGGATCCAGATCTTCTCGACACAAGAAAAGCGGATTGCCGACCAGCGGCTGGAAGAAACGCTCGATTGGTGGCAGCAGGCGCGCTCCGAGGCGCCCGATGGACTCTTTAACGACCAGCTATCCGCCATCATCGAATACGGCCAGCCGTACTACCGCGTCCGGATCGGCGCCTTTGAGGAGCGAAGCCGGGCTGAAGAGGCGCTGGCGTTTATCAAGCAGCAATACCCCGATGCGTTCATCGCCCGAACGATGGTGACCGTCACCCGGTAGGTCGTGTTCGACCCTCGTTGCTTCTCTGCGTCGAATGTAACCATGTCGCAATCCGTGATGAGATAGGAACAAGCACCTGTTCATTTATGTGTGACAACACACAATAATCAAAAGTGAGGTGACTAAAATGGCAGACTCCCTCCAGACTGTCGTCATTACGGGAGCGGCCGGTGCCATCGGCGCCGTCGTGGCTGAGCAGTTTGACCAGCAGGGCTGGCGGCTGGCGCTGCTGGACTACGGCGAAGACAACGCTCGCATGCTCCGCGATCAGTTTCCGCAAGCGCAGGTTGTCTCAGCAGACCTGACGGACGCCGAAGCGGCGCAGCAGGCCATCGCCTCGGTTCATAACGAGCAGGGCCGCATCGATGCGCTACTCAACATCGCCGGTGGCTTTGCGATGCAGCCGGCTGGGGACGCAGCGCCGGAAGACTTGCAGCACATGCTGGCCATCAACCTGCAGACGCTGTTCAACACGACGCGCGCGGCGCTTCCCATCATGAACGAGCAGGAGACCGGATTTGTGCTGGGCGTATCGGCGGCCGCCGCCGATGACGGAGCCGCCGGAGCCGCCACGTATGCTGCCTCAAAAGCGGCCGTGGCGGGGTATCTGAAGTCTCTCCAGCAGGAGCTCGATGCCATCCGCGTGAGCATCTTATACCCGATGGGCGTCGTCGATACCCCGGCCAACCGCGACGCAATGCCCGATAGCGATCCACAGGCGTGGATTCGGCGCGATCAACTGGCCGAAAGCGTATTTCACGCAGCAACGCGCGATCCGCGAGGCCATCTACGCGAGTTGCGCGTCTTCGCCGAGTAGCGTATTCGAAGCTGCCATCCATCCCCATTTGACCGATGTCTGGAGGACTTGCCCGACGTATTAAGCAGACCCAGCCGTTCGATAGCACCGCGCAGGAGGCGATGCTCAACCTCTTCGTGGCCTCGGCCACGTTCCGGCGAAAAATCGAGTGCGTGTGTCAAGAGTTCGATCTCAACTTTGCGCATTACAACATCTTGCGAATCTTGCGGGGCGTTCATCCCGAGGGCCATGCGCGCTGCGACATCAATGAACGCATGCTGGATCCCTCTCCCGATGTGACGCGCCTGATCGACAAGCTGGAGGAGCGCGGATTGGTCCGCCGCTCGCGCAGCGAAGAAGACCGCCGGATGATGATTCATCGCATCACCGAGGCGGGACAGACGTTGCTCGACAACATGGCGCCTGCCATCGATGGCGTGGTGGAAGAGTTCGACCGCCGCGTCTCCGATCGCGACCTGGAGCACCTGAATCGGATCTGCGAAAGCATCTACTCGGAGTACGCCGGCGGACCCGAACAGTAAAAACCTACCATCCAACAAACCGACATTCCCTTTGAGTCCGATACGTGTTATAACACGTGAAGGTGTGCGAATTACACCATGCCGAATCGCTTTTTGTTCATCATCAACCAACGAGACCAACCATGAGCACGACTTCCCAGAAGGACCTTCAAAGCAAAATTAATGAACTGAACGATATGATCCTCCAGGGGCAGATTCTGGAGGCCTTCGATACATTTTACAGCCGCGAAATCGTCATGGAAGAGGAAGGCGAGAAGCGGGAAGGCTGGGACACCAACCGGGAGTACGAGGAGCAGTTCGTCAACGGCCTGACCGAGTTCCGCGGTGCCGAGGTGTTGGGCGTTGCCGTCGACGAGGAGAATCAGAAAACCTTCGTCGAATGGTACTTCGACTTCACGCTGGAAGGCGCCGGCGATCTGGAGTTCAAGCAGGTTGCAGTCCAGACCTGGAAAGATGGCAAGATCGTTAACGAGAAGTTCTACAAGCTCGGATAACGACGACGCGAAAGGAAGCCCCGGCCCACGAGCCGGGGCGCTTTCGTCATCTATTGCACGCATCCAACCTATCTAACACCATGAAAACGTACGCACCGCTCATCGGCCGCGTGTTGCTGGGGCTCATCTTTGTGATGTCCGGCGTCAATAAAATCACCGGCTTCGAGGGCACGCAGCAGTATATGGCGTCATACGGCATTCCGCTAACCTCCGTTGCGCTGATCGGAGCCATCCTCGTCGAAATTCTCGGGGGGCTGTCGATCATCATCGGATACAAGGCGCGCTGGGGAGCGCTGGCGCTCTTCGCCTTCTTGATTCCCGCGACATTGATCTTTCACACCGACTTCAGCAGCCAGACGCAGATGATTATGTTTCTGAAGAACCTGTCCATCATGGGCGGCCTGCTGCTCGTCGCTACCTACGGATCGGGTCCGCTAAGCGTAGGAGCGCCCGGACCGGCCTCCGAAGCCGCTCTGGAAGCGGCCTGATCGGATTCCATGAATGAGCCACGGGAGGCCAAGGCCATCCGGGTGATGAAAAACCGCTCCAGCCGCAGGTGAGGGCCACCTGCCGCGCTATGGGGCGGTTTTTCTGGTTGCGGGCGATCGCGGCGAATTTGAGGGGCGACTGATCCGGAGAGGGCGCGGCGCGTTAAGAGAGTCCATCCCGTACTTGCTAACTGAGACCCTCATGATGACCGCCACGCAGCCCACGACCGATGCTGTGGGCCACCATTACGATGAGCTCGATCGCTTCTACCGGGAGGTTTGGGGCGAGCATGTGCACCACGGACTGTGGATCACGGGGCACGAATCTCCCCAGACGGCCGCGCTTCAACTGCTGGACCGCGTGGCCGAACAGGCTCGAATTCGCCCCGGCAACCGGGTGTGCGATGTGGGGTGTGGGTACGGCGCCACGGCCCGATGGCTCACCCGTCGCTTCGACGCCGAAGTGACGGGACTGACGGTTTCGGGCGAGCAGTATCGGTACGCCGAAGCCCAATCTGCTGCAGAGGGGCCCACATATCGGCTGCAGGATTGGCTGGCTAACGACCTCCCAAGGGACGCCTTCGACAGGGTGCTTTTCATCGAGAGCCTTTCGCACATGGCCGATCAGCGGAAGGCGTTGCGCGAAGCGGCCCGCGTGCTTCGCCCGGGCGGACGGCTGGCTATCGCCGCGTGGATGACCGATGCCTGGCCGCGGCGCTGGATGCGACGCTACCTGATCGAGCCCATCTGCCGGGAGGGACAACTCGCCCGGATGCCCGCGGCAACGGACGTGCAGCGGGGAATCCTGGAAGCCGGCCTTGCCTTGGATGCGTTTGACGATCTGAGCGACCAGGTCCAGCAGACGTGGGACATCGTCATCCGCCGCGTGGTCGGAGGGGTGCTGCGTAAGCCGTCGTATCGGCGCTATCTGATGGATCGGATGCAGCAAAATCGCCGATTTGCACTCACCCTGATCCGCCTCTGGATCGGCTACCGCGTGGGGGCCGTCCGCTACGGGCTTTTTGCCGCTCACAAGCCGGAGACCGGGACCGACAGCGCGCCGCCGGTTGATTAAGCCGCTTACGTCCATCATCTTCGGCGTGTCCATCCTCGTCACTCGCCAATGACACAAATGACACAGCCATGCTACCCGAGTGGGCTCCCAATTGGCATCCGCTGATCGTTCATTTTCCGCTGGCGCTGCTGGTCGTCGCCGTGGGAGCTGATAGCGTCGCGCTGATGAAGCGGCGGTGGACGTGGCTGCGACCGATGGTGCTTGCACTGTATGTCGCCGGGGCCGTCAGCGCCATCGCCACCTATTTTACCGGTACATGGGCCGCCGACTCGGTCGGGGCGCTGCCAGCTGCGGCAGAATCGGTCCTCAGCACACATGCCGACTGGGGCTGGTGGACGATGTGGTTCTTCGGGGTGTATGCGATTGCTCGGGTGGGCGCGTGGCGGATCGGGGTGGCACGCGACCGTCGAGGGGGGGAGGGGGCGTTTTTCGCGGTTGCTCTGGTTGGTCTTGTCCTGTTGTGGCAAGCAGGCGAGCATGGAGCGCAGCTCGTGTACCGCCATGGCGTGGGCGTAGCGCTCGCAGCCAACGAATCCGAGTCTGCCGCACCGGCCCCGACGGGCTTCCAGCGCACCCGCACTGGATGGACGTGGCAGCCCGCCTCCGCCGTGGCGTGGACGAAACAAGTCCAGTGGATGGGCAACCCGTCGTCCTCGCTCAAGACGAAAATGGTGCCCATGACGGAGGAAGGAGGGCAGGCTCTGCAACTTCGATTAGCGGAAGGGCCCCTCCTGTTCGTTGTGCCCGACACGCTGGGCAGCGTGCAGGTGACTGTGCGAATCCATACCGAGGCTTTCGACGGAGCGGTCATGCTCGTGCATCACGTCCAGGGCGATCAGACCTACGACTTTTTGGCCCTCAGCGAGGGGAGGATCCAGATCGGCCGGATGAACAGAGGAACCCGATCGGTGCTGGATGAGGCGCTGGTTGAAGCTTCTGGGTGGCTCACCCTACGGGTCACCGGTGACGGAACGCACTTCCGCGGGTACCTTGGCGACCAGGTGGTGGTCCACGCGCATGGCGAGGCGTTGGCTCCCGGCCCCGTGGGAATACGGCTCGATGGCCAAGGACGCCTGAAACTTCGTCACCTCCGCGCCCAAGAGATAGCAGAATAAAACCATGAAGATTGGGTTAATGGCGAAACCCTATACCATACTACAGGCCGTATAGGGTGTGTAGAACAAACCAAAACCACTCTGCGAACGGCTTCCGATGGCTATCTCGCAAACGGTAGAAATCTTCAGCGCGGGCTGTCCGATGTGCGACGACCTCGTCCAGCGGGTGCAGGACATGGCGTGCGACTCGTGTAACATCAAGGTGCTCAGTCTAAACCACGACACCGTATCAAATCGTGTTGCCGACCTCGGCATTCGCTCTGTGCCGGCCGTGGGCGTCAACGGCGAACTCGCGGCGTGCTGCACGGATCGCGGCGTCGACCGCGCTACGCTTGAGGCCGCCAGCATCGGCCAGCCGCTCAACTAATGGAGCCAAGATTATGACTACCGAACCGCTAACCACCGGCGAGGCCGCTGAGCGCGCCGGCGTCAACATCCAGACGGTCCGCTACTACGAGCGGCGTGGGCTCATCCCCGAGCCGCCCCGGACGAGCGGCGGCTTCCGGCAGTACAGCGCCGATCACGTCGCCCGTATTCGCTTCATCAAGCGGGCACAGGAGCTCGGCTTCACGTTGGAGGAGGCGCACGAGCTGCTGCAGCTCCGCGCCACGCCCGACGCCGACCGCGCCGACGTGCGCGTCGTGGCCCAGGAGAAGCGCGACGAGATCGAGCAGAAAATCACCGATCTGCAGCGGATGCGGGCGACGCTGACCGACCTTATTGCCGCTTGCGAAGGGCACGGCTCCACCGATGATTGCCCGATCCTTCACGCTCTCGACGATACTTCCACCCACCCCAACGAGACCCATGGTTGATTCCCAACGCACCACGCTTCCCATCGACGGCATGAGCTGTTCCCATTGCGTGCAGCGCGTGCAAGATGCCATCGAAGCCGTCGACGGCGTCATGAAGGCGGACGTCGACCTCGACGCCGCCCAGGCCACCGTCATCCACGCTGACACGACCTCCCGCGACGCCCTCGCACAGGCTGTCGCAGACGCCGGCTATGACGTGCCGGCAGCGGCTTGATGCAAGGAAGTCCGGCCTTGAAGAAAAAGCCGTCCGGATAGAGGCGGAAGCGACGCGACCGAAATTTATCTTGTTTGAGCGACGATAGGAGCGAGTTTGATAAATTTCAGCAGAGCTGGAGCCGACATCAGGCTTTTTCTTCACAGCCTTGATCTTTTGCGTCCATTTTGGATCAAGCCAAAATGGACACCAGCGGCCTATCTAAACCATTTGCCACGATAGAAACGCCATCCCAAGAGTGGTGAAATTGGCAATCGCTTAATCACAACCTTATGGCTGACACCAATTCCAAGCAATTTACCTTCCCCGTCGACGGCATGCACTGTGCCTCGTGCGTCAACCACGTCGATAAGGCGCTCAAAGGCGTCGACGGCGTTTCCGACGCGACGGTGAACCTGGCGACGGAGAAGGCCTCCGTCACATTCGACAACGGCGCCGTCGACACGCAGGCGCTCGTGGATGCCGTGAAGCAAGCGGGCTACGAGGTGCCAACGGACAAAATCACGCTCCCCATCAAGGGGATGCACTGCGCTTCGTGCGTGAGCGCGGTCGACACGTCCCTGGCGCAGGTGCCGGGCGTGCTGGAGGCCAACGTCAACCTCGCCACGGAAAAGGCGACCGTCACGGTCATCCCCGGCGTCGCCGAGCGGCGCGACCTCGTGCAGGCCGTCCGCGACGCGGGCTACGACGTAGGCGAAGCGGAAGAGGCGCAGACGAGAGCCGAATCCGCCACGGAGAAGACGGAGCAGAAGGTGGAGCAGGCCCGCTCGCGCATGTGGATCGCGTGGGCGCTTACCATCCCGATTATGGGCTGGATGATCCCAGAAATGGTGTTCGGTGTCATGTGGCCGAGTGGGACGATCTACCACCTCGGCATGATCGGGCTGGCCGCGCCGGTCCTCGGCTGGGCGGGCTACGCGACGTACCGGAGCGGCGGGAAGGCGCTCGTGAACGGCACGGCCAACATGGACTCGCTCATCGTGCTCGGCTCGGGCGCGGCCTTCCTCACGGGGCCACTCTCCTTCGTGATGCCGGTGGCAAGCTACGCCGGCGTCTCCGCCATGATCATGGCCTTCCACCTGACGGGCCGCTACATTGAGGAGTCGGCGAAGGGGCGTGCCTCCGAGGCCATCCGCAAGCTGATGGAGATGGAGGCCAAGACCGCCACTGTGCTCCGCGATGGGGAAGAGGTCGAGATTCCGATCGATGAGGTGCAAGTGGGCGACGTGATGGTCGTCCGCCCCGGCGAGAAGATTCCGACTGATGGCGAAATCGTCGACGGCGAGAGCGCGATTGACGAGTCGATGGCCACGGGCGAGAGCATGCCGGTCGCCAAAG
>CAYUVF010000033.1:0-45195 GCA_964448045.1 uncultured Rhodothermales bacterium
AGCTCTACTTCAGCGCAGACGACGGCGTCAACGGAGCCGAGTTGTGGCGGACCGACGGCACGGCCGCGGGTACCGTGCTGGTAAAAGACGTCTGGCCCGGCCCTAACAGCGGCATTCCGTTCAATTTTGTCGCATTTGGTGGGGCGCTCTACTTCACCGCAGAGACTGAGGATGGCTTCGAGTTGTGGAAAACCGATGGCACGGCAGCGGGCACCGTGCTGGTAAAAGACATCTGGCCCGGCCCCGACAGCAGCCTGCCATCTGACTTTGCGGAGCTGAACGGGCAGCTCTACTTCCAAGCCAACGATGGCACAAATGGGTTTGAGTTGTGGCAGACGGATGGGACGGCCAGCGGTACCGTTCTCGTGCAGGACATTCGCCCGGGTTCTGCAGGAAGCGCTCCAACGGATCTCGTCGCGTTCGACGGCGCGCTCTACTTCAGGGCCGATGACGGCACGAATGGTTTAGAGTTGTGGCGCACCGACGGCACCGCCAGCGGAACAGTTCTGATCAAGGATATTCGTCCTGGCACCGGATCTGGGAGCCCGTCCGACCTGGTGGTGTTTGGCGGCGCGCTCTACTTCCAAGCTAACGAGGGGTCGACCGGCGTCGAGCTGTGGACCAGCGACGGGACCGCCGGTGGAACACGCCTGCTCAAAGACATTCATCCCGCTTCGGGTAACGCCTTCCCCACCCAGTTTGCAGCGTTGGACGGCACGCTCTACTTCCGGGCCGATGACGGGGCAAACGGGACAGAGCTGTGGAGCACAGACGGCACTGAGGGGGGCACCGTGTTGGTTGCCGACGTGCGCTTGGGGCCAGAAGGCAGCGCCCCGGAGGGGCTCGCCGCACTTGGCAGCAGCCTGTACTTCGGTGCGGACGATGGAAGCGTCGGGCGCGAGCTGTGGCGGTATGCGCCCAGCCAGGCGGCCAGTTGTGATTTCACCGTCACCACCACCAGCGACAGCGGCGCAGGGTCGCTCCGCCAGGCCATCCTTGACGGCAACGCCAGCGCCGGCGCCGAGACGATCTGCTTCGATATCGCGGGCACCGGGCCGCACACGATTCGGCCGGCGACGGCGCTCCCACAGATCAGCGATCCCGTCACGATCGATGGACTAACCCAGCCGGGGGCCACGTGTGACGCCTGGCCCGCCACGCTGCAGGTGGAACTGAACGGGAGCCAGACCTCGGCTGGCACCGACGGGTTGCTCATCACCGCCGGCAGCAGCATCATCCGAGGCCTCGTGATAAACCGGTTTGGCGCCGACGCCATCGACCTACAGAACGGCGGAGGGAATACCATCGCATGTAACTTCCTGGGCACCGACCCCGGAGGGACCGTGGACCTCGGCAACGGCCAGGACGGCGTCGACGTCAAGTCGGCGGATAATGTCATCGGTGACGCCGACGGGGTCGTGGGAAACCTGGCGTCGGGCAGCAACAACCAGGGCATCCGCATCGCAGGGAGCGCGGCGACAGGAAACGTCGTGCGCGGCAACCGGATTGGCACCGATGTGACGGGGCAGGCCGCGCTGGGCAATCGCTTTTCGGGGATCATTGTCGATGGCGCCTCCGGCAATACCATCGGCGGAGCCCTGGTTGAGGCCGGCAACCTCATCAGCGGCAATGGCGACGAGGGCGTGCAGATCACGGGCCCGAACGCCAGCGACAACACGGTGCAGCACAACCGCATCGGCACGAATGCAGCGGGCACCGCGGCGATCCCCAACGCGAGCGACGGCGTGGACCTGCAGGACAGCGCCGACAACGTCGTGGCCAGCAACGTCCTTTCGGGCAACACCGGCAGCGGCATCGACATTGAGGGCGGCTCCGGCCACACCCTCACCGGCAACGTCATCGGGCTGGACGCGACCGGAACGTCTGCCCTTGGCAATGGCATCGACGGGCTCTTCATTGGGGGCGGCAGCACGAACAACCAGATCGGCGGAACGGCCGCCGGCGACGGCAACACGATCAGCGCCAACGGCCTCATCGGCATCGAGATTGAGGGCGGATCAACCAGCGGCAACGTCGTGCAGGGCAACCGCATCGGCACGAACGCGGCGGGCACCGCGGCGCTCGGCAACAGTGAGGATGGCGTGCTCATCGAAGACGCACCGGGCACCACCATCGGCGGCGCAGACGAAGCAGCGGGCAACCTGATCTCGGGCAACGGCGACGACGGGATCGACATATTCGGCAGCGACGCATCCGGCACCCTTATCCAGCACAACCGCATCGGGGTGGATGAGGCGGGCACCGGCGCACTCGGTAACCTCGAAGACGGCATCGACCTCAACGGAAACGCGGCAGACACTGTCGTCCGCGACAATGTGGTGAGCGCGAACGCCGAGTTCGGCGTGATCATTCAGGACGGGGCGACCGGCTCGGTCCTGGAGCGCAACGTCATCGGCACCGACGCGGCGGGGACGGCGGCGCTCGGCAACGCCGACGACGGGGTGCTGATCGACGGCGCGTCCGACAACACGATCGGCGGAGCCACGGCCGCGTTGGGCAACCTGATCTCGGGCAACGGCGACGACGGCGTCGACATCCGGGGCGTCTCCTCAACGGGCAACCTCGTGCAGGGCAACCGCATCGGCACCGACGCGACGGGGACGGCAGCGCTCGCCAATACCAAAAACGGAGTGCTGATCCTCTTCGCGCCCGACAACACGATTGGCGGCCCCTCGGCGGCCGCCGGCAACCTGATTAGTGGCAATGGCGACGACGGGATCAAAGTATTCGGCGGGGACGCCATCGGCACGCTCATCCAGCACAACCGCATCGGGGTGGATGAGGCGGGCACCGGCGCGCTCGGTAACCTCGAAGACGGGATTGACCTCGACGACAACGCCGCAGACACCGTCGTCCGCGACAACGTGGTGAGCGCCAACGCGGAGATCGGCGTACGCATCGCCTCGGGCGCGACGAACAACGTCGTCTCGCGCAACTTCATCGGCACGAACGCCAGCGGGGACGACCTCGGCAACGGCGGCCACGGCGTGCTCGCGCAGAACTCGGGGCCGCAGGTGATCGGCGGCACGTACGATGGCAGCGGCACCTGCTGCGAAGGCAATACCATCGCATTCAACGGCGGCAACGGCGTCACCATTCTGGCGCTGTCCTCGGTTTCGTTTGACAAAGGGATTCTGGGCAACCGCACGTTCCAGAACGCGGGCCTGGGCATCGACCTGCAGGACGACGGGATCACGCTGAACGACCTCGGCGATGGCGATGGCGAGAGCAGCGCCAACAAACTGCAAAACTACCCCGCGTTTTTCACGACGGACTACGACGCGAGCGCCAACGAGGTCGCCGTGACCTACGCCGTGGACTCCGACCCGGCCCTCACCACCGCAGGGGCCAGCACCTATCCGCTGCGCATCGAGTTCTTCCGCGCCGATGCCGACGGCGAAGAGGGCGCGGCCTTCCTCGGCACCGACGCGTACACCGAGGCCGACTACGATGGCTGCGTCTCCTCCGGAGGCACGGCGCCGTGCCCGAAGGCCATCACGTTCACGCCAGCCGCCTCCGTCACCGCCGCTGACTTCATCCTGGCCACGGCTACTGACGCCACGGGCAACACCTCCGAGTTCAGCGAGAGCGGCCAGCCGCTTCCCGTAGAGCTGACGGCGTTCGCCGCGACGCTCGACGTGGGCGCCGTCCGGCTCGACTGGACGACCGCCACCGAGACGGACAACGCCGGGTTCGAGATCGAGCGCACCATCGGCGAGGGGTGGCAGTCACTCGCCTTCGTCGAGGGCGCCGGCACCACGAGCCAGCCGCAGTCCTACCGCTTCGTCGATGCAGAGCTGCCCTTCGAGGCCGAGGCGCTGGTCTACCGCCTCAAGCAAGTCGACCTCGACGGAGCATCCGAATACAGCCCCGAGGTGGAGATTGCCCTCGCCGGGCCCGAAGCGTTCGCGCTGGAGCCGAACTTTCCCAATCCCTTCGCCGGGCAGACGACCCTCCGCTACGCCCTGCCGCAGGCCGGGCCTGTGCGACTTACGATCTACGACGTGCTGGGCCGGGAAGTGGCAGTGCTGGTCGACGAGGCTCAGAACGCTGGACGCTACGAACACACCTTCACGGCGCGTGGCCTGGCCAGCGGGGTCTACTTCGTTCGGCTCCAAGCAGGCACGCAGACCCAGACGCGACGGATGGCCATGATGCGGTAGGTAGCCAAAAGACAAACCCCATCCGCTTAAAACGAGGCGAGCCTCTCTTCCCAGAGGTCCGCCTCTACATTTTTCGGAGCCGTGTGAGCCAATTCGGTCTGTTTTCGCACGTCTATAGATGAAGGCCCCTCACACGTTGTTCGAGGGGCGCATGCCAGTAGACGCATCACGAACCAGACGGGACCATGCACACGGCTCGCTTCTTTTCCGCCCCCACACGCACGCTGGTTCACACCCTCCTGCTCCTCGCTGCACTGGCAGCGGGAACGACCTCGTCCGTCCAGGCGCAGTGCACTCCGGCACAGATCCTACAGATGATCCGGGAGGGCCTCTCTGACGCCGAGATAAACCGGCGCTGCACATCCGCCGAGCCCCCGCTCCCCCCTGGCTTGCTGGAACGTGGGAAGTGACAATGCTGGAGCAGCAGACCATCGTGCCCACTCCGATGCTGCTGGGCCCTACGGTGGAGCACTGGCAGATTACGTTGACGGGGGCCGAACTGTACATCCAACGCATTCGGGAGGCCCACTTGCCGGAGCACTACCATCGGTTTGCCTCCCTTTTGGTGCGCGCCGTGAAAGTCGCTGACAGCGCGCTATCGCTCACCGTGCTCGACCCTGCGGCTTCGATCCCGTCGACCACACACCTTCACATCAGCCTGCAGTCCTCCGACGCCCTCCTGGGCGACTATGTGCAAACAAGTGCGGGCGTCATGGGGCTGCCGCCGCATCAGTCAAGCGGCTCGGTAACGCTGCGACGGGTCGATTTGAGTCTTCAGTCTGGCGCTGCCGGTTCGCTGCGGCACCTCCCTTCAAATCCCTTACCCCTAGGATGGGCTCACTCCTTTTGCATGCCCGAATGCGATTGACTGATATCGGCCAAAAAACTTTCGCCTCGCTTGAGCCAATCGACGGCAAAACTGCACGTCTATTCATGAGGAGCACCTAACCTTTCGCGCCATACTGTATTCTCACCCCCAATATCCAGCACACAGCCATGACCCAGCCCTCCGCTCCCGAACGCATCATCATCCGGCATCTTAGCGGCTCCAAAGCGCAGGAAGTCGACACGATCCCCCTCGACGCGTTTGCTCCGATCACCATCGGACGCGCTCCCAAGTCGACGGTCCGGTTCGACCCCGAGCACGACGACCTGGTCAGCCGCACGCACGCCACCATCCGCCGTGACCCCGCCGATCCAGCCCAGTTTGCCATCACCGATGAGGGCAGCAGCAACGGCACGTTCGTCAACAAGCAGCGCCTCGGCGAATCCAGTCGGTTGCGCCCCGGCGACGTCGTGCAGCTGGGGCCGGGCGGGCCCGAGTTTCAGTTCGACCTGGAGCCGCGGCCCTCAGGTGCTGTTCGCTCCACTCGGATCGCTGATGAGGCGCCGGACAACGCCGCCCCACCCATGCGCGCAACCCGGATGAGTGCGCCCGCACCGGATCACGCCCCCGCGCCATCGTCTGTGGGCAAGACGACCGTCGAGCGGATGCTCAATTACACGCGAAGCGAATCGCAAAAGCTGATGATGGTGGGCGGTACCGGCCTCTTCCTGTTCGTCCTGATCGTGGCCAGCTTCTTATTCTACCGGAGCAATCAGGCCTGGACCACCTTCGAGCAGGAGCAACCCCTCACGGCCACCGACATTGCGGCCGCCAACACCGATAAAGTGGTCCTCATCGCGACGAGTTGGAAACTCATCTACACGCCTCGCGGGGAGCAAGTGTACCATCGCTACGTGGATTACGAGGGCGACGACGGTCCCCCCCAACGCCTCCCGGCCTACATCCAGACGAGTAACGGCCTGATTCCCTATCTCACGCTCGACTCCGAAAACGAGCGCAATCCGGTGATCGGAGGCACGGGGCTCACCGGCTCGGGCTTCGTAGTCGGAAGTGACGGTTTTATCCTGACGAACCGGCACGTGGCGGCCCCCTGGCACGCCCGCTATTCGTTTGACACGTCGGCGGGCCCCGGCGTGGTCTTTAAGGAAGACAAGCAAACGGTGGTCGGGCTTACGAATCAGCCTCCTCGCAACTGGATCCCGGCCCGGGCCTTCGAGCGGAATCCGTTCTTCCCCGGCAAGATGCTGGAGGGACGGCATGACTACCTGTACGTGACGTTTGCCGATACCCGACAGCGATGGCCCGGATCGGTTGCGAGCATCAGCCAGGAGCACGACGTGGCGATGATTAAAGTGAGCCTGCCGGAGGCGCTCCCTACGGTGACGCTGCACGACAGCTACGACACCACGCGCCCCGGCGACCCCATCACCGTGATGGGCTATCCCGGCATCTCGCCCTCGCAGGTGGCCCGGGTGAGTACCCAGTCCTTCGACGATCGGGGACAGGACTTCTTCACCGTGCCCGACCCGACGACCACACCCGGCATCGTTGGGCGCATCATTCGGGGTAATCAGGCTGCGGATAACGATGCGTTTCTGTACAACCAGCTCGGTGATTACTACCAGCTTACCGCCTCGGAAACCGGGAGCGGAAACAGCGGCGGGCCCGTCTTCGACGAACAGGGCCGCGTGATCGGCCTCTTCACCGCCTCGAACACCGATGCTCAGGGAACGCGCATCACCTTTGCCGTCCCCATCCGCTACGGCCTGCACCTGATGGGCCGGCAATCCATCGCCCGCTGACCTCCCTCGGGAGGATGCTCTGCGGCGAGTGCGGCCGATGGGGATCGCGCTCGCCTGCAGGGCAGCCATCCGCGCGCTCACGGTTTCTCTCCGATACGCTCATGTGGAACCAAGCGACGTTGCTCAATACAACGGTGGGCTCGTACCACCTGATCGACTTCCTGGGCGCAGGCGGCATGGGCGAGGTGTACCGAGCCGTGCGCCCATCCGATGGCCAGGTCGTGGCAGTCAAAGTGCTTGCGGCCTCGAATTCGCACTACGTGGCCCGCTTTCAGAAGGAGGCGCAACTCCACGCGCAATTTCACCATCCCCACATCGTCCAGCTCTACGACGTGCTGGAGATTGACGGACAACCTGCGCTGGTGATGGAGTACGTCGATGGCCTGACGCTGGAGGAGCATCTTCGCCAGTACGGCCCGTTCGCGGTTGGCACGGCGCTTTCGATCGTTCGAGCGGTCGCCGATGCAGCCGATGCCATTCACCAGCGCGGCATCGTACATCGCGATATCAAGACCGGCAACATCAAAATCACCGGGGACAGCCGGGTGAAACTTCTGGACTTCGGCATCGCGAAGCGCCCCGACGCGCCCGGCCTCACCCGCACCGGCGCCGTGGTTGGCACCCCGAACTGCCTGGCCCCCGAGCAGGTGCGCGGCCAAGAGATTAGTCCGGCAACGGACATCTGGGCGCTCGGCGTGCTGCTCTATGAAATGATCACCGGCCATGTGCCCTTTGAGGCGGATGACCCCATCTCGCTGTACGAAAAGATTGTCCGTGCCAACTTCCTTCCGCCGTCGGTCGTCAACCCCTCGGTTCCGGCACCAGTGGATGCTATTGTGGGTCGCTGCCTGCGTCGCCTGCCGGCCCAGCGATACGCTTCGGCATCGGCGCTGCGCGATGCGCTGGCGCGGGCCCCGCTTCCATCCGAGTCCCAGCTTACCAGCTCATCGGACTCCTCATCCGCGCCCAACTGGATCGACGCGCTCCGCCAACGGATCTCGACCGGGTCCCTTCGGGCTATCCTCCAGTCCCGTGTGCGGATGCGCCCGGTCCTCGCTTTCGGATTCGTTATCCTGAGCCTGGTGCTGTACCTGTCCGGGCCGGGCCTCTCCTCGAAGGGACCGACGTCCGCCGCGCTTCACGAGCTTACCATTCAGGTGGCAGGTGCCCCGGCTACCGTCTACGTCGACGGCCAGCGCCGCGGCATCACACCGTACCGCCTTCAGGCCCCGATTGGCGCCCCCGTGGAGCTGGAGCTGCGCCGGGACGGGTTCCAGCCCAAGGTGATTCGCTTCGCTATGCCCTCGACGCGCTCCACCTTCCAGGAGACCCTGACCCCCCTTCCCTGATCCTCTCTGACCCTCCTATCTCACGCGCATGTTTACCTGGTGGAAGCGCTGGCGCGCCCGACGTTCGACGGATTCATCGGCCTCCCGAAGCACGGGCGAACGGGCCCTTCCGCTGCGGTATGCGCTGCGTGCCCATGCCCTCACCAATGTGGGCCGCCACCGCTCGATCAACGAAGACCGCATCCGCTACATCGCGCCGGAGCCCCCCCACGCGAACGATTGTGCCCTGCTCATCGTCGCTGACGGGATGGGCGGCCACGCCGCCGGAGAGATTGCCAGCCAGATGGCGATTGACTGCGTTGGCGATACCTTCGCGGCTCACGCCGAAAGCGATGTGCACGCGGTGCTGGAACGAGCTCTCGCTACCGCCAACCGCGCCATCTACGCCGCTGCCGCCGGACATGATCACCAGCGCGGCATGGGCACCACGTGCCTGGCGCTCGCGATCCAACACGGACGCGCCTACTGCGCCTATGTGGGCGATAGCCGGCTGTACCTGCTCCGCGCAGGAGCGCTGTACCAGATGTCCGACGACCACTCACTGATCCGCCAGATGCTCAACCAGGGCCTGCTGACCCCCGACGAAGCGCGCGACCACGCCGATGCGCACGTGGTCCTTCGAGCGCTGGGCACCCATCCGGCGGTTGAGGTCACAACGTGGCCTACGCCTTTCCCCATTCAGCGCGGCGACTGCTTCCTCGTTTGCTCAGACGGCCTCTACGACCTCCTCCCGGATAACGCCATCGCTCCGATTGTCCGGGCACACGCCCCCGAGGCAGCCTGCCATCAACTCATCGCTGAGGCGAATGCGCGCGGCGGGCACGATAATATATCGGTCGGGGTGGTCCGCATCGACGATCCGGCCCCGGCTCACGCCCCTGCATCCGCTCCCATTTCGCACCCTACGCCTCTTGCGTCATGACCCCCACTACCATCGGCCCCTATCAGATTGTCGACGTGCTCGGTGAAGGCGGTATGGGCACGGTCTACCGCGGCCTCGACCCGCTGCTGCAGCGCTCGGTTGCCATCAAGGCGCTGCGGTCCGAGCTGGCCCGCGAGGCACAGCTGGTAGAGCGGTTTCGCAGCGAAGCCGTGACACTCGCTCGCCTCAACCATCCCAACATTGCCACGCTCTACAGCTTCATCCAGGAGGGCGACGCCTACTTCATGGTCATGGAGCACGTGACCGGGCAAACGCTGGAGGCGCTCCTCGCCGCCTCGGGTGCCCTGCCGCTCGCCCGCGCTCACGCCTTCTTCGATCAGGCGCTGCAGGGCATTGCCCACGCGCACCGGCACGGCATCGTGCATCGCGACATCAAGCCGGCCAACTTGATGCTGACCGGCGACGGCACGGTCAAGGTGATGGACTTCGGAATCGCCCGCGTGCTGGGCACCGCCCGCATGACGCGCACCGGCCGCCTGATCGGCACTCTCGAATACATGGCGCCCGAACAAATTGAGGGGCGTGACGGCGACGTTCGTGCGGATGTCTACGCGCTGGGCATCCTGCTCTACGAGATGCTCACGGGCCACATCCCGTTCGATGCCGATAGCGAGTACGGGCTGATGCGGGCTCACGTCGAGCAGGCGCCTCGCTCCCCGCGCCGGTGGGTCGCGGATCTGCCCGAAGACGTCGAAGCCGTCATCCTGAAGGCCCTCGCCAAAGCCCCCGCCGATCGCTTCCCCAGCGTGCCCGCCCTCCGCGACGCACTGGGGCCCGTTCCCTCCCCCGACGCCCCAGTCCCAACGCGCCGGGCCGACGCGCTCGATCTGCCCCCGAAAGCGACGCGTCTTCCCGCCGCGCCTCCGCCCCCCCGGCACGCCGAGGATCTCGCTGCGCCCCTTCCTGCGCCCCTTCCTGCGCCCCTTCCTATGCCTCAGCCCACCAATCCGAGCGCGCCCGCGTCGGCGGGGGAACGCCTCCTGCCCATCCGCCCGTCCTGGCTCGGCGCAGCGGGCAGCCTCATCCTGCTCCTCGTGCTCGGAGTCTGGCTGATGCGGGGGGCCTTTTCCTCGGAGCCGCCCCCGGCCACTCCAACCGGAGGGCACACCGCCGCTTCATCCGCTCCATCGGGCTCGGCCCCGCTGCCCCTCCGCCCGAGGACGGAACGGCCTCCCATCGCACCCTCGCCCACCATCCCGATCGAAGCGGCGCTGCCCACGAAGCCGCCTCCGGCCTCCTCAATTCCGCAGTGGCTCAAGCAGGCGCAGGCGTATCTGGATGCCAACCAGCTCACCTCACCCGCGGGCGAAAATGCCTTCGAGCTGTGCCAGCGTATCCTGGACGAGGACCCCGCAAACGAAGCGGCGCGGGCGCTCCTGCGTACGATTGCCGATCGGTATACGGCGTGGGGCGATGCGCAGATGGCACGCGGCGCGACCGAAGAAGCGATCGCGTACTACGACAAAAGCCTGCTCGTCATCCCCTCCGATGCGGTCGCCCAGAAGCGCGATGCGGCCGCTGCCCGTGCCGCCGCCCGTGCCACCGATCGGCGCGCTGCTTCGCCCCCGCCCGAGCTCCCGGCCGCCCCTGATTTCCGGCGTATCCGCACGCTGCCCGCGGATACGGAAGTGCGGCTGCGCCTCATCCGCACGCTCTCTTCGGCGGACGGGTACGCAGCCGGCGACACGATCGAGCTGGAAGTCTCTGAAGCGGTGGTCGTAGAGGGCGATGTGCTCATCGCCCGCGGCGCCTCGGCAATCGGACGCGTTGAGGAAGGGCAACGCGGACAGCTCTTCCGCCACGGAACGCTTCGTTTTACGGTGGAGCAGGTAGCCGCCGTCGATGGCCAGCCGGTGCTTCTCCGCTCCGATCAGTTCGGGACGCGCGGTGCGCGCGGCGAAGACGTCACCCTCCAACACGGCACCGTGTACCTCGCCCGCGTCGCCCGGCCATCACCCGTTGGAATTCACTAACCTACTCACGTTACCAACCGTATCCGATCATGCCACACACGAATTGCACCTCTTGTGCCCTCCTGGCGCTCGCCGCCGCCCTGCTGCTGACGGGCTGCTTCACCATGCGCTACGACGTTCCCCCCGAGCAGCCCACCGCCGCCTACGATGTCATTGGCTCGTTCGAAGTTAAAAAGCGGGCGTCGTGGCTCATCTTGGGCCTCGTGCCCATGCGCGAGGTCCAGGTCGCCGAATTGATTGCCGAGGCCGTGGACCGCGACGGAGGCGACGCCGCCACCAACGTGGTCGTCACCGCGCAATATGACGGCACCGATGTCATCGTGAGCCTGCTCGTAGGCGGCCTCTACAACACGCGGTCGTACCTGATCACTGGCGACGTCGTCCGGCTGCGCGCCTCGGCCTCGTATTCGACCGGCGCCCCACCCATCCTCGGCCCAATCCGGTACGAACATGCCCTCGCCCCCTGACGAGACGGATCGGGTCCGCACAAAGCGGGCGGCTATCGCGGCCGGCGTGCTGGATTCATTCAGCCGGACGGGCCACGCGGGGGAGCACCTCGGGGTCAATGCGATGCGTTCCCTCGAAGCGGATCGTGCGGTGGAGCAGATGGGCCTCGGTGAGGCGCGCCTCTTCTGCCGCGACCTGATCGGCGGAGATGTACTCGTCGTCGGTCCCGATCACGAGCGTCAGATCCAGCGCGGCCAGCTGATCCCGATACGTCTGCAGATCGAGATCGGGCGGCACGCCACCGGCCCAGAGCGTCAACCGGTCGAGCGTCGTTTCGCCGAGCGCGGCCCATCGGCAGGCGGTGGCCGTGCCCTGCGAAAAGCCGAGCACGTGGAGGGCCGCGGCATCCGGCCCATCGGATGTCAGCCGGTTGGCGAGCGTATCGAGATAGCGCACGTAATCGCAGATTTCGTGCTCGCGGGCGGCGCTCGTCATCCACGACGCGCCGACGCGCCCGCTCATGCCTTCGGTGTAAAACCGCGACAGCGCCTCCGGGGCGACGATGAACCGATCGTCTGCAATCGATGTGAACGATCGGATGAAATACTCGGCCAACTGGCCGTATCCGTGCAAGACCACCCACATCTCGCGGGCGCTGCCGGGTGATCCGAGGGTGGCGTACCGGGCCGTGCGCGGCACCGAAAGCGTGTCTATCTTCATCGCGTGAACGCTCTACTTATTCGCAGGAGATGAGGCGAACTCTCGCGGCGGTGTCAGGTACAGGAGATTCTGCGTAGCGACCTGAATCTAATCCGCGCTTTTATGAAAGATGTTACCATGTATACCGACGGCGCATGCAGCGGCAACCCCGGACCGGGCGGCTGGGCGGCGATCATCATCAATGGGGACGATGCCGAGCAACTCACCGGCGGCGAGCCGCACACCACGAACAATCGCATGGAAATGACGGCCGCGCTGGAGGGGCTCCGGACGCTGGACGCACCCGCTCGCGTGGAATTGCACACCGACAGCGCCTACCTCTCGCGCGCTTTTAACGAGGGCTGGTTGGAGAAGTGGCAACGCAACGGATGGAAAACCTCGTCCAAGAAGCCGGTAAAGAATAAGGCACTGTGGCAGCAACTGCTGGAGATGGACGAGCGCCACGATATCACCTGGATCTGGGTGAAGGGCCACGCCGATAATGAACTCAACAACCTGGCCGATGAACTCGCGGTCGCGGCCATAGAACCGTACAAGTGAGTCGTCTCAATTCGCCCCTGATTGCTCCGCTCCCCCTTGCGCCACCTCGCCGCGTCCGCCGAGCGCATTCGTAAACGCCTCCCGAAACGCCGCCACCTCCGAGCGCCGCACCCCCACCGTTAGCTCGGTGACCTCGCTGAAGTCGCGCGCCTGCACCGCCGTGTCGAACTGGCGGAGCACGCGGTTGGCCGGCGTCGTATCGGCATAGTCGAAGCGGAGACGGAGGGGGATGCGGACGACGCGCTCGACGATGGATGCCCGATCGAGGGCCGCCTCGGCCGCGTCGCCGTAGGCCCGCGCGAGCCCTCCCGTCCCCAGCTTCGTCCCACCGAAATAGCGCGTCACTACGACCAGCGTATTCGTCAGCTCGTGCCCGTCAATGCGTTGCAGGATGGGCGCCCCCGCGGTGCCGCTCGGCTCGCCGTCGTCGTTGTACCGAAAGGTATGGCCCTCCACTCCGATCCGGTACGCCGTGCAGTGGTGCCGGGCCTGGTGCTCACGCGCTCGCACGGCCTCAATCTGCGCCTCAGCGGCCTCGGTCCTGTCGACGGGGAATGCTTCGGCGATAAAGCGCGAGTCGACCACTTTGATCTCGGCAGATGTCGCTTCGGCCAGCGTGCGATACGTATCGCTCATAACGAAACGGGCTTCATCAAGAATATACAGAACGGGGCACACGCCCCTTCCGATTGGGTTGATGGCACGCCGCCTGCAATTCATTTCATCCAGGTGCGTTTCATTCCACGGGCGGTAACTTGGCCCACGGCGTATGCATTTAAGCCAGTCAATCCGTTCGTCAGCCGCGTCGCCCGGCCCCATCGGCATAACCCGAATTTTACACCCCGTCGGAAACGAAATACGTGGCGAGTACGAACCTGTTACCGACCTGCTGCCAGACGTTTCCCTCCGACTCCTACTTCTGCATAGACTGATCGCCCTCATGCGCACCTCGACTGTAGCCGCTCTCCTCATTGTGTTAGGCGCCATCGGACTGGCCGCCTGCGGGTCGGAGTCCGCCTCGAACGGTCCGCCCAACAGCGGCGATCAGGGCACGATTCCATCGGTAGAGGCGGTGCAGGCGCGCTACGGGGCGCTGCCCCTGCAAGAGCGCATGAGCGGCACCGTGACGGCACAGAACCAGGTCATCATCTATCCGGAGATCGACGCGCCCGTCGAGCAGGTCGTGGCGCAGAATGGCGACTACGTGGAAGCGGGCGATGTGCTCGTGCGGCTGCGCGATGACCAGTACCGAGAGCGTGTCCGCCAGGCCGAGGCGTCGCTCCAGATTGCTCAGGCCGAAGCCAAGAGTGCGCAGGCCAACCTGAACGAGCTGCGGAGCCGCCTAAAACGTACCGAGCGCCTTGCCGAGAAGGAGTTCGAGAGCGAGCAGCAGTTGGAGTCACTACAGGCGCAGGTGCAACAAGCCGAGGCCCAGTACGAGCAAGCGCAGGCGCAAGTCGCCCAGGCGCAGGCCACGCTCGACGAGCGCAAGGCCGATCTGCGGCGCACCGTCGTACGGGCTCCCATCAGTGGGCACGTGGGCAACCGCGCCGTGCAGGTGGGCCAGCGCGTGGGACCCAACACCCAGCTCTACACCATGGGCGATCTCGACTCGGTGCGCATCGAGGTGGGCGTTACGGATCGGCTGATCGGGCGCGTCCAGGCCGGCCAGACGGCCCAAATCACAGCGCCGTCGCTTTCCGATACCGTCATCACCGCCGAGGTGACGCGCATCTCGCCCTTCATTAACAGCGAAACCTACAGCGCCGAGGCCGAGATCGATGTGCCCAATCCGGGCGGGCTGCTCAAATCCGGCATGTTCGTCAAGGTCAGCGTGCTCTACGGCGAAAGCCAGCAGGCCACGCTCGTGCCCATGAGCGCCCTGTACGAAGACCCGAACACGGGTACCCGCGGCGTCTTCGTCGCGCCCACGCTGGGCACCGAGATCCCCGTCGAAACCCCCGATTCGTACGACCCCGACAACCCACCGCCGCTTACCCAGCCCACGCCGACGACATTCCGTGAAGTCGAGATCTTGGCTGAAGGCCAGCAGACCGCTGGCGTCCGCGGCGTGGAGCCCGGCGACTGGGTCGTAACGGTGGGCCAAAATCTGCTCAGTACCAGTACCGATGGGCGGGTGGATGCGCGAGTGCGCCCGATGCCCTGGTCTCGCCTGATCGCGCTGCAACAGCTCCAGGACACCGATCTCCTGTACCGCGTGCTGGAGCGCCAGCAGCAAATGGCCGATCAGCGCTTCGGCAATCAGGACTCGACACAGACCGACTCGGTCCAGTCCGCAGTCGATCTGTCCTCCGCCTCCACGCGGACCGGTGCCCTGCTGACGCTCCGCGCCCCGTAGCCTTCCGCCGCGCCGCCTTCTCGCTCCCTCTCGCCCGACTCGCTCCGCCCGATGGCTCTCTACGACACCTCAATCCGCCGGCCCATCGCAACCGCCATGACGTTCCTCGCCGTCATCGTGGTGGGGATTGTCAGCTTCACGTATCTGCCCGTCGACCTCCTTCCGGAGATCGAGTATCCGCGCGTGACGGTCTACACCAACTACCCGAACGTGGGCCCCGAGGAGATCGAGAAGATCATCACCGATCCGGTGGCAAATGCCGTCTCGGGCGTACCCAATGTGGAGCGCATCACGTCGAACTCGGACGAGGGCGGCAGCCGCGTCAACCTGGAGTTCGCCCAGGGCACCGATTTGAACGCAGCCGCCAACGATGTACGAGCGGCGCTGGACCGGATTCGCGACGATCTGCCCGTCGAGGCCGAGCCGCCCGGCATCTGGAAGTTCGACCCGAACAGCCAGGAGATCGTGACGATTGCGGTGGAGTCGAGCCGGGATATGGAGTCGCTCACGCGGCTATTGGAGCGGAACCTCAGCCGCCAGTTTGAGCAGATCCCCGGTGTGGGCACGCTCAACATCCAGGGCGGCATCTACCGCCAGGTTCGTGTCAACATCGAGCGGGACCGGTTGAGCGCGTACGACCTTTCGGCCGCGCAGGTGCAGCAGGCCATCTCGCAGTCGAACGTGGCCCTGCCGGGCGGCAACGTGAAGGAGGGCCTGAACGACCTGTACGTGCGCACGCAGGGCGAGTACGAGTCGCTCGAGGAGATCCGCCAGACGGTCATCACTACCGTCAACGGCACGCCGGTGCGGGTCGAAGACGTGGCCGAGGTCGTGGACGGCTATGAGGACCTGCAGCGCATCGCCGAGCTGAACGGCGTCCCCGTCGTGCGCCTCGAAATCCAGAAGCAGAGCGGCGCCAACACGGTGACCGTAGCCGAGCAGATCCGCGCCGAGGTCGACCGCATCAACCAGAACCGCTCTGATGTCCGGCTGACCGTCGTCAGCGACCAGAGCGAGTTTATCCGCAAGTCCATCAACAACGTCCAGAACTCGGCCATCTGGGGCTCGCTGCTGGCGATTCTGGTGCTGTACCTCTTCCTGCGCAACGGCTCGACCACGTTCATCATCGCGCTGTCGATCCCGATCTCGATCATCGCCACGTTTGGACTGCTGTTCTTCAACGACCTGACGCTGAACCAGATGACGTTCGGCGGATTGGCGCTGGGGGTGGGCCTGATCGTCGACAACGCGATCGTGGTGCTGGAGAATATCATTCGACAACGGGAGGAGAACGGGCGATCCCTGATCGACGCGGCCTCGGTAGGTACCCGCGAGGTGGCAGGCGCTATCGTCGCCTCGACGCTGACGACCTCGGTGATCTTCTTGCCGCTCGTCTTCGCTCGCACGACGACGGCGGCCCTCTTCCAGTCGCTCGCCCTCGTGGTCGTCTTTGCCCTGGCCTGCTCGCTGCTGGTGGCCCTCACGCTCGTCCCAATGATGGCCAGCCGCTTCTTGACAGTGGATCCGGATGAGGAAACCGCTGCGACTAACCGATCCAAGTCCTGGTTCCAGCGGGCGTTTGCGCAACTCGAAAACCGCTACTCCAACCTCATCCGTCGTGCGCTCAAGCGGCGCTGGGTCGTCTTCACCACCACCGCCGTACTACTGGCAGGAGCCGTTGCGCTGTGGCCAATGATCTCGGTGGAGCTCGCGCCGCAAACGGACGCCAATCAGATTGACGTGGATCTGGAGATGGCGCAGGGCACCAATATCGCCGTCGTGATGGAGTACCTGGAGGAACTGGAGAAGCGCGTGAAACCGGTTCTGCCTCAGGACGACGTCGAGAATTTTGCCAAGCAGGTCCAGCCCTGGGGCGCCGAAGTGGAGATCCGCCTCAAATCGGCCAGCGAGCGTTCGATCAACACCTTCGCCCTGGCCGACACCATCCGCTCCGCCGTGCTTGGCCAGATTCCGGGCGCCGACATCCAGGTCGATGCCCAATCGGGGCTGTGGATCCTGCGGCGCATCTTTAGCTCGGGCGGTGGCAACCAGGCGCTTCAGGTGGAGCTGCGCGGCTACGATCTGGAGCAGGCCCGCACGATTGCCCAACAGATCCGCAACCGCCTCGAACGGGTGGAGGGCGTAGCTACAGCCCGCTCGGGCCAGCGCGAGGGACGCCCGGAGCAGAACATCCGCTTCTTGCGCGACAAGATTTCGGCGCTGGGCCTCTCGACGCAGGAGGTCGCTCGTGCGGTGCAGACGAACGTGGGCGGCAGCCGCGCGGCCGTGTACCGAGAGGGCGGCGAGCAATTCCCGATCACGGTGCGCCTGCGGCCCGAGGATCGCCTCTCGGTGCAAGACCTCGACAACATTTCGATCCAGACGCCCGCCGGCGAATCGGTTCCGCTCTCGGCGCTGGTGAGTACCAGCCGAGGACGCGGCCCGACTGAGATCCGGCGCATCAGCGGGCAGCGCGTGACCTACATTTCGGCTACGCTGGAGAGTGACGCCGTCCTCGGTGAAGTGGTCGAGCGCTCCCGCACGGCGCTGTCCGACATCCGCCTCCCCGAAGGCTTCTCGATCACCTTTGGCGGCGAATATCGTGAGCAGCAGAAAGCGCAGCGCGACTTTATGATCGCCATCATCATGGCGCTGGTGCTCATCTACATGGTGATGGCCGGCCAATTCGAGCGCTTCCTCGACCCGTTCGTGGTCATGTTCAGCGTGCCGCTGGTGCTCATCGGCGTGCTGCCAACGCTGGTGCTGACGAACACGACGGTCAACATCCAGAGCGTGATGGGCCTGGTGATGCTGATCGGCATCGTGGTCAACAACGCCATCGTGCTTGTCGACTACATCAACCTGATGCGCCGCGACCGCGAGCTGCCCTTGCTCGATGCCGTGGCCGAAGCGGGCCGCCTGCGCCTACGGCCTATCCTGATGACGACGCTGACGACTGTGCTGGGCCTCGTGCCGCTGGCGCTGGGCCTCGGCGCCGGCGCTGAGATTCAGGCCGCTCTGGCCCGTGTCGTGATCGGCGGACTCGTCGCCTCGACGCTCGTGACGCTCGTGCTGATTCCCGTGGCCTACGTGGCCGTCGAGCAGCTGGCCGTCCGGGTTCGCAGCGTGCTCCCGAACTGGTCGTGGCTGCCCGACCCCGGCACCACGCGCGTCCGCCCCGCCCGTTCGTAATCGACGGCTCAATCTCCATTTGATTCCACCCCCACGCAAAAGGGGCACGCCGGGCTCACGCCCACGTGCCCCTTTTCGTGTGTCTGTGCTGGACGTGCAAATCAGCCCTTAATTTCGGTCACCAGCTCGATCTCTTTCAGGACACTCTGCACCTCGAAGCACTCCTCAAAGGAACCCTCGTAGACGGTCGCCTTGCCCTCCGTGTGCACCGTCCACGCCAGCTTCTCGGCTTCCGAGGTGCTACAACCGGTTGCTTTAACGAGTTGGTTGATCACCTCCTCGAAGGTGTGCACGTCATCGTTGTAGAGGATGACGCTCCAGGGCTCGTCGAGGTGCTCCTCGGTGTCCTTGGCCTCCTCTTCTTCGACCTCGACCTCCGTATCGGGCGCAGCCGGTTCGGCCGTAGCGGCGACAGCAGCCTGTGCAGCAGACAACGCAGACCAAAAAGCGGGGGCAACGCGATTCATCATCATACGCGAAAAGAATCCTTAATTCGATGCAGAAGCAGCGTTGGCGGACACGGCCTCGGGGTCTACTTTAGCGAGGCGGATGGCATAGTTCTCGGTGACCGGATTGGCCAGCAGCTTGTCGCAGGCCTCCTCGGCGATAGAGCGAGCGTCGGCTTCGCTGTCCTCCTCGATCCAGAGCTCCGCCAGGGTACCCATGCGCACGCGCTCGACGCTGTCATAGCCGAGGTTCATCAGCGCGTGGTGAACCGTTTTGCCCTGCGGATCGAGGATGGAGGGCCGGAGTGTAATCGAGATCGTGGCTTTGTACATGACGGTGCGTTCGAGTGATCAGGCAGGCGATGGAGCGCAGCGCTCTATGATACGCTTTACGATACAATGTAGCTCGATGGCGGCGCGGTGTTAACGAACAAGCGGCAAATTTTACGCAGCGGGGCCGTTCGTGGAAGGCGGTTCTTCCTCGGGTGCCGGCGTCATCAGCGCATCGATGAGGCGATAGGTGGAGCGGCCGACGCCATGCAGCAGGTACACCGCCAGCACAATCAAGAGGCCGACTTCCTGCAGCCCGAGGATGAGCAGCAGCGCCACGCCGTATGCGGCCACCTTCCAGGGCCGGGCCCGGATGTATTCGACGGTTGGCTTTGGGATGGCGTCGAACTCGATGGTCGACACCATCAGCCCGGAGAGGACGAAAACGAGCGGCATCAGTACAGTAAGATCGCTAAGGTTGGAGCGACTGAACCACTCGGCGCCATCGGCATTGAGGATAAGCGCGACGACGGTGATGGCCTGCACCGGGATGGGCAGCCCCTCGAAGACGTCCTTCTTCTCCCCGTCGAAGCTCAGGTTGTATCGGGCGAGCCGCACGGCCCCGCAGAGCGCAGGCAGCGCGGCGACAATCATCCCAAGCGGTCCAAATTCGTTGAGACCGAAGACGTACACCAGATACGCCGGCGCCACGCCAAAGGAGACGATGTCGCTCAACGAATCGAGCTCCACGCCAAATGGGCTAACGGCGTCGGTGAGGCGGGCCATCATGCCATCGAGCAGATCGAAAAAGCCCGCCAGCACGATCAGCCAGCATGCCATGACGAAGGCGCCTTCCTCGATCTGCGTCAGGGCAAGGAAGCCGCTGAACAAGTTCATCAGCGTAAAAAACGAAGGGAATGCCACCCGCGGCGGGGGGCGATGGCCCTGGCGATTGCGGCGGCGCTGCGCCCGGTAGGCGCTGAACCGCTCGCGGATGCGGCGGCGCTTGGGGCTGCGGCGGCGCGACGGCGCATCGCTGTCACGTGTCGAGGAAGACGCGTCAGCCATCAGGAGGACATCGCTTTTCGAGAAGCGGAGGGCGACGCATCCGGCGCGGCCGAGGAGGGGAAACGCCCCAGCACGGTTTCTCCGGCGCGGACGCGCATGTCTTTTTTGACGTTGAGCTGCACTTCGGGCGGAACGAGTACGTCCATCCGCGAGCCGAATTTGACAATGCCGAAGCGCGCTCCCGCCTCGACGCGGTCGCCCTGTTGCACATGGTACTCGATGCGCCGCGCCACGGCTCCGGCAATCTGCTTGAAGAGCACCTTGAACCCGTCGGGGTGCCGCACGCCGATCTCGGAGCGCTCGTTCTTTTCGCTGGCTTTCGGGTGCCAGGCCACGAGGTAGTCGCCGGGCCGGTAGCGCACGTACTCGACGATCCCGGTCGCCGGAATCCGGTTGACGTGCACATCAAGCGGCGAGAGAAAGATCGACACGCGCTGGGCGGGGCCGTCCAAATACAGCGAATCGGTCTCTTCGACGATCTCGACGATTTTGCCATCTGCAGGGGCCAGTAGCAGATCGCCGTCGACGGCGCCAGGCGGGGGCGTGCGAGTGGGGTCGCGAAAGAAGTACAGCGTAAAACAGAGCAGGCCGGCCCCCAACACAAGAAAGAGGGTACGCCAGAGCGGGCCAAATTGGAGTCCTATCGCAACCAGGACCACACTAAGGGCCGCGGCCACGCCAATAATGAAATATCCTTCGTGGGCGAACAAGGGCGAATGCACCAAGTTTGGGAATGACAGCAGGGGCCCGGCCGATGGAGGCGCGAGCCTACGCGGGCCGGCTGCCTTCCTGAAACCGTTGCCTGCGCTGGAGTTCCGACCCCGGCTCGACCCACGCTGCCCCCGCCGCACCACCCTCCTTTCGTTCGATGCCGCGAGTATCCTTTCACACGCTGGGCTGCAAGCTCAACTACGCCGAAACACGCGCGATTCAGCGCGACTTTGAGGACCGCGATTACGACGTCGTCGACTTCGGCGAGCCGGCTGAGGTGACCGTCATCAACACGTGCACCGTCACCAACACGGCCGAGGCCAAGGCGCGTAAGCACATCCGCCGCGTCCTCCGCGACCATCCCGAAACGTTCGTCGTCGTCACCGGCTGCTACGCGCAACTCCGGCCCGACGAGCTGGCCGCCATCGACGGCGTGGACGTGGTGCTGGGCTCCCACGAAAAGTTCCAGCTGTTCGACCTCATCAACGCCTTCAGCAAGCAGGAGCAAACGCAGATCAAGGTTTCCTGCATCGACGACACCGATTCGTTTGGTCCGGCTTTTTCTGCCGGTGAACGCACCCGCGCCTACCTGAAGGTGCAAGACGGATGCGACTATTCGTGCGCCTTCTGCACCATCCCGATGGCCCGCGGATCGAGCCGCTCGCAGTCGATCGAGGCGTCGGTCCGGCAGGCGCGGCAACTCGTCCGCGAAGGCTACCAAGAGATCGTGCTGAGCGGCATCAACATCGGGCTCTTTGGCGAGGATAACGGCGCCTCGTTCTTCGAGCTGATTCAGGCGCTCGATGACG
Source organism: uncultured Rhodothermales bacterium (assembly GCA_964448045.1). Classification (GTDB taxonomy): domain Bacteria; phylum Bacteroidota; class Rhodothermia; order Rhodothermales; family Salinibacteraceae; genus CAYUVF01. The sequence goes on from CAYUVF010000033.1 coordinate 21,661, forward strand.
TGGACGGCGTCGAGCGCTACCGCATCTCCTCCATCGAGCCGAACCTGCTCACGGATGAGATCATCGAATTCGTCGCGGAGTCCGACACCTTCCAGCCCCACTTTCACATCCCGCTGCAGAGCGGCGACAATGACGTGCTCGGTAAGATGCGCCGCCGCTATCAGCGCGACGTGTACGCCAGCCGGGTCGCCAAAATCAAGGAGTTGATGCCGCACGCGGGCATCGGCTGCGACGTGATCGTGGGCTTTCCCGCCGAAGACGAAGCCCGCTTCGAGAACAGCTATCGTTTCATCAACGCGCTGGACGTGACGTACCTGCACGTCTTCACCTACTCCGAGCGGCCCGGCACCGCTGCCGTCGAGCAGCCCGAACGGATGGGCGGCGACCGCGTGCCGGTGCCCGAGCGCAAGCGGCGCAACAAGATGCTGCGCGTGCTCTCGAAGAAGAAGGAGCATGCCTTCGCCGCGGCGCACGAAGACACCGTGCGCGAGGTGCTGTGGGAGACGCCGCAGGACAACGGCTACATGTACGGCTACACCGACAACTACATCCGCGTCCGCCGCGAGGCCGATCCGAAGCGCGAGGGCGTGATTGAGGACATCCGCCTCGGCTCGCTGAACGACGACGGCACCGTGCAGGCCAAGGACACGGCGTTTATTCCGATCACGGGGTGACAGATAGGGGCTCCCGATGGTCGCGTCATGCGGCTCGCTCACGCTCGCCGTCATGGATCAGGGTGTAGACGATTGGTCACATGAGCGTAGCGAACCTGTTGAAACAACTGGAGGAAGCTGAATGACACAAGCCGAAGGCGGGTAGTTGACCATCCTGACGCCACATTCCATTTCTCGCCCCCAGGCGCACTCGATACGAACACAGCGAGCGCCTTTACTCCATCACCTCCGCCGCCTCGCCCCACGTCTCGCCGAACACCGTTTCGCTCAGGGGGCGCCGGGTGCGCGGGGACCGCTCGCCTTTGTGGAAGGTCTCCGGGATGCGCGACGGATCACCGAGGTAGCCAACGGCCAGCGCCGCCATCGGTGCAAAGTCGTCAGGCACCTCGTACGTCTCGCGGATGGCGTCGCGGTCGATGCCGGCCATCTGATGGACATACAGATCGAGCGCCGTCGCCTGCATCGTCAGCTGCGCCGACGCCGCCCCGAGGTCGTGCTGGGCGCATCGGTTGGGCTTTCCATTGCGTGAGAACGCCGCTTTGTAGAACGACAGCATTAGCACCGGGGCCGTCTGTGCCCATTTCTGGTTGCGCGGCCCAAGGCATCCGAGCAGCCGCTCGTACGCGTCCGGATTATCCTTCGTCGCGACGAGGTAGCGCCACGGCTGCTCATTGTAGGACGACGCGGCCCAGCGCGCGGCTTCCAAGATCTGGCGCAGTTTTTCGAGCTCAACGGGGCGGTCGGCGAAGGCGCGGGGACTCCAGCGCTGAGCGATGAGATCGAGCACATCGTGATCCGTATCGGCCCGTTTGATGGCGGCCGTGGGATGGTTGTCAACAGGCATGGGGCATCGAGGATCGATTTGGCGACATCGTTGGACGAAGCGATACCTGCCGCTACACGTCCGGTTCACTCCCCACCCGCATCGTTTCATTCCCGTCACACCCGTCTAAAGAGCCCATTAAAATCTTCGGCGTGCGGTTCAACCGGTCCGGGGCGTGCGTATATGAAGACAGCAGGACGCGGTGAGACTCCGGCGCGCCCGGTCTGATGCAGAAGCGATGGAATCGGGACGCCGGCGGGTAGGGAGCGCTTCCGCGGAGCGCGAGAGCGGAACGTGGAGCGCAGCGCCGTGTTTTACGGCCCGCTTTCTGGGGCACCTCCGCCTGCAGCAAGCTCAAAACCCCGTTTTGATCGATTACAGCACGTGTGATTCATGCGCAACTCGAGATTTGCAACGCTATCCCTGATTCTTGTTTTTCTCTTTAACGCTGCGCTGCTGGCTACGCTGTTCGTCGCCACGGGCGATGTGCTGCATGACCGCCTCGGCCTGCTGATCGGGGCCGGGCTTGGCTTCTCGCTGGCGCTGTGGTTCGTGCTGCAGCGCCTCGGTCGCCCTGCGGCCAAACCAGAATCCGCAGCGCCCGACCCCACCCCTGAAGAACCGACGCCCGCCGAGCCCGAGCCCCCCTCCCCGGCGCCCGCCGTGCAGATGCTCTCGATCCTCCAGCGCAAGGGGCGGCTCATCGACTTCCTGCAGGAAGACATCCAGCAATATGAAGACGCCCAGATTGGCGCGGCCGTACGCACCGTGCACGACGGCTGCCGCGAGGCGCTCCGTGAGCACGTTGAGCTGGAGCCCATCTTTGCCGACAACGAAGGGGAATCGGTGACCGTCGAGCCGGGCTTCGACGCCCAATCGATCCGGCTGACGGGCAGCGTCACGGGCGATCCGCCGTTCACGGGCACGCTGCAGCACCGCGGCTGGCGCGTCAAATCCATCGACCTGCCGCAGCAAATGCAGTCGCCCGACGACAACGCGATGGTCGTGGCGGCCGCCGAAGTCGAGGTCCAGTAGCCTCGCGTGCCGCTGATTCTGACCCGATCACCACACGAACCGATTATGAGTGATTCGAAATACATCGTCGGGCTCGATCTGGGCACGACGCACTGCGCGCTCACCTTCACCGAGGCCGACCACGCGCCGCACGAGACGCCCGCCATCCACCTGTTCGAGATCCCGCAGGTCGTCAATCCGGGCGAGGTCGACGCACAGCCGCTGCTGCCCTCCTTCCTGCTGATGCCGGGCCCGCACGACGTGCCCGAAGGCAGCCTCGGCCTGCCGTGGGATCCGGATCTGGACTACACGGTCGGCGCATTTGCCCGCGAGCGTGGAGCGGAGCTGCCGAGCCGCCTCGTCGCCTCGGCCAAGTCGTGGCTCTGCCACACCGGCGTCGACCGGACGGAGGCGATCCTCCCATGGGACAGCCCGCCCGATACGCGCCGCATTTCCCCGCTGGAGGCCACCACGCGCTACCTGACGCACATTCGCGACGCGTGGAATTACCACATGGCCGATGATGACCCCGACGCCCGGCTCGAAGAGCAGACGCTCTTCCTCACCGTGCCCGCCTCGTTCGATGCCGTGGCGCGCGAGCTGACGGTGCGCGCCGCCCGCGAGGCCGGCCTCCACAACATGACGCTGCTCGAAGAGCCGCAGGCCGCCTTCTACGCGTGGATCGAGGCGCACGGCGACGGCTGGCGCGACGCCATCGACGTGGGCGACTCGATCCTCGTCTGCGACGTCGGCGGCGGGACGACTGACTTCAGCCTGATCGAGGTCGTCGAAGAGGACGGCACCCTCGACCTCCAGCGCGTGGCCGTGGGCAACCACATCACGCTCGGCGGCGACAACATGGATCTGACGCTCGCCTACGCCGTCCGCCGCAAGCTCGCTCAGGACGGCACGCAGCTGGATGACTGGCAATTCCGCGCGCTGACACATCAGTGCCGCACGGCGAAGGAGCGGCTGCTCAACAACCCGGAGGAGACGTCGGCGCCGGTCGTCATCGCCGGGCGCGGCTCGTCGCTCATCGGCGACACGATCCGCACCGAGCTGACGCGCGACGAGATCACCTCGATCCTCACCGACGGCTTCTTCCCTCACTGCGAGGCGACGGACTATCCGGAAAAGAAGCCGCGCGTCGGCATGCGGGAGATGGGCCTGCCGTACGAATCGGATCCCGCTATCACGCGGCATTTGGCTCAGTTCCTCGGGACGCAGAGCGCGCGGGGCGAGGGCGCAGGCGAGGTCCCGTTCCCCTCGGCGGTGCTGTTCAACGGCGGCGTCATGAAAGCCGAGCCGCTCCGCGAGCGCGTGCTGGATGTGCTCCGCCAGTGGAGCGGCGACCAGGCCATCCGCGAGCTGCCCTCGGCCGACCTCGACACCGCCGTGGCGCGTGGGGCGAGCTACTACGGCACCGCCCGCGCAGGCCGCGGCATCCGCATCCGCGCCGGGGCGCCGCGGGCCTACTACATCGGGATCGAAAGCGCCATGCCCGCCGTTCCCGGCGTGCCGACACCCATCAAAGCGCTGTGCGTCGTGCCCTTCGGCATGGAAGAGGGCACGTCGATGCGCATCCCCGAGCAGGAGTTCGGGCTGGTCGTGGGCGACGATGCCGTGTTCAACCTGATGGCCTCGACAACGCGCAAATCGGACGAGGCGGGCGCCATCGTGGAGGACTGGAACGACGAAATCGAGGAGGTCGCCACGATGGAGACGCACCTCGACGCCCCCGACGACGAGGCGGGCGACACCGTCATCCCGATCGTGCTGGAGAGCGCCTTCACCGAGGTCGGGACCCTCGAACTGTGGTGCGTGGCGCGCGATGGCGATCGGCGCTGGAAGCTGGAGTTTAATCTCCGCGAGCAGCAGGAAGCGTAATCTAAACGAATGGCCTCTGATTGGTTGACATGAGCGAGCCGGACCATCGATACGTCATCGGGATTGACCTCGGGACGACGAACACCGCCGTCAGCTACGTCGATCTCGCCGACGAGGATCGCCGTCCCACGCTGCAGCAATTCGAGATTCCGCAGCTCGTCGGCCCCGGCGAGTTCGGGCATCGGTCCGTGCTGCCCTCTTTCCTGTACTTGCCGGGTCCGCACGAACTGCCCGACGGCAGCACCGCGCTGCCGTGGGATGCCGACCGGCCGTACGCCGTCGGCGCGTTCGCACAGGAGCAGGGCGCCAAGGTGCCGGGGCGGCTCGTGGCCTCGGCGAAGTCGTGGCTCTGCCATACGAAGGTCGATCGCACCGCGCCCCTCCTCCCGTGGGACGCGCCGGACGACGTCGAAAAGGTCTCGCCCGTCGATGCGGCGACGCGCTCCCTCCGGCATCTGCGCGAGGCGTGGAACCACCTGAAAGCCGAGGACGCCTCGGAGCGCTTCGAGGATCAGCTGCTGATTCTGACCGTGCCGGCCTCGTTCGATGAGGTCGCCCGCGAGCTGACCGTCGAAGCCGCCGAGCGTGCCGGGCTGCCTCATGTGATCCTGCTGGAGGAGCCGCTGGCCGCCTTTTACGCCTGGCTCGATACGCACGAGCTGTGGCGCGACCAGCTGGCCGATAACCAGCTCATTCTCGTCTGCGACGTGGGCGGCGGTACGACTGATTTCTCGATTATCGGCGTGCACGAAGACGAGGACGGCTTCCAGTTCAACCGGCTGGCCGTCGGCGACCACCTGATGCTGGGCGGCGACAACATGGACAACGCGCTGGCCCGCCGCGTCGAGGCCGACCTCGTCGGCGACACCGGCAGCCTGGAAGTGCGCCGCTGGCACCAGCTCGTCTACCAGTGCCGCCGCGCCAAAGAGACGCTCCTGAGCGGCCCCGACGCCCCGGACGAGGTCGAGGTTGCCATCGCAGGCACCGGCAGCACGCTGATCGCGGATACGCTCACGGGCCCCCTCGACCAGTCGGAAGTCGAAGACATCGTCCTCGACGGCTTCTTCCCGCTCGTCGACCGGGACGCGCCGCTCGCCGAGGCCAAGCGCACCGGCCTCACGGAGCTGGGCCTGCCGTACGAGCAGGATCCAGCGATCACGCGGCAGTTGGCCGCCTTCTGGCGCCGCGCCGCACCCTACCTCCGCGAGCAGACGGGCCGCGACGATCCGTATCCGGAGCACATCCTGTTCAACGGCGGCGTCTTCAAGGCCGAGCCGCTGCGCGAGCGGATGAAGCAGGTCGCCCAGCAGTGGTTCGCGCCGGACGCCGGAGCCGACTGGGCGCCGACCGAACTCGACAGCGACCGGTTGGATCTGGCCGTGGCGCTCGGTGCGGCGAACTACGGGCTCGTACGCCTCGGCCGGGGCATCCGCGTGGGGAGCGGCAGCCCGCGATCGTACTACGTCGGCCTCGAAACGGCGGACGACGACACCGACGCCATCCCGGCGATCTGCCTCGTGCCGCGCGGCGCCCCCGAAGGCTACGAGGGGCGGCTGACGGATCGCACCTTCGAGGCGCTCGCCAATCAGCCCGTCACGTTCCACCTGTTTAGCTCATCGACGCGCTCCGGCGATGCGCTCGGCGACGTGGTCCGCCTGCAGCCCGACGACATCAGCGCCCTCCCGCCGATCCGTACGGTGCTGGAGTTCGGCAAGCGCTACGCCCGGACGATTCCGGTGCAACTCGCCGTCCAGCTCACCGAAGTCGGCACGCTGCAGTTGTGGTGCGAATCGGTGCACACCGAGCATCAGTGGCGCCTCCAGTTCGACGTCCGCGCCGAGCCGGATGCGGCTGAGGACAACACCGCCGACGCATCCGAGGTCACCATCGAGCCCGCGCAGATTGAGGCCGCCTGCGACGCCATCGAGGCGACATTCGAGGGCCGCCAGCACGGCACCGATCCGGATCCAATCTGGGATCAGCTGGAGACAATCGTGGAGCAGCCGCGCGATCAGTGGCCGCTGCCGCTGCTCCGCAAGTGCGCCGACACGCTACTGGACACGCCGCGCGATCACACGCTTCACCACGAAGTCAGCTGGTTCAACCTGCTCGGCTACTGCCTGCGCCCCGGCTACGGCGACCCGGTGGACGATTGGCGGATGAAGCAGGCCTGGATCCTGCAGATTGAAGGGCTGGAGTTTGCCCGCCGCGAAGAAAACCGGATGGCGTGGTGGTTGTTTTGGCGGCGCGTTGCAGGCGGGTTGCCCGGCAACAAACAGGAACAATTTTACTACGAGGCGCGGCCGTTCATCCAGCTGGATGTGCGCACGCGGAAGGACCACCAAGTCTACAACCGGCGGATGAAGATGCGCGAGAAGTCGGAGGCGTGGAAAACGCTGGCGACGTTCGAGCGCGCCAAGCCCGCGATCAAGATTGAGCTGGCGGAGTTGCTGCTGGACAAGTTCGAGCAGTCGGATCCGCGCGGCGGCGAGTTGTGGGCGCTGAGCCGACTCGGCGCGCGGCATCCAGTGTATGGTCCGCTGGATGCGCTGGTGCCAAACGACGAGGTTGAAGCGTGGATCGACGCCCTGCTCGCGCTCGACCTCGACCGCACCGAAGACGCCGCCTACGCCCTCGCCCACCTGGCCCGCCCCGCGGCCGACCGCGACCGCGGCGTCTCCGCCGAGACCCGGCAGCGCGTCGCCGACTGGCTCGACGGCATGTCCGATCCGGAGCCGTACCAAACGCTACTCAACAGCGCCGAGGCCACGCCCGATCATCCGGGACAGGACTGGTTCATCGTCGAGCCGCTACCGAGCGAGGCGTCGACCGTGCTCGATCCGCAGGGGATTGCGTACACGACGACGAGCGAAGCCGCTTCTGCGGAGTCGTGATGGTCGGGCGACGCCCCCACCACTACCGCGACAGATACAGGTCTTTCATCTCAAATGGGCGTTGGAAGTGCTCGTCGCTGAGCGCGTCGACGAAGGCGATGGCTTCGCCGGTCGACTTCATCTCCGGACCGAGCTCTTTGGGCACCTCGGGGAACTTGTCCCACGAGAAGACGGGCTCCTTCATGGCATAGCCTTCGAGTGATGACTCCAGCAGCCCCTGCTCGCGGAAGGTCTGCAGCTTCTCGCCCAGCATCACCTTCGTCGCGATGGCGGCCACGGGGATGCCCTTCGCCTTGGCGATGAAGGGCACCGTCCGCGAGGCGCGCGGGTTGGCCTCGATGACGTACACCACATCGTCCTTCACCACGAACTGCACGTTCAGGAGCCCTCGCACGTCGAGCGCCTGGGCGATCTCGGCGACGTACTGCCGCACCGAGGCCAGCGCCGTCTCGGACAGGCTGTACGGCGGCATCACAGCCGTGGAGTCGCCCGAGTGGACGCCCGCCGGCTCGATGTGCTGCATGATGCCCGCGATCCACGTCTCGTCGCCGTCGCTGATCGAGTCCACGTCGAGCTCGATGGCGTCTTCGAGGAAGCGGTCGAGCAGGATCTGGTTGCCGGGGAAGATGTCGAGGATGTTGGCGACGTACTCGGCCACCTCTTCGCGGTTGATGGCGATGCGCATCCCCTGCCCGCCCAGCACATAGCTCGGCCGGATGAGGATTGGGTAGCCGATGTCGTCCGCGGTGGCGACGGCTTCTTCGACCGTCGTCGCCATGCCGTACGGCGGGAACGGGATCTCCAGCTGCTTGAGTACCTCGGAGAACTTGCCGCGGCTCTCGGCGAGGTCCATCATCTCGTACGGCGTGCCGAGGATCGGGATGTCGTTCGCGTCGAAGCGCTCGGCCAGCTTGAGGGCGGTCTGCCCGCCGAGCTGCACGATGACGCCCTTCGGCTGCTCGTGGTCGATCACGTCCATCACGCGCTCCCAATAGACGGGCTCGAAGTAGAGCTTGTCGGCCACGTCGAAGTCGGTCGACACGGTCTCCGGGTTGCAGTTGAGCATGAGCGCTTCGTAGCCCATCTCGCGGGCGGCCTTCACGCCGTGGACGCACGAGTAGTCGAACTCGATGCCCTGCCCGATGCGGTTCGGCCCGCTGCCCAGGATGAGCACCTTCTCGTTGTCCGTCGCCACGCTTTCGTTGACCGATTCGTAGCTGGAGTAGAAGTACGGCGTCTCGGCCGGAAACTCGCCCGCACACGTGTCCACGAGCTGATAGGTGGGCGTGACGCTGAGCCGCTTGCGGTAGGCGCGAACCTCATCGTCGGTGACGTCATCCTGGACGAGGTAGGCGACCTGCTCGTCGGAGAAGCCGAACTGTTTGATCCGCCTCATCTGGCGCGCGTCGATCTGGTCGAGCACGCGCTCGCGGATGGCATTTTCAACGGCCACGAGATCGCGGATCTGGTAGAGGAACCAGGGGTCGATCTGCGTCACGTCCTGCACCTCTTCGATCGACGCTCCGTGGCGGAACGCGTGGCGAATGTGCAGCAGGTTGTCCCAGTACGGCTTCTGCAGGCGCTCGCGCACCGTCTCGCGGTCGGCGTCTTCGCGGTCGGCGCCGAGGCCCGCGTAGCCGATCTCCAGGCTCTGCCACGCCTTCTGCAGGCTCTCGGGAAACGTCCGGCCAATGGCCATCACCTCGCCGACGGCCTTCATCTGCGTCGTCAGCTCTTCGTCGACGCCTTTGAACTTCTCGAAATTCCAGCGCGGGATCTTGGTGACCACGTAGTCGAGCGACGGCTCGAAGCACGCGCTCGTGTCGCCGGTCACCTCATTCGGCAGCTCGTCCAGCGTGTAGCCCACGGCCAGCTTGGTAGCGACCTTGGCGATCGGGTAGCCCGTGGCCTTGGAGGCGAGCGCGGAGGAGCGGCTCACCCGCGGGTTGATCTCGATCACGATCATCCGGTCCGTGCCCGGCTCGTAGGCAAACTGGATGTTGCACCCGCCCGCGAACGTGCCAATCGAGTTCATCGCCAGGATGGCCGCATCGCGCATCCGCTGGAACTGCTTGTCGGTCAGCGTCTGCTGCGGGGCGACGGTGATCGAGTCGCCCGTGTGCACGCCCATCGGGTTGATGTTCTCGACCGAGCACACGATGATGACGTTGTCGTTCGGGTCGCGCAAGAGCTCCAGCTCGTACTCCTTCCACCCGAACAGGCACTCGTCGATGAGCACCTGATGGGCCGGCGACAGCTCCAGGCCGCGGGTCACCATCTCATCGAACCGGTCGGCCGACCACACGATGCCGCCGCCGGCGCCGCCCAGCGTGTACGACGGCCGGATGACGACGGGCAGCCCGCCGAGGTCCTGCGTGACCTCCTTGGCCTCCAGCAAGCTCTTGGCCGTCTGGCTCCGCGACTGGTCGAGCCCGATCTCGTCCATCAGGTCGCGGAACTGCTGCCGGTCCTCCGTGATCTGGACCGTGTTGATGTCCACGCCGATGACCTCGATGCCGTGCTCTTCCCAGAAGCCTTCCTCCTTCAGGTCCTGCGCCAGGTTGAGGCCCGTCTGCCCGCCCATCGTAGGCAGCACGGCGTCGGGCTGCTCTTCCAGCGCGATCTGCTTGATCGACGCCGGGGTGAGCTCGCGGAGGTACACCTTGTCGGCCATCATCGGGTCGGTCATGATGGTGGCCGGGTTGGAGTTGACGAGGATCACGCGGTAGCCCTCGTCCATGAGCGCGCGGGCGGCCTGCGAGCCCGAGTAGTCAAACTCGCACGCCTGCCCGATGATGATCGGGCCGGAGCCGATGAGGAGGATCGATTCGATGTCGGTGCGCTTGGGCATGGGTCGGTGGGTATTGAGAATACACGGTGGCTGGTGCGGAGGTTGGCGGGAAGCCTCAGCCTTCTCCAGAGGAATCTGCGCCGGCCAACCTGAATGTGAAGGGAAGCTCCATCTGCACAGGAACGGATCCGCCCTTCAACGTGGCTGGCGTGAACTCGGCTTTTCGCACTAAACGGCGGGCTTCATCGTCTAACAGGGGATGAACCGGCTCGGTCACCTGGATATTGGCGGTTTCCCCATCAGGCGTGACGACAAACTGCACGGTTACACGTCCCGTGATACCAGCCTGCTTGGCCGCGGTGGGATAATCGATATCGAACATTAGCGCCCTCATTCCTCCTTTCAATTCGGGACGCTCATCTACAGCTTCTTTCGTGTAAACCGTATCGTATTCGACCGGGCGCAGCACGGGTGGATACGTGCTTTCTGCGTTGTCGACGTCCACTTGACTCCCGGCGCAGCCGGCAATCAGCAGTCCGGCGAGTGCAATGCATAACGCCATGGTCATTCCGCGGATGCTTCGTACCATCGCGTCCTTTCTATCGGTGCGGTTGGACATGGACGACTTCGAATCTTAGATTTTTGATGTCTTGGAGCGGGCGCTTCAACCATCATCTTGCTCGCGCTGGATGGCTTTTAGCGCCTGCACGTCCAGCTGGTCTTTCGGGCGGGACGAATCTTCCTTCAGCAGAATCAGTCCTTCAGGATTGAGGTAGCGGATTGTCACCCCACGGACCTGGTGCTCGTCCGTGAACGAAAGCAAAACTTCGTACGTGTGACCGCTCATCTGGGTAAAGATGTCGAGCGGAAAATCTTCGACGACGCGGATGGCACCTTCCTCAAGGGTAAAGTCCTCAACCTCCAGCTCTTGCGCTGAGCCTTCGCCAAAATCTTCCAGCGCCCGAAGCATCTTCTCCAGATTGTTTACATCATGCCGCACGAGAATATCTGCGTCCATCGTCGTGCGCGTGTACCCGCATAGCATAACGGCGAGCCCGCCCACCAGGATGTAGTCAACGCCGCTGCGTCGAAGTCCGACCAACAGCTTTTCGAACGTATCCATTTTCATCGGTTGCCTCTCCGCGAAGTGCAATCACCATTTCACGCAGACGGAATGCCTCCTGCAGCGGACGTTCCGGCTCCCGCCCCTGGCCAACGACTTTTCGGATGTGCTCTCCGTCGCGTCCACCTATTTGCTCAGCCATAGCGGTCGGGGATTCGACATTCGACAATTGGCATCCGCCCATTTTCAAGCGCGCACGGGCCGGCCGCGTCGATCGACGGGCGAGCGGACGCCGCGCTGCTCGGCCACGAAGTCGAGGAAGTCGTCGAACAGGTAGAAGCTGTCGTGCGGGCCGGGCGAGGCCTCGGGGTGGTACTGGAGCGACATCCCAGCGAACGGCTTGAAGCGCAGCCCCTCCACCGTGTCGTCGTTCAGGTTCCAGTGCGTCACCCGCGCCGTCGCCTCGTCGATGGAGTCCTCGTCGACCGCGAAGCCGTGGTTCTGGGTGGTCACCTCCACCTTGCCGGTGTCGAGGTTTTTCACCGGATGGTTCGCGCCGCGGTGGCCGACGTACATCTTGTACACGTCGAAGCCCTGCGCGAGCGCCATGAGCTGATGGCCGAGGCAGATGCCGAAGATGGGCAGTCCCGTCTCGATGCCAGCGCGCGCCGTGGCGATGGCACCCGTCATGGCACGGGGGTCGCCGGGGCCGTTCGAGAAAAAGAGGCCATCCGGATTCCAGGCGGTCACTTCGTCGATGGACGCATCGGCGGGGAAGACGCGCACCGAGCAGCCCTTGTCGCGGAAGGTGCGCAGGATGTTCTGCTTCACGCCGAAGTCGTACACCGCGATGCGCGGCCCGTCTTCGGCGCGGGCGAAGTCGTACGCATCCTCGATCGTGACTTTCGAAGCAAGCTCCAATCCAGCCATGCTGGGCCAGCTTCGGGCTTTCCCGACGAGCACGTCGTCGTCCAGCTCGGTCGAGGAAATGACCGCGTTCATGACGCCCTTGTCGCGGATGTGCCGCACCAGCGCCCGCGTGTCGACCCCCGCAATGCCAACGAGCTCGTGCCGCTTCATGAACCGCTCCAGCGACTCGTCGGCCTGGGGATTCGAGTAGTTGCGCGTGAACGAGCGGACGACGAAGCCCGCAATCATCGGCCGCTCGGCCTCCATGTCGATGTCCATGGCGCCGTAGTTGCCGATGTGCGGATACGTCATCATCATGATCTGCCCAAAGTACGACGGGTCGGTCATGATTTCCTGATAGCCGGTCATGCTCGTGTTAAAGCAGAGCTCACCGCCCGTCAGGCCGCGCTGGCCGATGGCCTCGCCGGTGACGACGGTGCCATCGGCCAGCGCCATTTTGGCGGGCGGGGGAGGATCGTGCATGATCGAAGGAGCGGTCATCAGCTTGAAGGGATTAACAGGTGACACAAGACGAAACGGAACGTACCGGCATAAAAAAACCTTCCCGAAAGGGGAAGGTCAGTCCGTCGACAACAAAGCGTTGCCGGCAGGCAGGCCACGTATCGAAGTCCTTGGGAGCAGACAGCACCGCGGGGTCGGTCGCGTTACGGGTGAAGCCGGGAGATTGCGTACTCCATCATTAGATAGTATGAAGCGGCCCACTTCGATTCAACGCTCCGCCCCACTTTTGCCCTCATTTCACGAAGCAGAGCGAGCGCTGCGAAGAAACCGAGCCTGGCGTTAGCGTTTCAAAAGAGAAAGCTGTCGTCCTCAACGTTTTCCCTCGCACGAGGTTCTCCCGGCGTGGCACGCCCTCTCCAACAGGCTGATCGGCGCTATGAGACTCGCATCCTGGCGAGCCTATCCGCCACCTTGCTGCTGCTGATTGGCCTCGTACACTTCTGGCCGATGGAGGCCCCATCAGAACCCGCCATGTCGCTCTACGATGCACGTGGCGACGACATCATCCAGATCGAAGAGATCCAGCCGACGAGCCAGTCGATGGAGAAGCGCCCGCCCCCACCCGCGCCACTGCCTCCCGTTGTCTACCCCGACGACGCCATTGTTGAGGACGAACCGCTGGAGTTTACCGATGTGCGCCTGCTGGTGGAGGAGCCCGGCGAAGACGCCGAACGAAAAGAGGGCGCCGCCGACGCGACCGCCGCCCCGCGTCCCGATACGAACGCACGCCTGCTCCGCTACGTGGAGCCTGACTACACCCAGGCCGCACGAAAAGACGATGTGCGAGCGCGCGTCGTCGTGGAGATCCGCGTCGATGCGCAGGGACGCGTGCAGGACGCCACCATCCTCAAGCGCATGCTGCTCGATGCCGAGGGCACACCGACCCGCACGGTCGACGCACTCGGCTACGGCCTGGAAGAAGCCGCGCTCTCGGCGGCGCGCCGCTGCCTCTTTCGCCCCGCTCGCACCAACGGCAAACCCGTAGCGACCCGCACCACCCTGACCATCAGCTTCGGCAGCTGATCTCGAACGGTGAAGTGCGAATGGCGAATTAGACAGTCGACACTTGCAAATCAGACTTCGACAATCGCTACAGGTCTTCCCATTTCGCATCTTCGACGTCGTCGCCCCAGAACCGATCGGGGCCGGACTCGGCGGAGGCGCCTCCGCTCGTCGATCTGGAGGATGCATCTTGCCAGCGCCGGTACGCGTCGTCGCGTCGCCGGGTGGCACCGCCGCCAAAGCGGGGCGGGGACGACGGGGCATCCAGCTCGCCGCGCACCGCCCGCACGATGTTCTTCGAGGCGCGGTAGACGAAATAGAACAGGACCAGAACGAGGAGATATTTGAACAGCATAGCGGCAGCGTAGGCCAAAAACTCAGGGCGCGGGCGCGTCGGTATCCGATAGATCAACCGTGTCCATCGAGGGCGGATTGACGTAGGTCATTCCATGATGTTCACGCGTGGCGATGTAGCGCAACAACTCGGCCAGCTCCGATTGGTTTTCGACGAAGTCGATGCGCGCGGCATTAACGATCAGCAGCGGGCTTTTCGTATAGCGGAAAAAGTAGTAGTTGTACGCCTCGTGCAGTGCCTCGATGTACTCGGGGTCCATGTCTTCTTCGTACGAGCGGCCGCGCTTGGCGATATTTTCCATGAGCCGCTCCGGCGTCGACTGCAGATAAACGACCAGATCCGGCGTGGGCGTGTTGGGCTCCATCAGGCCAAAGAGCGTTTCGTAGAGCTGCAGCTCGTCGCCCTCCAGGTTGTGATGGGCGAAGATGCGATCTTTGTCGAAGGCGTAATCACTGACGACGACGCGGTGAAACAGGTCACGCGCGAGCAGCTCCTTCTGCTGGCGGAACCGGCTGGCCAAGAACGCCAGCTGCGTCTGAAACGCCCAGCGAGCACGGTCCTCGTAAAAGCGCTCCAAAAACGGGTTTTGATCGAACTCTTCGAGCACCAGCTTGGCCTCGAAATGGCGGGCCATGTAGCGGGCCAGCGTCGTCTTCCCAGCTCCGATGACGCCCTCGATGACAATGTACTCCAGCGGATCGGGTAGATGCTGCGGGACGGCGTCCTCGTCAGAAAACAAGGGGCGGGCCGGCTCATCGGCCTCGGGCGAGGGGGTACTCATGAAGAGACGCGGTTCGTGTTAAGCAGTGGGATCGAGCACGCAATCCGTCGGGGTCAGATCGGCCGTATCGGGACAGCGGTTCAGCAGCGCTGCCACGGTGTCTTCGAACGGCGCGGGCACGTACAGGTTCGGCGCCAGATCGGCCCAGGGCTGGAGCACAAACCGGCGATCAGCCAGGCGCGGATGCGGGAGCGTCAGCCGGTCGGTGTCGCACGTGCGGGGGCCGACCATCAGCACATCCAGATCGAGCCGTCGCGGGGCCCAGCGCTGGTTTCGAGTCCGGCCCGCGGCCCGCTCGATGCGCTGGCACACCGCCAGCAGCTCTTCGGGTGCCAGCGTCGTCTGCACCTGCACGACGGCGTTCAAATACGGCGGCTGCGTGTCGGTCGGGTTCAGCGTGTGCGCCTCGCTCTCGTAGACCGGCGAGATCGCCTGCACCGCGATGGCGGGGTGCGCATCCAACCGCTCCACCGCGTTCCGGAGCTGATCCGCCCGCTCGCCCAGGTTGGCGCCCAGCGCGAGGAAGGCCTCAACCGGCGCATCGGGCGCAGCAGCATCGTCTACGGTGGGCACGGGCTCAGGGGGTAAAAAACCATCAAACGGACGTATTTATCCACGACACGGGCCCCGAATTGTTGCGGAGGCGCCCGCTTCCGCCGGCCATTGGCGCATCAAGTTTAATATCTCCCTAATCAGCCGCGGGGCGCTGTGCCGTATGTTAGAGTGTGATGTGTGCCGGTGGGAGCGGATGCCGAACCGACGTATGCGCCCTGCCCCACCGCTTGATGACCGCCTGCCCAACGCCGCCCGTTCCCCTTCGCCCAGCCCGCATGCCTATGTCGCCGTCCCTGGCGGATGACCTGCACGCGCTCGAACGGCTGCTTTCGTCGATGATCCATCTGGTCGACGAACAGCTCGCCGACGCCACCAACGCGCTCCTCTATCCTCACCCTGCCCGCTCCCGCACGGTTGCCGAAAACGACGAGCAGGTGGATCGGATGGAGCTGGCCCTGAATCGCCGCTGCGAGGCCCTTTTGGCCGATCATGCCCCCACGGAGGAAGCGCTCTGGCGCATCCTGGCGACGCTGCGCATCAACACCGATCTGGAGCGCATCGGCGACCAGTGCCGTAACCTTGCGTATGCGGCACCGCACCTTAACGCGGCGGCCCCCGAGCCGCTGAGCGCACTCGGGTGGATGGCTGACCTGACGCGCGGGATGCTGCATCAGGGGCATCAGGCCTTGCACCAGCGCGACCGGCTGCTGGCCCGCAAGGTGATCGCTCGCGACCTGCGGGTCAACCGGATCTGCGCCTCGACCCTCGACGCACTGGCCGACGCGCAGGCCCTCGCCCCCACCGATCTGGACGCCCTCGTTCATCTACTGACCGCCACGAAAGCGCTCGAACGGATCGGCGACCACATCAAAAATATCGCGAGCCACGTCATCTACAGCATCGAAGGGACGAACGCGCGCCGCAGCCGCGTCGCCGCGACCGAACCGGGCAGCCCCCATCCATAGCAGCGCTCTCACCCGGCGGGATCGTACGCGGTGCGAACGCGCCGGATGGCGTCGGGGACGGAGAGCGCCGGTAGCGCGCCGAAAGGCCCCTGCCCATCCCCCACGTGATCAGCGAGTGAGATGGACTCGGCCGTGCGCTCGCTGGGCCGCCACCGCAGGATCGCCAGCCGCCCATCGTCGTGCTCGGCGAGGGCGGTGCAGCTCTCCACCCAATCGCCTGCATTGGCGTAGAGGATGCCGTCGATCGTGCGGAGCTCGGCGTGGTGGATGTGGCCGCAGACGACACCGTCCACACCGGCCTCGCGGGCTTCGCGAGCGACCGCGCGCTCGAAGTCGGCAATGAACTGGACGGCCCGCTTGGTCTTGTATTTCAGATAGGCCGAGAGCGACCAGTAGGGCAGCTCGAACCAGCGCCGCACGCGGTTGAACCACCGGTTGAGCCGAAGCGCGCCCCGATACATCGACGCGCCCAGCAGTGAAACCCAGCGTGCATGGCGCACGACCCCGTCGAACGCATCGCCATGGAGGATCAGCAGGCGCTCGCCACGCGCGGTTGTATGGATGGCGCGGTGCTGCAACGTGATGCCGCCCCACTGCACGCCAGGGAAGGCCCGGGCCGCTTCGTCGTGGTTGCCCGGAATGTACGTAATCTCGGTGCCATCCTGGGCCTGCTGCAGCAGCATCTGCACGACCTCGTTGTGGGAGGAGGGCCAGTACCACGAGCGCTTGAGGGCCCATCCGTCCACAATGTCGCCCACGAGATACAGCCGATCGGCGGTGTGATGACTCAAAAAATCGATCAGATAGGATACTTGTGCCTCCCGGGTGCCCAGGTGAACATCCGAGATCCAGAGCGTACGGTAGCGGTTCGAAGGGGTCATACGCAGGGGGAAGGAGTGGGCAAAACAAACGCGTCGGGCACGATGCCACCGCTTAACCTATCCCGCGTACCGCAGGCCGGTGTTACGACGACATCACCATTCGATTAGCAAATCGTTGAGTTTCCGAAGCGTACGCGGCGTTACGCAACGCACGTCTTCCCCGCCGACTTTTAACTTTGTCCATTGCCGGGCCGATAAGTACCCCCGAACCCGCCGCAAGCGCTCGCGCGCCTCCCGGCGACGCTTCACGACCTTCTCATATTTTGCACGATGTTTGCGGAGACGGTAGCTTGGTGTTCCTTCGTTCCGTCCATCGTTCGCAGCTGATGTCTCTCCCCTTGTCTCAGCCCACCCCGCAGCGCTCCACCCCATCGGAGGCCAACCGGCGATTTCCGTCTCGCCGGCATCTGCTTCCGGATGGGTCCCCCTCCCCCGCCATTGAGCGGATTATCCGCCTCGCCCGGCGTCACTTCGACGCCGCCGTGGCCTTCATTCAATGGAGGGATCGGGAGCAAGTGTGGTGCTGCGCTTCCGACGATGCAGATTCTG
Source organism: uncultured Rhodothermales bacterium (assembly GCA_964448045.1). Lineage (GTDB taxonomy): Bacteria > Bacteroidota > Rhodothermia > Rhodothermales > Salinibacteraceae > CAYUVF01. The sequence goes on from CAYUVF010000033.1 coordinate 39,326, forward strand.
TTCCGCTCCCGCAGGCGCCGATCGTCTGCGAGCGCGCCTGTGCCGCGGAGGACGTCGTCACCGTGGAAGACACGGTGGCCGATCCGCACTTCTCCGATCCGCGCAACGGCGATGCCCCGCCGATGCGCTTCTACGCGGGCGCCCCGCTCATCACGCCCGACGGCGCCTGCCTGGGCGTGTTGGCCGTCGCCGATCCCGCTCCGCGCCGCGCCCGTTCCGCCCCCGACAACGCCGCGCTCGCCGACTTCGCCGCGCTCGCCGACTTCGCCGCGCTCGTCATCGATCAGCTGGCTCCCCGTCCCAAACCACCTTCTTCACCGGGCACGCCAGAACCAGACCGATTGCAGACGCTCATCGAGTCGACGCCGGCTCTCATTTACGAGTGCGACCTCGACGGCGTCCTCACCTTCGTCAACCCCCGCGCCGAGGCCCTCACAGGCCATTCGCGGGCCGAACTCATCGGCTCGCCGTGCACGGATCTGATCCGCGCGGATTACCGCAAGCGCGTGCTCGCATTTTATGCGCGGCAGATGGCTACCGAGGAGCCCACCTCGTACTTTGAGTTTCCCATCCGCACGGCCGACGGTACCGAGTGCTGGCTCGGCCAGCATGCGCACCTCATCCGGTCCGATGGCACGGTGACCGGCTTGCAAGTCATCGCTCGCGACATCACCGCGCGCAAGGAATCGGAGCGGACGCTGCGCAAGCGGGAGGCTCGCTCGCGGCTGCTCTACCAGGTGACGACGCATCACACCGACGACGTGGAGGCGCACCTAAGCTACGCGCTGGCGCAAACCGCCTCGCTGCTGGACCTCGACGTGGCCCTCATCGGGCGCGCCGACGTGGACACCAACCGGTACGTCATCGAACACTGCTACGCGCCCGGCGTCGACATGGCAACGGGGCAGGAACTGCCCCTCAGCGACACCTACTGCGGACACGTGCTCGACCGGGACGACGTCCTCTCCATCGACGATGCCACCCAGACCCCGCTCTGGAAGCGCGGGTGCTACCGCGAGTTTGACCTGGCCTCGTACATCGGCGTGCCGCTGCGCGTCGACGGCACCCAGTACGGAACGCTCAGCTTCTCCGGCCACGGTGCTCGGAAGCCGCCCTTCGACGACACCGACCACGAATTCGTCGAGCTGCTGGGCCGATGGATCGAGTCGACACTGGAGCGCCAGCGCGTCCACGACCGGCTCGAAGATAACCGCGACCTCCTGCGCCAGACGCAGCAGATGGCCCAGATCGGCGGCTGGGAGTTCGACCTGCGCACCCGCACGCTTTCCTGGACCGACGAAACCTACCGGCTCCACGGCCTTCCCCTCGACTACGAGCCCACTGTGGACGAGGCGTTCGATTTCTACACCGGCGCATCCCAATCCAAGCTGCAAAAGGCGTTTGCGGCCATGCTGGAAGATGGCACGCCGTACGATCTGGAACTGCGCTTTGTCACGGCGAACGGCGAGCGGCGCTGGGTGCGCACGATGGGCACCCTCCACTACCGCAACGGGCACCCTGCCCGCGCGACGGGCACCATCCAAGACATCACCGAACGCAAACGCGCCGAACAGCGCCTGCAGCAGCACCAGCGCTATCTGCGCCAGGTCATCAACACCAATCCGCACTTCATCTTTGCCAAAGACGCGTCGGGGCGCTACACGCTCGCCAATCGGGCCCTGGCCGACGCCTACGGCACGACCGTCGACACCCTCATCGGGCAGACGGATATGGAGGTCAGCCCCGACGGCGTGGACGCCTCCCCGTTCCGCCGCGACGATATGGAGGTCATCGAATCGGGCGAAGAGAAAGTCGTCCCCGAGCAGAAGTTCACCGATGCCGAGGGACGCACACGATACCTCCGCACCATCAAGCGCCCCCTCACGGCCCAGGACGGCTCGGGCGCGCAGGTGCTGGGCGTCTCCGTCGACATTACCGAACAGAAGCAGACCGAGGCGGCCCTACGCGAGCGCGAGGAGCAGCTCTCCTCCATCAACGAGCACATCTCCGAGGGCATCTACCGCAGCACGCCCGATGAGGGACTGGTCTACGTCAATGAGGCCTTCGCGCAGATGTTTGGCTACGATTCGCCCGAGGCCATGCTGGAGGTGGAGTCGCCCGACCTCTACGCCGACCCCGAGCAACGCGCCGAGCTCGAACGCATGGAGCAGGAGGATGGCCACCTCCGCGATGCCGAGGTCCTCTTCCGCCGCAAAGATGGCAGCACCTTCTGGGGTCTCGTCAGCGGAACCGTTGTGCACGACGACGATGGCACCATCTCATACTACGACGGCGCCGTGCTCGACATCAACGAGCGCAAAGAAGCCGAGGAAGCCCTCCTCCAGGAGCGCGACTTGCTCGATAGCATTATGTCCACCAGCGTCGCCGCCATCGCTGTGGTCGATGCTGCGGGCGACATCATCTTCGCCAACAGCCGCGCCGAATCGCTGCTCGACCTTTCGCCGTCCTCTACCCCCGGCGAATCGTACACCCGCCCCGAATGGCACATTACGCAGACCGATCAGCCGGACACCGATGGGCAGATGCCGTTCCGCAAGGTGATCGATACGGGCGAGCCGCTCTTCGGCGCCGAGCACACCATTACGTGGCCCGATGGGCGCCAGCGACTGCTCTCGGTCAACGCGGCGCCGCTCAAGGACGATGCGGGACAGGTGGTGCGCGTGGTCGTTTCCATCGAAGACATCACCGAGCGCCGGATGGCACAGCAAGCCCTCCAGCGCAGTCAGGAACGCTTCCAGAACTTGCTTCAGTCGCTCAACGACGTCGTCTGGGAAGCCGATTTGACCGGGTCGCGCCTCTTCTACCTCAACGAAGCCGTCGAGCGCATCTTCGGCCGGTCGGTCGAGGACTTTTACAAGAACCCGCAGCTGTGGTATCAGGTGACGCACCCGGACGACCGGGCGATGGTGCGCGACCGAATCGAGCACCTCTTCGACGAAGGGACCGTCAACATGGAGCATCGCATCCTGCGCCCCGATGGCGAGGTGCGCTGGCTGCAAACGTACGTGAGCGTCGTCGAGGGCCAGAACGGCCGGCGTATCGGTGGGCTCTCGACGGACATCACCGAGCGCAAGATGGCCGAAGAGGAGATCATGCGGACCAATTCGATCCTCTCGGCCCAGCAGGAAGCCGCTATCGATGGCGTGCTGGTGATCGACGAGACGGGCTGCGTGGCCCACTCCAATGAGCGCCTGCGCACGATGTGGGCACTCGATGAGGCCGCACTCGACAACTGGGACGACCTGCTCGACCACATGGCCAGCCGCGTGAGCGAACCCGAGGCCTTCCGCGAACAGGCCGAAGCGCTCTTCGGCGATCCCAACCGGTCGCAGCGCGATGAGATTCACCTCAGCGACGGCCGCGTCTTCGACCGCTACTCGGCCCCGGTACGGTCGCCCGCGGGCACCTCCTACGGCCGCGTCTGGTACTACCGCGACATCACCGAGCGCGTCCACCGCGAGCGCAAGCTGCGCCGCTACGCCACCGACCTCGAACAGGCCAAGGAAGCGCTCGAAGAGAATAGCGAACGCCTGGCCAACACCGTCTTTGAGCTGGAGGAAGCGCGCGAACAGGCCGAGGCTGCCACGCGCGCCAAATCGGAATTCCTGGCCAACATGAGCCACGAGATTCGCACCCCGATGAACGGCGTCATCGGGATGACGACGCTGCTCCTCGAAACCGACCTGAACAACGAGCAGCGGGAGTACGCCGAGACCATCCGCACCAGCGGCGACGCCCTGCTCGATCTGATCAACGACATTCTGGACTTTTCGAAGATCGAAGCGGGACGCCTCGAACTGGAGGAGCACCCCTTCCGCGTCACTCAGTGCGTAGAGGAAGCCCTCGACCTCGTCGCGCAGCGCGCCGGGGCCAAAGGGCTCGAACTGGCCTACCGCATCGCCCCCAACGTGCCGAACCACGTCCTGGGCGACGTCACGCGCGTGCGGCAGATCCTCGTCAACCTGCTCTCCAACGCCGTCAAGTTCACCGAAGAGGGGGAAGTCATCGTCAACGTCGATATCGTTTCTAGCGCCGATGAGGAGGACGAGTTCGAGCTGGCCTTCGCCGTCCGCGATACCGGCATCGGCATCTCGCCCGAAAAACAAGACCAGCTGTTCGAGTCCTTTGCCCAGGCCGATACGTCGACGACGCGCAAGTACGGCGGCACGGGGCTGGGGCTGGCCATCAGCAAGCAGCTGACGGAGATGATGGACGGCACGCTCACCGTGGAAAGCGAGCTGGGCAAAGGCTCCACGTTCCAGTTCACCATCCGCACCGAAGCGGTGGCCTCGGATACGACGGCGCCACACCAGCGGGGCGAGCTGCCCACGCTGGCAGGCCGCCGCGTGCTCGTGGTCGACGACCACGCCACCAACCGCGATATCCTGCGCGGCTATATCGAACGCTGGGGCGTGGCGGTCGATGAAACCGCATCCCCCGACGAGGCCCTCGACCGCCTCGACGCAGAGGCCCCGCCCTCCTACGACGCCGTCCTCCTCGATATGCTGATGCCCTCGATGAACGGGATCGAGTTCACCCGGGCCGTTCGCGAACGCCCGGATCAGCGCGACCTGCCGCTCATCATGCTCACCTCGCTCGGCGACAGCACCACCCACCGCGAGGCGCGTGCCGCCGGCTGCAGCGAGGCCCTCACCAAACCGATCAAGCCGAAGGCCCTGCTCGACGCGCTCCAGCGAGCACTGGCCCATCCCGACGCCTCCGGCGACGCCCCCGATGCCGGGCATTCCCCCTCGACGCTGGACGACGCCCTCGCCGAGGAGCATCCGCTGCGCATCCTTATCGCCGAAGACAACCTCGTCAACCAGAAAGTCACCCGCCGCCTGCTCGATCAGCTCGGCTACCGCGCCGATGTTGTCGCCAACGGGCAGGAGGCGCTGGACGCGCTGGACCGCCAGCCGTACGACATGGTGCTGATGGACGTGCAGATGCCTGAGATGGACGGTATGGAAGCCACCCGGCGCATCATCAAGCGATGGGATGCCGACCGGCCGCACATCGTCGCTATGACGGCCGCAGCGATGGAGGGCGACCGGCAGAAGTGTCTCGACGCCGGCATGGACGACTACATCAGCAAACCCGTCGATGCCGAGGAGCTGATCGAAGCGCTCCTCCGGGGCGCCTCCAATGCCGGCGCCTCGTCCCCTCCCGACTCCACCCCCAACCCAACCGATCCGCCCATGGATGACGTGCTCGACCCCAATGCGCTCGACGACCTCCGCGACGCCGTTGGCGGCGATGAAGCCTTCGTCGCCGAGCTGCTCTCCGACTACCTGACCGACGCCACCACGTACGTCGACGACCTCCGGCAGGCCGCCGAAGAGGGCAACCGGCTCGTCCTCGAACGGACGGCGCACACGCTCAAATCGAGCAGCGCCACCTTCGGCGCCAAGGCGCTGGCCGACCTCAACCGGGAGATCGAGGCCCTCGCCCATGACGGGCAAATGGACGCCGCGACCGCCAAGGTCCCCGCCGTCGCCGCCGAGTACGAGCGCGTAGAATCGGTACTGAGCACGGTCCTGAACGAATTGGAGGCCTGATCGCCAACGAAGCGTCTTGCTGCACTGCAACCCGCACCCCCGCCAGGACTCGAACCTGGATTCCGGGCTTAGGAGGCCCGTGTTCTATCCGGTTGAACTACGGGGGCGTGAAGGGACAACCCGATCTCTCCTACCGCACCGCTGCCGTTTCGTTCGGCGCTGATGAGCAGCGAAGGAAGCGACTCGTACCCCGGCTGGATTTCCTCCTCCCTCCGCCCGATCTTCCCCTGCGCCCAGCCGTATAGAGGCGTGCATTCCGTCCTTGGCCGCCGCCCATTGCCCACCCATGCC
>CAYUVF010000034.1:0-45189 GCA_964448045.1 uncultured Rhodothermales bacterium
CAACCCCTCTTTCATCTGCTTCGGCAAGAGCGGGAAGCCATTGAGCAGGAGATTGGAGTAGCGTTGAACTGGCTTCCAAAGCCGGACAAGAAGCGCAGTCTCATCGAGCACGAGTGGGGCGCGGATCCAACCGATCGCAGCGATTGGCCGCGCCAGCACAGTCGGATGCGGGAGTTACTCAACGCTTTCCACCGGGCATTCGCTCCTCGCCTGCGCCGCCTCGACGTCGACGACAGGAATCCAGCCGAGGAGCAGCCGGAGGCGTGACGCGCCCCAACCAGAAGACGCCGCTGTCAGTTTCCCACATATTTCCCAAAGACTTTCATTTCGGTGCAATTCCGTGCACGTTGGCGCCACTCCAGCTGCAAGGACAAAAGCCCCTCAAACCGCCTTTATCGGCGTCTAAGGGGCTTTTAGCAGTACCGGGAGGGGGACTCGAACCCCCACGGCGCACAAGCGCCAACGGATTTTAAGTCCGTTGCGTCTACCAATTCCGCCATCCCGGCAAGTGCATTTTCATTAATGATATTGAATATCAGGGTTGATGTGCCAGAACGCAACATCAACGAAAGCAACTTCGCGGAGATATCACCCGGGTTTTCAGCACTAAAGCGAGCACCTGGGTTCTATTCCACAAGGAGTAGACGCTGCCCAGTTCCAGGTCCTGTTCGCCGAGACTCCGAAACTTCTCTGCAGCCGGGCAATACAGGCTGTCCCTCTCCGCTCTTTCGCACAGTGCGCTGGCTGCATGGCTGTCCCTCCTCCCATCGACGCCCTCCGCGAGCAGGCTCGGATTCTTCAGGCTCGATCGCACGTTCCGTTCTCCAATCAACCCGAAGCGGCTGTAGCCCTGCTCCGCGATAGCACCTGGGTACCTGGCGTGCGCGTGGAGAGCGCAGCGTTCTCCCTCACGATCCCGGCAACGCTAAACCTTATCACGACCCTCATCGCCGTCAACCGGCTCGACGCTCTTGTGGCCCTGACCCTCAGCGCCCCGCTTTCGGCGGCCGACCGGCAGTTTCTGGGCGACCTGGCGGTACCTCCTACCGCCGTGATATCGGACGACACCGCACTCTGGACGAATGATCAGGATGCCCTGCCCTCGCCGTCTACGCCTCTCCCCCCCCAGTTAGAGGGCACCATCGATACGCCGGAGCACGGCATTCAGCGAGCGCGGGACGTAAGCGGCCGGGCCTACATTCCGGCGTCTAATTTCCCCGTCGGTGCCGTGCTCGAAACGACCGACGGGCTCTTGATTCCCGGCGTCAACGTGGAGCACACCGACTGGATGCGCACGCTCTGCGCCGAGCGCAACGCGCTCAGTACGGCCTATTCATTTGGGATGCAGGATTTTGCAGCGATGTACCTGTCATGCCCGGAGGATGCACAGGGTACACCCTGCGGTGCGTGCCGTCAGCTGCTCGTGGAACTCGCGCCCGATATCCGGCTTTGGATGGATCGTGATCCCAACGCTCCGGACGTCCGCTCCCCACGCGACCTCCTTCCAGGTTCCTTCGAAGGCAAGGCGCTGCTACAGCGATAAACCCCGCTTGTCCCCAGCACCTTCGAACGGGCTGACCCCGACGCTTTTGCTCCCCGCTGACGCATGCTGCTGCAATTCCTGATTTTCCTGGTCGGCCTCGGCATCCTCTACTTCGGGGCCGAGTGGCTTATCAAAGGCGCTTCACGAATTGCTCTGCAGTATGGAATTCGTCCCCTGGTCGTCGGGCTCACCATCGTTGCCCTCGGCACAAGTCTGCCCGAGTTTTTCGTTAACTTCTTTGCAGCCATCGCCGGGGAGCACCATCTGGCCCTCGGCAATATCATCGGATCGAACATCTGCAATATCGCACTCATTCTCGGCGCCTGCTCCATCGTCTTCCCGATCGCGGTGCAACCGCCCATGTTGCGCAAGGAGTACCCGCTGATGCTGGGCACCATGATCCTGTTCTACTTGGTGGCCACCGACGGCTTCATCAGTCAGTGGGACGGCGGCCTGCTGGTCGCCGGGCTGATCGGCGTCATGGCGTTTCTCTTCATCGATGCGCAGCGCCACGATCGCGCCCCCATGCTGGAGGATGTGCCCGATGAGGAGCTCGATCCGTCCCTCTCGCGCCCCTGGGCGAAGACGCTTCACATCGTGGGTGGGATGATTTTTCTCGCTGCGGGCGCTCATCTGATGGTCCGCGCCGCTGTCAACATGGCCGATTTTATGGGGATCGATCGTGTCATCATCGGGCTCACCATCGTCGCCATCGGCACGAGCCTGCCCGAGCTGGCTGCCTCGATGGTGGGCGCATTCAAGAGCGAGTCCGACCTCTCGATCGGCAATGTCCTCGGCAGCAACATCCTGAACGTGCTGTTTGTCGTGGGCCTGGTCGCCCTGGCCAGCCCGATGGACGTCGAGCCGAGGTCGTTAACGCTCCACTTCCCGGTGATGCTGGGCTTTAGCGTGCTGCTCCTGCCCGTGGCCTGGACCCAGCACGAGATCAGCCGCGCTGAGGGCGTCTTGCTGCTCTCCGGTTTCACCGGCTACATGGTGTATCTGGTACTTCCCTACGTGTGAGCCCGCCCCGTGCTACTGTGCCCTTACGATTTTCTATGGATATGCTGTCGTCTCGGATCGTTTCTGTATGGGTTCTGCTGATGGCGATGCTGGGCGGATCGGTCCCGCCGGCGCACGGCACGGCCGCCGATACCTCGGCCACGAAATACTGGATTTTCTTCGCTGCACGGTCCGCCCCCGATACACAGCCCGCTCCCATCACGGCGCGGGCCGCTGAACGCCGGCGCCTCCGCGGAACCGTATCCGCTCCCGGTTGGGACCAGCCGCCGCCCGCCGCCTGCCTGCAGCGCCTGCGCGACCGCACCATCCACCCGATCGTCCTCAGCCGCTGGTTGAATGCGGCCAGTGCCCATCTGACACGCTCCCAGCGCGCTGCCGCCGCGGCCCTCGACTGCGTCCGATCCATCCAGCCTGTCGCCCGCAGTGCCCTGCAGCAACAGCCCCGCTCCCCCCTGCTGAATGCGCCGCTCGCATACGGACCCTCCGAGCAGCAACTGGCCCTGATCAACGCCACAGCGCCTCTGGCGCGGGGCATCAACGGAGCGGGGGTGCGCATCGGGTTTCTGGATACCGAATATGGGGCGTTCATGCATCCGGTCTTCGACTCACTGCGAGCCCAGGGTCGGGTAATCGCTACGCGTAACTTCACGGGACGCACCCAGAATAACCGCCACGGCCGATCGGTAGCGTCAGTGGCCGTTGGGCACGCCCCCGGCGCGCTCGTCGGGCCGGCCCACGGCGCCGAGGTGCTGGCTGCGACGACCGAGTACGTGGGGTTTGAGCGCAACGTCGAGGAAGACTACTTCGTCGCGGGACTCGAATGGCTCGAAGCGCAGGGGGCCGACGTAGTCAACATCTCACTCGGCTACACCCGCTTCGATGATGGAGAAGCCAGCTATTCAACCGACGAGCTGGACGGGGACACGGCTGTGACGACGCGCGCCGTCGACCGGGCCGCCTCGCTTGGGGTGCTCGTCGTCGTCAGCGCCGGTAACGAGGGGTTCTGCAGCCGCCCCGCCAACTGCTGGTTCTACATCAGCACGCCCGCCGATGCCGACTCGGCCCTCGCCGTGGGGGCTGTCGATCCCGACTCGGTACGCAGCCCCTTCAGTTCGTACGGCCCGACGGCTGATGGACGCATCAAGCCCGACGTGGCCGCGCCCGGCCGGTCCGTCAGGGTAGCTTCGTCCAACGGCCGGTACCGATCCGGCAGTGGCACCTCCTTCGCCAGCCCGCTCGTAACGGGTGTCGCAGCGCAGATGCTCCAGGTTAACCCCAATCTCGCGCCGATGGATGTGCGCCGGATTCTCCGCGAAACGTCGTCGCAGGCTACCCGCCCCGACTCAATCCTTGGCTGGGGAATCATCAACGCGGACGCTGCCATCCAGCATGCCGAAGCGCTGGCGCAGCCGCCTCCGCCGGAACTGTCGCTTTCCGCACCATTTCCCAATCCGGCCCGCCAGCAAACCACATTCGAAATCGACGTACCGGAAGGCGGGCGGCAAATCGAGATGCGCCTGTACAACGTGATGGGCCAGCTCCTCCGTATGCGCACCGCCGACCTGAACGCCGGGACACATCGGCTGTCGTTCGACGTTCAGTCTCTGGCGTCCGGGCTCTACCTCTACACTATCGAGGGTCGCGACCTCCGCCACACCGGCAAAGTGACGGTGATCCGTTGAACGGGGAAGAAGTACCTTCCGCTTGATGATGTGTCCCGGTCGCTCGGTCCACCGTGATGTTGAGTCCCACCGATCTTTTTTGACTGCTCCTGTTTTGCCCTGCCGATGACCATTTCGTTCGGATCCAGTGTTTGGCTTCTTCTTGTCTGCATCGCATTGGCCGGTGGGCTGACGTACTGGACCTATCAGCAGACCACGCCGCCCGTCTCCCGGGGGCGTCGCCTGCTCCTCGGGGGGCTTCGCTTCGTGGCGCTGGCCATCGTCCTGTTTTTGCTGTTCGAGCCCATCGTGCGGCAGATCAGCGAGGAGACTCGCCCGCCCGTCCTCGCCGTCTTGGCCGATGACAGCCAGAGCCTCCGTGTAACCACGGCCGATTCCTCGGCAACACCGCTCCGCTCCGCCGTGCAGCAGTTTCGTGAGAGCGGGTTGGACGGCGAGATGCGCTTTTACGCCTTTGGATCGGCGCTACGCGCGCTGCCGTCCGACGCCCCCGCCGGGTCACTCCGTGCCGACGCGCCCCGAACCGACATCGCCGCTGCGCTCGATGGCATCCGCGATGAGCTTCAGGATGTCAACCTACAGGGCATCGCCCTCCTTTCCGATGGGCAGTACAACACCGGTCGCAACCCGCTTTACGGCGCCGACCGCTCGCCCCTCCCCATCCACACCATCGCCGTGGGCGACACCACGCGCCGGCGCGACCTGCAGGTGCGCCGTATCACCACCAACGACATCGCCTACGTCGATACCGAGCTCCCCATACAGGCTGGGCTGCGGGCGGAAGCTGCCGAGGGAGAGCGCGTCCGGGTAGCCCTGAAACGCGACGGCGAGGAAATCAGCTCGACACAGACGCGCCTGCCCGAAGGCACCGGCGAAACCCCGGTGGAGCTGTCCTACACGCCCACCGAAACAGGGCTTCAGCGCCTCGAAGTGCAGGTCACCCGCCTGGACAACGAGGTCACATATCGCAACAACCAGAAAGCCTTCACCGTGCAGGTCCTGGAAAGTAAGCGCCGGATACTGGTGCTGGGCGCGGCGCCATCGCCCAACTTTGCCTCCACGCGCCGGCTGCTCAGCCGCGTGCAAAACGTCGAGGTCGTTCCTTTCGTCCCGCAGCGGAATGGCGGCTTCTATCAGGGATCACTCCCCGACGACCTCTCCACCTTCGATGCCGTGGTGCTCGCCGGCTTTCCCGGCTCCGCCGTGCCCACGAACACCCTCCAGCGCGTTGCCGAGGCGACGGCCGAGCTCCCCCTCCTCTTCCTGATGGACCTGCAGACGGATCTCCGCCAGCTGCAGCAGCACTTCGGCAACCGCCTGCCGATTGCGATTGAGCAGCCGCGTTCCAGCTTCGTCGCCGCCCGGATGCGCCCCGCCGAGCAGTACCGCCAGCACCCGATCTTGAGCGTGCCAGACAAGGCGCAAAGCTTCTGGGATCAGCTGCCGCCGCTCCAGTACAACGAGACGCGATGGACGCCTGCGCCCGATGCGCGCGTGCTGGCAACGGCCGATATTCGCGGGATGGACCTGAGCGATCCGATGCTGGTCATCCGCAGTCGCGCAGGACAGCGAAGCGCAGCGCTACTGGGCACCGGCACCTGGCGCTGGACCAACCTCCCCCCCGACCTGGATCTCGCGGCGCCGCTCTGGCCCGAACTGCTGTCGAACATGCTGGAGTGGGTCACGACCCGGGAGGACACCCGCTCGGTGCGCGTCCGCCCCGTGCAGGAAACCTTCAGCGGGGGGCAGCCTGTCGAGTTCAGCGGACAGGTCTACGATGAGAGCCTCAACCCGGTAAACGATGCGTCGGTTACTGTGAACGTGATTGCCCCCGACAGCACACGCTACCCGTACGACATGAACGCCGTCGGGAACGGGCGCTACGTGCTGGAGATCGGGTCGCTGCCGGAAGGCGCGTACCGCTACGTCGCCGAGGCGCAGCAAGACGGCGCCCCCCTCGGCACCGACCAGGGGCAATTTGCCGTGGGCGAGCTCACGCTCGAATATCAGGACACCCGGGCGAATGCAACGCTCCTTCGCCAGATCGCTTACCGCTCCGGCGGGTCCTTCGTCTCGACCGACCGCATCGGTGAGCTGGTAGACAACCTCAACGCCTCAGACGCCTTCACCTCACAGGTCATCCAGCAGGAACGCGATGTAAAGCTGTGGCAGATGAGCAGCCTGCTGATCGTGGTCGTGCTTCTGCTGGGCGCCGAGTGGATCCTGCGCAAACGCAGCGGTATGGTGTGATCCTCCGTTCCCGATCCGAGCGTGGATCGATCCGCACGCGAACTTCCCCTTTCCCTCTCCGGTATGATTGGTATCACACCTGTATCGCGCGATCGCCTGCATCCCTCGTCCTCTCAGCTTATGTCCTCGAATCCTCCGATCACTGATCTTCGAACCGCTGACACATCGCTCCCCGACTTTGACGGCGACACCCAGACGTTCAACCGATTCTTGACGTCGGTCCGGCGCCATTTGCACCGGAATCCGGAGGTCGGGATGAAGGAGCACGAGACGGCGCAGTTTATTCAGGAGACGCTCGAAGATCACGGATTGGAGGTGCACGGCCCGATCGCCGGAACGGGACTGTACGTGGACATTGAGGGGCACCGGACGGGCGGTTGCGTCGCCTACCGGGCGGACATCGATGCGCTGCCGGCTCGCGACGGCAAGCAGGTTCCCTATCGCTCACGCAATCCCGGCGCGGCGCACCTGTGCGGGCATGACGCCCACACGGCTGTGGGCATTGGGGTGGCGCTCATGCTGCATCACCACCGCGATCAAGTGGCCGGGCGGGCGCGGGTCTTCTTTCAACCCAACGAGGAAGGCATGCCCAGCGGGGCCCCGCTGATGATCAAAGCGGGCGTGCTCGACGGCGTCGACGCCGTCTACTGCATCCATGTCGACCCGACGCTCGGCGTCGGCCGCTACGGCTTGCTGGAAGGAGCCGTAACCGCGGCTTCGGACCGGTTCGATGTATACGTGCGGCACGAGGGCTCGGGGCACTCGGCGCGTCCGCATGAGGGGACCGATACGGTGTGGGTAGCCTCGCAGATCATCAATTCATTCTATCAGCTCGCAGGCCGCATCACCGATGCCCGCAATGCCACCGTGCTCTCGGTGTGCCGCCTGTTTGGCAGCGAAGCGCACAACGTCATTCCCGACACCGTCGAGTTCGGCGGCACGCTGCGCACGACCAGCTCCGAAGATCGCACGCTGCTCCGCCAGAAGATGGCCCAGATCGCCGAGCAGACGGCTGCCACTTTTGGCGCGACCGCAGTGATGGAGGTCGAGAAGGGCGCCCCCCCAGTCATAAACGAGCCGGTGCTCATCCAGAACGTAGCCGATGTGGTCACGGAAGCCTACGGCCCGCAGGCCATTTACCAGATTCCGCAATCCAGCATGGGCGGCGAAGACTTTGCCCACTACCTCGAACATGTGCCGGGCGCCCTCATTCGCGTCGGCACCGCCTCCAGCCCCGAGACGAGTTATCCGCTCCACGACCACCGCTTCGACATCGACGAGACCCCGCTCGCGCCCACGGCCAAGCTGATGGCGCGGGCCATCATGCGCCATCTCAAGCGCGACTTCAGCGACGACGATATGGCGCAGGCGGTCTTTTAACGATCCCTTGCATATGGCGCGCGGCGTGTGTATCGTAATTGAGTAGTGCGAGGTGTGAACAGAGGCAACACTCGCGCTTCGGCTTTTCTCTTCTCGACCGACTCCTTCCCCCTTCCGATGTGCACCTCGTGAAGCGCGCCCGGCGCTCTGCCGGATCTGCGTCGTTTCACGATGCGCCCCGTTTCCATGCTTCCCTCCTCCCTCCGCATCCTGGCGGGCCTGCTGCTGGGTACGATGCTTTCAGCGGGCGGCGCGCCTGCCCAATCGCTGCCCGACCCGGGCGAAATCGTCGTCAACGAGATTCTGTACGATCAGACGGAGACGCAAACGGAGTTTATCGAGCTGTTCAACCGCTCCAATCGGTCCGTCGCCCTGCGCACCCTCACGATTGCCGACAACCGCGAGGAGCCCATCCCGATCACCAACTCCAATGCCGTCATCGAGCCCGGCCGTTTCGTCGTTCTCGTGGATGATGCCGGGCGCTTTCAACAGACCTTTCCGTCCACGCCGTTCCTCGACCCGTCGGGCTGGAATGGACTCAACAACGGCGGTGATGCTGTCATCCTGTACGCCGGTGACCAGGTGATCGATCGGGTCGATTATACGCCCGGCTGGGGCGGCGCGGATGGTCGTTCGCTGGAGCGCATCGACCCATTTGGGCCTTCCGATGCACAGGCAAACTTCGCCACGTCCACCGCCGAAGCCGGCGCTACGCCTGGCACGCACAACAGCCGCTATGATCCGGATACGACGCCGCCCGAGTTGCTTTTCGCCGAGCAGGCAGCCCCGGAGCACGTACGCCTGTTCCTAAGTGAACCGCTGGCGCCCGCCTCCCTATCCCCGCAGGTCTTCCGCCTGGCCGATGGCCGTCCCGCTGCCGATCTGGACGTGATCACCCAGACCGAGCTCCTCCTCACGTACGCGGCGCCCATCCAAGGTCCCGAGTTAACCGCCGCCGATCTGGCCGACCGGGCGGGGAACGTCCAGCCCTCAGCAGCCGTCAGGCTGGCGTACCAGCCCCAACCAGGCGATTTGATCCTTAACGAGATCATGTACGATCCGCTGACCAACGACTTCGACGAGCGGCCCAATCAGCCAGAGTACATCGAACTGCTGAACGCGTCGGCGCGGACGCTGACGCTGCGACAGAGCTTCTGGACGGATCGCCCGACGGAGGCTAACGTGGCCGACACAATGCGCATCGGAAGCGAATTCTTGGCCGTGCCGCCGGATGGCTTTTTCGTCGTGGCCGCACAACCCGATCCGGTGTCGGACCCTACCGTGTCGGAGCTGGCCCGAGCGTTTCCGATGACGGATTGGTCGGCGCCCACGGTGACGATGGCGTTGCTCCCGAGGCAACAACTGGGCCTGCTGAACAGCGGGGACCAGATTCGCTGGCACCGCGCCGATGGATCGGTCGTCGATGCGGTCACCTACCGGCCGGAATGGCACGCACCGGGCCTCGCCGATGCCAAGGGCGTCGCGCTCGAACGCATCAGCCCCACGGCCCCGACCGAGGCGGCGTCCAACTGGACGAGCGCTGTGGCCGCCGATGGCGGTACGCCGGGCGCACCTAACTCGGTCGCGGTCAAACCCGGCGGCCCCGTACCCTCCAACACCGTAACCATCACCCCCTCCCCCTTCTCCCCCGATGGCGACGGCATCGACGACGTAGCCCGGATTCGGTATGACCTGGACACGCCCTCGGCCCTGGCGCGCCTCCGGATCTACGATGCGCAGGGCCGGCTCGTCTACACCCGTGACGCTGCGCTTATCGGATCGACCGGCGAGCTGATCTGGAACGGGCGCGACAGCGAGGGTCGCCCGCTGCGCCTGGGCATTTACGTCGTGCTCTTCGAAGCGGTCGACGCCGACGGAGGGCGCGTCATTACGCAGAAGCGCCCGGTGGTGCTGGCCCGTCCGCTGCACTGATGATCCAGTGCGCAACCGGACGTGTATGCCCCCGCCGGCTTACTGGTTGCAGCCGGAACTGAGGCCGCGCCGCCTCGTTGCAGCACACGCGAAAAAGTGATCCTCTCTCGTGGCTCCCGGCCATCTTTTTCACCCCAAACCTCCACGGCAGTCATGGCTGATACGGCAACCCAAACCACCCCGGATGCTCCCATCCAAATCAGCTCGTCCGCAGCCGAGAAGATTGAGAAGATCATGCGGACGAAGAAGATCCCCGAAGGCTACGGCCTGCGCGTTGGTGTCAAGGGCGGCGGCTGCTCGGGTATGAGTTACGTGCTGGGCTTCGATAAGCAGCGCGAAAATGATCAGCAGTTCGACATCGACGGAATCACCGTCTTCATGGACAAGCGTCACGGGCTCTACCTTATGGGCACCACCATTGACTATCACGATGGGCTCAACGCGCGGGGCTTCACATTTAACAACCCAAACGCCACGGAGACCTGTGGGTGCGGCTCCAGTTTTGCCGCGTAACGAGTCGGATCTGTTGCAACACCGTTAGACCCGGCCCGTCCTCGCCTCGTACCTGCCCCGTAAGAGGAACAGTGCTCCTGCAGATCCGGTTAACTCCGTAGGATTTGTGACCATCCGCTTGGGCTGTACACAGCCGCCTCGGCTCTCTCGCACGTCCGCGACGGTGGACCTGCATTTTGCACCGTGCACCGAGCCGAGGCTCTTTAGTTGATCCCAATTGTTGCAGAGTATGGAAGGTAATTTTTCGAATCGGGTCCGGGACGTCATCTCCTATAGTCGGGAGGAAGCGATTCGTCTTGGGCACGACTACATTGGAACCGAGCATCTGCTCCTGGGGATCATTCGAGAAGGAGAAGGCATCGCCGTCAAAATCCTTCGGAATCTCGGATGCGACCTCCTGAAACTCAAAAAGGCAGTCGAGGACACAGTCCGAAGCACGGGTGGCTCGCTTTCGGTGGGCAACATCCCGCTAACCAAACAAGCCGAAAAAGTTCTCAAAATCACTTATTTGGAGGCCAAGCTCTATAAGAGCGATGTCATTGGTACAGAGCACTTGCTGTTGAGCCTGTTGCGCGACAACGAAAACATCGCCGCGCAGATTCTACAGCAGGGATTCTCGGTCACCTATGACGCTGTCCGCGCCGAGTTAGACTCCATTATTAGCGGAAAGGCCTCCTCGTCATCGTCCTCATCAAGCGGCAGCGGCTCTGGTGGCCGCATGTCATCTGGATACGGAAAAGAGCGTAAGCAAATGGACAAGAGCAAGACCCCGGTTTTAGACAATTTCGGTCGCGACCTCACGGAACTGGCCGAAGAAGACGAACTGGACCCCATCATCGGGCGCGAGAAAGAGATCGAGCGCGTCGCCCAGGTCCTGAGCCGTCGCAAGAAGAACAACCCGGTGCTCATTGGTGAGCCCGGCGTTGGGAAAACCGCGATTGCCGAGGGCCTGGCCAAACGCATCGTCGATCATAAGACGAGCCGCGTCCTCTACGATAAACGCATCGTGACGCTTGACCTCGCCTCGCTGGTGGCCGGCACGAAGTACCGCGGCCAGTTTGAGGAGCGCATGAAAGCGGTCATGAAGGAGCTCGAGAAGAACGATGACATTATCCTGTTCATCGACGAGATCCACACGATCGTGGGCGCAGGGGGCGCGTCGGGCAGCCTCGATGCCTCCAATATGTTCAAGCCGGCCCTCGCCCGCGGGGAGCTCCAGTGCATTGGCGCGACGACGCTCGACGAGTACCGCCAGCACATCGAAAAGGACGGCGCTCTGGACCGCCGCTTCCAGAAGATTATCGTCGACCCCTCCACTCCGGAGGAGACGCAAAACATCCTGATGAACATCAAGGGCCACTACGAGGACCACCACAATGTCCGGTACTCGAAGGAGGCCATTGAGCTGGCGGTGCAGCTCAGCGACCGGTACATCACCGACCGGTTCATGCCGGATAAGGCGATTGATGTGATGGACGAGGCGGGTGCGCGCGTGCACCTCTCCAACATCCGCGTCCCGCAAAAAATCCTCGACCTCGAAGAGAAAATCGAGGAAGTACGCGAGGAGAAGAACCAGGTCGTCAAAAGCCAGCGTTTTGAGGAAGCGGCCCGCCTGCGCGATAAAGAGAAAACCCTCCAAGAGGAGCTCGAAAAGGCCAAGAAGGAGTGGGAAGAGAAGGCCGAGACGGAAATCCATGACGTGACCACCCAGAACATCGCCGAAGTGGTGGCCATGATGACCGGCATTCCGGTCGACAAGATCTCCGAACCCGAGCAGAAGAAGCTCCTCAAAATGGAGGAGGCACTCAAGGAGCGTGTCGTCGGCCAGGACGAGGCGATTCAGAAGCTGTCCAAAGCCATTCGCCGGACCCGCGCCGGACTGAAGGATCCCGAGAAGCCGATCGGCTCCTTCATCTTCCTTGGCCCCACGGGCGTCGGCAAGACCGAACTCGCGAAGGTGCTGACCGAGTACCTGTTCGATTCGCAGGACTCGCTCATCCGCATCGACATGAGCGAATACATGGAGAAGTTCAGCGTCAGCCGATTGGTCGGGGCGCCTCCGGGCTACGTCGGCTACGAAGAAGGCGGTCAGCTCACCGAGAAGGTGCGCCGCAAGCCGTACTCGGTCGTGCTGCTCGACGAGATCGAGAAGGCCCACCCGGATGTCTTCAACATTCTGCTGCAGGTGTTGGATGACGGCATCCTGACGGACGGACTGGGCCGGCGGGTCGACTTCCGCAACACGATCCTGATCATGACCTCCAACATCGGCACGCAGGACATCAAGTCGTTCGGAAAGGGCATCGGTTTCGCCCAGTCTGCGGGCGACGAGGAGTTCAACTACGATTCGATGAAGACGACCGTCGAAGACGCCCTCAAGAATGTCTTCAATCCGGAATTCTTGAACCGGATCGATGACGTGATCGTCTTCCACCCGCTCGACAAGGAGCATATCTTCGAGATCATCGACATCATGTCCGAGGATCTCTTTAAACGCGCCGAAGAGTTGGGACTCGACCTGGAGTTCGACGAGCACGCGAAGGAGTTCCTAACGGACAAGGGCTTCGATCCGAAATACGGTGCACGACCGCTTCGCCGCGCTCTGCAGAAGTATGTTGAAGATCCGATGGCCGAGGATATTCTCCACGGTGAGATCGGGGAAGGCGATACCATCCTCATCACGCATGAGGACGATTCGCAGGAGCTCGACTTTGAGGTGAAGAAAGGCGAGACACCACCGAAAACCGAGGAAACGTTCGAGAACGGCGAAGGCGAGGCTGAAGACGCCAAGCCCGCTGCCGAAGCCTCGGCGACCGACGACGAGGAATAATCGGCGCGCGCCTCCATTCGACTTCACAAGGCCCCGCTGCTCCCTGCAGCGGGGCTTTTCGTTTGGAAAGCTGTATCACTCCTCGTCTCGGCGAATCGTGGCATAGCGCATCCGCCCCTCCCCCATTATCGCGTCTACCGCAACAGCGACCGCGCGGCGGAACGAAGGCCCGTCCGTCACGAACGTGTGAAATTCACCGTTCTCTCCACACGGATCCACAGGGTCGGGAAGATCAGCCAGGAGCTGCTTGGTATACGACCGGCCCACGAAAGCCGCATCCAGTTGCGTCGTGTCGACGCTCGTGATTACCGCTTCGTATCCACGGCCGATGAACGCCCTCGCCAGCGCGGCGGTATCCTCGGTCCAGATCGGAAAGACGGGCTCGGCTCCCAGCCGCTTCAGCAGCGACTCACGGTACGCGCGAATGTCGCTGATGTGCAGATCTCCCGTTGCAACCGCCTTGGTTCCCTCCGCGAGAAGCGGTGCCAGGGCGCGCTCCAAGGTGGCTTCATACGTGGCATTCGACGCAGCAGGAGGCACCCGCATAACACGTAGCGGCACCCCAAGCGCTTCAGCCTGTGCCCGAACGAGATCGAGCGGCACGCCGTGACGGCGCACGATATCAGCCTCCTCTACCCCCGTTGTAAGCAGGTTCGCTACAGCATACGTTGCGTGCTCACGTAGCGCATCGAGGGCCAACATAGCATCTTTGCCACCGCTCCAGAGCAGCACCGTTTTTCGCGCTGAGGTCATCGGCCCATCACCCCCTTCGTTCATTCCGGTAGCGGGCAGCCCGTTCATGACGGGGCGAGGCCGCATCCGCCAACCCGAGCCACCGTACGGCTCCGGCCACAAGCACGCCCGTCAGAAATCCGCCGATGTGGGCACCGTACGCAATGCCGCCCACCACCGTCTCGGTACCAGCCACCGATCCGATGCCGCTGAAGAACTGAAATACGATCCATAGCCCGATGGCCACAAACGCGGGGACCGAAACGATCACGTAGAAGAACAAGGCATGGACGCGGTTACGTGGGAAAAAGACGATGTACGCACCCAACACGCCGGAAATCGCCCCGGATGCGCCCATGTTGGGCACCACGCCCGACGGATCCAGGCCCACCTGCGCCACCGTCGCGACCACGCCACAAAGCAGATAAAACCCCAGAAAAGAAACGCTGCCGATCCGGTCCTCTACGTTGTCGCCAAAAATCCACAGGTACAGCAGGTTGCCAAACAGATGCCCATAGCCCCCATGCATGAACATGGCCGAAAGGATCGTCAGGTAGATGGGCTGAGGACCCGGCGCCTGCGGGATCTCCACCGGCTGCCCGCGAACCGACACCGTCTGCACCACCACCAGATCGGTGTTGGTGGTAAGCTCCTGCGGGATGACGCTCCAACCGTACATGAAATCTGTGTTGGCCCCAGCGCCCTGCAACCCAAAGAAAACAATCAGGTTGGCGGCGATCAGCGCGAGGCTGACGTACGCCGGCCGGGCCAGATACCGGTTGTCATCGCCAATCGGGAAAAGCATCGGAACCGCACAATCGTGGCAAAGATAGCACAGGCGGATGGCTCCACGCCCGGCCTTCGGAACGTTGGCAGGGCCCTTCACCGTTCGCTGTTCCTGCTTACATTATCTTCCCCGCTCAGTTCTCCCCTGCCATGTCCATCGAACGCATCGCCCTCCTCGGAACCGGACTCATTGGCGGATCGCTGGGCCTGGCCTGGGCGGACCGATGCCCGGAGCGGGCGATCATCGGGCTGGACGATCCGGAGGTGCTCAACACCGCCGAAGCGCGCGGCGCTATCGACCTCAAAGCCGCGGATCCGGCCCGTGCCGTCGAAGACGCCGATCTCGTCGTGCTTGCGACCCCGCTTGCCCCGCTCCTGGGCCTCATGGAGCAGATTGCGCCCCATCTCAAGTCCGGTGCCATCGTAACCGACGTCGCCTCCGTAAAAACGCCGGTGCGCGATCAAGCGCGCGATGTCTTGCCCGATGACGTGACATACATCGGCGGCCACCCGATGGCGGGCTCCGAACATCAGGGCATCGACCACGCCTCGGCGTTGCTCTTTGAAAACGCCGTCTACGTGCTCACACCGCCCACCGAGCAAGATTCCGAGGCGTTCGAAACGCAGCACGCTGAGTTCATCGAGCTGATCGAAGCGACTGGCGGACGTCCGCTCCTGATGGACGCCCAACGTCACGATCAGATTGCCGCTCGCGTGAGCCATCTGCCGCAGCTTCTCGCCATCGCGCTGGTCAATACCGTCGCCCGGCACGAAGACGACGAGGCCCTCCACCTCGCCGCTGGCGGATTCCGGGACATGACGCGCATCGCTTCCTCCCCGTTCGGCATGTGGCGCGATATCCTGATTGGCAACTATGGCGCCGTGCTGGATGCGCTCAGCGCGTTCACGCACACGCTCCAGACGACTCGTAATCGGCTGATCGAAGAAGACCTCGACGCCCTCTCCGACCTGTTTAGCTCGGCCCAAGAGGCCCGCGCCCAGATCCCGAAAGACACCAAGGGGTTCCTGCACCCGCTCGCAGATATCTTCGTCGAAGTCGAAGACCAGCAGGGCGTGCTGCACGATCTGACGGGCACACTGCTCGAAGCCGGCCTCAACATCAAAGACATTGAGCTACTCAAATTTCGCGAAGGCACGGGTGGCACCTTTCGCCTCAGCTTCGGGGATGATACCGCGGCCGAAGCCGCCGTCGCCGCCCTTAGCGCAGACGACTACCGCGCCTACCGGCTCTGAACCCACCGCGAATTTTGCCAGATCTCATTGATTCGTCCCGCCCTGACCTGTATCATGAAGGTGAATCTGATCGGCTAAGTCCCCCCTTTCCACGGACCCAATCTCTTCGCATGGTATCCTCTTCGGAGACGCTTCAACAAACGCCTTTGCACGACGCTCACGAAGCCCTGGGCGCTCGGATGATGGCGTTTGGCGGGTTTGACATGCCCGTCCAGTACGACAGTATCATCGCCGAACACAAGGCCGTCCGCCATGCCGCGGGGCTGTTCGACATCAGCCACATGGGCGAGGTGATGGTACGCGGTCCGCACGCCCTCGACTTCGTCCAGCACCTGGTCACGAACGACGCCAGCAAGCTGTACGACGGCCGGGCGATGTATACCGTGATGTGCACCCCCAATGGCGGCGTGGTCGATGATCTGGTCGTCTACCGCCGCGCCCAAGACGCCTATCTGTTGGTCATCAACGCGGCGAACATCGAAAAGGACGTCGCCTGGATGCACGACCACAATCCGATGCACGCCGACCTGAACGACGTCTCTTCTGATGTAGCCCTGCTCGCCCTTCAGGGGCCGAAAGCCTTCGAGATCGCACAGCCCTTTACCGAAGTCGACCTCAGCGAACTCAAGTTTTATCACTTCGAGACGTGCCCCGCCGGCACCTTCATGGATAGTGAGACCCGTGTGCTCCTCTCCCACACCGGCTACACCGGCGAGCGCGGGCTGGAGATCTACTGCGCTCCCGAGGATGCCACAACCATCTGGAATACGCTCCTCGATGCCGGCGAGGAGCACGGCTTGAAGCCCGCCGGCCTAGGTGCACGCGATACACTCCGCCTCGAAGCCGGGTACTGCCTTTACGGCAACGACCTCACCGAAGACACCTCCCCGCTCGAAGCCGGGTTGGGCTGGGTAGTCAAACTCGACAGCGGCAACTTCATCGGCCACGAGGCCCTGGCTGCCGAAGCCGAGGCCGGCCCCGAGCGCAAACTCGTGGGTTTTACTGTCGAGAGTCGAGGCATCCCCCGCCACGATTATCCCATTCTGGACGCCGATGGCACCGAGATCGGCATCGTGACCAGCGGGACCCAATCGCCGCTTCTCGAACAGGGCATCGGGCTGGGCTACGTTCCCAATCAGCCGGAGTGTACCGAGCCGGGTCAACCGCTGGGTATTCAGTCGCGGCGGCGAACGCTGGACGCGATCGTGACGAAACCCCCTTTTCACAAGAAATAGTCACGGGGGTGGTGTAGCCCCCGCTTCCAAACCCCTACTTTACGAAGCTGCATCCGCAACGGAGGGTGCTGTGTGCCATTCCAGTCTAAGCCGCTCCCCATCTTTCTGCCAGTTTTAGACCGATCAGTTTAATGAACGCCGAGGTTTTTCTTACCAGTGCTGCCGTGGAAGAGGACGATGTCAAGGGCCGCACGGTAATTGTCATCGATGTGCTCCGCGCCTGCTCCACGATCGCCACTGCGCTCCATAACGGCGCGCGAGCCGTCGTCCCCGTGATGGATATGGCGCAAGCCGGCAAAATTGCCTCTAACCTCGACTCCAGCATGTACCGCCTCGGCGGAGAACGTGGTGGCAAGAAAATTGAGGGGTATCACTTGGGCAACTCGCCCTTCGAGTACACCACCGAGGAAGTCGAAGGCCGCGATGTCATTCTGAATACCACCAATGGCACGAAAGCTCTCACCCGCGCTCGCGGTGCGAAACATCTGATTGCTGGATGCCTCCTCAACGCGTCCCGTGTGATCGATTTTGCCCGCGAGGCCGACACCGATGTCACCATCATCTGTGCCGGGCGCCAGGACCGGATTTCGTTGGAGGATACCCTCTGCGCCGGGTTGCTGCTCAATCGGCTCTGGGAAGGCGAAGAGCCGGAAAGCACCTCCGATGCCGCCCATACCGCCTACACTCAATATCTGCACGACCGCAACGATCTTGACGCGCTCCTGCATCGCTGCAACCATGCGCGCCATCTGATTGAGTCGGGTTTCGAGCAGGATGTTGACTACTGCCTGCAGATCGATACGCTGCCGGTGCTCCCCTATTATGAGGACAGCCGCCTGGTCCTTTACGACAAAGTGACGAGCTCGTCGTCCGTGCCGTCGGTATGATCGCGTAATTCCTCGCGCATCGCCGCTGCATCTTGCACTACATGCCCCATGGCTTCTACGCGCACCAAAAGTAAGAAGAAGGGCCGCAGCGAGCCGCTGGTTCGCCCGCAACGCAAAAAGGAGATCCTGGGCCTCATCCTGATGGCCCTGGCCGTGCTGGTAACACTGGCCCTGGTTACCTATCACCCGGTCGACAACACCATCGCGCGCTCGTTCACCCTCGAAGCCGCACTCAACCCCGCCGAAACGCAGGCGGAGAATGCCCTCGGGCTCGTAGGTGCAGCGCTCGCCTGGCTGCTCATTCCCAACTTTCTTGGCTACACTGTCTTAGCCTTCGCCGGCCTTGGGCTTGCCTGGGGCTACGTCGTCTTCCGGCACCAGCGGGTCGTCTACCTTCCGCTCATCTCGGTACTCATTGGCGTCGGCGCATTCATTGCCGCCGGCATCTTCGGCTGGTTCGGGCACACGCTGGGGACCGATCTGACGCGCTGGGGCGGCTCGATGGGGATGGGCGTCGCTGGATGGATGCAGCGCGTCTTCGGCGCAGCCGGCTCCTTTATCTTGCTGATCGTCAGCGCCCTCGTCACCCTGCTGCTGGCGATCGACCACGACATCCAGCGCTCCATCGATCGGCTGCTCGATGGGCTCCGCGCCCTGCAAACGTGGCTCGCAGATCGTAGCGCGGCGCTCCAGGACTGGTGGGCCAACTGGCGCGCCGAGCAGGCCCAACGCCGCAAAGAGCGCCGCGCCGCCCGCGCCGAAGCCCGGACGAAGCGCGAGCAGAAACCGACGCAGCCAACCCAACCGGCCGACGCGACGGCGCAAAAGCCATCTGCGTCGTCTCCGCCGAGCGCATCCGATGCGACCCATTCTCCTTCAAGCGCCCCCCGCCCGGCTCCACCCGAGACATCCGAGCCAGACGACGGCAGCTATCCGCGCCGGAATGACCTTTTCCGGCAGTCGAATGCCCCTCCCCAACCGACCGAAAGCCCCTCCGCGAAGTCGACATCCGAGCCGAAGCCGTCTTCGGACTCCAAACTGCCGTCACCCCAATCGGACTCCGCACCGTCCGAATCCCCGTCGCCAGAGGACACGTCAACGGATAACGTCGAGTTGCAGGTGCAGGAGCAGATCGAGGAGGAAAAAGCGGAGGAGCTCGACCGGGCCGCGAAGGACGCCGATGAAACTATCGAGTACACGCCGCCGCCGATTGATCTGCTGGATTCGGCGGGCGAGGACGATCAGCCCATCGACCTCGACGAGCTGGAGCAGAACAAACAGATCTTGCTCGACAAGCTCGATACGTACAACATCGATATCCAGAACATCAAAGCTGTCGTTGGGCCGACGGTCACGCGCTACGAGCTGAAGCCGGCGCCGGGCATCAAAGTGAGCCGCATCAAGTCGCTGGAGGACGATCTGGCGATGGCGATGGCGGCGCAGGGCATCCGCATGATCGCGCCGATTCCAGGCAAATCGGCCGTGGGCGTCGAGATCCCGAACCGGCACCGCGAGCTGGTGCGGCTGCGCGATGTGCTGGCGACGACCAAGTTCCGCGATACCGACATGGAACTGCCCATTCCCGTCGGCAAAACGATCGAAGGCGAAGTCTTCCTCGCGGATCTGACGAAGATGCCGCACCTGCTGATCGCGGGCGCCACCGGCTCCGGCAAATCGGTGGGGCTGAACGCGCTCATCACTGGCTTCATCTACGCGTGCCATCCGGCGAATCTGAAGTTCGTCATCATCGATCCGAAGAAGATCGAGCTGCAGCAGCATTCGCTGTTGGAGGACCACTTCGTCGCCCTGCCGGAGGGGGCCGAGGATCCCGTCATCACCGATGTCGATCAGGCCCTTGGGGTGCTCAAGAGCTGCGAGAAGGAGATGGAAAACCGGTACGACCTCCTCTCGCAGGCCAGCGTGCGGGACATCCGCGCGTACAACCGTAAGTTCAAGCAGGGCAAACTCGACCCCGAGGACGGCCACTACCACATGCCGTACGTCGTGGTCGTGGTCGACGAACTGGCCGACCTGATGATGACCGCCGGCAAGGACATCGAGGGGCCGATTGCCCGGCTCGCGCAGATGGCCCGCGCCGTGGGCATCCACCTCGTGCTGGCGACCCAGCGGCCGTCGGTCGATGTCATCACCGGCCTGATCAAAGCCAACTTCCCCTCGCGCATCGCCTATCAGGTCGCCTCGCGCGTCGACTCGCGCACGATCCTCGACCAGATCGGCGCCGAGGGGCTCGTCGGCAACGGCGACCTGCTGTACATGAGCGGCAGCCGCCTGCAGCGCTTGCAGGGGCCCTTCGTGTCGATTCAGGAGGTCGAGCGCATCAACGAGTTCATCGCCGACCAGCCCGGCTACGGCCCCTACGAGCTGCCGTCGCTCGAAGACAGCGGCCACGGCCCGTCGGTCACGCTCGGCGTCGAAGATACCGACGAGCTCTTCGAGAAGGCCGCACACGTGATTGTTCGCAACCAGCAGGGCTCCGTCTCGCTACTCCAGCGGAAGCTGGCCATCGGCTACACGCGGGCGGCGCGCATCGTCGATCAGCTGGAAGAAGCCGGGATCGTCGGGCCGTTCGTGGGCACCAAGGCGCGCGACGTGCTGGTCGACAGCGAGGAGGAGCTGGAGGAGCTGCTGAACGAGGATAAGGAGTGAGTGGAGGCGTACGGGCGGTTGGGCGAGGAACCGGAGAGACAATGGATCGAAGAAACGGGGTGCTGCTGAGCATCGCCCTTTCGCTGCCCTGCACCCTTAACTTGCAACCTGCCAACCTGCAACTTGCCAACCTACAACTACCCGATGGAAACCCCGACGACCATGGCTTCGCAAACGCGTTCGACATCGACCGAGGGCACGTTCCCGACGGTCGGCATCCTGGGCGGCGGGCAGCTCGGCAAGATGATGGCTGCAGCCGCAGTGCGCATGGGCGTGAAGGTGCGCCTCCTCTCGCCGAAGTCCGCCGGACCGATGCAGGCGTACGCCGACCCGGTGGTGGACGACTGGACGGATCCGGATGTGCTCCACGCCTTCGCCGCGCCGTGCGACGTAATCACGGTCGAAAGCGAGTGGGCGCCCGCCGCCGAGATGGCCGACGTGCTGCCCGAAGGCACCGCGCTCTGGCCGCGTCCGAAGACGGTCAACCTGATCAGCCACAAAGGCACGCAGAAGACGCGGCTCGATGCAGCCGGGCTGCCGCAGCCGCCGTTCGTCCCCTGCGAAACGCTCGACGCAGCGCTCGCCGCAGCCGACGACCTCGGCTATCCCGTACTCGTCAAGATGTACCGCGGATCCTACGACGGCTACGGCAACGCCACCGTCGAAACGCCCGACGAGCTGCGCACGGCCTGGGACGACCTGGCCGATGACGATGGTGCCCTCATCGAGGCGTTTGCCGATTTCGAGCGCGAGCTCGCCGTGCAGGTCGCCCGCCGCCCCGATGGCGAGCAGGTCGTCTACCCCGTCGCCTACACCGAGCAGCGCAACCACCGCTGCCACGCCGTCGAGGTGCCGGCACAGATCGACGACGCGGTCGCTCGCGAGGCGCAACGCGTGGCGCAGGCCGCCGTCGACGCCGTCGATGGCGTTGGGCTGACGGCGGTGGAGCTCTTCGAAATGCCGGATGGGCGCGTGCTCGTCAACGAGTTGGCGCCACGCCCTCACAACACGGGTCACTACTCAATCGAAGGCTGCTACACCTCGCAGTTCGAGAACCACGTCCGCGCGATCTTAGGCTGGCCGCTCGGCAGCACGGATCTGCGTGCACCCCATGCGGTTATGGTCAACGTGCTGGGCCGCCGCGAAGGCACGCCGCCGCGCCTCACCGGCTTCATGGACGCGCTCGCCGTCGACGGCGCCACCCTCCACATCTACGGCAAACCCGACGTCCGCCCGACGCGCAAGATGGGCCACGTCACCGCCACCGGCCCCGACCGCGCCGAGACCCGCCGCCGCGCCGAAGAAGCCGCCGGCTATATCCGTTTGTAACTTTCGCTATTCCCGGTACGGACACGGCGCGCCGTATCCCTTCATTATCTACCTCCCCATTATGAACACGTCTGCATCCTCCCCCCTCGTTGGCGTCGCCATGGGCAGCGAATCGGACTGGCCCGTGATGGAAGACGCCGTCGATACGCTGAAGGCCTTCGACGTGCCATTTGAGGCGCGCGTCCTCTCGGCCCATCGTACGCCCGCCGTCATGCAGCACTACGCAGAGACGGCCCACGAGCGCGGGCTCAAGGTCATCATCGCGGGCGCGGGCGGCGCAGCGCATCTGCCCGGCATGATCGCCGCCAGCACCCCGCTGCCGGTGCTGGGCGTGCCCGTCAAAACGAGCAAGCTCAACGGGCTCGACTCGCTCCTCTCCATCGTGCAGATGCCGGGCGGCGTGCCCGTCGGCTCGCTCGCCATCAACGGCGCCGAAAACGCCGCGCTGCTCGCCGTGCAAATTCTCGCCACGAGCGACGACGCCCTCATGCAGCGCCTGATCGACTACAAGCACAACCTCATCGAAAAGGTCGAAGCGATGGATCAGAGCGTCCAATCGAAAGCCTCTTCCTGATTTCTTTTCCCGCCATCCTCTGCTCCTTTATGCTGGATCGCCCCCTTTTTGCCGCGTGGTTGTCTCCTCTGATGCGCGGGCTGCTCTTCGGATTGCTGATTGTGCTGGCCGCCCCTACTCCGGCTGACGCGCAGGACGCCGGTCCACTCTCGCTGCAAAGCACATCCGTGCCGTCGATTCAAGCGGTGCCGCTCAAGTCCATGCCACCGCTCAACAACGCCGCGCTCCGTGCCCGCGATGCCCAGCAGCCGCCGGGCCCCGGTCCGTTTCGCTTTGCCGAGCCCATCGAGACGCAGCTGGCGCCGGCGCAGCACGGCCAGTGGGACACCGCAAAAGACGGCACGCGCATCTGGCGGCTGCGCATCGCCTCCGAAGGCGCGCTGTCGATCAACCTTGGCTTCTCCAGATTCGCCATGCCGCCCGGGGGCAAACTATACGTCTACGCGCCCGGCGCGGCAACGATGTTCGGCCCCTTCACAGCGGCCGATAACGAAACGCACGGCGAACTCTGGACGCCCCCCATCCCCGGCGACGAAGTCATCGTGGAGGTCAACATCCCGGCCAACCGGATGGAGGCGCTGCAATTGACGCTCGGGCAGGTCAATCATGCTTATCGGCGGCTGGACGAAGCCAAGCGATCCGGCTCGTGCAATGTGGATGTAGTCTGCCCCGAGGGCGACGACTGGCGCGAACAGATCCGCTCGGTCGGTGCCTACAGCCTCAACGGCTCCATCCTTTGCAGCGGCGCTCTGGTCAACAACACCGATGAGGACAAAACGCCGTATTTCCTGACCGCCAACCACTGCGGCATTTCCTCCAGCAACGCCTCTTCCATGGTCGTCTTCTGGAACTACGAGAACTCGACCTGCCGCACCGGCTCCGACGCCGGCGGTGCGGGCGATGGCACGCTCGATCAGTTCAACTCGGGCGCCCTTCTGCGGAGCCGCTACGCCGGTCAAACGGGCGGCATCGAAGGCGGACCCGATTTCGCCCTGGTGGAGCTGGATGACCCGGTCGACGCCGCCTACAACGTGTTTTATGCCGGCTGGAACCGCGCCGACGAGGCCACGCCGCAGGCCATCACGGTTCACCATCCGCAGGGCCAGGAAAAGCGGATCAGCTTTGAACTGGATCCAACGACAGTAACCTCGTATCTGCGCACGGATTCGACGACGGGACCGACGCATCTACGCGTGGATGATTGGGACATCGGCACGACGGAGCCGGGCTCATCGGGGGCGCCGCTGTTCAATCCGCAGCAGCAGGTGATCGGCATCCTCTCGGGCGGATTTGCGGCCTGCGGCAATAATGAACCTGACTGGTACGGTCGCGTCGCGGTGGCATGGACCGGCGGCGGCACGCCGGAAACGCGCCTGCGCGACTGGCTCGATCCGGTTGGCACCAATCCGGTGTCGCTGGACGGCGATGACTTCCGCGACGACATTACGCCCCCGGCCCGGGTGACGGATCTGCGCGTCGTCGACGTGAGCGCCGAATCAATCACGCTAACGTGGACGGCTCCCGGCGATGATGGCGATGAGGGCACCGCCGAGTTTTACGACCTGCGCTACGCTACCGACCCCATTCACACCACTCAGGATTTCGACGACGCCACCCCCGTGGCCGATCTCCCCGCGCCCGCGCCCGCCGGCACCGAGCAGTCGACCACCGTGTCGGGGCTCAATCCCGATACGCCGTACTATTTCGCGCTCAGGGCCCGCGACGAATCCAGCAACGTGTCCGATCTCGGAGCAACCCGCGAAAACGCGGTCATTCTACAGGAGCGCTTCGTGCTGAAGTCGCCTTTTCCCAACCCCTTTCAATCGGCGACCACGGTGCAGTTTGCGATCGACGAGCCGGAGACGGTGACGATCACACTCTACGACGCGCTCGGGCGGTTTGTCCGGACGGCGTACACCCGCACGCCCCCGGTGAATACGCTTCAAGATGTGCGCATCAACAACCAGGGGCTCGCCAGCGGACGCTACTTTATCCGCGTGACGGGCGAAACGTTCAGCTCCACCCTGCCGGTGACGCTGGTGCGATAAAACAAAAAAGCGGCCCCGCCGAATGGCCGAGCCGCCTCGTTTTGGATGCCGTCGTTTCAGGTCCCGATCGGCGGATGTCGCTACTGCTCGCCGTTCGGAATGACGCGCACGTAGCGGCGCTTGCCGACCTGCAGCACGAACGGCGCCTCCGCTTCCACGTCGATGTACCGCCCCGTATCCTCCACTTTCTCGCCGTCGATCGACACGGCGTTCTGCTTGATGAGGCGGCGGCCCTGGCTGTTCGACTCGGTGAGGCCGGCTTCGCGCATCAGGTTGAGTAAGCCGATTTCGCCGTCCTGATCCGCAGGCGCGAACTCCGGAATATCATCGGGCACCTCGCCTTCGACGACGGTCCGCTCGAAGTGCTCGCGCGCTGCCTCGGCGGCCGCCGCGTCGTGGTACATCGTCACGATGACATGCGCCAGCTCGTGCTTCGCATCGCGCGGATTCTCCTCAGCGAACTGCTTGACTTTCGGCAGCTCTTCGACCGGAATATCCGTCACCAGCTCGGCGTAGCGGTAGATGAGCTCATCCGGCACCGAGAGGACTTTGCCGTACATCTCTTCCGCGGGCTCGCTGATGCCGATGGCATTGTCGAGCGACTTCGACATCTTCTCCGATCCGTCGGTGCCCTCCAGCAGCGGCAGCGTCATGCACACCTGCGGCTCGATGCCCTCGGCCTGCTGCACCTGCCGCCCGACGAGCAGGTTGAACTTCTGATCGGTGCCGCCCAGCTCCACATCGGCCTCGATGGCGACAGAGTCCTGCGCCTGCGCCAGCGGATAGAGAAACTCGTGGATGCCGATGGGCTGGCCGGCGCTGTAGCGCTGCTCGAAGTCGTCCCGCTCCAGCATCTGGGCGACAGTGACCTGCGCGGCCAGCTCGATGACCTCGCTGAACGACATCGCATCGAGCCATTCCGAGTTGTAGAGGATGCGCGTGTGCTCGGGGTCGAGTACCTTCGCCGCCTGCTCGTAGTAGGTCCGGCCGTTGCGGCGCGTCTCTTCGAGCGTCAGCTTCGGGCGCGTCTTCGAGCGGCCCGTGGGATCGCCGATCATGCCGGTGAAGTCGCCGACGATGAGGATGGCCTCGTGGCCGAGATCCTGAAACTGGCGGAGCTTCCGCAGCACCATCGTGTGGCCGAGGTGCAGGTCGGGGCGACTCGGGTCGCAGCCCAGCTTGACCTTCAGGGGCCTGCCCGTCTTTCGGGCAGTTTTTAGCTTTTCGACGAGGGCATCTTCCGGAAGAATCTCATCGACGCCGCGGCGCAACACGGCCATCTGCTCGTCGACGGGCGGAAAATCAGGCATAGGACTCGTTCAACTGCTCGTTCGTAGGATGTCACTTGGTGGATGATCAGATCCGCGAGGCGGCTACTTGTATCGCCGGATCTCGCGCTCCATCTCGCGGCGCGTGTCGCGCTCTTTGATGCTCTGGCGTTTGTCGTGCATTTTCTTTCCTTTCGCCAGCCCAATCTCCAGCTTGGCCCAGCCGTCGCGGAAGTACAACTTCAGCGGGACGATGGTGTAGCCCTCGCGCTGGGAGGCCTGCCCCCAGCGCTCGATCTCGCGGCCGTGCATCAGCAGCTTGCGCGTGCGGCGCGGCTCGTGGTTGAAGTGGCTCGCCTGCTCGTACGGCTTGATGTACATCCCGTGGATGAGCATCTCACCGTAGCGATCCACGTCCACGTACGCCCCATCGAGGCTCACCTTCCCCTCGCGGACGGACTTCACCTCGCTCCCGCGCAAGACCAAGCCTGCTTCCAACTTATCCTCAATCTCGTATTCGTGGTACGCCTTCCGATTGCGTGCCACGATTTTGATGCCTTCACCCATAATCGGTTGCGGTGCGATGTGTTATGCACGAGACGCCGCTCGACCGTTCGACGACTCGGCCTCGTCGTCCTCCTCGTCGTCCTCGAGATAGACGAACGGCACGTCGGGGATTTCGTCGGTTTCGTCGTAATAGAAGAGATAGGTGCGCAACTCGGTGAGGCTGGCGATGCCCAGCCGGTCGATCCGAAGGCGCAGCTCGTCCTCGTAGAACGGGCGCAGCGCCTCAGGCACATCTTGCAGTTGGATCCAGTCCTCGCGCTGCTCTTCGGCGGCTTCGGCGTTGGCGATCAGCGGCTTGATGATCTCAGCATCGGCCCGGTCTTTTTTAGTGACGAGCAGCCCCCAGACCATCGGGTAGTTGACCAGCTCGTACCACTCGCGGCCGACGTCCATCGTGAAGCTGTCGACGTCAAGCGTCGGCACGTCTTGGCCGACGAGCAGCGCCGCATCCTGATCGCCCCGGCGCAGCATGGCGGTCGACGCCTGATCGTAGGCGACGAACTCAGGGTCGACGTCGTAATGCTCGTGCATGATCACCCGCGCCAGAAACTGCTCTTGCGTATGGCGCCGGTTGTACGCGATGGTCTTCGGCAGATCGTGCAAGCCCTCTTTCCAGACGAGCTTGGCAAACGGGTATTTCCACGACACGATGCCGACGCTCGGGATCACGTCGATGCCCTGCGATGCCTTCAGTGCCATCTTCGTCGGAAGCAGCGCCACATCGACCTCGTCTTCGATAAAGCGTGCGGCACAGACCTCGGGCGTGTGCCGCTCGATTTCGAACGGCGACGGCACGGCCCCGGAAGTAAACCCGGAGACGAGAAAGTCAGCGAAGGGGTAATCCCAGATAGCCAGGCGCATGCAGGAATGTCATCCTGTGTCACAGAGCGCGAGTCGGCGGAGGCAGCCGCAAAAAAGCCGCCGGGGCGGGTCAGCGCATCGGCGGCGTACGGCCGGCGAGCGGCCGCGAGCAATCGGCAGAACCGATTAGGTGGTTTCGCGCATCCGCTCTTTGATTCGGGCCGCTTTGCCGCGCAGATCGCGCAGGAAGTACAGCTTCGAGCGGCGCACGCGTCCGCGGCGGCGCACCTCAATCTTGGCCACGCGGGGCGAGTGCAGCGGGAAGATCCGCTCAACACCGATGCCACCAGAAATCTTGCGCACGGTGAAGGTGCGTCCCGCACCGCTGCCGTCAAGGCTGAGCACCACACCCTCGAACTGCTGGATGCGCTCTTTCTCACCCTCGACCACGCGCAGGTGGACATTGACCGTGTCGCCCGGCTGGAACTCCGGAACGTCGTCGCGAAATTGAGTTGCTTCAACCAGGTCAAGTAGATTCGACATGGCGGTACCTTCTGTAGTTTTAGGGGTTCAGTGTGTTGCGAATGTCGCGTCGCACAGCGTGGGGTGCTGTCACGACGGGGTTTCGTCGAGCAAATCGGGGCGCCGCTCCTGAGTCTTCTGGATGCGCTGCTCATCACGCCACGCGGCGATGGCCCGGTGGTTTCCCGAACGCAACACCGCGGGCACCTCCATCCCCCGATATTCCGCCGGGCGGGTGTACACCGGTGCATCGAGCAGCCCGTCCTGAAACGAATCGGTCAGGGCCGACGACGCATCGCCGAGCACACCGGGTAGCAAACGCACGACCGCATCAACGAGCACCAACGCAGGAAGTTCACCACCGCTCAGCACGAAGTCCCCGATGGAGATTTCGCGCGAAACGAGCTCATCCCGCACCCGCTGGTCAATGCCTTTATAGTGGCCGGCGATGAGTACCAGATGCTCGTTCATCGACAGCCGGTTGGCCATCGACTGGTCGAGGCACACGCCATCTGGGGTCAGGTAAATCACCTCATCGGGCGAGCAACCGGCATCGGCCTCGATGGCTTCAACGCAATGGAACAGCGGCTCGGGCTTGAGCACCATCCCCGCGCCGCCGCCGAAGGGATAATCATCGATCTGGCGGTGCTTGTCTGTGGCGTGCTCGCGCAAATCCTGCACGCGGATGTCCACCAGCCCTTTGCGAGTCGCACGCTGGATGATGCTGTGTTCCAACGGACTCGCCACCAGATCGGGCAGCGCTGTGATGAGGTCGATGCGCATACGTGTGAATGAACAGGTGTTGGCCGAGGGATCGGCACGCGTCAGTCGAGCAGGCCGTCAATGGGGCGGACGACTACCTGCTCGCCGTCGAGGTCAATGTCGATGATGAAGTCGTCCACGGCCGGGATCATCGCCTCGGGCTTACCGTCGCGCCGCACCACATACACGTCGTGCGCGGGCATCTGCAGGATGTTGGCAACGGTGCCGAGCACAGTGCCATCTTCAGCGACGACATCGAGGCCGATGAGGTCGTGGATGAAGAACTCGTCCTCGGCGAGATCGGGTAGTTCCTCTTCCGGCACAAACGTAAATTTCTTCGTGAGCCGCTCGGCGGCGTCGCGGCCTTCCACCTCGTCCAGCTTAAGGATGATCGTGAGCCCGCGTTTGGACTCCTGATAGCGCACGGAAGCCACCGCGTGCGGAACTGCCCGATCGGCAAACGAGCCGACGTAGACCGTCTCCAGTCGCTCAAAGAGCGATGAGTCGTCCGTCTCCGGCTCCACCTTGAGCTCGCCGTGGACGCCGTGGGGACGAAAAATATGCCCGATGCGCACCAGGGTATCGGCGGGTGGGGTGTCCGGTGTAGAAGTCGGCCCTTCCATCAGATCGCGCGCCGTTCGTCCATTTTCGAAAAAGAAGCGGGGTTACGCTTTGTCTTCGTCGCCGTCTTCCTCGTCGGTGTCTTCTGTGTCCTCGTCGGCATCGGAGGCCTCGGCATCGGAGGCCTCGGTATCGGCTTCAGCTTCATCCTCAGCGTCCTCGGTATCGGCCGTATCGGTCGTGTCGGTCGCCTCACTCGCTTCCACAGCGTCGGTGGAGGCTTCGGCCTCGTCCGCCGTATCTTCTTCCGCTTCCTCGGCCTCGGCTTTTGCTGCTTCGGCTTCTGCTTTGGCGGCCTCTTCTTCGGCCTTCTTGCGGGCCTCTTCTTTGCGCTTGCGCTCCTCTTCCTGGAGCTCTTTGACGCGCTGGCGCTCTGCTTCGAGAGCCCGGCGGCGGCGCTCCTCTGCCGTAATCTTAAGGTCTTCGTCTTCGGCGACGCGCTCGCGGTGCTCCTGGACCGCCTCCTCAATCTGTGGATCGGAGTGGCCGGTGAGTTCCAGATGCTTGGCGAGCAGTAGGCCCTGCTTGCTGAGGATGCTGCGGACCGTGTCGCTGGGCTGGGCGCCTTCGCGCAGCCAGTACATGATGCGATCTTCCTTGAGCTTGACCTCGGCGGGCTGCTCCAGCGGATAGTAGCGCCCGAGGTCCTCGATGTAGCGCCCATCGCGCGCATTGCGCTTATCAGTGGCGACGATCGAAAACACGGGAATTTTTTTGCGCCCCATACGGCGCAAACGAAGTTGGACTGCCACGACGTTTTGTTCGTTCGGTTTAAGTGAGCGTGTGGGTTACGAAAGAGTGCAAATCGGGATCAACCCGATGGGCATTACATGCCGGGGAAGCCGCCTTTTCCGCCTCCGCCGCCCATGCCCATCCGGTTCATGAGCTTCTTCATATCCATGCCGCCCCCGCCTTTTCCGGTCAGTTTGGACATGGTCTTCATCATCTTCTTCATCTCGCGGAACTGCTTGATCAGCTGGTTCACATCGCGCACCTCCATCCCGCTTCCGTGCGCGATGCGCCGGCGGCGAGTGCCGTTGAGAATCTGCGGATTGGCGCGCTCCTCGGGCGTCATCGACATGATCATCGCCTCGATGTGCTTGAACGCGTCGTCGTCCACATCGAGGTCTTTGACCTGCTGACCGACGCCCGGCAACATGCCAATCAGGTCCTTGAGCGGCCCCATCTTCTTGATGCGCTGCAACTGATCGTAAAAGTCCTGCAGGTCAAAGTCCTGCGTGCGGATTTTCCGCTGCAGCTTCTGCGCCTGCTTTTCGTCGTACTGTTCCTGGGCGCGCTCGACGAAGGACACGACATCGCCCATGCCCAGGATGCGCTGCGCCATCCGATCCGGATAGAACGGCGTGAGCGCATCGAGCTTTTCGCCGGTCGAGGCAAACTTGATGGGCTTCTCGACGACCGAGCGGATCGAGAGCGCCGCGCCGCCGCGGGTGTCGCCGTCGAGCTTGGTGAGCACGACACCGTCGTAGTCGAGCTGCTCGTTGAACTCCTTGGCGGTATTGACCGCGTCCTGGCCGGTCATGCTATCGACGACGAACAGGATTTCGTCGGGCTCGACGGCGGATTTGATATCGGTGACCTCCTGCATCATCCGCTCGTCGATGTGCATGCGGCCCGCCGTGTCGATAATTACGATGTCGCGAGCGGTGCGGCGCGCTTCATCGACGGCTTCTTCCGCCACGCGCACGGCATCCTGCACAATCTGGCCGTCCTCCTCGACCGAGTACACCGGCACGCTGACCTGATCGGCCAGGGTGCGCAGCTGGTCGACCGCAGCCGGGCGGTACACATCGGCCGCAGCCAAGAGCGGCGCATGCCCGTCCTTGACGAAGTGCTTCGCGAGCTTAGCGCAAAAGGTGGTCTTACCCGATCCCTGCAGACCCGCTACGAGAATCACCGTCGGCGGCGTATCCGCCATCTCGATGCCCTCGAACTCGTCGCCGAGGAAGTGGGTGATCTCGTCGTAGACGATTTTGGTGAGCTGCTGCCCCGGCGTGACCGACGTCAGCACCTCTTCGCCGGTGGCCTTCTCTTTCACCCGATCGGTGAAGTCACGCGCCACCTGGTAGTTGACATCGGCGTTGAGCAACGCGCGCCGGATCTCGCGCATTGTCTCGGCGATGTTCAACTCATTAATCTTGCCCTGGCCGCTGATGGACTGCAGGGCACCTTCCAACTTTTCGGATAGACTGT
The DNA here is from genome assembly GCA_964448045.1 of uncultured Rhodothermales bacterium. GTDB lineage: Bacteria > Bacteroidota > Rhodothermia > Rhodothermales > Salinibacteraceae > CAYUVF01. The sequence goes on from CAYUVF010000034.1 coordinate 31,421, forward strand.
CAAACATAAGGGATCGCGGGCCGCGTGGGCGGTCGGCAAAAGAATGAGCGGCACGGCCGAAGGGACCAGACCGCGTGCAGAATAGTCAGATTATAGTATACCCTCGAAAGGGGCAAGCGATCCATCACCGCTTACCCCTTTATTCATCCGTGGCGGCCTGCTCGCGCAACAGATCGATGGTCTCAACGGCGTGGCGCAGGTGCGGGATCACGATGGAACCGCCGACGACGAGCGCCACGTTCAACGCGTCATCGAGCTCCTCATCGGTGAAGCCCAGCTCTACGCACTGCTGCAGGTGATAGTCGATGCAATCGTTGCAGCGGAGCACCATAGAGGCCACCAGGCCCAGGAGCTCCTTTGTGCGCCGATCCAGCGCCCCATCGCGGTAGGCCGCCGAATCCAGGTTAAAGAACCGCTTCATCCCGAGGTGATGTTTCTCCTCAAGAATCCGCTCGTTCATGCGTTTCCTATACGCAGAAAACGCCTCCAGTCGATCCGAGGACTCGTCAGTGTTCATCTATAATTCGCTCTGATCGGTGATGAAGGGATGGGCTGACTGGCTGTAACAAAGACCGGCCTGTGTTCGTGGTGTTGACGGGGGTCGGATGTTCGGCTAAACCTGCGGACCGGGTCCTGCGTTTATAGGGATGCCTCATTCATGACGATCCGGATTCACATGCCGGCTTCCACATCCACCACGAAATCCGAGCTCCGCACGGAGTTCGAGCACTACCGAGCGTCGCTTTCCGACGCGGCCTACGCCGAGCGTAGCGCAGCGATTCGCGCCCAGGCCCGGGCGCTTCCGGAACTGGATGCCGCCCGCACGGTGCATATATATTGGCCGATGACGGACGAGCGTGAGGTGGACACGCGGCCGCTCATCGAGCGGTTGCACCGCCAGGGCCGTTGCGTCGTTCTGCCGGTGGTCACCCGGTTCGATGGCACGCCGGAGATGACGCATCGGCGCTACACAGGGCCGGCATGCCTCGCCACGAACCGCTGGGGCCTGCGCGAACCCCAGGATACGCCCGAAGTTTCGCCTGCGTCCCTCGATGCCGTCCTGGTACCGGCCCTCGGCGCCGGGCGCAACGGCCATCGCATCGGGCACGGCTTCGGCTACTACGATGCGTTTTTACCCCGCGTGGCTGCGCCGACGCTCACGCTCGTTTACGCGGCCTGCCTGGTTGACGCCGTTCCGGCCGATCCGCACGACATCCCGGTATCGATGATCGCGACCGAGCACGAAATCATTCGCCCGGACGCCTGCTACCCCCCGCCCTGCTGACGCCCTCCTTCACCTGGTATTCCTCCCGCTATGGCTGAACGCAAACGCACGCGGTCTCGCCCCTCGGACTCCTCCGAGGAATCGTTCGAGCAACCGTCGGCTTTCGAAGTTGGAGAAACAAACCTCGACCTCGATGACATCTCCGAGGACGAGCTCGACCTGCTCTTCGACGAACAGGAAAGCGGCAGCATCTGGAACGTCCCCACGATCTCCGGGCTGGCGCTGATTCTCGTGGGCGTCATTTATCTACTGACTGAGATGGGTGTCTGGAACGGGATCGACGTGACGTTCCTCGCCTCCACGCTTCCCATCATCGGCGGGGTGCTGATTATTTTGCTCGGCTTCGGCGTGCTCTCGTGGCGGCCGCGGCGCAAGCAGAAAAAGAAGCCCAAACAGGCCGTCGAGGCGTCCACCGGCAAACGGAAGGTCGTTGAAGAACCCGAACTGGAAGAGAAAGAAGAGGATCAGAAACGCCTCACCCGCTCGCGCAGGAACAAGAAGATTGCGGGCGTCTGTGGCGGCATTGCCGACTACCTTAACCTCGACCCCACGCTCGTGCGCATCGCGTTCGTCGTGGGCACGATCGCATCGGGCGGATGGCCCTTCTTCTTCGCCTACATCGCCCTCGCCTACGTGATGCCCAAAGAAGATCCGCCCAAAGAGCGGATTCGCATCATCCGCGACGAGTAGCCCGTACGACGGGGGTCTGCTGCCGAGGTGATCAGCTACCCCTGATTGGCGGGAGTCATCTCGGGGACGGTGCCGGCCAGGGCGGTGTGAAAGTGATCGGGATGGAAATGGGTGCGGATGGCCCGATTGACCGTGGCGAGCGATAGCGCCTCCACCTCCGCCGAAAAATCATCGAGATAGCTCAGGTCGAAGCCGCGCTCGGCGTTGGTCAGGATCGAGCGAGCAAGGCGGCCCGTCGTCGCCAATCCGACGGTGTAAGACCCCGTAATGGTAGTCTTTTTGGCCTCCAGTTCCTCTTCGGTGGCGCCTTCGCTGACGAAGCGTTCGACCTCAGCTCGCGTGGCTTCCAGTCCCTCATCCAGCTTCTCGCCACTGAGCGTTACGCCAATCTGCCAGTGGCCGTCGTAGCGCGTCGACATCCCCGAGAGGCCTGAGCTAATCCCATATGTCAGCCCCCTTTCGTCGCGGATTGCAGCCATGAGCCGGGCAGAGAAGTTGCCGCCCAGGATATAATTTCCCACGTACAGCGGCAGGTACGCGTCATCGTCGCGGCGCACGTCGAGCGCGTGGCCCATCCGCACGTCGACGTTCTGCTTGTCGGGCATGGGCACGGTCGACTGGCCATCAGCCGGCGCGAGCGCCCCGCCCGCGTGCGTCGCCGGGGCCCCGTGCGGCGCCCAGTCGCCGAAGTGCGCCTCGATCGCCGACGCGATGGCGGCATCGTCGATGTCGCCGACGAACGCAAACGTGAACTCGGTCGCGCCGATGTGGCTGGCGTGGTAGTCGCGCACCGCGTCGATGGTCATCTGCTGGAGCTGGCGGATCTGCTCCTCGGGCGGGGGCGTGTAGTTGGGATGGTCGGCGGGATAGAGCACCCGCGAGAGCGCCGCGGCGGCCTGGGTCTTCGTATCCTCCAACTCACGGCGCACCTGCGCGATGGCCTGCGCCCGGGCCTTCTCGAACTCGGCCGGATCGAATAGCGGCTCGCGGAGCATCTCGGCGAGGACCGCCATTACCCGGGGCACATCATCGCGAAGAGCCCGCCCGGAGATGTCGATGTAGAGCCCATCGCTCGTGAGGTTCAGCTGTGCGCCGCAGTCCTCCAGCACCTTCGCCAGCGCGAAGCGGTCGCGGTGCTGCGTTCCTTTGTCGAGCAGCGAAACGGCCATTTCCTGCCGGAGGTCGTCGCCGCCGGCGAGATCGGGGTTCGTCTGAAACGAGCCGCGCCACGAAACGACCTGCTCGGCCGGCGTTTCCAACGTCAGAAGACGACACGGCCCGACGGTGCGCTCGTGAACGCGATCGGCGAAATGGGTGACTGAACTCATAGATTTGATGGATTCATCAGGTTCGTGAAAAGCCGGCGGGCGGATGGTGGGTTGGGCGGATGAGCGGATGGGCGAATGTGGAAGCAAATCTTTATGATCGCCCCCACGCCCCCATGCCCCTCTCACTCCGGGATGTACCAGCCAACGGTTCGCCGATCCTCAACGAGATACTCGCAGGCCACACGCTGCACGTCATCCGTCGTGATGCGGTCGATGCGGTCAAGGTAGGTCGTGTACAGCTTCCAGTCGCCTGCGGCGATGGCTTCGTTGAGCTGCGAGGCGATAGCAAACGGCCCGTCGCGCCCGAACGCCTCTTTCGCCTTGAGCTGTGCCTGCGCCCGCTCCAACTCCTCATCGGTGATGCCCTCCTCCTGGACCTCGGCAATAGATTCCAGCATGGCGGTCTCGATCGCGTCATGCTCGTGCTCGGGCGCGAGGAAGCCGAACAGACCGAAGAGCCCTGGATCGCGAAGACGGGGGCTCATCGCGAAGACATCGGTGGTGAGGCCGTTGTCGGTCAGGCGGCGGAAGAAGCGGCTACCCTTGCCCGAGGCCAGCACGCGCGCCAATACATCGAGCGCGTCGGTGTCGGGGTGCAGCCCATCGGGCATCTTGTAGCCCATCATGACGGCGCCGAGCTGACCCTCCTGCCGGACGGTTACGCGCCGCTCGCCGCGCTGCTCGGGCTCGCGGGTGTGGAGCTCCGGAATCGGGTTGGGCGAGGGATCCAGCGAGCCAAAGTGCTCCGCCACCCGCTCCAGCGCCGCGTGCCGGTCCACGTCGCCGATAATGGACACGGTGGCGTTATTCGGATAGTAGTATGTGTCGTAGAAGTGCCGCAGCCCCTCGGGCGTGACGTGCTCGATGTCGCTCCGCCACCCGATCGTCGGATGGTGGTACGGATGGGCCACGAAGGCCGCGCTCCAGACCGCATCGTAGAGGTTGCGCGTCGGATCGTTTTTGCCCCGATCGTACTCGTTCAGGATCACCGTGCGCTCGCTCTCGAGGTCCTCCGCGTCGAGCAGCGCCCCGCGCATCCGATCCGCCTCAATTTCAATGGCAAGGGGCAGATGCTCCTTCGGCAGCATCTCGTAATAATTCGTCCGATCGAACCACGTCGTCGCGTTTACCCGTGCGCCGACCCGTTGCAACGTCTCGAAGATGGACGTACCCTTACGCTTGTGAAAGCGCTCGGTGCCTTTGAACATGAGGTGCTCCAGGATATGCGTCGCGCCGGTCAGCCCCGTGCGCTCGTTGCGGCTGCCGACGTGGTAGGTGACCATGAACGTGGCGACCGGCGCAGCGGCCTGCTCCAGCACCAACACGCGGAGATCATTGAACGTGAGCCGGTACGCCTCGATGCCACCCGAGGCCTCGATGAACTCGAACGCCTCGGGGATGTCGGCGGGTGCAGCGGCCACAGGATCAGCGGTTTCCATGGGGTACAGCGGTTCGATGAGCAGAGGGTGGGCGAACGATCAGTTGGCGCTGACCTGATACGCGAAGCGATGCGTCGTGCCGTCGCCAACGTTCACACGGATCGACACGCTCTGATAATCCGAGCGGAAGGGCGTGTACACGAAGCCATCGGTCGCGCCGGCGGGCTCGATCGTACTCGGCTGGAAGAGCAGCCGGACCGCCGAGGGGGATCCGCCGCCGCTCATAGCATAGGCCGAGCTCTCGCCGGATGTCTTGGCTTCCCGGTCATAATAGAGCGACTGCCGAAACAAGTCGGCCAAATCTTCGCTCTCGTTGAGGTTGCTGGTCGATCCGCGCGCCAGCGATTGCATCTCTTCCATCGCAAAGGGCCGGAACGTTTCCGTCGCATCCCCCGCCCCGGCGACGATCCGCATATCGTCAGGATTTACTGTCAGCGGCTCCGATCCCGTGTTTTCGACCGAGACGTAGTACATCAGGAACTCCGGGGTGGCGCGGCGCAAGCTCACAGCGACGGTGCTGCCCGACCGCTCGGACACCAGCAGAAACTGGTCGCCCGCTTCCTGCAGCGTCACGCTACCGTGCTGAATGTTCGCGGGCTGCACGTACCCGGTTGAGGCGCAGCCGGAGAGCACAATGAGTAGCCCGATCCATCCGAGGCAAGGCGATCGTCGCATCATCTAATCCACCATCGTTTAGGTTTTAGCTGTGGGACTGCGGGTGATCAGTGCGCGTCGAGCCAATCATCACCCACGCCGATGTCGACGAGAATGGGCACGCCGTCCAGCGGGAGCGCCTCTTTCATCTCGGTGCGGACGAGCTCGCGCAGCGTTTCGATTTCGTCGGGCGGGCCTTCGAAGACGAGTTCGTCGTGAACCTGCAACAGCATCCGGCTCGTGAACGACTCGGCGTCGAGGCGCTCCTGAATGCGGTTCATCGCGATCTTGATCATATCCGCCTGCGTGCCTTGAATCGGCATGTTGACGGCGACGCGCTCGGCGAAGGAGCGGCGGTTGCTGTTGCTCGCGTCGATGTTAGGCACGTAGCGCCGGCGCCCGAGCAGCGTTTCGGCGTAGCCTTTGTCGCGGGCCTGTTCGACCAGCTTGGAGAGAAAGGTCGAGACGCCGGGGTACGAGGTGCGATACTGGTCGATCAGCTCTTGCGCCTCGCTGACCGAGGTGCGCAGCCGCTGCGCGAGGCCCCACGGCGAGACGCCGTACGGGATGCCGTAGTTGACCTCTTTCGCCTTCCGCCGCTGATCGCGCGTCACGTCGTCGGGATCGATGCCGAAGACGCGCGCCGCGGCGTCGGTGTGGATGTCGCCATTCTCGCGGAAGGTCTGCTGCATCGCCTCGTCGCCACTCATCGACGCGAGGATGCGCAGCTCGATCTGGGCGTAGTCGGCCGCCATGAGCTGCCAGCCCTCCTGCGGGACAAAGGCCCGGCGAATTTCGCGCCCCACTTCGGTGCGCACGGGGATATTCTGCAGATTGGGATCGGAGGACGAGAGGCGCCCGGTGGCCGTGCGCGTCTGGTTGAAGCTCGTGTGGATGCGCCCCGTCTCCGGGTGGACGAGCTCGCCGAGGGTGTCGAGATACGTGCTTTTGAGCTTGTACGTCGAGCGCCAATCGAGCACCAATCCGGGGATCTCGTGCTCGGTCGAGAGCTCCTGCAAGACGCTCTCTTTGGTGGACGGCCGTCCCGTCGATGTTTTGGAGACAACCGGCAGATCCAGCTTCTCGAACAGGATTTCGCCGAGTTGCTGCGTCGAGTTGATGTTGAACTCCTCGCCCGCCAATTCGAAGATCTCCGTCTCGATCTCATCCAGCTTCTCCGCCAGCCGCTCGCTGATGGCGTCCAGCACATCGGTGTCGACGCGGATGCCGGCCGCCTCCATCCGGCCGAGGACGGGAATCAGCGGGAATTCGATGGATTCGGCGATGTCGAGCAGATCGTTGTCGTCCAGCCTGGCGCGGAGGATATCGGCCAGGCGCAGCGCCACGTCGGCGTCCTCGCAGGCGTACGGGGCGGCGTCTTGCACGTCAACGTCGCGCATCGAGATCTGCTCCTTGCCCTCGCCGATGAGGTCGGTGATGGGCACCATCCGGTAGTTGAGCACGCCGCGGGCGACCTCGCTGAGGCTGTGGCTCTGCTCCGGCGCGATGAGGTAATGCGCCACCATCGTGTCGAAGAGCGGCTCCTGCAGGCGGATGCCGTGGCGCTCGAAGACGAGCCAGTCGTACTTGAGGTTGTGGCCGATTTTCGGCGTGTCGCCTTCGAGGATGGGCCGCAGCACATCGAGCACGTCGTCGGTCGCCGTGCCGTCGGGCAGCGGCGTCGGGACGTAGCGGCCCTGCTGTTCGGCCCACGAAAACGAGATGCCGACGAGCGACGCCCACATCGGATCGGTGGAGGTCGTTTCGCTGTCCACGCCCAGGCGCTCTTTCGTCGCCAGCGTCTCGGCCAGTGCCTCCAGCTCATCGCGGTTCTGGATGAAGGCGTAATCGACCGCCTCGCCATCCAGCTCTTCGACCGCCTCGTACGGCCCGAAGTCGAACGTCAGCGCCGGATCATCCGGCTGATCGGCGTCGGATGCGTTCGTCTCGGATGCCTCGGCAGCCTCCGCAGTGCCGTTGAGCTCATCGACGCGCTCCAGCATCGACTCAAACTCCAGCTCCTCGAAGATCTGCTTCAGCGCCTCCCGATTGGGATTGACCTGATGCAGATCGTGCCAGTCGAAGCTCACCTCGACGTCCGTCTTGATGGTGACGAGCTGCTTGCTCATCCGCGCCTGATCGGCGTATTCCTCCAGATTCTGCCCCCGCTTGCCGCCGACGTCCTCGGCGTGCTCGATCAGGTTTTCCAGCGTGCCGTACTCCTTCAGCAGCTTCGCCGACGTCTTCTCCCCGATCAGCGGCACGCCCGGCACGTTGTCGGACGAATCGCCCCACAGCGCGAGCATGTCGATGAACTGTTCGGGATCGAGCCCGACCTCCTCGCGAAAAGTGTCCGGCGTTTGAACATCGAACTCCTGGCCGCTGCGCGCCGGCTTGTAGATCGAGATGTTGTCGCTGAGCAGCTGCTGGAAGTCCTTATCCGGTGAAACGATCACGACATCGGCATCGTCTTCCTCGGCGCGGCGGGCGAGCGTGCCGATCACGTCGTCGGCCTCGACGCCGGAAATCTCCAGCACGGGGATGTCGAGCGCGCGGACGATATCTTTGATGTAGGGCAGGTTTTCGAGCAGGTCGTTGGGCGGCGGATCGCGGTGCGCCTTGTACTCCTCGTAAATCTCGTCGCGGAAGGTCCCCTCCTCACCCACCGCGTCGAACACGACGGCGATATGGTCGATGCCGTGGTCGCCCATCAGCTTCATCAGCGAGTTCGTGAACCCGTACGCCGCCGATGTATTCTGGCCCTTCGAGTTGATGAGCGGGCGGCTGATGAAGACGTAATGCGAGCGGTACGCCAGCGACATCGCGTCGATGAGGTACAGCTCGTTGTCCGCCGGATTTGAAGCGGGCGATTGCGATTCGGCCATGGAGATGCGGGGAAATCTGCTTCCAATGAATATGCGATTTTTCTACGCCTCGGCCCGGCCTCTTTTCCGCCGACGCAGCGCGACGTGAGCGCCGATAAGGCATAGATCCACCGGCGGGGCAGGTTCCTTCTTCAGCGCATCTTGGCCGGCGCGCTCCCCCGGCTGCTTCCAGGATACGACGCGACGCTGACGCCCCTGCGTCAGAGGTAGAAGAAGTACAGCATCGTCGTCGAGATCGTGACGAAGATGATCGAAAGGATGCTGCCCGCGCGCAGGTAATCGGGCACGCGGTAGCCGCCGGGCGTCATTAACAGCGCATTTACGTGATGAGTCGGCAGCACGAACGAGTTGGCCGCACACACGCCCACCTGGAGCACCAGCACCTGCGAATTGAGCCCGCTGATGCCCGTGAGTTCGAGCACGAGGGGCACCATCAGCACGGTCGCAGCGACGTTCGACATGAAGAGCGAAAAGATGGTCGAGAGGATGCCCAGTACCATCAGCACCAGAAACGGATGCACACCCTCGATGGCGGCCACCAGCGTCTGTGCGATGAAGGATGCGGCCCCCGACGACTCCATTGCAATCCCGATCGGGATGAGCCCCGAAATCAGAAAAATTACTTTCCACTCGATCGACCGATACGCCTCCTCAATGTTGAGCACCCCGCCCAAAATCATGGCTACCGCGCCAGTAAGGAACCCGATCGAAATCGGGAGATCCAGTGCGAGAACGAGCAGGATCGCCCCGGCGAAACTGCTGAGGGCCACCCATGCTTTTTCCGGTTTTTTGGGCTCGCTGGGTTCGTGTGGCACCGGCGTGACCGTGATGAAGTCCTCGCTGTCCTCGTAGAACTGCAGGTTCTGCCATTTGCCGTGCAGCACCAGCGTATCCCCTGCTTGCACGACGCGGTCGGCCACGTCTTCTTCGACTACTTCGCTGTTGCTGAAGAAGAGCACGACCTGCGTGTTGTACGTCTCGCGCAGGGCCACCTGGCGAATCGTCTTGCCCACCAGCGCCGAGCGCGCCGGGATGACAACCTCCAGATAGCCCATCTCCGAGTTCTTCGGGGTTTTCTCCTGCTCCTCCTTGAGCTCCAGATTAAAGTTCTCCCCGAACAGCTGCACATCGTCACTCTGACCCTGGACTACGAGGTTTTGCCCCACCTCGAACCGAATATCCTTCCAGATCTCGTGCTCGGTACCCGTGTCGTCGTAGACGCGCAGCAGGTTGACGTTGTATCGCGAACCCATCTCCGACTCCTCGACCGACTTGCCGACGAGCGGACTGCCTTCGGGGATGCGAAAGGTAAAGAGCGAATCCGAAAGCCCCCAGATGTTGAGCAGCTTCTGGCCGGGCGAGGCGGTTGGGCTCTCCTCGCGCTTGGCGGGCAGCACCATATCCCCAAAGAGGAAAAAGTAGCCGATGCCTGCGATGAGCAGCACCACCCCGATCGGCGTGACGCTAAACAACCCGAACGTTTCGAGCCCCCGGCTGCTCAATAGGTCATTCAGGATGATCAGCGAACTGGTGCCCACCATCGTGAGCGTCCCGCCCAGGAGTGCGGCGAAGCCCATCGGCATGAGCAGGCGCGAGATGGATATTTTTTCGCGCTTGGAGATGCCCATCATCACCGGCAAGAAAAGCGCCGCCGCACCGATGTTCTGCATAAAGCCCGACATGACACCGACCGTCACCGAGACGGTTGAGATAATCCGACGGAGGCCCTTGCCGGCGACGCGCAGGATGAAGCTGGCAATCTGCTCGGTGATACCGGATTTGAACAACCCCCGGCCCATGATCATCACCCCGATGATGGCGAGCACGGCGTTGCTGGAGAAGCCCGAGCGCGCCTGCTCCGGCGTGATGCTACCCACCCAGACGAGCGTGAGCATCGCCATGATCGCCACCACGTCGATGCGGATCAGTTCCGTCACAATCAAGAAGACCGTGACGGCGAGAACAGCTAATACAATAAGTAGCTGGAACTCCATCGGGGGCGCGTGGGGGTTGGATAAGCTGAAGACAGCGAGGCGATGAGGCAGGCTCCCGCCCGAGTTGTGCGATGCAGCCAACCGTGGCACCTACAGGGCATTCCATCGACAGGAGGCCACGGGCAAGAACGGGCGGTATCCGGGGTGCCATCCGTCGGCGCATCAGGAAGTCGTCCTTACAACCCAAAAACCCCGCCCAAACTGCCGTTTGCAGCGTTTGAGCAGGGCATTTGAACGGTGCCCGAGAGAGGATTCGAACCTCCACGTCCTTGCGGACACATGACCCTGAATCATGCGCGTCTACCAGTTCCGCCACTCGGGCCGGTGGATCGGATTGATCACGGTATGAATCGCGTCTGCTTGTGTCAAGTTCCACCTTCGGCGACAGTTCACCTTCACGCTCTTTTTGCAGATGCGCCGGTCCGGATGGATCTCGACTCGCGCGGTTATGTTGGATCATTGGTTGTCTTTCTGCTCACTGACTGCCCTCGCCCATGCTCGCCGTTCGGTCGTTCCGCCCATTGATCACTTGCGCCGTTCTCCTCCTCGTTATCGCCGTGCCCTCCTCCGCATGGGCACAATCCGCGGCCCCCAACGAAAACAGTCTGCTGCCGGATCGGCCCATCCCCTACCCGGTCACCCCGTCTCCGCAGTTCCAGCAGGCTGTTGAAGCTGGCACCCGCACGACCCGCGGCGTCCCGGGAGCGAACTACTGGACGAACACGGCCGAGTACACCATCGACGCCACACTCTCCCCCTCCTCGCGCACGCTCCGCGGCACAATGACAGTCCGCTACCAGAACAACTCGCCGGATTCGCTGCAACAAGTAGCCTTCCACCTGCGCCAGAACCTGCACGAAGAAGGGGCCGTCCGAAATCGCGACGTGCAAGTGACCGGGGGCATGCAGGTCACGAAGGTGCAGGCGAGCAGCCAATCCCTCGTCGAAATTACCCCGTATCGCATGCGGCGAGGCGACACGGGATATACCATCCGCGACACACGGCTCATCGTGGCCCTGCCAGAACCGATCGCCCCGCAGAGCAGCGCGACGTTTGCGTTAAGCTGGGGCTTTGAAGTACCCGAGTCAGGAGCCCCGCGGATGGGTCACGAGAACGGCGAGGTGTTTTATCTCGGCTACTGGTATCCTCAGATCGCCGTCTACGACGATCTCGAGGGCTGGGTCGCGGAGCCGTACCAGGGCGACGGCGAATTCTACATGGGTTACGGATCGTACGACGTATCGATCACGCTCCCCGATGGATGGCTCGTGGGCGCAACGGGCACGCTCCAAAATCCAGAGGCTGTGCTCTCATCGCAAGTGCAGGAGCGGTTGGCTGCTGTCACCTCCTCCGACAGCACGTACACCATCGTGGGCGAAACCGAGCGCGAAGCGGGCGCGTCGACCCAGCAGTCGTCCGGCGGCACGCTGACGTGGCGCTTCCGCGCCGACCAGGCGCGCGACTTCGCATTCGGGGCATCCGATCAGTACGTATGGGACGCCACCGTAGCCGAGACAGGAGATCCCGATGACGGCACAGCACTGATCCACACCTTCTACCGCCCCGATGCCAGCGCCTGGGACCGCAGCGCCGAGTTCAACCGGTTCTCCATCGAGCATCTCTCGGAGATGATCATGCCGTACCCGTATCCGCACATGACCGCCATGGAAGGCGTCATCGGCGGCGGCATGGAGTATCCGATGATCACCCTCATCGGCGGCAATCGGACGTACCGTTCGCTCTTCGGCGTCACCTATCATGAGCTAAGCCACATGTGGTTTCCGATGGTGGTGGGCACCAACGAGAAGCGCTACACGTGGATGGACGAAGGCACGACGACGTTCAACACCGCGGTGGGCGAGGCCGACTTTTTCGAGGACGCCCAACCCTGGCTGAACTCCCAGCGCTATTACATGAGCATCGCTGGAAGCGGCTATGAGGAGCCACCGATGCGCCACGCCGACAATTACACGTACGGTTCGCCCTCTCGCGGTATCGCCTCGTACACCAAGCCCGGCGTTTTTCTCCACGCCCTGCGCGGCTTCATCGGCAAGGACGCCTTCTTCGACGCCTACCGCACCTACGCGCAGCGCTGGGCCTTCAAGCATCCTACGCCATACGACCTCTTCAATACGTTTGAAGACGTGCTGGACCGCGATCTCGACTGGTTTTGGACGCCGGTGCTCTACGAAACGTGGACGGTCGATCAGGCCGTGACCGAAGTCACCGAACAGCCCGATCACGTCACCGTCACTATCGCCGACGAAGGGCGCATGCCCCTCCCCGTGCTGCTCCGCGTGACGTATGCTGACGGCTCGACGGTCGAGCGGACCCTGCCGGTCGACCCCTGGCTGCAAGGGCAACGAAGAGCGACCGCCCAACTTCGCCCGGGAACCGTGCAGCGCGTCGAGATCGATCCCGAGCGCTACTATCCGGATGTCAACCGCAGCAATAACACCTGGACAGCCAGCAGCGCATCAAATAACTGATTGATGAAAAGGCTGTCAAGGCGCTTGACCCTGGGGAGCAAGATGTTATCTTATGCATTCGTAATAGCCGTTCTGACAAAACGCCTCCCTTCCTCGGTAGCTCAACGGTAGAGCACCTGGCTGTTAACCAGGGGGTTGCTGGTTCGAATCCAGCCCGGGGAGCCAAACCTACAGGTCTGAGTCAAATCTACAGGGCCTACGTGCTTTCCCCCAGCACGTAGGCCCGTACTCTTTTCAGGCCATATCACCGTAGTTCTGCGCATCGTGCAGTGAGTCTTTTAGCCCCACTTTCTGCACAGGGAAGGGCTCGTCTGCTGCATCTACCCTGTCGACGCTCCGGGCCCCTCCTGTCGTAGCGCTGAAAATTGGCAGATCGCCTGGGGAGTCCGGTCCGGTCGCGGCAGCGGGAGAATGGAGCAAGTCATCCCGCCGTGTGCGCTGGACGCGTTATTGTGCATTATTGTGCACATGCCCCTGTGCCGGGAGGCCCCACGTGGAATGAAACAGCCCTTCCCGAAGGCCCCATGTCTCGGTAAAAGAAAGCCGGCAAGGACCAAACGCGGGCCACATCGGGAGCGCGGAGCACGTCGTGAGGCTTGTTATTGGCGGCGTTATTTTATATTATTGGTACGATGTTATCATAACAAAAATATACTAAATGGCATACTAATTACTTAAAAGACATACAATAAATTATTATGGGTATCATTGCATGGATCGTTCTTGGCTTGATTGCCGGGCTCTTGGCAAAATTCATCATGCCGGGGAATGACCCGGGCGGTCTCATCATCACGGTACTCCTCGGTATCGGCGGCGCGCTCATCGGTGGCTTTCTCGGCGCGCAACTCGGCTTTGGGGGCCTCTCAGGCTTTGATCTACGCAGCATCGGCATGGCGGTCGGTGGGGCGGTGCTTCTTCTATTCGGCTATGGCCTCCTGAACAAATAAGGCGTCGTGTTAGACGCCACGCAGTGAGGCTCAACCCCGGGCTTCATGACTGATCAAG
>CAYUVF010000035.1:0-2827 GCA_964448045.1 uncultured Rhodothermales bacterium
CCAACTAAAGGGGCTCGACCCTAACAACCCGAATTCAAGTTGCACGGAGTATTGAGCAGGACACCTGCAATAAAATATTCAGGGACATCGGGCTCGACGTGCAGGCCGTGAACGCCAGCCTGGAAAAGGTAACCCCGGACAGTTTGAAGGAGATAATTCGCAACTACGAGGCCGTCGAAAAGCGTCTGCGGGGCACTGCCTACGAAAAGTATTTGGACCACTGACGGCCCGTCTGACGACACCGATCCAATTAAATGCGGCTTATTTACGACATTTCGCCCATCGGAGCCGATCCGGCCCGCCGGGCAGGACTTGCTCGGGTCGCTGATAGTATGGCGGAGCGCCTCCATCAGCGGCTCGGCGACGACGTACGCTTTTCAGCGACCGGATCCCTCTGGGCAACGCTGCAGGCGGAGACCGTCCTGTCACGCCGCACCGTTTGGCACTCGGCACTGAACGGGGTCGGTCCCCTGGCGCGCCGCGCGCACGAGGCACAGCGGAGTTTTGCTCGGTGGACCACGGACGCCGAAGGGCTGGCGAACATGGCGGCTCGTGCTGGAAATTTTGCGTTCACACAGGTCTCCCGTGCCGTCAACTTGCTTCGCCGGCCCGTGGCCCCAGAGGCGTTGGAGTGGGCAGACCTCTTCCACTCGTCGTACGCCCGTATCCCAAGACAGGTACGACGACAATTGCCGGGCAGACACATTCTCACGGTGCACGACCTCACTCCGCTTGTGCTGGGGGAGAAGTATTTTTCATCGGAGCAAATCGCGATTACGCGCCGCATTATCGACAGCGTTCAACCCGACGACTGGGTCATTGCCGTGTCGGAGTCGACGAAAGAGGACCTCTGCGAGCGGCGTCCCATCGATCCCGAACGGGTGTTTGTGGTGCCCAACGCGGCCTCAGAGAAGCTCTTTTACCCCGTGACGGATGCGAGCCGGATTCAGGAGGTGCGCGAGAAGTATGGAATCCCAGAGGGACGGTATCTCCTCTCGCTTCACTCCATGGCCCCCCACAAAAACGTTTCCCGCCTGATTAAGGCCTTTCAACAGTTCGTTCAGCAGCAGAAAGCGTCCGATACATATCTGGTATTGGCGGGAGGGTTGGGACGCCCGCTGGAAGATATCTGTGAGGATCTACCCCTGACGGCAAGCGACCTCGACTATGTACACTTCACGGGCTTCGTGGAGGATAAAGATTTAGCCCCCCTGTACAGTGGGGCCGAGGCGTTCGTCTTCCCCTCGCTCTACGAGGGATTCGGGCTTCCCGTGCTGGAGGCCATGCAGTGCGGATGTCCGGTGATTGCGTCCAATGCGGCGTCGATACCGGAGGTGATGGGGGAGGTAGGCATTCCAATTGATCCTACGGATGAAAGCGAGCTGGTGGAAGCAATCTGCGAACTTCTCGATTCAAAAGAGCTCCGGCTTAAGCAAGCAAGAAAGGGAGTCCGCCAAGCCGAACGTTTTAGTTGGGAGAAACGGGCCAACTTCGTGACAGAGATTTACGAGACGATTATGAGAATGGAATGAGCGTAGGCGAATACTTTGAAAAGGGGTATAAATTGAAAATAGAAAGCTATAGTTAATGATATTGAACAAAAAAGCGACTAAAGTAGATGTTTTTGTATGGAGGTTTAAACAGTTAAAAGAAAGGGGGGGGGAGCAATTAGAGGGATAACCCAGAAGCTACTTCCCCCGGATCTTTCCATTCTTGGGGCCTACCATGGAGAAAATGTGGGAGATATGGCGCTCGGAAGGGCGGTCGAAGAGGTAGCCGGTGAATTCGAGAGTACGATAGGCCTGCAGGAAATATCTCGTCTTGCTCGTCAGTCTATTGGCAAGAGGATCATTCTTGGAGGTGGAGCCACCGGTGTTGAGAGCAATATCTGCCCGTTGGCAGAGAGGCATAGGGATAAGGCAGCCCGAACCGCAATGGTCGGGATGGACTTTTCCGGAGATGTAGCAGAGTTTTCCGGGGAGGTACTCTCCTACCTGCGGGATGTACGTTGCATTTCTTGTAGAAGTAAATCCCAGACGGAGAAGCTCAACGATGTGCTTGGGAGACAGGATGTTGGGTTTGGGTTTGACAATGCGTTTGCTTTGGAAGCCGGAGTGGTCCCGGCCCCGAACAGTGGAAAGAAGGTGTTGGGATACAACGCGTTAAACTTGTTCATGACGTGGAAGAATGGCGGATTTGAGCCTGGGACGCCACTCGAAGACTGGTATCAGAAGGTTGACTCACCGATCGTTCCGTACATCAAGAAAATCGGCCCTGCCTATATTCGTGTTTTTGGAGAGGCGCTGAGCAGATACCAAGACCAGGGCTACCGGGTTATTCATATTCCCTTTGCTCCGGAGGATGCCTTATTCGCAAAAACCTTTCTAAAACCGCAGACGGATTCATTTCTGCCGTACACGTCCGATGTTCAGGAGGTCATTAGGTCTGTTGGAGCATGCGATCGGCTTCTCTCGACCCGTTATCACTCCCTTGTGTTCGGGCTCATGGGACAAGTCCCAACGATTCCCATTCTTTACGCGGTCAAATGCGGGGATTTACTGGACGACTTAGGAATCGGAAAGGAGCGTGGCGTTGCCCGGCTCGAGTTGGTGGACGATCCGGACTCATGTGTGAGTAAACTCGTAAACGGATCCCCAGTTACCCTCCAGAGCGGTCGACTCGACCAGATAAAGGAAGACGTTCGAAGCACAATTGAAAGCGCGGTAGCGTCCGTAGTATAATCTTTACGCCGTCCGCCTTTTTCGACCCAATTGGACCCCGCAACGTTCACGCGTCCTCTTACCTTCTCAGATATGACCTTTCCCCT
>CAYUVF010000035.1:2927-15731 GCA_964448045.1 uncultured Rhodothermales bacterium
GGACCGATCGAGAATCCGGGAGTCGTCAGAGACATGGTACGGGGAACGTCGGTTGTTCATTTTCCGGGCGTAGGAAAAAGGTGGATTGAGGATTTTGCAACTCCTCGTGAAGATGCCGATGAGGTTCGCACCGTGCGCTGGGAGCCAGTCGAGAATGCGAACCTCCTTGAGCGAGGATTGCTGGCTCTTAGAATGGCTTGGAGCAACCGGCGATGAACATTCTGATCTTCATTCATCCCATCCGGACGTATCTTCCTTGTTCAGGGGTAGGACGTCATGCCAACAATGTGTTGCTTCGCCTCGCCGAGCGGGAGGACGTGAGCCACAGTCTTTTCTTTTCCAAACAGTGGCTCCGCGAGGATGGGCAACTGGACCCGAGAACGCCGCTTCGAGATTTGTCTTTCCACACGTTTCCCTACCCCGAAAGCCTCACGGAGCGCTGCTGGAAACTCCTCGGGCGGCCCCGCATGGACCGGTGGGTGCCGAACGAAGTCGATTTTGTCTACTCACCCATGGAGACCTACCTGCCCCTCCGAGAAGTGCCGGTAGCCGTGACAATCCACGACATTCAGGCCTTCGAGACGGATCTCCCGTGGGCGCAGTCATGGAAACACCGCTGGTTTCGGTGGAAGTGGAGCACCTGGATCTACGACACGCTCCGCGACTGTGAGGTCGTGTTCACCGTCTCGGAGTTCAGCAAATCGCGCATGGTGGAGTTGCTGGGGGCCGACCCAGAAAACATTGTCGTTGTCGGAAATGGGGTGGACGACCGGTTCTTCGAGATTGCGAAGACGCCTCGCGAGGAACTGGAGCGCTCGTGCGAGGCACCTTACCTATTCATGATTGGCGGTCTCCGCGAGAAGAAAGGCGGTGATGCGCTGCTGGCCGTGGCTAAGGAGCTGGAGCGACAGGGCTCCGACGTGCAGCTCGTCGTGGCCGGACCGAACGGGGAAGAGTACGAAGACCGGGCTCAGGATCTCGACAACGTTCACCTACTGGGCTGGGTGGACGACGAAGATGTGCCCCGGCTCATGCGCGGGGCACTGGCGCTGTTGTTTCTCTCGCACTATGAAGGCTTCGGCCTCCCGGCCGCTGAGGCCATGGCGGCGGGCACCCCGGCGATTGTTTCCGATGCCGCCTCGCTGCCGGAAGTAGTGGGGGACGCCGGGATGGTCGTGGCGCCGGAGGAAACCGAGACCATCGCAGAACAGGTTTGCACGTTGCGTCACGATGCCGTCCTCCGCCGCCAGTATATTGAGGCCGGGCGCAAGCGGGCGCAGCGCTACACGTGGGGTCGTTGTGTGGATCGACTGGCCGATGCCTTTGAGGACATCACATAAAGAGCCAATGCTCGACCGTACTGTAACAGAGGATCGACCGGTGCGCGTGGTCTTTTGCTGGGCTACCATTTCGGGCTACATGGCGACCTGCTGGCGGCTGCTCACGGAGGAGTCCGGGATTGATCCCTTCGTTTTGGCGTTCGAGGCAGGGCAGAGCACGGCGTTCAATGACGAACTCATGGCCGGCATTCCGTGCCGTCTTCTCGACTCTGAGGAGCGTGATAATAGCCGCCGTATTGGTCGTCTCGTAGCCGAGCAAAACCCAGATGTGGTCGTCGTGAGCGGCTGGTTTCACCCGCCCTACCGGCGCCTCCCGTTTCAGCCGGGCTTCCGGGACGTTCGTTTCGTTATGGGGATGGATACCCCCTGGCGCGCGCTCTGGCGACAGCATGCGGCGCGGTGGATCCTCCGCCCCCTGATTCGCAGGATGGATCGGGTGGTCGTCACCGGCGAGCGGAGCTGGCAGTATGCATATCGATTAGGCGTTCCCCCCAATCAGATTGTTCGAGGTCTCTATGGCGTCGACTATACGCAGTTGGCTCCGCTACGGGATTACAGGCAGCGCGGCGGTTGGCCGCGCCGGTTTGTGTACGTCGGTCGGTTTGCCGAAGAGAAAGCGATTGATGTGTTGGTGAAGGGGTATGCCCGGTACCGCTCACAGATGACTCAACCGTGGCCGTTGGTATGTTGCGGGAAAGGGCCCATGGCCCATTTGCTCGATCAGCAAGAGGGGATCGAGAACCGGGGATTCGTTCAACCCGATAAAATGGAAGGGGTCTGGGAAGAAGCTGGAGCATTCGTACTGCCGAGTCGGTTCGACCCGTGGCCGCTGGCGCTCGTGGAAGCTGCAGCGTCAGGCCTCCCCCTCATATGCACGGATGCCTGCGGTTCGGCCGTAGAAATCGTGCGCACAGGGTATAATGGCATGATTATTCCTGATGAACATCCGGACGCATTAGCTGAAGCCTTTGCCCGCGCCCACGGTGCGTACGAGATCCTACCCGAATGGGGACAACGCGCACAACGCTTTGCACAGCCCTATTCAGCAGAGCAGTGGGCGGATCGATGGGGGCGATTGGTTCATCAGTTGTCCGACTCTGCCAATATCGAAACGACATCGTCGTTCATGTAGCGCCAGAGAATTGAAGCACATGACACGGATTACCGCACAGGTTTAAACGGAGCGTCAATGCGGTTTTGGCATCTAATATTTGGAATGGTCTTCTTCTACCTGGCCGCTCAGGTAAGCATTGGGGTGCCTGGAAGTGTAGCTGGCTATGGCAGGTGGCTGAGTTTGTTCGGCGTGGCCGGAATAGGAGGATGGATACTTTTGACCTCCGACCATTACCGTCCGTTTCCCGAGGAGGCGCGAGGTCTTGGAGCAACAATCGCCGCATTGGTCGCAACGCTTTTTGCAACGGCCGTTGCCGGATTTGCCGTTACGATCTCGGTGTTAAAGGGCGTTTTGCTTTGTACACAGCTCTTTGTGCTCATTTACGCAGCGAATCGCCTACTTTCGCTTCGCGACTGGTACCGAGTAATCCAGTGGAGTTTCCTGCTATTCGCTGGGGTCCTAACAGTCGTTTTCGTTGCCGTCGTAACGGGCGTCACCCTTATTCCAACCCGCTGGCCTGTCTTTATGCAGGGTCGCATTGCCGTCATCGGGAACCCCAATTCCGTAGGGATGGTGGCGTTGGTCGGTGGCGTCATGGCTCTGTGGGCGCAACACTGGCCCATGTTTGCCGCGTCATGGAAGCGAGCAATTCCGCTTTTCACCGTCGCCGTCGCTGTGCTCGTTCTCGTATGGACGGCTTCTCGTACGTCGATTGTGGCCTTTGCGATCGGAGGATTAATTTGGGCTGTAGCTGCGAGAAAGCTAAAGTGGGGCGTCGGGCTCGGGATACTCGCCGGGGGGGCGATGCTAACAGGCATCGTAGATACGCGCTCCTTCGGATTTGCCAGCGTTCTGTTAGAGCGACTCCAGGAGGGGACGCTAACGGCATCGCGGGATAACGTATGGGAGGCGAGTCTGCGTAACTGGAGGGAATATCCATGGTTTGGGCACGGGTATGGAGTGACCGAAGGGGGGTACCAGGCGGAGGGGTTTTTAGACGCGGTCGGTTCGGTCCGTGATGGCTCCGGATACTTCGGGGTGCTTGAGTCCATAGGCATCGTGGGGGCTGCCATGTTGGGCGTCTTGTATGTCGTAGTGGCACAGAATATGACTCGCCTGCTTTGGCATGCAACACCCGGTGGAGTAGAGCAACCAGCTAAGATATTAGCCCTGACCGGCGTGTCGCTCTTTTTCAGCCTGGCGGTTCATGCTTCGGGGGAGCCCTGGTTACTCGGGCCCGGTTCATTTGCGCACCTCATGTTCTGGTTTGCATTAGGACTCTGCATTGCCGGTATGAGGACTCCATCAGGGAATAGACTTCATTCCCGCAGATCACGATCACTGCATCCCGCGTCGACCCATGGGGGGCGAGAGGCATGAAGGTTCAGTTTTACACGCTCGCTCCAAGCCCCCACCTCGTCGGCGTGCTTGATGCCCTCCACGAGGTTCCATCGGTCGACCTCGAGGTTGTCTACGAGCGAAAAGAGCTCCCGGAGCGGGATTGGGGGATCCATGCCGGACAGGCGCCTGCTCGGTTTTTGGAGAGCACAGATTTAGTGGGATGGGGACAGCTGTGGGATGCACGGGCGGCACAGATTGCGAGGCGGTCGCAGGCGGATATTGCTATCGTCAGCACCTCGTACGCGTCCTTGAACACGTATGCTATTATTTGGGCGTTGAGGCGCAGGGACGTGCCGTTTGTTTTCTGGTGCGAGCGGTTTTCCCGGCTGTCGAATTGGTTCGTGGATCGAATGCGCAGGGTTCCCATTCAGTGGATTCTGAATCGGGCTGCTGCGTTTATAGGATCCACACGGGCTACGGTGGACTTTTATACCCGAGAATTTACCTTCGAGGGACCTACGCTATCGGTTCCGTATCACCGGGACTTGCGTTCCTTTTTGGAGCTGCCTCTTTTAGACCGTCCGCCAGACCCCGTCCGATTTATCGTGATTGGTAGCCTCGTACGGGGCAAAGGAATCGATGTCGTGCTGAAGGCACTCGCTCAGATTGAGGAGTTCGCAGAACTCTACATTGTGGGAGACGGTCCTGAGCGTGAACGTCTGGAGCACCTGGCGGAGCAGTGCCAGCATCAAGCCATTCATTTTAAGGGGGCAGTGCCATATGGGGACGTGCCGACGATGGTGCGAAAGGCCCATGTGCTGCTTTTTCCGTCTCGGCATGACGGGTTCGGGATGGCTACCATGGAAGCGCTCGCTGGAGGGCGGCCGGTGGTGGCTAGCGACTGTGTGATGTCTGCCCTTGAATTTGTTGAGTCAGGAACGAATGGATGGATCGTGCCGGTTGACGACGTGGAGGCCTGGAAAGCGATGATACGACGGATTGTTAGGGAAAAACGGGCTTGCCTACCATGCCTCAGTCGGGCAGCTCGCACGACGGTCGAGTCTTCGTACGACGTGATTGCCGATGTGAATCGACTTGTGGAGTTTCTTGAGACCGTTCATCGCGGGACGTCGCAAGAAAGTGCAGCGGACGTGCTGAATTCCACTAAATAGCGGTGATGGTGGATATGCAGGTAATTATGACCATTGCCAGCCTCGATCGAGACGCGGGAGGAACTTCGCGGGCGGTCGCAGCGACCGCGCGTCACCTTGCCCAAGTGGGGTGTGCTGTTACGCTTTTATCCTTTGATCGCGGGAGACCTGCTCTCGATGTTGAGGATGAATCGTCACTTACGGTTCAGCGGGTGGAAAAGGGGAGGCAATTCTGGGAGGTTCCAGGAGATTTGAGGCGCTTCGGCCGGAAACTCAAAGCAACGATTGATCGAGACAGGCCGGCAGTTATTCATGATAACGGGATATGGCTGCCCGTCAATCATCGGGTGGCGCAAATAGCTCGGGAGACCGGCGTCCCCCGGCTCGTAAGCACGCACGGTATGATGGAGCCGTGGTCCTTGAATCATAAATCGCTGAAGAAACGGCTGGCATGGAAGCTATATCAGAAGCGCGATTTGAAGGACGCAGATGTGCTCCACGCGACAGCCGAGGAGGAGGCGGAAACACTTCGCCATGCTGGCTTCGATCAACCAATCGCGATCGCACCAAATGGGATCGAGCTGCCCTCGGAAGGCCTGTCGCCGGTAGTAGGTAAATCGAGTAGCGACCCATCTGTTTGCCTCTTTCTGTCCCGTATTCACAAGGTGAAGGGGCTCATTAATCTGGTCGAAGCATGGTCGCAGCTCCGGCCGGGCGGGTGGAAGGTCGTGGTTGCAGGCCCGGATGAGGATGGGCATAAGAGCGAGGTTCAAAGACATGCCCGGAATCATGGCGTCGAGTCCGACTTTGATTTCGTGGGTCCGGTAGCGGGCGAACAAAAAGAACACCTGTTCCGACACGCCGATATGTTTGTGTTACCCACGCATAGCGAGAACTTTGGAATTGTCGTTGCCGAAGCCTTGTCCTACGGCGTGCCGGTCATTACAACACGGGGAGCGCCCTGGCGCGATCTTGAGCGACATGACTGTGGGTGGTGGATAGACATTGGCGCCGATCCCCTCGCACAGGCCTTGCAGGAGGCGGTAGGGCTTTCTCGAGCGGATCGACAGGCGATGGGCGCACGGGGACGAACGCTCGTGGAGCAGAAATACACGTGGCCGCGCGTCGCAAAACGATTAAAGCAAACCTATGCGTGGATGGTGGGGCAGTGTGATAAGCCCGAGTGCGCGGTGTAAACGGAAGGCCGAGGGGCGGCCGGAACGTTTTGTCACACAAAAGGGCGTATGAACAAGCTCTCGATGTTACTTTGAGATCTATTTATGGTTGAGCAGCGAGAAATAAATTCAACGGAAGGCCGCTCCAGCCTGGAGATCGAAGAAAATCGCGGAGCACGCAAATATGCGGTAAGCGAACTCGTGCGACGGGT
Source organism: uncultured Rhodothermales bacterium (assembly GCA_964448045.1). GTDB lineage: Bacteria > Bacteroidota > Rhodothermia > Rhodothermales > Salinibacteraceae > CAYUVF01. The sequence continues at coordinate 9,261 of CAYUVF010000035.1, forward strand.
GCTCTGGATGGTAGCACAGTATGCATTTCGATGGAGCCCGCGCACGGCATTTGGATGGCGCCGTTTTGTACTGCGAGTTTTTGGCGCCGATATCGGAAAGCAGGTTCATATCTATAATACAGCTACCATTTATTATCCGTGGAACCTGCGTGTCGGCGATTGGAGTGCCATTGGAGAGGGGGCGCTCATCTACAATCTCGGTCCGGTTACCATTGGCGAGCAGGTAACGATCTCCCAGCGTGCCCATCTCTGTGCAGGAACGCACGATCATACGGATCCGGCGATGCCGCTATTAAAACCGCCCATCACCGTTGAAAACCAGGTCTGGATTTGTGCAGATGCTTTCGTGGGACCGGGCGTAACCGTTGGGAAGGGAGCCGTTGTCGGGGCTCGAGGCGTTGCCGTACACGATGTGAAGCCGTGGACCATAGTAGGTGGTAACCCCGCTCGTCCTATCAAGGATCGAGAGTTGAGCGAGAAATGATTTCAGTTCTCATCCTTACCCACAACGAAGAGGCAAACATTGCCGACTGTTTGCAGTCGGTCTGTTGGGCCGACGACGTGCTTGTGATCGACTCGGGCAGCACCGACCGTACGGTAGAGATCGCGCAGGAATGGGGGGCCCGCGTGATGCATCGCCCATTCGATAGTTTCGCCAACCAGCGCAACTACGGCTTGCGTGAGGGAAAACTCGCTCACGATTGGGTATTGCATCTGGATGCCGATGAGCGCGTGACCGAGGTCCTACATGAGGAAATGATGACCGCTGTAAAGCGCTCCGATAAGAGGGCCTTCCGCATACCGTCGAAACTCATGTTTCGAGGGCAGTGGCTGAAGTATTCTGGCATGTATCCCACCTATCAAATTCGCCTGGGTAGGCGTGATGCACTTACGTTTCGGCAGGTAGGTCACGGCCAACGAGGAGAGTTGCCCGACGATGACGTCGGGACCCTCGATGCCCCACTGATTCACTACGCGTTTTCCAAGGGGATAGCGGATTGGATCGAGCGCCATAACCGATATTCGACGGATGAGGCGCGGCGGATGGTGGCGGCCCGGAGCGAACAGTTGCCGTGGCGAGATCTCCTATCGAAGAACCCACAGAAGCGCCGGCGCGCAGTGAAAGAGCTCTCCTACCGTCTCCCCTTGCGCCCGTTGTGGCGATTCGTCTATATGTATGTGCTCAGGCTTGGTTTTCTCGACGGTCGCGCAGGCTTAACCTACTGTACGATGATCGCGATGTATGAGTACATGGTCGAGCTGAAACTGAAGCATTTGAGTGATAAGGAAGAGAGGAATGAGTGTAGAACCAGAGCATCCGATTCACACCGAAGGGTCAGTAAATCATCGGTTTCTTTTGACCCGTAGGCTGGAAAGATTGTAATGGCCGCTGATGGAGTCGGCAGGCGAATACTCGCCGCTTTCATTGTCTGTCCGAACAGCTTCAGATACTTTTCAGAGCAACGTGGTAAATCTATCTTTCAACGGGGATTTGGTAATGGGAGTGATTGATTTCGTACGCTCTGCTTGCTGTCATTCCGTTTGTCTTATCGTCTAAGAACCTGTTTTGATTTTCAGTCGAGGCGGTTCAGTGCCAGTTGAAGCGAGACGAGCTGGACAATGGCCTCACTTGTTTCGGTGAGACGCTCGTACTCTTTGCTGAGCCTGCACCAGCCGCCCAGCCACCCGAAGGTGCGTTCGACGATCCACCGTTTCGGCTCGACGGCAAAGCCCGGCTCGTCCGACTCGGATTCGGTGATCTCCAACCGGAGGTCGAGCGTTTCGGCCAGCTCGTCTTCCAGCTCGCCTCGGTAGGCCTTATCGGCGAAGACAACCTCCAACCGATCGCTTTTTTGGTCTGCCGCTTCGACAATCGCAAAGGCGCGTTGACTTTCATGCTCGCTGGCCGCGTGCACCTCGACGCTCCACAGAAACCCCTGCGTGTCAACGACGACGTGCCGCTTACGGCCCTTGACCTTTTTGTACGCGTCAAACCCCGAGCAGCCGCCTGAGCGGGTGATCGGGACCGACTGGCAGTCGATAATCACCGCGCTGGGCTCCCTCTCGCGGCCGGCCTCTGCGCGCGCTCTCCGTCGCGCTGCGCTGAGCAGGTGCCCGATCAGTCCTTGCTTGCGCCACTTTCGGAAGTAGTAGTACACCGTTTGCCATCGCAGAAATTTCTGCGTAGCAAATCCGCCGGGCAGCATGCGCCACTGACAGCCCGTTTTGATCAAGTACAAAAGCCCGTCCAAGATGTCGCGGCGCAGGTCGTGCTGGCGGTGCCTCCGCGTGTCGAAAAACGCTTTGATTTGTTTCCATTGGGAGACCGTCAAGTCGGAGCTGTAGCGCTTGCGCTGCATCGCTTCGATGTCATTTTCGGTGAGTAGCTTGCTCGCTACTCTCGACAACGAGACGGACTCCCGTTCGTTTATGTTAACGAAATTTGAAATAAAAACAGGTTCTTAATCCGTCTGACCGTCTTTCGGAAATCTTCCAAATCATTGTCAAATCGTTGTGGCACTTACCTTGTGGGAAGAACAGATAGATGTGTATCTTATCCAGTCAACTACCTACAAACATGTTGCTGCAACGCTGCTACCAAACCGGACAAAAATGCGGGATGAGGATTGCCGTCATACTCCTTGCTTTGTTGGTCTGGGGTATAGTCGGATCTGGTAATGTAAAAAGTCAGCCTAATTCCCTTCATGCGTTCACCTGGCATGAGCCTCCAGAGGATACCAATCACCTCACTCATTTTTCGTCTCTCAGCGCGCATAATCCTTCTGAAATAGACTACACGCTTGGGCAGCAGGAGGGCGAAAACAAGCTCCTGGCCCGGCCTGAAGGGCGTCGGGCGCTCTTTCCATTGCAGTCTTCGTTTTATCTGCTTAAAGACGGGTGGAATCCAGGCCGATCTAATCGCAACGATCGCACGATTGCTACTACGCTTGCAGAAGACATCGACGGCGAGGATCGCACCTATATTCAGGTGGACCCGCTTCCATATGACCTTCCACAGGGAAATCGATATACCCTTTATATCCAAACAGGAGATCCATCCAACGTGCCCCTTGGGAAGTGGGAGGGAATCATTGAGGTACAATTAGACGGGAGCGTCTCTGCAGGCGCGACGACGATTCCCATACATGATGGGGATGGGAATCCCGTGTCAATTAGCGGAGCCAGCGCTGGAGACAACGTTTTGTCGGATTTTCAGAGCCTCTGGCCCACCCATGCCGCCGCTGAGATGAAGGCAGCGATGGAAGAGTACGTGCAAGGGGTGGTCGATGTTGGGGCTGCGATTGATGCGATCATTTTCGATCTGGAAACCGGAGTAGGGGCGAAGATAGCTCACAAGCACGATCCCCGCTGGGACGACCCCGCATATGGATTTGAAGGAGAAAATCGGTCGATGAAGCAGTACTTTGAAGAGGAGTCCGGTTTTACCATTGATGATGTAATAGGTAAGGGGGGAAGTAGTGATGAAAAGTTAGCATGGACCGCCCTTATGTCTCGGCGCGTAGTCGGCAATGCGGCTGAGGAGGCGTATTTCGAGCCGGTGTGGGAGCACTTTCCAGACGCGCATGGGAGCGGATATGAAAAGACGGGGCTCACAAAAGAGAGCGCGGAGCAGTGGGCGATGCAAACCGACGGGTGGACGCAATACTCGCCCTACGTGCTGGGTACCCATGGATCGAAGCCGCTCTACGCCTCGATGCGCAGTTTGACGAGCATGACCCTTCCAGGGACGACCTATCGGAATGAGGCTTCGCCCTTTGCGACCATTCTCTGGCAGACGAACTACGCGCGGGCAATGTATCGGGATACGGAGGGTAAGATTCAGCCGTGGGTGACGTATCCGAATCTCAGGGACGGGTACTTTATTAATGATACGGGAAGCGGCCCGTACTACGACGAGTATCTGCGCCACATCATGCTCGCTACCGACGACGTCCCCATTCTCTACTGGAACGCGCGAGACGGCGGGGGCGGAGGCGCCTCGCTCGATAACGATCGACGCGTAGATGACCTAATAGGCGAAATTAACGCGCTTACAGGAGGGGACTACACGCTTCTTAGCGACGGCCCTATCGCGTGGGACACCGACCACAAAAGTATCGTTGCGACCGAGGTTCAGACGCAGTCGGGAAGCTCGCTCTACCGCATAACGATTCCGCGACTTCCGCACTCCGCATCCATGCCCGAGGCGTGGCAAGAGGGGGACCCGCTCATGGTTGACGTTGTGGACGACGGGGTGAAAGTGGACGAGGTGACCGTCCAGACGGGGGACGTAGGTGCCTGGTACGAAGGGAATTCAGGTCTTTCTTTCGAGTTTGAACATCCGCCGCTTGAAAACGACCTTTCGTCGGGTGCCGTAGCCTTTGACGATCCGCCGTGGCAGGGAGGCACCGCCACTGAAAACATTGATGACCCTGAAGGAGGAAGTAGTGCCTATCGAATCGATGGGCAAGGCAAATTTTACCTGGATCTTGACCTTGAGCCAAACTCGGTGTTTACGCTTAGCTTCTGGGCGCGGCGGGTATCAAATAACTCCATGATTAAAATCTTGAGCGATCATGCTTTTGAAGATGAGGGGGCAGGTCGTCAGGACCGAAAGGATTTTACAGGGAGTGGTCTTTGGGCCGACGGGCAGTGGCACCGGACGCGCATGGTGTTCAAGACGCCCGAACATGGGCGCATACGTATTACCGTGAATACAGGGAGCCTTGCTGATCTTGACCTATGGCGCCCGATGCTTCATGAGGGCGAGATTCACGGGCCGTATGCTGAGCCCGGTGGAGCTGAGATCACGGCACAAACCATCCCTCTTCAGGAAGGCTGGAACATCGTTTCATCGTCGGTAGCTCCCACCAATCCCGACCTGGAAGCGGTGTTAGGCGACGCCATTTCTGAGGTTGGTCTCGTCAAAGACGAACAGGGACAGATCTTCAGTCCGGGTGACGGTGTTAATCAAATCGACTCTTGGAATTCTCAAGAGGCTTATTTGATTTACGCGGAAGCAGCGACCTCCTTTACCATCGAAGGTAACGCTGTGGATCCGACAAGTGCGATTTTATTGGAACAAGGCTGGAATCTGCTCCCCTTTTTCGGAGCGACCGGTATGGATGTGGAGGTGGCCCTGGACGCCATTGCCAGCCACCTCGTCATGGTGAAGGATGCAGCGGGCAACGTGTATCATCCGGAGTATGGAATTAACGAAATCGGACAGTTCGAGCCCGGGGGAGGATACAAGATATATGTAAATGATACGACTACCTTGAACTATCCGCCTCCTAATTGAAATAGAATCTGGGTAGAGGTTCGAGTCCTCGGTGGCTCGTTGTGAGATTTAGTCGGACGTCATACTCCGAAGGAGCATACCCTTTGCGATCATAGGTCTATCTGTAGCGCACTAAATCATACAATGCACTTCCGCTAAAGATGGAGACGCTGGGTACGTAGCATTTGATATCCTGCACATGCGGTTTGGGAGGTTTCGTCCCGGGCCTGTAGGTGTTGTTTGCCTCGCTTTTCATGAATTGCAGGATATATGTCCTACCTTCTTCTCGTCAGCATCTTTGCGCTGGCTTGTGCTATTACGGCGGCCATAACACCCCTTGTTCGGGAGAAGGCCTATCGGTACCAGTGGATGGATTGTCCGGATGACGATCGGAAGCGACACGAACGCCCAACCCCGACTCTCGGGGGCCTTGCCATTGCCCTTGGGTTTGGAGCAGGACTGAGTCTACTTGCCGTATTCGGAGGCGGGGTTGGTGAGATTCCGTTAGCGTCGATCACGCCCTGGATTGGAGCGGCGATTATGATTGGTACCGGGCTCTACGATGATGTGAAAGGTGTAGGCTTTAAAGCGAAGTTTCTGCTTCAGGTGCTGGCGGCCTATCTGATCCTTTTTGCTGGCTATCGGCTGGATCTGACAATGCTCCCCTACATGGAGCACATCGATCCGTATCAGCATGCGCTCATATCCATTCCAGTAACACTGCTCTGGATTGTCGGCGTGATCAACGCAGTCAACCTCATTGACGGGCTCGACGGCCTCGCCGGAGGCGTTGTTGCTATCGGGTTTATGGCGATTGGTTTGGTGTTTGGTGTTCACGGGGATGTTGCATCGGTTGCTTTTTCCTTAGCTATGGCCGGTGCGTTGGTGGGGTTCTTGGTTCATAACTTTAATCCGGCGTCCATCTTCATGGGAGATTCGGGGAGTTTATTTCTGGGGTACGTGCTGGCCCTATTCTCACTGCAAGGTCTCAACCAGATCGATGCCGAACCGCTCCTTGTACTTTTCGTGCCTGTCGTGGCACTGGGGCTTCCGTTGGCTGATGCCGGACTGGCTATTGTACGGCGTTCTGTTGGAGATCGAGCCATCTGTGCCCCTGATGACGATCATATCCACCATCGCCTGACTGAGCGATTCACGGTAAAGCAGTCCGTCTCTATTCTCTACGGGGC
>CAYUVF010000035.1:15831-44728 GCA_964448045.1 uncultured Rhodothermales bacterium
AGTTTTGGAGACAGGAGTATGTCGATTAGTGCATCAACTGATGTTTTATCTGGCTCGAACGGTAGAGTAGAGACTGCTATGCCGACTCGAAAAAAGAGCCGTTCGGACCTGCAACCTGAGGAGGCGTTTGAGTTTATTCGGGTTTGCGTTTCTCTCCTTCCCGAAACTACGCGCCGCGACCGGATGAAGGCCCTCATGGGGGCCGGTATCGATTGGAGGGTGGTTCAACGAGAAGCGTCCCGACATGGCGTTCTTCCGCTGCTGTATCATAACCTTGAGCAGCTGGTTGGCAAGCATGTGCCACCGTCGCTGATCGAGCACATTCAGGAGTACCAGCGGAGGCTCCGTATTCATTCCACCTTTCTGGTTAAAGAGCTGGGACGGGTTTTCCGGCATTTTGAGAGACACGATGTCACACTCTTAGCCCAGAAAGGACCCGTACTTGCGCAGGGGGCCTATGGTGATGTTGCGTTGCGCAGGTATGTTGACTTGGATGTCCTCATTCCCAGAGACCGATTTTCAATTGCTAAAGAGCTATTGGAGGAGATCGGTTATACGTCTCACGCCAAATGGGAGGGGCGTTCCGCCTGGCGAAATAAATTAGCGCTTCACCTTTCGGGGCAGAGACCTTATAGCCGAGGACGGGGTATATTTAACTTGGACGTTCACACGCGGCTCATGCCGCCAGGATATTCATTTACAGCTGACTTTGATACCTGGTGGAAGCGTTCAGAACGCGTTGATCTCGGGCAAGGGGGGGGCGTACGTACATTTTCGCCAGAAGACATGGTGCTGATTTTGAGCTTCCACGGCGTTAAAAATCAGTGGCGCGCACTCAAGCATGTGGTGGATATTGCAAAGCTTATTGGTTCTCAGCCGGGCCTCGACTGGAGCGGTCTGATCGAGCGCGCGCAGGCACTGCGTGCAACACGTGTGCTCCGGTTAGGATTGCAGTTGGCCCACGACCTTGTGAAAGCACCGCTTCCACCCGATATCCTAAAGTGGGTGCAGAGCGATCCCATGGATGACACGGCTGCATTTTTGAAAGACTATCTACGGAATCGGCACCAGAGATCGGAATTGACCTATGGGGAGCGGGTCCAGCTTCAGCTTGCCACGAAAGATACGGTTACGGGCCAGCTCCGGTACGGGGGGTACTCACTTATGCAACACATCTGGTCAAACGTACTTAAACCCTAACAGCTTTGGTATCAGTATGAAAACACCCATTGAAATGGTGGAGTTGACGGAATCCTCAGTCGTCGTTGCGTCCGATCATCAGACATCGACTGAGGTGGACGGTGAGAGTGTAATTCTGGATCTGGAGGGTGGTGTATATTACGGCCTCAATGCGGTTGGAGCGCAAATATGGAAGATGATTCAGGAGCCTATTTCTGTCGATGAGGTGGTGGAGGCTATTACAGCTGATTACGACGTGGATCGGGAGCAGTGTTTGGAAGATGTGGTTGAGCTCTTCCGGGAGTTGGAAGAGAATAATCTCGTTGTAGTCCAGGAGTCATGACGCGAGGTTTTTACTACTTTTCTTAATGCCGCGTTTGTGCGCAGTAAATGAGCGGAATTGCAGGAATTTATCGTTTTAGTGGTAAACCGGTAGATGAACAGGACATCTATCCTATGGTCAATACCATGAATCATAGGGGCCCTGATGGCATCCATGTGTGGTGTGGCAACAACGTCGGATTTGGCCACTGTATGCTTCACACAACCCCCGATTCATTGGACGAGCATCTTCCCTACGTGGACACCTCGCGTGGACTGGTTATCACGTCCGATGCCAGAATCGACAACCGAAAAGAATTGGTCTCGTCTCTTGGTCGCATAGATCAATCTGGTCGGGTTGTACCAGATAGCGAACTGATTCTTGAGGCATACAAAAAGTGGGGCGAAGATTGTGTCGATCATCTCATTGGGGCGTTTGCGTTTGCCATTTGGGACAGGAGAGAGGGGCTATTGTTTTGTGCCCGGGACCATTTGGGAGTAAAGCCATTCTACTACTTTCACAAGCCAGTCAAAGTATTCGCGTTTGGGACTGAAGTGAAGTCGCTTTTTTGTTTGAGTGGCGTTTCGCGTGCATACAACGAAGTAGCAATAGGAGATATATTAGGTTTTATACGAGAGGATAAAGAAAATACTCTCTACGAGTCAATTTATCGATTGCCACCGGCTCATGTACTGTCGGTTTCATCCAAAGCGTTCAGTATGCGAAGATACTGGACACTGGAGCCTAACGGAGATCTCGACGCCAGTAATGACGAAGAGTACGTGGAGCATTTCTTGGAAATTTTCGAGGAGGCGGTTCGTTGTCGCACTCGAAGTGCATTTCCTGTTGCTTCTCAGCTCAGTGGTGGACTTGACTCGTCTTTCGTCACCGCAGTTGCCGATGCCCAGGTAGCTGATAAAACGTTGCATACCCTTTCACTTATTTATACCGAGTCGGAAGAGTGCGACGAGCGGGGGTTTATCCGGGATGTCTTAGCAGAGCGTTCGGTGAACGACCATTATGTAGATGTCGATCAGTTTGGGCCGCTTCGTAAGTTAGGTACAATATACCGCTTTCTGGATGACGGTGTAGCTACGGGTATGCATTATGGCATCTGGGAAATGTTACGTGTTGCAAATTCAGAAGGGGCTCGCGTAGTGCTCGACGGGATTGATGGAGACACAACAGTGATGCATGGTTTCGGGCGTTTTAGAGAACTTGCTTTAGAAGGGGACTGGAAGGAATTTTATCGTGAGGCAAAATGTGCTGAGGAGCGCCACCGCCACGCTAAGCAGAGGCATTCCTTTACGCGAGTTTTGAGCGATCGATTTCGGATTCTTAAAACGTACGGGTTTCCCGTCTTGGAAGAGCATGCCACAAAAGGCAGTATTGATTCATTCGTGCGGGCAGTCTGGGAGATTAGTAGCTATTTTAATCTCTCGCAAAGGAGTTTGTATAGAAGATTTTGGCGTCGATTATTGGCACCGGAGTGGCTGGTTCGTCAAAGAGACGAGAGAAGAGGACAAAAAAAAGGAAAGGACAAGCTGGATTACGTCGATGACGAATTCGCGCGCCGCATCAAGCTGTATGAGCGGTACGACCAAATGAATTATCGAAATGTCAGAGCGGATACAGTTCGGGAAACTCAGTATCGCAAGTGCGCATCAGGTTCGATTACCAGCACCTTAGAAAAGTCTAATCATTATTCGGCGGCTTGGGGATTGGAGAGTCGTCACCCGTTCATGGACATTCGGCTTTTATCCTTCTGCTTGGGTTTACCGTCGTCCCAAAGCTATTCGGCAGGATGGACGAGGGCAATAATGCGTCAGGCAATGAAGGGGTATGTCCCGGATTCAGTCCGACTTCGTCCTGGGAAGGCTAATGTATCGACAAGTAACACACGGGCGCTGTTTGAAGTGGATCAGTCTTTTCTTGAGCGGGCTGTTCTCGAACCAGGAGAGGCAGAACCATATCTTGACCTCGATCACTTGCGCGCTCAATTCCGTAGAGGAGCAGAGTTGTATGATGAAGGAAAGAGAGTCCCCATGTCAGTTGTTGTCTCGCTGGGTAACATCGCATCGTTAATTCAGCGTCTGAAAACCACGGCTTGTGTTCCTAAAACTGATCGGCAATTATCCAGATAACGGGGAATTGCTGCTGCTGGTGTTGTACTATGTGTATGGAGTAGCATCCAACGCGAATTCGCGCTTTTTAAAAAATACCGTAGAGGTCATTATGAAAAGAGTCTATAAGGAACCGAAATTAACTGTTTACGGTTCCGCGCAGTCTATTACCGGGTACATTGGACCGGAAATTACAGAAGATGTCGGATATAACTCTCAGGGTGAACAGGAGCAAGACGAAGGGACCCTGAACACCTGCCCGACAGATGACGACAATAACTGTCTGTGATTTTGGGTCCTGTAGTAAGTACTTTGATAAAACCTGGCAACTGCTCGGCAGTTGCCAGGTTTTTTACTGCATACGACTCATGGAGATAGTCCCATAGGAGGAGTGTACAATGTGTCCATGTGTCGTATCTTTGCTTAGTGCGACGAGACAATGCCACAGTGATTCATTGAGGCGCTGGTATCACGGCTTTCGCCGCTTATCCCTCGCTAAATCGATTCAATTCGAAGACATATCTTTAGAAAGTCTGTTTAAAATCGAAACGAAATATATGAATGGGTATGCATAAATACAAAGCATATAATCTTATAATTGATTCGTACTGTGAGATAGATGGTTTCATGAGAGGTAGTGGGAATGCAGATGTCAGGATAGTGGAGAGAAATATTGATATAATTAAAGAAGACAATGAGTGTCGAGAAAAAGAAAAATTAATGTCATTCGATGGGAGAAATTATATTTTTGGCGATTTTTATGGTAAGCTTAAATATTTGATCATCAAAGGAGAGAAGATCGCTATTGATCCTTCTCCAGAGTGTAGCGAAAAACTTATCCAGTCCCTCATTCAGGGGGTGTTCATTGCTATGTTGCTGCGGCAGCGAGGCTATTTTGTTCTCCACGCGTCGGGAGTCGCAAAGGGAAAAAGTGTAATTGGGTTTGTGGGAGATGCTGGATGGGGTAAGTCTACGCTGGCGAGTCACTTCGCATCAAATGGATATACCTTTATTGTCGACGATACTCTTGCAATTGACACTAACGCCGAGCAACTGCGTGTAATTCCAGGTTTTCCTTTGGCTCGTGTTCGGCATGAATCGAGAAGAAGCTTGATGTCGAATTCCAAAAAGAACAATAAAAAGAAGCAAGCTAAAAAGCATATCGTATATCCAGGAGTTGAGGATGGGAGGGAGTTTAATCTAGCTGCATTATTTTTATTAGAACCTGTTTTTGCTGAAAATAATGCCATCGTTCCTATCTCGAACAAGCAAGCTATGCTTGAGTTGATTGGGCATACGCGTGTGAGCAATCTAATTGGGAGTAAGCAGTTCCAAAAAAAATATTTAGAAAAATGTAGACAAGTAATAATGAGTACGTCATTGTATAGGTTGAAAAGGAAAGAAGGCGTTGATCAATTGCCGCAGATATTCCGTATGGTTGATGGACTATTAGAGGACGAAGTAAACGTGTAGTGTTTGGCTATGAGGTGGACCGTTTGTAAAAGGGGTACGTACCGGACTTCTGAGGTGCGCCCGAAAAGTTGAACTGGTGGGTCGACTAAGATGAGGTTGGGCCGTAGCGGTTGTATTTTCCAACAAACAAAACCAACCCAACCGTTATGAGCAAATCGTTCAGCCCCGAATTTAAGCTCCAAGTTGTCCTGCGCAGAAATCTCTGCGCTAAGCGCTCCAGTCGGATCGAACCGACGCCGAGATTGCTCGGGCCTACGAGGTCCACCCGGTGACGCTCTCCAACTGGAAAAAGAAGCTGAAGGAAGATGGCGCGAAGGCCTTCGGCGGAGACAACGAACTCAAGGAGACAGAGAAGAAGATCGCCAAGCTCAAACGCATGGTAGGCCAAAAGGAAGTCGAGATCGCCCTCTTGAGATCCCCGCTTTCGCGGGGACAAGCTTTTTGGGCGAGAGCTGACCACCACCGAGAAAGTTCGTCTCACCGGTCAGTGTAAAGAGGACCACGGACTGAACCAGTGCTTGAAGGCGATCAGTCTCCCGAAGAGCACCTACTACTACCGGATCGTACGCCGAGGCTCCAGCAAAGACGACCAGCGATTGATGCAACATTTACGAGCGATTATTCGAGACCATCCAGATTAGACTATCCAGATTATGGGTACGGCCGCATCTTGCCGGAGCTGCGGGAACGCAGCGGCACGCAGGTCAACCATAAGCGGCTCCGGCGGCTCCTTAATGCGCACGAGCTGGGACTGCCCCGCAGCCTCCCGAAAGCGAAGCCATCACCGGTGCGGAAGATTTTGAAGAAAGGCAAGGGCCGGCTCAACCTTATCGAGGAATATCTCGGTACCGGGTGCGACCCAGAGCCCCTGGAGGTGTTCTCGACCGACTTCACGGAGCTGTGCTACGCCGAGGGGCAACGCAAGGCCGACCTGATGGCCGTGGTCGACGTCGGCAGCCGGTGCGCGCTGGGCTGGGCCGTCGGGCCGAGCGCCAACCGGGAGCTCGCCCTGAGGTGCTGGGAGCAGGTGTGTGCCCGCATGAGCGGGATCGGCCGGTCACTGGAAGGAACTCTCCTGCATAGCGACCTCGACAGCGTCTACACGAGCTACGACTGGCTGTGGGCGCTGCTTCTGGAAGATGGCCTGCGGGTGAGCTACTCCGAGCGCAGGGCCAAAGACAACCCGTGGATCGAATCACTGTGGGGCCGGATGAAGACCGAGATCGGCTCGCGGATCGTCGAGGCTCGGAGCTTCCCGGAACTGGAACGTGTAATCGACGAGCGGTTCCGCTACTACAACCGGAGGCGACGGCATTCCCAGATCGGAAACCAGCCGCCTGTAACCCATCTTGCGAACCTGCTCGGCCAACCCGAACTTACCTACTCAATGGACCCTGCGGCTTAGCCGAAATTAGTCGCCTAACTGGTGCAAAAAATCGGGCACCCATTCGCAGCTTGTTATTTGTGGACATTCTACTATGAAAACCGAAATCCCCGATACACAAGAAGCGTGGCGCAATATTAAACGACTGTTGGCATACGTGCCACGTTCGTTAAGTCTTGTCTGGGACGCAGCCGCGCGCTGGACAGTTGTGTGGGGAATTTTACTGGTCTTGCAGGGGCTTTTGCCGGGGGCAAGCGTTTATCTGACGAAGTGGATCTTGGATGGGGTAGCTGAGGCGGTAGGCCAGGGACTGGAGTGGAGCAACGTGCAGCTCATTGCAATTCCTGGGCTCATCATGGCAGCTGTCTTACTGCTCCGCCAACTCGTCCAGGCTATCAACGGTTGGATCCAGACAGCTCAATCCGAACGCGTATCCGACTATATTCAGAAATTAATCCACGACCAAGCTGGACAGCTCGATCTGGCTTTCTATGAGTCCTCCGACTACTACGATACGCTTCAGCGGGCGAGCAGCCAGGCCAGTGGAAAGTCATTAGAAGTGTTACGACAGGTAGGAGGATTTTTTCAGAACGGCATCACCTTGGTCACAATTGCGGTGATTCTCATTCCATACGGCTTTTGGATCCCGCTGGTGTTGATTTTCAGTACTTTTCCGGCGCTCTATGTCGTAGTAAAACATAATCGGAAGTATCACGATTGGTGGGAGCGGCGCACTATGGATAAGCGTCGGGCTCGGTATTACGATTTGATGCTGACCTATGATTTTGCAGCTCAGGAAGTACGAGCCTTTGATTTAGGCGACCACTTTGCGGAGGCATACAGTGAGTTGCGTCGTTGGCTACGAGAGGAGCGTATCGAGCTTGAAAAGAACAAGAGTTTGGCTATCGTTGGAGCTGGGCTGGTTGCGCTGCTTGCCATGGGAGGTGTGATGGGAATTATGGCTTGGCGTGCGATGCGTGGACAAGCCACCATTGGGGATCTTGGACTGCTCTATCAGTCGTTCCGAGAAGGCCAGGGGCTCATGCGCAATCTACTCCAAAATGCTGGCAAGCTCTACACGAATGCTATGTTCTTGGAGCATCTCTTCCAGTTTCTAGAGTTAGAGGCAACCATTCAAGATCCGGATTATCCTCGGGACGATCAGCCTGTGCCAGAGCAAACTATTACATTCGAGAATATCTCGTTCCGGTATCCCGAGTCCGAGCCCTACGTCCTCGAGGATTTCAGTCTTACCATTCCGGCAAATAAAGTCATCGCCATGGTGGGCGAAAATGGAGCGGGAAAAACGACTCTCATTAAGCTTTTGAGCCGGCTTTATGACCCACAAGAGGGACGCGTGCTCATCGATGGGATTGATATTCGCAACTACCAGGTGCAGGACCTGCGCGATCAGATTACCATCCTGTTTCAGCAGCCGATGCGCTATCAAGCAACTGTTCGGCAGAATATTATCATGGGAGATGTGCATCGTGAACAGACGCAGTCGGCCGTAGAGGAGGCCGCTCGCAAGGCCATGATTCATGAGACGATCAAAGAGCTCCCTCAGGGATATGATACTCAGTTAGGACACTGGTTCAAGGGGGGGACTGATTTAAGCGGGGGACAGTGGCAACGAATCGCACTGGCTCGGGCGTACTACCGAGATGCGCCGCTTGTTATTCTCGATGAGCCGACGAGTGCTATGGACTCCTGGGCCGAGAATCTGTGGCTCCAGAGCTTTGGTCAGCTTGTGGATGAAGGGCGAACCGCCTTTATCATCACCCACCGCTTCACGACGGCCATGCACGCGGATATCATTCATGTGATGCACGACGGGGAAATCATCGAGTCGGGTTCGCATGAGGAGCTGTTGGAGCAAAATGGCCACTATGCAGAATCCTGGCATGCTCAGGTCAACCACGGGTGGAGAGCTTCCACCCAGGATGGGCAGAAAGACCCTGTTGAGCTCCCCTCGCCGCAATCTTCGCATAGATAATACATCCCTTGGACACGTCGAATTCATTCCAAGGCTGGATCCAGGCGGCGCCCACGGCGACATCGGTTGATCTCGATGGGGAAATGGTGATCTTGGACCTCGAGCACAACCGGTACGTGGGGCTCAATCACGTCGGTACGCATGTCTGGAACTTGATTGAAGAGGGCACGACGTTTGCCGCAATGATGGTCCAACTCGTACAAGAATACGAAACAGCGTCCGATCAGATTGAGCGGGACCTTTTGACCCTACTTGAGCAGCTTCATACAGAAGGGCTTATCCGGATTGAAGCCGAGATGGAAAACAAGGAAGCAAATTCAGCCCCAGCCAGTCCAAGCTGCGAGGATCGTGGAAATACACCTCCACTCGATGCGGTACAGATAGAGGCCGTAGAGCCGATTCCACCACGCAAGGTTGCCTCATCTCAGAGCGGATCGCGATGGATCCGCCCATGGTCTGACTGGTGGATGCTTCTTCAGGCGATGGTGCTTACCGTATTGATTCGCGGCGCCTTGTCGATCTGGCCGCTCCGTATAGTCACGAAAGCGCTCCGGCGCATAGCCGAGTGGTTACCTCAGTGGACAAAGGTCACGCGGGCGTATCGAGAGCGCGCTGCCTGGGCGGCCAACGCGGTCGGGCATCGCTTCCTGCCGAATCGTCCCTGTCTAACACAGGCGCTTGTGCTCCAGTACCTTCTTTTGCGGCGAGGCGATGATTCTACCGAACTGCGTATCGGCGTGGCGAAAGGGGATGACGGCGAACTGTTGGCCCATGCCTGGGTCGAGCGAGGCCATCGCGTGTTGATCGGAGGAACGGCCTCGCCGGCTCGCTACAAATCGCTCGATGGCGTCGCCGAAAAGATCAGTGCCTCATAGCTGACGAACACGGCGCGTTCCACCTGAGTACGTTCCTATCCGTCCATCTCTGATGCGCCTCACTTCTGTGACCCTACTCCGTCATATCGCTTTCTGGACCGGATGGGTGCTCGGCGGGGGACTGCTTCTTTTCACCCTGCTGGGATACGTCTCGGCCTATCTGCCTCCGCGGTATTTTTGGTGGACCGGACCGATGGCGTCGGCGCTTCCGTGGTTGTCTCTGCTCGTCGTTCCACTGGCACTCGTGGGACTTTTCTGGGGCGGATACAGCCGCTCCTGGGTCGTGGCGGTGCTGTCAGGAGCCGTTCTCTTGCTGATTGCCATTCGGTTTGGACCGCTGCTGACCCTGTCATCGGTTTCGAAAGTTGCTTCAGGGGCGGACCCCCTTCGCGTCATGAGCTTCAACGCGCCGACGCGAGAGGCCGACCAGTTCGAGGCGGCCGAGGCGGTGGTCGCGCTGGCGCAGCAGGAGCGCTCCCAGGTCATCGCGCTCCAGGAAGTCGCGATGACCTACGCGGACTCCACCGAGCGACGAATGGGCACGTCGACGCAGATCATCGGACTCATCTCCGAGCTACGCTACACGCCCGAGCTTCCGGGCTATCCCCACCGCTTGGAGCAGCCAATCGTCGCGCGGGGCCCGCTCCGTAATTTGACGCGACATACCTTTCCCTTTCCGTGGGGCGTACTTGAGCCAACTCGGGTGACTCAGGTTCGCTTTCCATGGCAAGACACGTCGGTCACGATGATCAACGTCCACCTTCATACGGTGAGCAGCCGCAAGCCGTGGGACGATCCGGGTTTTACGCTGTGGAATCCGCGGACATGGTGGCGATATGTGCAGCTGTACCGAGAGGGAGCACTGCGGCGAGCGGCGGAGGCGCGGCGCATCCGGGAACTCATTGAGCAGACCCCAGGGCCGCTGCTTGTCGCAGGCGATTTCAACAGCACCCCTCACAGCTGGGTCTATCGCCACATCGCCCAGGGACTCCAAGACACCTTCGCAACCGCCGGACGCGGAATGGGGTTTACCTATCCCGCCCCCTTTCCGTTAGTGCGTATCGACTATATTCTGGCGAGCCGCCATTGGGACGTCGTGGCCGCCCACGTTCCGGAGGCGTACGCCCGATCTGATCATCGGCCTGTGGTAGCTCATCTTCAGCTGAGGAATTCTTCGTAGCCGACGGCTGCACAGGACACGTCTGGCCGGGCGGCACGGATAGCCGGATCGTACGCATCAACCGCACAGCATGTCAATCCACCGTTGTATGATACGCGACACGCGCCGCGAAACCTGGATCGTTATCGGCATCGCACTGATCTTTCTGGGCGTTAACCTCGTGACCGGATCGCGTTCGCCGACGGTGTGGACCGATGAGGTGGCGTACGCGGATCCGGCGATCAACTGGGTCCAGAACGGCACGTTCACCTCGACGGCCTGGGAGGTGCAGCGAAGCGATGAGCACTGGGCCGGCAACGTGCCGCTCTACCAGTGGCTCCTGAGCGGGTGGTTGATGGCCTTCGGCATCAGCATTACGGCGGTCCGGGCGCTGGGCTACGTGCTGGCGTTCCTCGCCGTCGTGCTGCTCTGGGGCGCGCTCCGGCGCGCGCGGTGGATCGAGTCGCCGACGGTCCGGCTGCTGGTTGTGGTCGCGCTGCTATCAGGCTATGGGATCACGTATGGATACCGGGCGGGGCGGCCCGATATGCTGGGGTTTATGCTGCTGAGCGGAGGAGCGGTGGCGTGGACGTTGGGGCAGCCCTGGGCGCGCTATGGCGCGCTCGCACTGATCGGCGCGCTACTTCCGCTGGCCGGACTCCAGTTTATTCCGTTTGCCGCGCTTCTCATTGGGGTCGGGATGATTGCCGCACCGGGGGCATTCGCGCGTATCGGGGGGGCGCTTGGTCTCGGCGCGTTGGCCGGTGGCGGAGCGCTCTTCGGATACTACCGCTATCACGGCGTGTGGGACGTTTTCTGGTGTCGATCAGTCGCCACACCGCAGCCGAGCAGGGCATAGTGGCCAAGCTGGCCGGCCTTCCATCGCTGCTCGTCGCGGATCCCAGTTACGTCATCCTGATGGCAGGGCTCGTCGTGTTCGCGCTTCTCAAGCGTGAGGCGCGCGAGGTGCTGCGCGATCCGAAGGTGGGGTATCTGCTCATCGTGGCGTTGGTGACGCCGCCGGCGCTGTATCTGCTGGGTAAATACCCGACGTACTACAGCTGGATGGCGTACGTGCCGCTGGTCGTGGGCGGGGGCGTGTGGGCTTCGGCGCTGCAATGGAGTCGGACGAATATCGCCATCGGAGGCGTCATCGTCGCCCTGGCGTGCGTCATTGGCTTGCCGGCGCGGGCCGGCGTGTCGGTCCTGCAGTGGGAGGGGCGGTCGTATGCGCCGGTGGACGAACTGGTCGAGCGCCACGTCACGTCCGCCGACACCGTATTTGCCTGGTATCAGGGCTACTATGCGGTGAAAGGCCGCGCCGCTGCAGTGTATCTGCCGAAGTACCTCTGGCGCGTCACGGAGGCCAAAGAGCGCGAGCTTCGGCGCGTAAACAAGCTGGTGATGCCGCCGCGCTATGCGACGCCGGTCATGCGCTTTCTGGGCGACCGGTGGGAGCGCCTCGGCCGGACGCAGGCCGGCGATCGGGCCGTGACGCAGTTTCTGGGACGTGCCCTCGCCGAGCCGTATGACGTGGCCGTGTATGTGCGCCGCGACTCGGCCTACGTTTCGCCCGATTCCACATCAGGAAGCGGAGCAGCCAAAGGGGGATCCGTGGATGAAAACGGCCCGTGACTGGTTCCAGGATGTGACTGTAGGAGTGGGGCGATTGGGGCGGTCGTAGCATAGCAATCGTCCGCTCCGCGCGTTGGCTGCGACCGGGTCACGAGTCTCCCGCTTCGTAGAGCGCACCGGGGTTGGCGCCTTCAAAGACGTCGGGAACGATCGTTCGCTTGCGGGTGTCCGGGTGCATCATCTCGGCCCAGGGCCGCGTGATGCAAACGGCGGCAGACGGCGGGGCGATGCCGGGCCGGAGGGTGAGTTCGAACTCGTCGATCACTGGAATAACGGCAAACTGCTCCGCAATATGGTCCGTTACGGATCGATATCCGCGATACGGGTTGGCGCGGAGCGATCCGCTGTTCCGATTCACCCCAAAGAACGCGGTGTCCAGATCGTTCCACTCCGTGATGCCCCGGCGCTTGAGATCCTCTTCCATGGCCATGCGGGCGAACTTCATCTGGGATTCCAAGCACGCGCGTTCGTATTCCTCCGGCGTCATCTTCTCCTCCGCATCCCCGTCAGACGTGTCGTCCGTCTTCGGGGCGGGCGGAGTCGCCGGGGCCCATTGCCACCGCGTCTTCGAAGACCGCTCCAGCGGCGGCGCGATCCGCTCCAGATAGCGGGCCAGGTCGCCCTGGATCGCTTTGGTTTTGCGAGTGTGGAGGCGCAGGCGCGCCAGGCGTTCACTCGCGCGCTGAAGCCGATCCTGCGTCTGCTGGAGCCGCTGGGCCCAGTAGTGCTCCATCGGTTGGTTTGAACCTATTTCGTCGCCTATTTTCCTGCTGCCCACCATGGTCAACTCCGCGATGTGCTGAGTCAAGGCGAGCTGGTCGATAAAGGGGCGTTCGTGCGGTAGGGCCTCTCGCCATCCAAGTTCAGCTCGCTTGTCGTCCAGGGCTTTCAGCATCTTGTACTGGGCCAGTTCGTCATCCGGATGGAGGGCGCGGGCCAGGAGTGTGGCCACGAGGGCGACGAGTCCGATGGCACTGCGCGGCAGTGCGTGCGATGCCTCGGTCAGCGCCTTGCGTACCGTATCCGCGGTTTCTTGGCAGGGCGGCGCCTTTTTGAGCATGACGATCATGTTGCGCGCTTCGTCCTGAAGCACCTGAAGCATCTCGGGGTCGGTGCCGATCTTGTCCCAGTCCAGGCCGGGCCGGTCGAAGAGCAGGTCAGGGGCGCCCGGCTTGAGGGAGTCGGCCGCGTAGTCGACCATGGTCTCGTCAGGTTGTGCGTCTGCGCTCGAGGTGAACGCTTCGGCATTACCCTTAAGACCGGCCTGTTTCATAAGCTCTTTCAGGGTGGAGAGAGGTTGGTTCTTCATGGGATGGAGGATGTGATGGGGAAGAGGGAAAGCAGGTGATGCGCCGGGCGAGCGGCACAGATCGGTGTTAAGCACCGAGCGGGTTGGAGAAACGGGATCAGGAAAGGACACCGGGCTGTCGGTCCAGCTGCCAATGCCCTGTTTCTTGCGCCAGATGCCCTTTGGGTTGTGCAACCCGAGCGCCATCAGGAGCGCTGTTTCAACGAGCCGAAGTTCGGCGTCGAGCAGGTCGAGATGAGGGTCGACCTGCTCGAGGTAGCCGCGGAGGTGATCGAGGTCCTCGCGGTGCCGCGCCTTCGCCAGGCGGGCTGCTTGGAGGACCAGGTGGCCCGTAAGGGCGATGGGGTGATTGCCGATATAGACGGAGTGCGTCTTGTCGCCCGCTGTCCAGGTGCGGTAGAGGTACGGGCGCCCTTTGCGGATTTCAAGTGCCATGGGGACGGGAGCTTTGGGTTGAAGAGGGGCCTGAGTAGCGCTAATTCGCTATTGGCCAGAGCTGTTCGAGGTCAATCCGGATGCTTGAGAAGGGGGCCCTATCCCCTTGGTCGGAGGTGGTTGACCACGCGTGAAGCGCGAGCGGGCGTCAGGGTCCGCGAATTCGTCATACGGGGTGAGGGGCCCGTCGAGCGACGGCGTCCGCACACGCTCGACGGGGTCTCGGAACGCCGTCGTGTCGTTGGAGGACAGTGACTCTGGCTCATCGCGGGAGGCGGAGTAAGGAGCGTTTTCTCCTTCGGCCTCGTGGCTGGATCGGGAGGCGGATTGTTCGTGGGGCAAGCCCGGATGGTTGGGCTTTGAGATTTCGCGTGGGGTGGTCATCGGGTACCGTAGTTGGGAGTGGGGAGCACAGAGAGGATCGATGCTGAATCCGTCTCGGGCGCCAGCGTGGTGCTGCCGAGGGGACCGGGCCGGCGCTGCGCTCGTCCGTGTCGTCGTGGAGTGGAGGGGCAGCACGACAAACAGGGTACGACAACATCCCGGGGGGTATGACCGGGCTTAAAATCGCCTGAGCAGGCGGTATGGGATTTGGTTAATCGGGGGAACAAATACTACTCCACGCGAAACGACTCGTATTTGCCATTTTTCTTGCGCTCCTCGTGCGTTTTCTTGACGAGAGAGCGAAACAGCTCGAAATCTCCTCTTTTCTCTTTGTTGAGGTTTCGGTAGTTCGTGTGAGTCCGCGCTTTGACAGTATCGACCATAGTGTCCGCGGCTTGGAGGTCGAAGCGAAAGCCATCGTCTTCAAAATCACAGGCGCCCTTGCGCTGAATAATTCGCTTCAGCTCCGCAAACGAGGAGGCCGTGCGCCCGTCGGGATCCTCAAAGAGGAAGTAGTAGATGATGGCCGTGAATTCAGGATGATATGGTCCCCGTTTGCCCCGTTCGAGGTGGTCCGCCTCCACCTGGACCGCCAGCTCCTCGATATGGGTCGTTTCCGTGTTGTCCAGCAGGACTTCCTGACGACGCAGGACATATGAAAGGGCAGAGAGATTAATCCGGACGAGGCGTCGGGTGCCCCGGAGGCGCTCTGGAGCGCGGGCGTAGCGCTCGGTCATCAGCTCATGCGCAATGGCGTCCAGTTCGCGGGCGGCAGGGTCGGCCATCCAGTCATCATGGTCGCCCTGGTGCCGCTCGCTCTGGCTGAGGGCATCGCTCAGCCGGGCGTACCGGTGGAGTCGCTCTTTAATGTCATCGGGGCTGAGCGTGCTCTCCGGAACGGGGTCAGGAAGCTGAGAAAGATGTCGATCCAGCTTGCGGAGGCGGCCCACGAGCCGATCGTGCAGCACGTGCAGTTCGTTCCAGCCGCCGGGGGCATCCAGGACGCGCTGGTAATACGTATAGGCCTCTTTCCAAAGCAAGGCATCGGACTTGCGCTTCTGCTTCTGGAAGAGGTCGACGACGAGTTCGTCCGGGTCGGGGGCGTGCTGCAGCAGCTCTACGATGCCGCGTGCGACGTATCGTTCGTCTGGATGGGTTTCGGAAGGATTTTCGGAAGGGCGCTCGGACGAGGGGGCGGCAGAGCGTTCGCCAGGAGGGAGTGCAGACATACTTCGGGTAGGGGGTATACGTCGTGGTCGATAAGCAGGGGTTCGGCTCGCAAGAAGTAGTCCGAATTGTCTGAAAGAAGAGTAGAGCGAAACCCTCGCCGCTCGTGCCGGAAGCCCCGTAGCCGCTCCCGCAGAGAGGACCCCTGGAAACAGGAGAGCCGACCACGGCCGCGCGGAACTTCGTGCATCGGGCCTGCGCCCGAGTGAGAGTGGCAACGGCAGCCGGATGCAATTTGAGCGGGAAATCCGGCAATATGACGATGACGGGTCCCCCGTCGAATACCGGGCCTTGCCCCCCGCCCCCCGGACATATCCTCTCCCACGTCTCCGTCGTTCACGACATCCTGTCAACAACTCGACCGTGTAGGCTGAGGGAATTCGGACACGCCTCGCACGAGCCATCGAGGCACAGGCGACGAACAGGACCTGAGCTGCAATTCTGGAGGAAAAAAGCGCACTATAGCGATGACGGGCGGATTGCTTTCATCGCCGATGATACGCCGCCCCGCTATCCTTCCTCATCTGACCGACGCACCCCATGACCGATTCTCACTCCTCCGTCGCATCCGGCTCCCATCCGTTTTCCCCTGAGTCTTCCCCTGACGAGATGGAGACCGGAGCAGTAGACCGTTCGCCCTGCGCTTGTGTCCCGGCTCCGCGTCCCATCCAGGAAGCGGTGGCCGATCTACACGCCGCTACGCTGGCCGTCATCCTGCACACTGAAAGCCTCGAGCTCAAGACGTCCTGCGCCTCGTACTGGACGCGCGTCCTGGCACGCCACTACCGCGACGACGCCATCGTCGAGCGGCTCCGGATGCATCTGCGGGCCGTCCAGCGCCGCGCCTGGCAGCAGGCCGAGGCGCTGGGCGGTGGGCTCATCGCTCGCGGGCTGGCCGAGCTCGTGCAGGGCACCCGCGACGACGGGCCCATCGAGCTCGAACGGTAAGCCGACGGGGCCGGGCTGTACGCGTCAACCGCGAACGCGGCCCTGCGGCTCGGCCCGCTCTGCACCGACATCGCATTTTCAAACCGACGCGCATGATACCATGAATGAACCACTGATTGCCCGAGGGCTCAACCTGGAGCCGCTCTGGACCAACCTCTGCCGGCGCTTCCGCGCCGACCAGATTTCGCTTAAGCTGTTGCCTCCACCCGACGAGGACGGGCTGCCCCGGCAGGCCCGCGTCGAACTGGATGCGGGCGCGCTGATCGGTCGCCTGGACCAGGTGGTCGGACGGGAGAACTGGAGCATGGAGTACTACGTCTGGAGCGACGATCTGTGCTCCTGTCGCCTGACCGTTTTCGGCGCGACGCGCGAGGCGCTGGCCCGCCGTGGGTCCGCGGGGTATGCGACGCCAGAGGCGTTTCGCCTCGCGGCGGGGCGATTTGGCATCGGACGTCGATTGTACGATCATATCGTCGCCGTGGATGTCGATGCCAATGGACAGATCGCCCACCCCCAGGAGGTGTATCGAAAGCTCAGACGGGAGGGGCGGCTTCAGTCTTGAGGCTCGTCGCCGCGGAAAAGAGGGGGCTGCTGCCCTCTCTTTTTTCATCGCGGATTGTTCAACGCGGATGTTGTATGGCGCCGGCCGGATGCGAAATCGGGTCGCGGCGAACCTCCGCCCGGTCGCGCGTATGATAGGGCGCCCCGACGATCCGCATCGATTGGACTCCCCCCTATGACACGTACAGCTCCTTCCCGATCCGTTTTCCTTGGGCCGCGCGCCGTGCCTGCGCTCTGTTTGCTGATGGCCGCTGCGCTTGTGCTGAGCAGCTGTGCCGTGCCAGAATCATCCACCGCGCCCGAGGCTCCCGAGTCACCCGCACCCACCGGTCCGGCCCTGCACCTCGTCGTCGTGACAGATGCGGGGGCGCTGCGGATCGACGATGCGCGGGTCGACTCGTCGCGTGTGCTGGCGCGGCGGATCGGTGCGGCCACGAGCCACGGGCGCTCGCCGGATGGGCAGCGTCTCGCCCTCAGCTACGCGGGGCCCGACTCGACCCACGTTGCCCTGTTGGAGGGCTTCGGAACGGATCGCGCGCCCGGGCGCACCGCGTGGACGAGCACCGCGCGGCTGACGCCGGTGGCAGCTCGGCCGGGGCGCTGGGACGTATCGGCCGCCTGGGCGCCGGAGGGCCATCGGCTGGCCTTCGCCTTCGCGCCGGCCGCGAACGGGGCCCGGGCGCCGGGGGACGTCTTCATCACCGAAGGGGCGGCGGTTCGGTCCGTCGGCTGCAGCGCGGCCCACCGCGTGCTGGCCTGGCTGCCCAACGGGCGCCTCGTGACGCGCGACGCAGCGAATCTCTACGTGGTCGACGCCGACGGCTGCGCCACGCGCTCGCGGGTCGATGCCCGTCGCATGCACCACATCCGAATAGCCCCCGGCGGGGACCGGATGGCCTTCATCCACCGCGAGCTCGTCTACGACCGCTCCGAGGGAGCATACGTCCCCGATTCGTCGCTCGTCCTCAGCGCGCTGGATGGATCGGATCGGCAGGAGCTCTTTGGCGATGAGCGGCGCATCCGTCACCTCCGCTGGTCGCCCGATGGAACCGAGCTCGCCTTCGACGCGCAGCTGGAGGGCGCGGCGCATCGGCAAGTGGTCACGTACAACGTGGCCCGCGACGAAACGGTCTACCTCGTTCCACCGCAGGCCGTCTCCGGCGCCGATCAGATCAAGCCGCGGTGGGCGCCCTCCGGAAGCCTTCTCGCATTCACGCTGCGAGAGGATGGCACCGATCGAGCCGCGGTGCAGGTGCAAGGGCAGCTGCGGCGTCTCGCGCCCGTCAGCGGATCCGTCTGGGGCTGGGCCGATGATCGGACCGTAGTGGCGACCGGGCCCGATAGCCTGCGCGTGGTCAATCTGAGGGGCACCGTCCGCTACGCCGCCCCGCGACCGGCGACACTGCTGCATGTTCAAGTGCCTCCGGCGGGCTTGTGACGCGCCGTTCGCTCCGAACCCATCGGCGACTGCCCTGAATGGCGGATACGACTCCGCATCCGCCGCCGCATGGGACGACTATCCCCTGACGGGGCGGACACGAGATCCGCCAGGGAAAGGTACAGCGGACCCGCGAGGCGCGCCATGGAGGACGTACGGGTGGGGGCAGAGGTGGATGGGTACCGCATCCTGGAGGTGCTGGGACGCGGCGGTATGGGCGTGGTCTATAAGGCTCGCAACCTCTCGCTCAACCGGATCGAAGCCCTCAAAGTCATTGCGCCGTCGTTAGTTCAGGACGATCAGTTCCTGCGACGCTTTAAGCGCGAGGCGCAGGCGCTGGCGCGCATCCATCACCCGAACATCGTCACGGTCTACACCCAGCGCCATGCGGCCATCGGGCATTATCTGACGATGGAGTACGTCGAGGGGACGACGCTCGCGGACGTGCTTGTCGCCGGGCAGGGGATGGACTGGACCGAGGCGCTGCCAATCATCAAGCAGCTCCTTGCGGCGTTCGACTATGCGCACGGACGCGGCATCATCCACCGCGACATCAAGCCGCGCAACATCATGCTCACGCCCGACTGGGTGGTGAAGGTGATGGATTTTGGACTGGCGCGGTTCTATCAGCAGCGCGATGTCACCCAAACGCAGGGCGTGTCGGGCACGCTCCACTATATGTCGCCCGAGCAGATCAAGGGCCACAGCGACCTCGACCAGCGGAGCGATCTCTTTTCGCTGGGAATGACCCTTTACGAAATCCTCTCCGGCCGTCTGCCCTTCGACACCAGCGGGAGCCAGTTCAGCATCCAGCGCGCCATCGTCGAGGATGCGTTTCGCGCGCCGCACCGCTTCAAGGACGATCTGCCCGTGGCCCTCTCCGCGATTGTGATGAAGGCCGTGGAGAAGGAGCCGGAGGCGCGTTACGCCAGCGCCGGGGCCATGCGAGCCGACATCGAGGCGTTTGAAGCGAGCCAGACGCGCCCGGCCGGGCCAGATGCTCCGCTCAAGGCGCCGTCCCCTGCGCTCACTGAACGGCGGAGGGCGATGCGCTGGGCCCGATGGGTCGTCGGGGCAGCGCTGATGACCGGGGCCGCCTGGGCCGCGTGGACGCTCCCCGGAACGCTGACCGCCCCGGGGACTGACTTGCCCGCAAGCGAGCGCGTCCGCTCGTCCCTTGCGACCGGAGGCGTCCCCCCGTCCGACGACGAACCACGGGTCGACGCGCTGCCTCCTGCGTCGTCCGAATCGGCGCCGGATGACGAAAACGAATCGGCGGGGCCTGAAGACGAGACGGTTGTAGCTGATACCCCGCCCTCCGCGTCGGAGCGGCCTCCTTCGGAGGGGCAGGCGGGAACGCCGGCAGAAGAGGGGCCCGCTGATCTCGGCGCGACCGTCGAGAACCCCGCCGCCATGGCATCGACCGATCCGTCCGCAGCTGCGAATGGATCGGCATCGAATGGATCGGCATCGGATGGATCGGCGTCCGGGGCGTTGGCGGAGGCGGGGGACGGGTCCGGTGCGGTCACATCGGGCACTGCGCCCGAAGCGGAGCCCAGCCCACGCGAGCGGGTGCAGGCCGAGGCCAGGCCATTACAGGAGGCGCTGCGCCGGGCGATCGTCCAGCGCGAGTGGAGCCGGGTGCCCGCGCCCCTCGCCACCTACTATGAGGACCTGCTCCGGCCGATCTACCGCCGCTTTGAGATCGTGCGGGTCGAAAGTGCAGCCGGCGCGCTCACGGCCGAGGGCGAGACGTGGTCGCTGCCCGTCACCATGTACATCACCTATCAACAGAAGGGCCGGGAGGGGATCAAGGCCGTTCCGATTCCGGCGACCTGGGTCTGGCGCGTCGGCCCGGACGGCCCCGCCCTGCGTGACGTGCGCCGCCCCTGAAGCCGTGCGGCGCAGACGGGCCCGCGGTCGCGTATCCTTTCACCACCAATCCGCTATGATCATGCAGACACGACACCGCATCGCCGCCAGCGTCCTGATGGGGCTCCTGCTGTGGGGCCCCGCCCCTGCGCACGGTCAGTCGCATCTGGAGCAGGCCATCGCCGATCTTTACGCGATCTGTCTCTTTGAAACCGTCGACAACAACCCCTTTAGCGAGGCGGCGGCGCTGGCTCGCCAGACGTTCGCCCCGGGCGTGAGCGGCTTCATCGAGAGCAGCCTCTCGGCCATCCCGCTGACCCCGCCCAGCCTGGATGCCGAGTACACCACGGGGGGCATCGTGAACGTGGTGACGGGCTTCACGCCGGTCTACACCGAGAGCAGCGCGACGGTGGGCCAGGGGCTATTTTTGGTGGGCGCCAACGCCTCGCACTTCAGTCTCTCGAAGATCCGCGGTGAGGCGCTCGATGAGCTCAGCTTCGCGTTTCAGCAGAACGGCGGGGGCGACCGGATCGTCGTGTCGATGCCGTTCGACCTGGATGCGACCGTGTTCACCCTTCACGGCACGTACGGCGTCACGAACCGGTTCGACATCGGATTTGCGCTGCCGATCGTCAACCTCTCGATCGATAACGTCAACACGACGTTTCGGGTGGAGGGGGAGAACACCGACTGTCGCTACAGTCCGAACGGACTGAACTGCGCGGGGGAGGGCAGCCGCGACGTCAGCCCGCCGCTGTTCAACTTCGCCGAGGGGACCGCCGAGCAAGAGACCTTCGTCGAAACGCTGGCGCTGCGGGCCAAGTACCGGTTTCCGGTGTCGGTGCGCACGGGCCGGGTCGCAGCCGTCGTCGATGTGCGGCTTCCGCTGCGTACGGACGAGAACCTGCTCGGGAGCGGCAATTTTGGGACGCGGCTGACCTTCATCGGGGAGTACAATCGCCTGAGTACGTTTCAGCCCTACCTCAACGTCGGCGCGCAGTTCTGGAATGGGACGAACACGAATCGGCTCAATCTCGCGACGGGCTTCAACCAGCAGCTGGCCTCGAAGCTCTTTTTTGCCTTCGATCTTTTGGGCAGCGTCGCGCTCGAATCCGATCCGTTCCTCGCGCCCATCGGCGGGCCGCTGGGATCGGAGGTGGGCACCGGGGGGAGTCCGCTGATCGACACCTCCATCCCGTCGGCCGAGCGCGATCATACGCTCAATGCGGGGCTCGGGCTGCAGGTCGCCTTTTCGCCCAGCATCCACGCGTACGGCAGCGCCCTCTTTGGCCTGCTCGATCAGGGCCTGCAGTCCACCATCGCCCCCACGGTAGGCGTCGCCGCGTACTTTTAGCGTAGACTGGGGGCACCGCTCACCACCACAGCATTTTGACTACACCAATATCGGAAAAAATAGGAAGGGGAGCAGAGCAGAACATCAAGCACGGCGTCGAACGGCTGACGTATCTTCAGGGTGAGTCCGCCCCGGCGGACGTCGCACGTCGCATGGTTTATCGTTTTTACCATTGCACTGTCGAGGACAAAATGACATATTCGGTCTACATTGTTGAAGATCATCCGATTACACGCGACGGGCTGGGCGCGCTCATTGAGGCCGAGGGTGACCTCACCGTCTGCGGCGAAGCCCCCACGGGCACGGTCGCCTTGGAACGCCTCGCCGCGGCCGATCCAGATCTAATGATTGTCGATCTGTCGCTGGACGGAGAGAACGGGCTCACCCTGATCAAGAGCGTGCTCGCGCAGCACCCCAATCTGCCTATTCTCGTCATTTCCATGTACGACGAGAAGCTGTACGCGTCCCGCACACTGCAGGCCGGCGCACGCGGCTACCTGATGAAGAGCGAAGCCTCCCGCGAGGTTATTAGTGCGATCCGGCGTGTGCTCCGCGGGGACGTGTACCTGAGCAAGGCGCTGAGCTCGCAGATCCTAATGCGCTACGCCGGTAAGAAAGATGTCGCGTACGACTCACCGGTGGATGGGCTGAGTGAGCGCGAGATCGAGGTGTTCGAGCACATGGGGTGGGGGCTTACGACCCGCCAGATTGCCGATAAGCTCCGGCTGAGTCCAAAGACGATCGACTCGTACCGGGCGCGCCTGAAAGAGAAGCTCTCGATTACCACAAACGCGAAGCTGCGCCGTGAGGCGGTCATGTGGGTGGAGCAGCGGGGCGATATTGAGACGTCGACGACTAAATCGGATGCGTCGGCCATGCCGCCCGCGCGCCAGCCCTCATTCCAGGGCTCGTCGCAACAGTCGACGTGAGCGCCGGGCTGATTGCCCCCTTCTATTCCCTCCATTCAGAATTAGGGCTTCGGGGGCGTGAGAATCCCCGCCAGTCATTGCGGGGAGGATGTCAACGGACGGATGGGGCGACACGACCGGAACGAAGCCGCGCCGGATCGGCGTCCAGGTCGATGAGCGTGGGGCGGAGGCCCCGGTCGTGGAGGTCGGCGCGAATCTCGTCGCGGTACACGGGATTCATCACGATTACGACGTCCGGGGGGGCGGTGGTGAGCGCCTTGGGCCCGATGATGGGATGGCCCGTGCCGGGCAGATACGTGCCGTGCTTGCGCGGGTTGATGTCCACGACAGCGGCGATCGCGTCCTGCAGCCCCAGCGTCGATACAAAAGCCACGGTCTTCGAACTGCCGCCCCAGCACACGATCCGTTGACCCGCCCGCTGGAGCGCGCTGATGGTGCCGGCCCATCCGGCCCGGATCGCGCCGATCCGCCGGGTGAAGGAAGCGATATCGGCGCCGGTCAGTCCATCGCGCAAGGCGCTGTCGGCGCGGGTGTTAGCCCCCACTCCGTCGGGAAGAGGGCGCGCCTCGATGAGCAAATACTGGTCGTCGTATGCGGATCGGACGCGGAGCACCTCGAAACCCCTGCGCTCGAAAAGTCCGGCCAGCGAGGCGGCTGTGAAATACGAGCAGTGCTCGTAGTAGAGGTCCCAGAACCGTGCGGCGCGAAAAATGGGGGCGGCGTTGGGCACCTGTATGAACACGACCGGCGTCGCCGGAGCGAGCGTCTGCCGGATCATGTCGAGAAACGATGCGGGGCGCGCGATGTGCTCCAGGGTCATCTTGCAGCAGACGAAGTCTGGCGCGGCACGGGCGATGTCGTCCGCGTAGGCCGGGCCAACGTAGTCGCTGACAAGCGTAAGGGTCCCGGCGGCCGGTGACGGGCGGCGCTGCGGATCGGCCACCGGATCGAAGCCGATACCCCGGTTGGCGCCCTGCTCGCAGAGTAGCGCCAGAAACTCCCCCTGCCCGCAGCCGATTTCGAGTAGGGTCTGGTCGCGGAGGTCGTACCGCTCGATCAGATCCTGGGCGAGACGCTGGTGGAAGGCGTTGAACGTGGCCGAATGGGCCTGCGTGGCTTCGTAGTCGTCGCTATAGCGGATCAGCGCGCGATCGAAGCGCTGGTTGAAGATAAACCCGCAGTCGGCGCAGTAGACCAGCTCGATCGCGCCGGTCGGCACGCGGCGGGCCGCCTCGGGCGAGCCCAGCAGCACGACGCTCTCGGCGGGCGCCTCATCGACGCTGTAGAACGGGCGGCCGGAAGGCGCCTCGCAGGCGGGACACCGAGCAGCGAATGGAGAGGATTCCTGCATAGCGAGAGGCAACGAGCCGGTCAGTGGACGGGACGGGGAGGCCGCTTCGCAAATTGGGTGGCGCCGGTCACTTCTGCGGGGCGCCGAGGACCAGTTTGCGGGCGTGAAAGGCTTCGGCGTGGGGGACCTGGGCTTCGATCCCGCGGAGGCGCAGCACGGCGCGGAAGGTCGACTCGGAATACCAGGGTTTGGCGCGCTGGGAGGCGAAGTGCTGCTGCAAGAGTTCTATTTTTTTGTCGCACGTCGCTTCGTCGAGGGGCACGTACACGTTCGGCTGCCCCCAGTCGCCGTCGTACTTGGGGATTTCGTATTCGAGGATCAGGTGGTCGCGGAACGTATTCCAGGTCAGGTCGCTGATGAGCCGGTGATCCTGATGGCGGTCGTCGCGCAGATGGGTGAAAATGAGGCCGGGTTGGACGTGGGTTTTCAACTCCTCGACGCTGGATTTGACCTCGGCGCCCTGGTATGGGAAATAGCCATCTCGGAACGTTTTCACCTCGACGCGCGCCTCGGCGGCGCCGTCGAGGAAGTCGTGGGCGCTGGCACGGGCCTCCTCGGCGCGCTCGGGCGTCCCGCTGAAGATCACCCAGTGGACGGCGACATGCGGAAGCGTATCGATCAAATGAAGGACGGTGCCCCCGCAGCCGATCTCAATGTCGTCGGCGTGGGCGCCCAGGCAGAGTACCGTGAGAGGGGCGCCGGGATCGGCAACGAAGGGTAGGCCGTGCATCATGGCGCCGGGGCGAGATCAGGAGTGGGGGACCACACTTTCCAGGGCGCCCGCTCCTCCCGGTGCATATCCTCCAGATACTGCTTCTCCTTGAAGGTGTCCATGCAGGCCCAGAAGCCGTCGTGGCGGTAGGCGCCCAGCTTGCCGGCGGCGATCAGGCGCTGGAAGGGATCCAGCACGAGCTCTTCGCCGGGCTCGATGTAGTCGAAGATGGCGCGACGGAAGACAAAGTATCCGCCGTTGATCCGGATGTCGGTATCCTCGACGGGCTGGATGTCCCGGACGGTGCCGTCGTCGGCGGCGCGGACGAGGTGGAAGCTCTGCGAGGGGCGCACGCTGGCAAACGTGGCGATCCGGTCGCTCGCGCGGAACGCATCGATCATTGCCGGAAGGTCCAGATCGGTGACCCCATCGGCGTAGTTGGCGAGAAAGATCTCCTCGTCCCGGAGATAGCGCTCGACCTGCACGAAGCGCTGCCCGATGTTCGAGTAGAGCCCGGTATCCACGAAGGTGATATTCCAGTCGTGGATATCGCTATTCAGCAGGTGCAGTGAGGCCCCGCCGTTCGTCATCACGAAATCGTTCGAGATGCACTCGTCATAGTTCAGGAAATAATTCTTGATGACATCGGCCTTGTAGCCGAGGCAGAGAATAAAGTCCTTATGACCGTAGTGGGCGTAGTATTTCATCACGTGCCACAGGATCGGCCGGTATCCCACCCGCACCATCGGCTTCGGGATGTTTTCTTCGTGGCCCTGCAGGCGCGTACCAAATCCACCGCAGAAGAGAACAACTTTCATGGCGTAACCGAGAACATAATGGGAAAGGGTGAGCGGAGAGCGGGAATCAGAAAACCGTGACTTCCGGGATGGGGACGACGAACTGCCCACCCCACTCGCGGATGTAGGCGAGCTGATCGACGATCTCGTCCTTAAAATTCCACGGGAGGATGAACACGTAATCGGGCTGGGTTTCGCGGATGCGCCCCGGGGCGTAGATCGGGATGTGGGTGCCGGGCAGGAATTTGCCCTGTTTGTACGGATTGCGGTCGACCGTATAGTCCAGAAAGTCGGTCCGGATGCCGCAGTAGTTGAGCAGGGTGTTGCCCTTGCCGGGGGCGCCGTAGCCTGCGATCGTGTGCCCAGCGCGTTTGGTGCGGATCAGGAAGTCGAGCAGCGTGCGCTTCGTCTCCTTGACCTGCTCGGCGAAGGCGGTGTAGCGGGTGAGGTCGGTGAAGCCCTCGGCGATCTCGCGGGCGCGCAGGGATTCGACGCGATCGGTGACCGGATGCGTCTCGGCCGCGTCGTGGCGGGCGTAGATGCGCAATGAGCCGCCGTGGGTGGGCAGCTCCTCCACATCGAAGAGCGTCAACCCGTGGGTGGCAAAGATCTGCTCGGCCGTGACGAAGGAGAAGTAGGAGAAGTGCTCGTGGTAGATCGTGTCGAACTGGTTCTCGTCCATCAGGCGCATCAGATGCGGAAACTCGATCGTGACGACGCCCTCCGGGGCGAGCAGCGTCTTGATCCCCGCGACGAAGTCGTTCACATCGGGGACCTGCGCCAGCACGTTGTTGCCGATGATCAGATCCGCCGGGGAGGATGTGCGGAGCAACTCGCGGGCCAGCGCGTCGCCGAAGAAGTCGATTCGGGTTGGGATGCCTTTGTCGATGGCGACCTGCGCCACGTTCGCAGCCGGCTCGATCCCCAGCACGGGCACGCCGCGCTCGACGAAATATTGGAGCAGGTAGCCGTCGTTGCTCGCCAGCTCCACGACATGACTTTCTGCGTCGAAGCCGAAGCGCTCGATCATCTGCTCGGTGTAGCGGCGGGCGTGCTCCAGCCACGAGTCGGCATACGAGGAGAAGTAGGCATACTCGGTGAAGATGTGCTCGCGGGAGACGTACTCCTCCAGCTGCACGAGAAAACAGTCTTCGCAGACGTAGACCCGCAGCGGATAGAACGGCTCCATTTGATTGAGCTGATCGGCTGCGAGGTAGCTCTCGCAGAGCGGCGACATGCCGAGGTCGACCAGCACGTGCTCAATCGGCGTATCGCAGAAGCGGCACCGATAATCGGTGACAGCGGCAGGGAGTGGCGTCGAGAGTGTAAGCGTGTCCATGGGGGAGCGCATTAGAGATTGAGGCGAGGGATCAAAAGGCCGTCCGATACGAGGCGTGCACGCCGAGGTCGCTCATCAGGGATTCGATCTCGGCGCGGTACACGGGGTTCATGATGATAATTTCGTCCGGGCGATACGTCGTCAGTGCGTCGGGGCCTACGATCTCCTGACCGGTCCCGGCCATAAAGTGGCCCTGTTTGTGCGGATTGATGTCCACGACGAATTCGACGGTCTCCGGCGTCAGATCCAGCATGTTCAGGAAGCTGACGGCTTTCGCGCCGGCGCCCCAGAGTACCGTGCGGCGATCGGCCGGCGTTTCGTCTGCGGAGAAGTGGGCGGACCACGTAGAGCGGATCGTCTCGAACCGATCCGAGAAGGCCTGCACCTGGGGCCGCATGGCGTCGACGTCGCCCCAGCCGGCGGTCGGTTCGTTGGGCGTGCCATTCGTACGGAGGCGGGGACGGGCTTCGATGCTCAAAAATTGCCCGTCGTACCCGTCGTACAGGTCCTGCACCGTGAAACCGCCCCGCTCGAAGGCCCGGGCCAGCGACGCGGCGCTGAAGTAGGAGCAGTGCTCGTAGATGAGATCCCAGACCGACAGGGTGTCGAGGATCAGGGCGACGTTGGGCACCTCGAAATAGACGACCGGATTGGCAACCTCGTCGATCGTCTGCCGGAGCGCCTTCAGGAAAGGGACCGGATTGGGGATATGCTCGAAGACGTAGCGGCTGCAGATGAGATCGGCCGGGTAGTCGGCGTAGGTGGGGGAGTAGAAATCCTGGATGACGGTAATGGGTGCGGCGGCGGGGGTGGGGCCCGATGAGTCGCCGGCGGCGGGCACAGCGCGCTCGGGCTCGTAGCTGGGATCGAATCCGACGGCGCGGTTGGGTCCGAGCGTCGCGAGCAGCGTCAGGAACTCGCCCTTGCCGCAGCCGATCTCCACGACATCGCAGTCTCGCAGATCGTAGCGGTCGATCAGGTGCGTGGCGACCTCATGGGAGTAGCTCTGAAAGCGGGGCGAGAAGTGCAGCGAGTTGTCGTAGGCCTCGGTGTACTCCATCTGTGCCGGGTCGAACGCGGCGTTAAACAGATGACCGCAGGTGCCGCAGAAGCGAATCTCCAGATCGCCTTTCGGGCAATTCCGGGCTGCGGTTCGAGTCGGCCACTGCAGGCCGACATGGACCGGCATCTGCGGGATCGAAACGACCGAGGAAACATCGGATCCGTCACAGACGGGGCAAGAGCGAGTCGACATCATGGGCGGTATGTGCTGGGCGGTCAGGACGCGTCAATACGGGGAGTAGGCCCACACGGCGACGGATTGGTCCATTGCCGCTGGAGGATAAATTCAGCCGTACAGTCGTGACACAGGCGCTCTGCTGCTGAATCTCACCTCCGCTTCACACGCCGATCTCATTGCACGAGCGCCACGCGCCAGGTGTGGGCGAAGTCCTCGCCGCGCGCTCGGATGAAGTATACGCCGCTGGCCAGGCCCTCTGGGACGAATCGGAATCGCCGCGGCTGCTGCGCATCCAGAACGTCGTTGTAAAGCCGGGCGACCTGCTGGCCCAGGACGTTGTACACGTCGATCGTCACCCGCTGCGTCTCGGCGACCGTCAGCATAAACTGGGTCGTGCTGCGGAACGGGTTCGGATACGCCGGAGCGAACTCGAAGGCCGTCGCCAGCAGGTGGACCTCAACGGGGTCGCTCCATTGTGCCGTTTCATCCGGTGTCGAATGCCTGAGGCGGAACTGATATGCGCCTGCCTCCATCGAGCTCAGGCGATACATGAGCTGCACGCCGGCTACGGTTTCGGCCGAAAGCGTGTCGAGAGGTTGAAAGGCGCCGTCGTTCCGCTGCTGGATTTCGACGGGACGGTCGGGCGTATCGGTCGTCCAGCGCAGGAGAATGTCCCGCTTCTCGACGGATGCGTGTAGTACCGGCGGGGCATCGTAGCGGACCGGCCGGATCGTCGACGTGGTGGCTGATGTGGTGCTTTCCGTCGTTGCGCCGTCGATCAGCGCCTGGATGTCCGATGCGCTCAGCGCGCGGGTATAGATGCGCACCTCATCGAGGGCGCCGTCCCAGGAGCCG
>CAYUVF010000036.1:0-44570 GCA_964448045.1 uncultured Rhodothermales bacterium
TTCGACGCCCACGGCATTGCGTTCGACGTGTCCGACCGCAATGCCCTGCTCTCGCCCTTCTCATACGAGGGGCCGTGAGGGTGGGTGTGGGAGTGCGTGGGCTCCGCGTCGCCTGTGCTCCCCTTTCCCTTTCGAACCTACCATTCCCCAAACCGCTGGAGCGATGTCCTCGCCCCTTTCGCTGAATGCTACACGCTGGGACCGGCTGCTCATCCTCGGCGGGCTGGCGGTACTGACACTGCTCGCCTGGGGCGTGATGGCAGAGATGGCTGCGCGCATGGCCGATGCGCCCGCCGCCGCCCATCTACAGCCCTGGAACGTCTCGACGTTTGTCGCGGCCTTCGGCATGTGGGCAGTCATGATGATGGGGATGATGCTGCCCGCGGCCGCGCCGATGGTGCTTACCTTTGCCGGGATCGCGCGGCGCCGCGCTCCAGAGCGCTCGCTGCTTCGGACGAGCCTGTTCATCGGCGGCTACCTGCTCGTGTGGACCGGCTACAGCGCCGGGGCCGCGCTCCTGCAGGGGGGGTTCCAGGCGGCCGCTCTGCTCACACCGATGGGCGCGAGCGCAAGCCCCTACCTCGCCGGCGGACTGCTCGTCGTGGCCGGGATCTACCAGTGGACGCCGCTCAAGGACGCCTGCCTCACCGGCTGCCGCACGCCGATGGGCTTCCTGATGGCGGAGTGGCGCCCGGGCCGACGCGGGGCGCTCATCATGGGCCTCCGCCACGGGGGGAATTGCGCGGGCTGCTGCTGGGCGACGATGGCCCTGATGTTCGTGCTCGGCGTGATGAATCTGCTCTGGATGGCCGCGCTCACGGCGCTCTGCCTGATCGAGAAGATCGCTCCGGCGGGCGACCGGGTGGGCCGCGCCGCGGGCGCCCTGTTCATCGGGTGGGGCCTGTGGCTGATGGTCGGGGGGATGCTGTGATCGGGCGGGGCCTTACCAAAAACCCGATGCTCACGTTAGCACCATACACACCGCGACCCTATGAGGAAAACGATTAGCTTTCTCTACGGCGTTATCAACTATGTCATCTTCCTCGGCGTTTTCCTCTCCGCCATTGCCTTCTGGGCAACGCCCGAGATGACAGCCGGCCACCTCGTCTTTGCCATTGCGACAACCGCATATGTCTTTATCGCCATGGTGCTGGAGGGACGCGATCTGATCCCACAGTTCGGTAAGCGGTACCGCCGATGCCGCGCGCGTGTGCTGATGGATGATGGTTCCGGCTCTGAAACGCGGCACGGTGCAGGAAGGAGTAGCGGAGTCATAGAACATGGGCACGTGAGACCGCCCCGTCGCGCCGCTGATAGTGCTCCGCAAGCGGTATGACTCTATCTCGTCACCTTGCACCCAACCAGCGACCGAGCCCCGACTGGAGGAGCAATATTCCTACGCACCGTTGCCGCAACACCGTCAAGCAGAGCATCAAAAACTTACGTTGCTCATCTTTTCTAACCGCAATCCATGATTCCTATGTCGCAGAACACAGAGAGCACCCCCGAGCCTATGACCGACGACGTCCGCTCCCGTCAGGAGCCCCTGCGTGCGAACTACCGGGACACGCCTGAAGCAGCCCGTATCACGGACCGGGCTGTTACGACCGGATCCGATCTGTCGGACCCGTGGCACGGGACCGTGAAACCCGGAAGCGAAGATCATGGGGAAACGTGGCCCCAGGGCGTACACCGTGCCGTCGGCGGCTTCCACGACGCACCGAACCCGGGGGACATCCTCTGTGCCGCGCTCGCCACCTGCCTCGACTCGACGATCCGCCTGATCGCGGACCGCCTCAGCGTGACCATAAAGAGGCTCAAAGTGGAGGTCACCGCGGACGTGGACGTGCGCGGCACCTTGGTCGTGCGACGGGACGTACCTGTCGGCTTCCAGTCCATGCGGTGTCACGTCGATATTCAGCCTGCCGAAGGCACGGACCCGAAGCTCCTCAAGAAACTCCTCAGGGGCGCCGAGTACAGTTGCGTCAACTTGCACACCCTGCGCAATGGCGTCCCCGTAGAGGCGGACTTTGACGTGGGGTCGCCCGACGCGTAGTTCCAGCCATCCGCCCCAGAGATCATCCGTCACAGCCGTGGCGGGGATTCAGGGCGCTGCATCAGGTTACACCAAATCCGATTGCAGAATTTGGGTATGAACGGCTGGACGTGTGAAGGTGTGAACGTAGAAACGTCCATCTGTACATCGCTCCGATCAAGTGGCGGCCGGACTCCTCTTGGACAGTCAGCCCGCGGCGCGTTGGAGGTGGCGGCGGGCGACGACCGCGGCGCCGATGGGGCCGGCGTCGTCGCCGAGTGCGGCGGGGACGACGCGGATCTGATCGGCGCCCTTCTGCTGCAGGTAATGTTGGCGCGCGGTCTGCGCCACGGGCTCGACGAACGAGGCGCCGAGCCGCTCCACGACCCCGCCGCCGAACACGACCACCTCGGGATCCAGCGTATTCACCAGGTTCGCCGTGAGCAGGCCGAGGTAGTACTGGGCCGTCTGGAGCGCCTCTTCCATGAGCGGATCCTGCTCGTCGAGCGATCGCTCGATCACGCTGCTCGTCAGGCGCGTCTTGCCTTTGTCCGCCATCACCTCCGGGACGATGCTCGCGCGGCCCTTGTCCATCTCTTCCCGGATCATGGCCTCCATCGCGGTCTTGCTGGCGTAGGCCTCTACACAGCCCTCGCGCCCGCAGCCGCACCGCCGGCCGTGCGGCTGGACTACGATGTGGCCGATCTCCCCCGCGGCGCCGCGCCCGCCGTAGTGGGGCTGCCCGTTGAGGATGAGCCCGCCGCCCACGCCCGTGCCCACGAAGATACCCACCATGTGCTGCGCGCCCTTGCCGGCGCCGTACGCGTATTCGCCCATCACACCGATGTTGACGTCGTTGTCCACGATCACCGGGAGGCTGAGGCGCGCCTGCAGCCGCTCGCCGAGGGGCACGTGCTCCCAGTTCAGGTTGGGCGCTTCGTGAACGACACCCGTCTCAGTATCGACCGCGCCCGGCGCCCCGATGCAGAGCGCCGCCACGTCCGGCAGCGTGGCGTCCATCTTGCTCATCATCTTCCGCACGGTCGTCTCGATGCGGCCGATGACAGCCTCGGCGCCGCGGTGGGCCTTCGTCTTTTTCTTTTTGGATGCGAGGATCGTCCCGCCCCGCCCCGCCGCAGCCTCAATGTTGGTCCCGCCGAGGTCGACGCCGATGATCAGTAGGTCCGTGTCTGTCATGGAGCGATTCTTTCTGTGGAGTAGCAGGCAGAGGAAAGGAAGCGTCCACCAGAGACGAAGGCAAATCGCGGTAAACGGCGTCACCGCTCAGGGCATCATGCACATCGGACGGGCCGGCGCCCACGCCTCCAGCGCGGCACGGCGGGCGTCCTGACGCTTCAGATAGTCCGGCGCTGCGCTGCCGATGGGCGAGCCGGGCGGGATGGTAATGTCGGCCGGCATCGTGGCGACGGACTGATCGCGATTGAGGAAGCGGCCGATCATGGCGTGCGCTTGGGCTCGATGCGCCTGCGTCTCGGCCGTCCGCCCCGCGTTGTCCTGCAGCCACTGGTGCAGGCTGCGCAGGTGCTGCGTGATGCGGGCCTGCACCGCGGGCGCGGCGCCGTCGTTGCCCGCCTGCTCCAACAGCGCGTCCGTCCACACCTGCTGCACGGTGCGCTGCAGCTCCGCGTCGTACGCGCTGCCAGCGACGGGCGCCTCCCAGACGGCAGCGGTCGTCCGGTCCAGCACGTCGGTAAGCGTCGGCAGGTTCGCGTCGAAGTCGGACTGGTACGCGAGGCGGGCGGCGCGCTCGGGGTGCACGAGCAGGTCGAACACCATCGTCGCGGCCACCTCAGCGGGCGCGTACGCGTCGAATGGCAGGCCCGTGTGGCCGGGGAAAAGCTCGC
Source organism: uncultured Rhodothermales bacterium (assembly GCA_964448045.1). Classification (GTDB taxonomy): domain Bacteria; phylum Bacteroidota; class Rhodothermia; order Rhodothermales; family Salinibacteraceae; genus CAYUVF01. The sequence goes on from CAYUVF010000036.1 coordinate 3,901, forward strand.
GGTTCGAGGGGTAGCCCGGCGGGCGCGGGGCGATCTGCTGGCGCGCCGCGGGCGGCAGGCGCAGCGCCTGCGGCGTCAGTGTGCCCAGGAGCGCATCGAGCGCGGCAGTCTGCTGATCCGCGGCGACGGGCGTGGGGGGCGTGGCATCGGCATCGCCGCGCAGGGCGTACGCGTAGCGCACTCCGCCGAGCGCCTTCACCGTAGCCTGCACCTGGTAGCGGTGGCGCAGGTATAGCGGCACGAGCACCTCTTCCATCATCGCCATCGGCCGGCCCATGCGGATGACCGATTCGTCGAACTGGTCGAGGGCGACGGCGCGCACGTTCATCTCACGGTCGAGCGCGTCGACGAGGTCGGCGCCGTTTTCCCACAGGTTGGACAGCGGATGCGCCGCGCCGGCGGGCCGCGCGTCGGCATCGGTGATGTAGTGCAGCCCGGCGTCCTGGCGGGCCTGGAGGAGGCTATCGAGCAGCTCGGCCTCCGTCTGCCCCTCCGCGGGCTCTTCGTAGCCGTAGCGCACGGCCATCTTGTCCCATTCGCCGATGCCCGTGTCGTAGGCACCCGCCAGTGAAATCTGCCCGTCCTGCACGGTGGCCAACGGCGCGGGATAGTCCATCACCGAGGCGCGGTCGTTGACCGACGCGGCGAAGTTGTGCGAAATGCCCAGTGTGTGGCCCACCTCGTGCGCGGAGAGCTGCCGGATGCGCGCGAGCGCCATCGCCAGCATGGGGTCGTCCTCGGGCGCGAAGCCGTCGGCGTTCGGGCCGTCGTACGGGGCGAGCAGGCCCTCGGCCAGGAGGTAGTCCTGGCGCACGCGCAGCGAGCCGAGCGTGACGTGGCCCTTGATGATCTCGCCGGTGCGCGGGTTGGTGACGGAGCTGCCGTAGCTCCAGCCGCGCGTGGCGCGGTGCACCCACTGGATCGTGTTGTAGCGCACGTCCATCGGATCGGCGTCGTCGGGCAGCATCTCGACGCGGTAGGCGTCCTCGAAGCCAGCGGCCTCGAAGGCCTCGGCCCACCAGCGGGCGCCGTCGAGCAGCGCGCCGCGCACGGGCTCGGGCGTGCCGGGGTCGAGGTAGTAGACGATCGGCTCCTCGACGGGGCACAGGCCGTCGGCGCCCGGCGGCTCGGCGCACGTCAAGCGGTGGCGGTTGATGAAGCGCTGCGGGATCTCCTCGCCGATGGGCACGGCGTAGTCGCGGTACATCAGCCCGAAGTAGCCCGAGCGCGGATCCATCCGGCGCGGCGCGTAGCCGTCCGTATCGGGCAACTCGATGAACGAATGGCGCACGCGCAGGGTGAGCGCGTCGGGGGCGGCGGCCACATCGCGGACGTAGCGCCCCGAGGCATCGCCCGTGAACGTCAGTCGCGCTTCCATCTCCGTGTTTTGCGGAAAGGCCTTGATGTTGGCGGGAAACGGCGCGCTGCGGCGCTGGTCCAGCGAGAAGCTGCCCTGGCCGGTCTGCTTTAGCCGCTCGGCAATGCCGTGCGCGTCGCGGACGATGAAGTCGGTGGCGTCGACAAGCACGCGATCGCCGGTCTCGGCGGCCACGTCGAAGCCCCAGAGAACGCCCTTCGCGAAGGCGTCGGTGACGGCCTGCGCTTCCATCGGGTTGTCCGTCGACGCGCGGTAGTCGAGGTTGGGCTGGACGAGGTGCACCTTCGGCCCGATGCGCTCGAAGTAGACGACGCGCTCGCCGCCGAGCTGGCCGCGGTCGAGCCCAATGTCGTTCGAGCCGAGGCCCACGGGTAGCGAGTTGACGTACAGGAACTCCTGCTCCATCTGTGGGATTTCGAGCCAGATTTTACCCGCGGCCTCGTCCCAGTACACGGGGAAGAACCCGTCTTGCCGTTGAAAGTCCTCCGTTTGCTCTTCGATGGTGGGCAGGTCCTGGGCAGGAGCGGAAACGATGAGCAGACAGCCAATCAAGAGCGCTGTGAGCACGGCGGAGCAGCGATTCAGCATGGGGCGTACGGAGTTTCATGAGCAAACGCGGATGGTCCGAGGGGCTGTCCCCGAAGATGCTCCAACATACGAAACACCGCGGCGGAAATGCACTTCGTGTGAAGCGGGCTCAGATGAGGCAGAACGGCGTCCGTGACCAGGGAATTCCTGAATTCTTTGCGCTCTAATCATCGGTTTCTCCCGCGCAGGGGGAGCATTTTCAGAAAGCGTTATTTAGTTTCGTACTCGTCGGAGCGGCGGGCCCCGGTATTCGGTATTGTTGTCCTCCGATCGCGCGGGTCGGTATGCCCGTACGCTCATCGGGCGGCGCGGCGTGTATCCCCGGCGTGCCCGGCTCGGTTGTGTTGAGCCCGTGCTCGGTTCCCATGTTCTGCTCATATATTGATTCATTTGATCGCGATTTCCGATGGAGGTAAAAGAAGCGCAAGGCGTAGGCAAGATTGTAGAGATTGTCGGTCCGGTTGTCGATGCGGAGTTTCCCAGCAAAGACGCCGTGCCCGACATCTTGGATGCCATTAAGATCGAGCGCGAGACTGTTGACGATCTGATTTTAGAGGTGCAGCAGCACCTCGGCGAGCGCCGGGTGCGGGCCATCGCGATGGACTCCACCGATGGACTGCAGCGCGGCCAAGAGGTCATCGCGACGGGGCAGCCCATTTCTGTGCCCATTGGCGAAGACATTCGCGGGCGGCTGTTCAACGTCGTCGGCGAGCCGATCGATGGTCTGCCTGCTCCTAAGGCCGAGGAGCGGCGCGCCATCCACCAGAAAGCACCCGACTTTGACAACCTGGCGACGTCGGTCGATATGCTCGAAACGGGCATCAAGGTCATCGACCTCATCCAGCCCGTTCCCAAGGGCGGTAAGGTGGGCCTGTTTGGCGGTGCCGGCGTGGGCAAGACGGTGCTCATCATGGAGCTCATCAACAACATCGCCAAGGCGCACGAGGGCCTCTCGGTATTTGCTGGCGTAGGCGAGCGCACCCGTGAGGGGAACGACCTCCTCCGCGAGATGCTCGAGTCCGGCGTAATGGACTACGGCGACGAATTCCGCGAAGCCATGGAGGAAGGCGGATGGGAGCTTGACAAAGTCGACATGGACCAGGTCAAGAAGAGCAACATCTCCCTCGTCTTCGGCCAGATGAACGAGCCGCCCGGAGCACGCGCTCGCGTGGGCCTGACGGGCCTGACCATCGCCGAGTACTTCCGCGATCTCGGCGGGCGCGATGTGCTGTTCTTCCTCGACAACATCTTCCGCTTCGTGCAGGCCGGCTCCGAGGTCTCCGCCCTGATGGGCCGGATGCCCTCCGCCGTGGGCTACCAGCCGACGCTTGCCAGCGAGATGGGCGACCTGCAGGAGCGCATTACCTCCACGAAGAAGGGCTCGGTCACCTCGTTCCAGGCCGTCTACGTCCCGGCGGATGACCTGACGGATCCCGCGCCGGCTACCACGTTTGCCCACCTCGACGCCACAACAGTGCTCAGTCGCCAGCTCTCGACGCAGGGCATCTACCCGGCTATCGATCCGCTCGACTCGAATTCGACGATCCTGAACGAGCGGACGCTCGGCAAGGAGCACTACCAGACGGCGCAGGACGTGAAGGCCATCCTCCAGCGTTACAAAGAGCTGCAGGACATTATCGCCATCCTGGGTATGGACGAGCTGTCGGACGAGGACAAGCAAGCCGTCAACCGCGCCCGCCGCGTGCAGCGCTTCCTCAGCCAGCCGTTCTTCGTGGCCGAACAGTTCACCGGCACGCCCGGCCAGTACGTGAACATTGAGGAGACCATCCGCGGCTTCCGCATGATCCTCGATGGCGAGCTCGATCACCTGCCCGAGCAGGCCTTCCTGCTCAAGGGCACGATCGACGAGGCCATTGAGGCCGGCGAGAAAATGCTCGAAGAAGAATAGAACTGCAGGGAATGGGGAGGCGGTAAGGGGTAAGAATGCCCTTTCTTCTTCCCATTTACCTCTTATCCATAAGTTGTCATGGCTCAAGATCTCTACGTAGATATTGTCGTGCCCGATCGGTACGTGTTTCAAGGCACGGCCGAGTTGGTGCGCGCGCCCGGCGTGGAAGGCTCATTCGAGGTGCTGCGCAACCACGCGCCCATGATCGCCGCCTTCGGCATCGGGCCGATCATCGTGAAGACCGAAGAGGCGCATCGCTTCGCCGATGTCCGCGATGATCGCATCGTGTTTGCCACCAGCGGTGGCTTCCTCGAAGTGCTGGAAAACAAAGTTACGGTGCTGGCCGAGACGGCCGAGCCCGCCTCCGAAATCGACGTCGAACGGGCCCGTCGCGCCGAAAAACGTGCCATCAAATACCTCGAAGAGCGCGAGGAAGCCCCCATCGACCCGGAGACCGCCGAGCAAGCGCTCGGACGCGCCCGTAACCGCCTGCGCGTGGTCATGGGCAAGGTGGGCACGTAAGCCGTTACCGATAGTCCAGAGGAGTGGGCAGAAGGCCTGAGATGAATGTCTCGGGCCTTTTGCACAGATTGGCCCTCGACGCCCCGCCTCGTCCCGATTGCCTGTTTTTGCTACGCTCGCTCCGGATTGCCATCGCCTATGATTTCCCTGAATGCGCTCGCAACCCCGTGCCTGCTGGTGGACGACAGCCGCCTTCGCACCAACATCCAGCAGATGCAGAACACGGCCGACGCGAACGAGGTCGCGCTGCGCCCGCACACGAAGACGCACAAGTCGCTGCAAGTGGCCCGGCGGCAGCAGGAGGCAGGGGCGCAGGGCATCACCGTGGCAAAAGTGGCCGAGGCCGAGACGTTCGTCCGCACCGGATTCGACGATGTGCGCCTGGCCTACTGCGTCGCCGGACGCGAAAAGCACGAGCGCCTCGCCCGGCTAATGGACCGCGCCCGCGTCTCGTTTTGCGTCGACACCGAAGCGGGCGCCAAAGCTGCGTCGAACGTCTACGCGGATGAGGACCGTGTCGCCGAAGTGCTCATCGAAGTTGATGTAGGACACGGGCGCTGCGGCGTGCCGTGGGACACCGACGTGGGCGCCCGCCTCGCCCAGCGGATCGACGATTTGCCGGGCCTCCGGTGTGTAGGCCTCCTGACGCACGCCGGGCAGGGCTACCACGGCCCCGAGGACGGCGAAACGCGCGAGGACGCGCTGCGCCGCGCCTCTACCCAGGAGCGCGACCGCATGCTCGCCCTCGCCACGCGCCTCCACGATGCCGATATCCCTGGCGTGTCGCCCGACGCGTTCGAGATCAGCATCGGCTCGACGCCCACGATGCGCTACTTCGAAAACCGCGTCGAAGACGGCTTCGCCATCACCGAGATCCGCCCCGGCAACTACGTCTTTTACGACGCCATTCAGGTGGGCCTCGGCGCGGCGGAGTGGGACGACTGCGCGCTCACCGTGCTCACCACCGTCATCAGCCGGCGCGGCGACCGGTGCTATCTCGACGCCGGAAAGAAAGTCGTCACCACCGATACCGGCGCGGGTACCGACGGCTATGGCACGCTCCTCGCCGATGCCGCCGCGATGACGCCGCTCGACGGCGCGACCATCACCGGTCTCTCCGAAGAGCACGGCTGGGTGCGCCTCGGCGCCGCCGCCGACCTGCAGGTGGGCGACCGCGTCCGCTTCGTGCCCAATCACGCCTGCGTCACTGTCAACACGCAGGATGAGATGCATCTGGTCGATGGGCCGAACATTGCCGGCACCCTGCCCGTCGATGCGCGCGGCGCCGTGACGTAACACGCTGCTTCCCTCATGCCGCTTACCGTCAGCCTCATCGGACGCGGGCAGCACACCGACCGGCGCGCCACCGTCGTCGCCGATCGGTCCGATGCGGTGCTGCATCGCCGCGTCGCCGCGCCCGATCCCGCCGCGCCCGATCCCGCCGCGCCATCGGCGCTTGACGACGCCCTGCTCGACGCCTCCGATGTGCTGTTCGTCACGGGGCCGACCGCCATCCACTTCCGCCTCGCCGAAGCTGCGCTCAAACGGGGCGTGCATGTTTTTCTGGAGTGGCCGCCGGCGACCTCGCTGCCCGAAGCCGAGTCGATGGTCGAGCTCGCCGAAGAGTCCGGGAGCGAAGTCGGCGTCAGCCGTCCGCTACGGTTTCATCCGATGGTCGAGGTGCTGCCGGACGGCGACCGGGCGAGGCTCATCGTGCTGCGGCAGGAGGTCGACAGCGTCACGCCTGCCTTCTGGCCGCCCCGCTGCGCCGACGCCCTCGACCTCTGCTGCGCCCTCGCCCGCAGCCACAGCATCCAGCGCATCGACGCCGAGGCCGTGCCCGCCCACGCCGCCTGGCCCGAGGCCATGGCCTTCGCGCTGCGCTTCCACAACGGCACCTACGCCCAGGTCAGCCTCTACCGCTGCCATCAGCCCTCCGGCGACCGGCTGTACGTTGCCGGATCGGATTTCCAGATGGAGTCGGAGCTCTCCGGCATGGCGCCCGTGCACCGGCGCGCGGCGTCGGGAGCGGTCGAGAGGATCGCGGGCGCAGAGTCGCTGATCGAGCGGGAAACGCACGCCTTCCTCGACGCGATTGCGGCGGACCGCATCCCGCCCGTCTCCGTGCTCGACGGCCTCCACACCATGCGCCTCGTCGAGCGGCTGATGGGGCGACTGCGGTGAGGTTGGGTTGGTGAATGGCGAGTGGTGAATGGCGAGTAGAAGGAGGTGGCCCGTTCACGCCCCCCACTCCCTACTCGCCACTCCCTCTTCGCCCTCCTTTTTCGCCCAAATCCCACGAACCTGCAGGCGGCGGACGCCCGTACTGCGTAGATGCACGTAGTTTCGCGCCGAGCATCCGCCTTCGACTGTCCATGCCGACGAACCTCGCCAACCGCCTTCAAGACGAGCCGTACGAACCCGTGCTGCGCCGCATCGGGCAGGTCGCCGCGCGTGAGGGGATCGAGGCGTACGCCGTGGGCGGGATGGTGCGCGATGTGCTGCTGGATCGCCCGACGACCGATCTCGACTTCGTCACCGTCGGGCCGGGCACGGGTATCGCTCTGGCCGAAGCCGTGGCCGACGCGCTCGGCGGCGTCACAGCGCACGTATACGAAAACTTCGGGACGGCGGCCATCCGCGTGCCGTGGACGGCCGTGGAGGGGGCGGAGGCGCCGGCCGAGGACGCCGAGCCGCTGGTGCTGGAGTTCGTCGCGGCGCGGAAGGAGAGCTACCGCAAAAACTCGCGCAAGCCGATCGTCGAGGACGGCACGCTGGAGGACGATCAGCGACGGCGCGATTTCACGGTCAACGCGATGGCGATCCATTTGCAGCCCGACCGCTACGGCGACCTGATCGATCCGTTCGATGGCCGGCACGACCTCGACCGCGAAACCCTCCGCACGCCGCTCGATCCGCACGCCACCTTCGAGGACGATCCGCTGCGCATGATCCGGGCAGCGCGCTTCGCCACGCAGCTCCAGTTCCGCGTTTCCGACGCCGCCTTCGCTGCGATGAAAGACAAGGCGCATCGGGTCGACATCCTCAGCCAGGAGCGCATCACCGAGGAGCTGCAGAAGATGATCGTGGCGGATACGCCGTCCATCGGGTTCAAGATGCTGGAGGCGGCAGGGATTCTGGAGCGCATCTTTCCCGAGCTGGTCGAGCTGAAGGGCGTCGACGAGGTCAACGGGCGCCGCCATAAAGACAACTTTTACCACACGCTTCAGGTGCTCGATAATCTGGCAGAGATGACGGCCAGTCAGCCCGGTGAGGACACACGCTGGCTCCGCTGGGCGGCGCTCTTGCACGACATCGCCAAGCCCGCGACCAAGCGCTTCGTGCCCGGTACGGGCTGGACGTTCCACGGCCACGAAGACCAGGGCGCGCGCATGGTGCCGAGCCTCTTCCGTCGCCTCAAGCTGCCGATGGACGAGCGCATGACGTACGTCCAGAAACTCGTGCGCCTGCACCTGCGCCCGCAGGCCCTCGCCGACGACGACGTAACCGACTCCGCCGTGCGGCGCCTCTTGTACGAAGCCGGCGACGCCATCGACGACCTGATGACGCTCGTCCGGGCCGACATCACGTCGAGCAACCCGCGTCGCGTCCAGCGCTACCTGAGCGCGTTCGACCGGGTCGAGGAGAAGATGCGCATCGTGGAGGAGAAGGACCGCCTCCGCAACTTCGAACCGCCCATCGACGGCTACGAGATCATGGAAACGCTGGGCATCGATGAGGGCGTGGCCGTGGGCATCGCCAAGACGTGGATCCGCGAGGCCATCCTCGACGGTGACATCCCGAACGAGCACGACCCGGCCTTCGACTATCTGATGACCATCAAAGACGAAGCGCTGCGCAGGGGCGCGCTGTTCGAAACGATGGTCCGCCGCCTCGACGGGCCCGAGCGCGTGGCGATGGGCGCCATCAAAGAAGCCCTCTTCCACGGCGACGTGCCCGCCGACCGCGACGAAGCTCTGCAGTACCTCGACGAAGTCAAGCGCCAGGCGCTGGCCACCCGCGACGAATCTACTCCGTGAGTCCTATGTAGGACGTACTACCAAAGCAGTATCCTCCCTGATCACCCCCATACCCATGTCGTTTTACTCGTATCGTGTTTCGCTTTTTCCCCTATTTGTTCTCTTGGCCAGTATCGCCGTTGGATGCAGCAGCGCACCCCTGCGGGTCCTCGCTCCCGAATACGAGCGCGGCACCTCGCGCGGCGTCTCCATTGCCGTACTCCCGCTATCATCCGATCTGCTCCCGACTCCAGATACAGTGGAAGTCGACGGCGAAGCCCTTCAAACTGCATATTTCACCGATAAAGGCCACGAACTTTTCTACCGGATTTTTGGGCTGACGCTGCAGGAAGTGGCCCGCGCTGAGATCATCGAACTCGGCGCCGATTTTCGGCCGAGCGACGCGACGGTCCGACGGCAACGCTTCCCTGTGGCCGAGGGCGACTCGCTGCACCTGCCCGTGCCTGATGGCCGCGTGCAGCTCACTAACGCCTCGGCCGATTTCCTGCTGCTGATCGACCAGCTCACCTTCACGCCGCGCTCCGAAACCATCCGGTCGGGGAATTACGGGTCGCCTATGGTGCAGGACAACGTCTATATCACAGCCACCTGCCAGTACACGCTCTGGGACAACCGCGCCGCGCGCATCGCGGCCTACGGCACGTTTGAGCGCGAAAACCGCATGACCGACCCCAACTCACGTGCGCCGTATGAGCAGCTGTTTACGCAACTCGCCGTGCACATCATCGAGGCCAGCCCCATTGCGCTGAATGCACGGGCTCAACCGACGGCTGTCGCACCCTGAAGCGGCTCGTGACGGGGGATGAGCTGTCGTTCACGCTCGGTTTGGCGGGGTAATACCCAGCGGGCCGCTTCGTTAGATGGGCCGACGACCGTCCCACAGCCTCTGATGTCAACTCGTCCAACTGCCATGAGCTTCGCCGACTTGATTCGTGTCATCTTTTCCGTCATCATTCCGCCCCTGGGCGTGTTCTTCCAGGAGGGGCTGGGCAAGCACTTCTGGCTCAACATCCTCCTGACGCTGCTGGGGTACCTCCCTGGGCTCATCCACGCCATCTGGATCATCGCCCGCCGATAAGCGCGGGGCTGCATTGACGGCAAGACGCACGTCCTGTATCATAGGCGTCCCGCACTTCGGGTTCCTCGATGGCCGCCTGTTGATCCGCCCCCGCCATGAAGCGCCTGTATTTTGTCCTCGCCGTGCTACTCATCGTCGTCGCGGTGGGGTTGGCCGTTTACATCATTCTGTACGAGCCCGGAGCGCCGGCAACGCCCGAGTCCACCCGCGAGGTCGACACCGAGGCCGGGACCGTCCGGATTGCGACGTGGAATCTGTACAACATGGGGCGCACGAAGAATGACGAGGAGATCGCCTTCATGGCGCAGCAACTGCGCGACTTCGATGTGGTCGCCCTCCAGGAGGTCGTCACGAGCCCGCCTGGCGCGCAGGCGGTCGCTCAGCTCGACGCCGAGCTCGACCGCACGGGCTTTGCGTGGGACTATCGCCTGAGCGACCCGACGACGGGCGACGGCACTGAGCGCTACGCCTTCCTGTGGAAGCCCTCACGCGTGCGGCTCGTGGGACAGGCCTGGCTGGAGGCGTCACTGGCCGATCCCATCGACCGGGAGCCGTATCTGGCCCGCTTCGAGCACCGCGCCTCGGGCCAACAGATGCTGATCGCTAACTTTCACGCGGTGCCCCGCTCCAAGGACCCCGAGCGCGAGATCGCCCTGCTCGATGATCTGCACCGGCGCTATGCCTCCGATCCCCTGATTCTGCTGGGCGACTTCAATCTCGACGAAGACGATGACGCCTGGAACGAACTCCGCGCATTAGGCTACGCGCACGTGCTCAACGACCAGCCGACGAGCCTGCGCCGCAAGCGCCGCGATGGGCCCAATGGCCACCTGGCCAACGAGTACGACAACATTTTCTACGAGTCGGCGCCGCTGCGATCCCATCGAGCAGGGATCGTCGATTTTACGACCTCGTTCGAGACGCTTCGGGACGCGCGGCGCATCTCTGACCACCTGCCTGTCTACATGGATGTGCAGTGGACCGTGACCCCGGCCCTCCCATAGATGACTTTGCCCGATGCCGGGGCGGCCCGGTTGAGGACGTTTTGAGAGCGTTGGTTGTGCCGCCCAAAAACAAAAAGCGCCCCCCGAGGGAGGGCGCTTTGTTCGGGCCGGCAAGGGCGCTTGAAGCCGTTCGGGTTACGCTTCGACGACCTCTTCGGGGCGCACGTCCCACATCAGCATCGTCTCGATGTCAACGTAATCCTCCTCGCCGTAGTCGTCGACGAAGATGTAGTCGCCGTACTCGCTGCGCTTGTGGCGCGGCACGCGGCGCCATTCCATTCCCTCGCCGTCAACGAACTGCTGCGGATAGGGATTTTCGACTTTGTAGGAGGGGTGGTACGAGTGATAGGTTTTCATGGCTTCGTACAGCGCGGCCCGCCGCGCGCCCGCCTTGCTGGCACTCTCGCCCGTGACCTTGAACGGCGAAACCGCAATGGTGGCTTTCACGAGGCCGTCGTCTTGTTCGTGATAGGACGGCCGCATGACGGCAAAATCGTTGGGCTCGGGGTAGGCACTACTATCGTTGTACGCCATAATAGGGATACGTCTTCGTCAAAATGCTGGGGATCGCCGGGCTCGCGGAGGAGCCGGGACGAGCGTTTAATATCTATAATTTTCGTGCTTCTAAACTCCCGCGCTCGGAATAGGATTCGAACCCACCGGAGGCTGCAAAAAAATATCATGTTAGCGGGAACCTATCGGCGCGTGCTGTGGTGGATCCGAAAAAGGGCGAGAGCCCTCAGCGGGCCGGACCGCTTCGCAGCCGGGATGACCGCCCGAAACCCACGCTGCCGTTGCGCGTCAGCCTCCACATGAAAGCCCTGTGGCTCTACCACACGACATGTAACGCTGTATTTTGGAACAATGAACTACGATTCGATGCATCATCACGACGATCCGTTCTCTGAGAACATCATGCGGTCGATGCTCTTCCAGGATGAGGACGAGCTCTACCTGAACGACGAGGACTACTTTGAGGACGATGAGTATTACGAGGAGGATGGCCTCTACTACGGGGAGGACGACCTCTTCGACGACGACCTCTACAATGAGGGTGACCTCGACGAGTTCGCGTACTGAGGCGGCTCCGCTGAAAAGACCGCTCGCAGGAGCCTCTCCAAGCCGTATTTTCACGCTGGCAGGCCAGGGATAGGCCAGTTGCCCATGCGCCCGTTTTGCAGAAAAATGATGGATCTAATCCACGGGTGATAGGTGGAGGGGACCGCTCGTGTCCCTCCGCTGCGATGACGCCTCGCTGACGCATGGCGCGTCTCTCCCTGACAAGCCCACACGATCGCGACATCTTCCGGTTGGCCTGGCCCGCCCTCGGCGGGCTGGCGGCCGATCCGCTCGTGTCGCTGATCGATACGGCGTTCGTCGGGCAACTGGGGCCGGTACCGCTGGGCGCGCTGGGCATCAACGCGTCCATCTTCTCGATGACGTTCGTCATCTTCAATTTCCTCGCGTACGGCACCACGCCGCGCGTGGGACGGGCGCTCGGGCAGGGGAATCGCGCCGAGGCCGGGCGCGTGGTCATCCGTGCGCTGGTGATTGCTGCGGCAGCGGGAGCGTTGGCGCTGGCTGCACTGCAGATCCTGGCAGGGCCGATCCTACAGGTGATGGGCGCCGGCGATGAGCTGATGGGTCCGGCCCTTACCTATCTGCGCATCCGGGCGCTGGCGGGGCCAGCGGTGCTGTTCATCACCGCGGGGCATGGCGCCTTCCGCGGCTATCAGGACACCCGCACGCCGATGGTGGTCACCATCGGCTTCAACATCGTTAACGCCTCGCTCGACCCGATCCTGATGTTCGGCCTCGGCTGGGGATTGGCCGGGGCCGCGTGGGCGACGGTGATCGCGCAGTGGCTCGGCGCGGGGGTCTTCCTGCTGCTCCTGTTGCGCACGCGCCGCGAGGAGCTGGGCATCGAGTGGGTGTGGCCGCGGCTGAAGTCGCTCGTGCCGTTCCTGCGGATCGGGTGGGAGCTGGTGTTGCGCACGGGGGCGCTCGTGGGAACGATGACGCTGGCGACGGCCGTAGCGGCGCGCATCGATGTGACGGCGGTGGCGGCCCATCAGGTGGCGGCGCAGTTGTGGATGTTTCTGGCGCTCGTGGTCGATGCGCTGGCTATTGCCGCGCAAGCGCTGGTAGCCCGCTATCTGGGCGCGAACGACCGCGGCGCGGCGCGCGCCGTCTCCAACCGGTTGCTGCAGTGGGGGGGCGTCGTGGGCGCGGGCCTCGGCGTGACCTTTGCGTTGCTCCGGCCTGTGCTGCCCGGCTTCTTCACCGGCGATCCGCAAACGATTGCTGCGGTACTCGCTCTCTTCCCGTTCGTGGCCTGGTTGCAGCCGCTCAACGGACTCGTGTTCGTTGGCGATGGCATCTACATGGGCGCCGAGGCGTTCCGCTATCTGGCAAAAGCCATGCTGGTTGCTGCAGCCGGAGCAGCGGCTGTGCTGCTGCTCACCCGTCCGATGGAATGGGGCCTCGCCGGCGTGTGGTGGGGCATTACCATGCTGATGGGCCTGCGCGCGCTGGCCCTCGCGGTCCCGTACGTGCGCGGGCGACTCTTCCGCGAGGCCGTCGCTGCATCCGACGCGGGGGCGTGAACCCGGCCGTTCTGTCGCAGATTTCAAGCGGCGGGGGTGGATGGGCGGCGTCTCATCGCCTACTATGCATACGCGCCCCTCTTCTGGTTTTCCCCGCTGCCGATGCCCCCGCTCCTCTTTTCCCTTCTTGCCCAGCTTGCCGCTGCCCCCTCCCTGACCACGAGCATGCTCGTGGTGATGGGCATCGTGGGGGTGGCGCTCGTTTTCTTCATCACCGAGGTCGTGCCCATCGACATCACGGCCATCGGGATCATGGTGGCCGTCATCCTGCTGGAGCCATGGACGAAGGTGGCCCCGCACGAAGGCATCGCGGGCTTTGCCAGCACGGCGACGATTACGGTGCTGGCTATGTTCATCCTCAGCGAGGGCGTGCGGCGCACGGGCGTGCTGCAGGTGGTGGGCAACAAGATCGTCGAGTGGACGGGCGGGCATCCGATCAAACAACTGGGAGCGGTCATTGGCCTCTCGGGATCGACGGCCGGGTTCGTCAACAACACGCCGGTGGTGGCCATGATGGTGCCCATGGTGGTCAACATGGCGAAGAAGACGAAGACCTCGCCCTCGAAGCTGCTCATGCCGCTGTCGTTCGCGGCCATGATGGGCGGGATGCTTACCGTCATCGGCACATCCACCAACATCCTGGCGAGCGATGTATCGGACCGGCTGCTCGGCCATCCGATCTCGATGTTCGAGTTTACGTCGCTCGGGGCTATCGTGCTGGTGGTAGGGGGGCTGTATCTGCTGTTTATCGGGCGGCATCTGGTGCCCGCGCGCATCAAGCCGGAGGAGGACCTGACCGAGGAGTTCGAGATGACGGACTATCTGACGGAGGTCGTCGTCCGTGCCGATTCGCCGCTGCTGGGCAACACGGTGGGCGAGACGATGCGCCGCCTGGGGATGGACGTGGACATCGTGCAGATGACGCGCAAGGGCGAGGTTTTTCCCGCGCCGATTACGAACAAGCAGTTCCGGGTGGACGACGTCCTGCTGCTGCGCACCGAGCGCGAGACGCTGATGCGCATGCTCGATACGCAGGGGCTCGACCCGGTCGTCAAGTCGCGCATTACGGATGAAGACTTCGACATCGAAGACAAGGGCGAGGCGCTCATCGAGGTCGTGCTGCTTTCGGACAACCCGGTCGTGGGCGAGACGCTGCAGTCGGTCAATTTCGCGCAGCGGTTCGATGGGCTCGTGCTGGCCATCCGCCGCAAGGGGGCGTTGTTGAACGACCGGATCGACGAGGTGCCGCTGCAGGGCGGCGATACGCTGCTCGTGCAGGCCTCGCCGCAGGCCGTTCGGCGCTTCAACAACAGCCGCACGTTCATCCTCATCCAGGACCGGGAGGACAGCAGCTTCCGGACGGGCAAAACCGCCGTGGCTCTCGGGATTGTGATGGGCGTCGTGCTCTTGGCGGCGCTGGAGGTGATCCCTATCTTGGTTGCGGCACTGATGGGCGTGCTGGCAATGGTGGCCACCGGATGCGTGCGCCCGAACGAAATCTACGATTCGGTGGACTGGAGCGTCATTTTTCTGCTGGCCGGGGTGATCCCGCTGGGGATGGCGCTGGAGCGCTCGGGCGGCGCGGCGTATCTGGCGTATCACATGGCCTCGGCATCGAGCGTGCTGCCGGCCTTTGGCGTGCTGATCCTGTTTTACGTGTTCACGACGCTCATCACGCAGGTGATCAGCAACAACGCGAGCGTCGTGCTGATGATACCGGTGGCCGTCGAAGCCGCCCAGTTGATGGACGCCGATCCGTTTTCGTTTGTGTTGGTCGTCACCTTTGCGGCGAGCACGGCGATGCTCACGCCGGTGGGGTATCAGACGAACCTGATGGTGTACGGCCCCGGCGGCTACCGCTTCACCGATTTCTTCCGCGTCGGGGCGCCGTTGCAGCTCCTGTTGGCGCTGGTTACCTGCGGCGGCATCATGCTAATCTGGGGCGTGTAGCCGCTCGTCGACGAGTTCCGCAGCAGCGGCCGAGGCGGGAACAGAGGACCGCGTGCTCAAATTCGAGAGGCACAGTTCCCGCACGGCGACGCCGCGCCGTATCCCTCGCATCCACGCCGAGTTCTGCTCGCCCATGTCGATCGACATCATCATCGTCTTTGCGTTGCTCGCAGTGGCGGTCGTGCTGTTTGCGACGGAGATCGTGTCGTTCGATGTGACGGCCATCCTGCTGTTGAGCACGCTGCTCATCACGGGCATCCTGGAGCCCACCGCGACCGAGGGCTTTTCCGGCTTTAGCAACGCCGCGACGATCACCATCGGGGCGATGTTTGTCCTGAGCGAGGGCCTGCGCAAATCGGGCGCGCTGCGCAGCGTGGGCGACTTCTTCCTCGAAGTGGGCGAGGAAGACTTCTGGCGGACGCTGGCGGTGATGATGATCATCGTGGGGGTCGTCTCGGCCTTTATCAACAACACGGCCGCTATCGTCATCTTCATCCCCATTATCATCCGCGTGGCGGGGGATCTGGGCGTGAGCGCCTCCAAGCTGCTGATGCCGCTCTCGTTCGCGTCGATGTTCGGCGGGGTGTGCACGCTCATCGGCACCTCGACCAACATCCTCGTCAGCTCCATCGCCGAGGATCATGGCCTGCAGCCCTTTTCGATGTTCGAGTTTACGGGGCTCGGGCTCGTGTTTATGGCTGTGGGGGGCGTGTACCTCTACACGGTGGGCGTGCAGCTCATCCCCCCGCGTCGAACCGAGGAGCGCGAGCTCACGGCGCAGTACGAGATGCAGGAGTTCCTGACCGATGTGGTGCTGGAGCCGGCGAGCGAGCATGTGGGCACGCCGGTAGACGAGACGCCGCTTACGCGCGACCTCGACATCGATGTGCTGCAGGTCTTCCGCAGTACCGAGGAGCCCGTCCGCCGCGAGCGGAGTGCCCCGCTGGAGGCCGGCAACGTGCTGCGCATCCGCGGAGGGGCAGAGGAGATCGAGCGCCTGCTGGAGCGGGAGGACGTAGCGCTCGTGCCCGCGCACAAGTGGCACGATGTCGACTTCGAGGGCGGGCCCGATATGCTGGTAGAGGCCGTCGCCGCCCCCGATTCCCCGATCGCTTCGCAGTCGATGGAAGAGGTCGACTTTGTCGAGCGCTTCGGCGCGGTGCCGCTGGCCATCCGCCGGCGCGGGACCCTCAAGCAAGAAGATATGGGCGAGATCGAACTCTCGGGCGGCGACACGGTGCTACTCAACATCGAGCGGGAGCGCGTCCCCGAAGTGGAGCGCGATTCCTCGTTCGTGCTTGCCTCCGAGGTCGACGTGCCCACGTACCGCCCCGGTAAAATGCCCATCGCCATTGCCATTTTAGCGGGCGTGATCGGTACCGCCGCCTTCAACGTGCTGTCGATCTCCGTAGCCGCGCTGGCCGGCTGCGTGCTGATGCTCCTCACCGGCTGCCTCACGACCGACGAGGCGTACGAGTCGATCAACTGGAAGGTGATGTTTTTGCTGATCGGCGTGATCCCGCTCGGGGTAGCGATGGACAAAACGGGCGCGGCTGATCTGATGTCGGATACGCTGCTGGCCGTGCTGGGCGATCTCGGCCCCACGGCGGCCGTTTCCGGCTTCTTCTTCCTCTCGATGATGCTCACGAACATCATCTCGAACCAGGCGACGGCGGCGCTGCTCGCGCCCATCGCCATCCAGGCCGCCGAGAGCCTCGGGGTGAGCGCCCGCCCACTGCTGATGGCGATTACCTACGCCGCGTCGCTCAGCTTCATGACGCCGGTGGGCTACCAGACCAACACGCTGATCTACGGGCCTGGCCAATACAAATTTACCGATTTCACGAAGGTCGGCACGCCCCTAAACATCTTGTTCTGGTTGATTGCGACGGTCCTGATTCCTCTGTTCTGGTCCTTTTAGCGGGTCGAGTGCAGACCCACGCAGCGCTGCTGGTGACTGGTTATGGCAAATCTAATTGCGATGCTGAAGGAGGTGCTGCCCATAACCGGGTGGCTGCCGGAGTACGCCCCGGCCGACTTGCGCGGCGACGCGATGGCGGGCCTGACCGTGGGCGTCATGCTGATTCCGCAGGGGATGGCCTACGCCCTGATCGCCGAGCTGCCGCCCATCTACGGGCTCTACGCGGGCCTGCTGCCGCTGCTGACGTATCCGCTTTTCGCCACCTCGCGGCATCTTTCCTTCGGGCCGAGTGCGCTCGACATGGTGATCGTCGCGGCCGGCGTGGGCGCCCTGGCCGAAACGGGGACCCCTCGCTACGTCGCCCTCGCCATCGTGCTGACGGCGATGGCCGGTCTCATGCAGATTGGGATGGGGCTGGCGCGCTTCGGCTTCGTAGCGATGCTGCTCTCGCGCCCCGTCATCACCGGGCTGACGACGGCGGCAGCGCTCATCATCAGCTTTAGCCAGCTGGGCAACGTGCTGGGAATGGAGCTGAGCCGCTCGAAGTACGTGCACGTGCTGCTGTGGGAGGCGCTCCGGCGCATTGGGGAGGTCGATCCGGCCACCTGTGCGGTGAGCCTGGGGAGCATCGCAGTGCTGGTGGGTCTCAAGCGATGGGCCCCCCGCTGGCCCGGCGCACTCGTCGTGGTTGCGGCCGGAGCGCTGGGGTCCGCGCTCCTCGAATGGGAGGCCGCGGGGATCGAGGTGATTGGCGCGATCCCGCAGGGCTTGCCGGGGCCCACGATGCCCGCGTTCACGAGCATCGACTTGCGTGCGATGCTTCCGGCCGCCCTCACGCTGGGGCTCGTCCAGTTCATGAAAAACATCTCTCTGGCACGGGTCTTTGCGGCGCGGCACCGCTACGCAGTCGATGCCAACCGGGAGCTAATCGGGATGGGCGCGGCCAATCTCGCCGGCAGCTTTTTTAGCAGCATTCCGGTATCGGGCAGCTTCTCGCGCTCGGCAGTCAACGAGCAAGCCGGCGCGCGCACGCCGCTGGCGAACGTGTTCGCGGCGCTCATCATCGGCCTCACGCTGCTGTTTCTAACGCCGCTCTTCTACCATCTGCCGATGGCCGTGCTGGGCGCCATCATTATGGTCGCCGCCTTCGGGCTGATCGACGCCGACGAACTGCGCGATCTCTTCCGGACCCGCCAGCGCGACGGCTACATTGGGATTTTCACTGCGGCGTGCGTGCTGACGATCGGGATTCAGGAAGGAATTTTGCTCGGCATCGGGGCGACGATGCTGGCGATGCTCTACCGCATCAGCCGGCCCAACGTGGCAGAGCTGGGGCACGTGCCCGGCACCCGCCTCTTCCGCGACCTCGGCCGCTTCGACGAGGCGGTGCGCATCGAAGGGATTCTCGTGCTGCGCGTCGACGCCGCTTTTTCGTTCGCCAACGCCGAGTACTTCAAGGAGTTCATCCTCGATAAGAGCGAGCGCGAGGGACGGCAGGTGGAAGTGGTGGTGATCGATGGGACGAGCATCAACGACCTCGACACCACCGCCACCGATGCGCTGCGCTCGGTCGTCCGCGTGCTCAGGAAGCGCGGCATCGAGCTGTACTTTACGGGGCTGATCGGGCCGGTGCGCGAGGTGATGGTGCGCTCGGGGCTGATCGACGAGATTGGCGGCGAGCACTTCCAGATGGGTCCGCACGACGCGGTGGTGCACGTACTGGAAGAGTGGGACAAGGAGGACGGCGGCGACCGCGTGCCGCGCTACTTCGCTAAAACCGAGAAGACCTCTATATCCAGCACCGACCGGTTTTGATGCTACCCATGAGTGTTGTGAGGGATCGGCGGCAGGCCGAGGCGAATGCGCACCTCCGCCCCCTACGAACCGGGCGCCCGGCGCTACAATTCGATGCAATCTTCATGGTATGTTGAGAACGCCGCCGGTTCCCCGGCGATACGTGCAAGCGATTTCAACGCGCACAGTCCAATGCGGAACGATGGGATCGGTGAGCCGTCCCGCTGTGTTGGGGCGATTCTGAACGGGATGTGGTGACCATGGTGGCCCAACTTATTCGCTGGATCAAGCAGGTCCTCCCGATAGCCACGTGGCTGCCGGAGTACGACCCGGCCGACCTGCGCGGCGACGCCACGGCGGGCCTGACCGTAGGCGTCATGTTGATTCCGCAGGGGATGGCCTACGCCGTCATCGCGGGAGTGCCGCCTATCTACGGGCTTTACGCGGGGCTACTGCCGTTGCTAACGTATCCGCTCACTGGCACCTCGCGGCATCTGGCCATCGGCCCCACGGCTATCGACATGCTGATTGTAGCCGCTGGTGTGGGCGCGCTGGCCGAAGCGGGGGCGCCCCGCTACGTCGCCCTCGCCATCATGCTGACGGCAATGGTGGGGCTCATCCAGATTGGCATGGGCCTCGCGCGGCTCGGTTTTGTCGCCAACTTGCTCTCGCGCCCGGTCATCACGGGGCTAACGACCGCCGCCGCCCTGATCATTGCCGCGAGCCAGCTCGGCAACCTGATGGGTATCGACCTGGGGCGCTCGCAGTACGTCTACGTTATGGTGGGAGAGGCCATCGAGCAGGCGAACGAGACCCACCTGATCACACTTGGCGTGGGGGGGGGCAGTGTGGCGCTGCTTCTGGCCTTGCAGCGGTGGGCGCCGCTGCTTCCAGGCGCGCTCATCGCCGTCATCGTAGGTGAGCTTGTTTCGTGGGGAGCGGGCTTGCGCGGTCAGGGCGTGGCCGTGATCGGGTCGATCCCGGGTGGGCTGCCTCCCCTGGAGTGGCCTATGCTGGGCGCGTTGGAGCTCCGCTCGCTCGTTCCGGCCGCCATCACGCTGGCGCTCGTCCAGTTCATGAACGTCGTCTCGCTCGGACGCGTATTCGCCACGCGGCATAACTATGCCATCGACCCAAACCGGGAGCTGATCGGCGTCGGCACGGCCAACCTGTTGGGGAGTCTCTTCCGCAGCGTGCCCACCTCGGGCAGCTTCTCGCGCTCGGCGGTCAACGAGCGGAGCGGCGCGCGCACGCCGCTGGCGAACGTGTTCGCGGCACTCATCATTGGCCTCACGCTGCTGTTTCTAACGCCGCTCTTTTACTACCTGCCGATGCCCGTCCTCGGCGCAATTATCTTGGTCGCCTCCTTTGGGCTGATCGATCTCGGCGAGCTGCGGGCGCTCTTTCAGGCGAAGCGGCGCGACGGCGCGGTGGCTCTCTTCACGGCACTGAGCGTTCTCGCCATTGGCATTCAGGAAGGCATCTTGATGGGCGTCGTGGCGACGATCGTGCTGGTGCTCTACCGGGTCAGCCGGCCCAATGTGGCGGAGCTGGGGCACGTGCCGGGCACCCGGCTCTTCCGTGACCTCGACCGCTTCGACCAGGCCGTACGCATCGAGGGGATCCTCGTGCTGCGCGTCGACGCCGCCTTTTCGTTTGCTAACGCCGAGTACTTCAAGGACTTCATCCTCGAAAAGAGCGAACGCGAAGGGCTGCAGGTCGAGGTGGTGGTGATCGATGGGACGAGTATCAACGACCTCGACACTACTGCCACCGATGCGATTCGATCGGTCATTGAGGCGCTCGGAGAAAGCGGCATCGAGCTGTACTTTACGGGGCTGATCGGGCCGGTGCGCGAGGTGATGGTGCGCTCGGGGCTGTTCGATGAGCTCGGCGGCGAACACTTCCAGATGAGCCCGCACGACGCGGTGGTGCACGTGCTGGGAGAGTGGGACAAAGAGGACGGCGGCGACCGCGTGCCGCGCTACTTCGCCACGACCGAGAAGGAAACGAAGCCGACCCCGGCGGGGGCGTAGCGCACCGGCCCGGGTCACTCCGTGGCGGACTGGATGATCGTACCGCATGCCCGCGCCTGCTGGAGGACGCCACCGACGGTGAGCGTGCGGAGCCAAGGCGTGGCGCAGCCGGCGCGTTCGAGGGCGCGCATCATCCAGGTATTGCAGTTGTGCAGCGCGTGGTAGCGCCCCGTCGCGGCGTAAAACTGGCTGTCGCCGTACAGGCCGGGCCCGAGGGGAACGATGCGGCCCGTGGCATCCCGGTGATGACTCTGCCGGATGAAGCGCAGCAGCCGCTCGAACCGCGGCCGAGCTACCTCGATACGGATAATCTCGCGGTGGGGAAAAACGGCCGTCACAGGGCGACGAAAAGCGGCGACGTGCATCACGCTCTCGGTGGGCCACAGGCCCGCTTTGAGCAGCGTGCCTGCGCCCGGGTCGGCCGCCTGATAGAAGGCGGCGTCGCCCCAGCCTACCTCCACAGTGTGCGCCTCGGGAATGTCGCGGACGGCAGCCCAGTCGCTGGCGGACACGTCGTCGCGGGCGAGCGCGAGGCCGGCATGCCATCCGTGCTCGACAACGTACACCGTATGTGCGTCGGGACCGGCGGGGGCAGGCGACGGCGCATCCGGCGGGAGGATCATCCAGCCCACCACAGCCGCCACGAGCAGAAGGCCGATCCCACGTGCGTGCCGCCCGGTCATCATCCAGTGCCTCAGTGCATCCGTTCGTTTACAGAGGCAACGCCGTGCCCCCGGAGAAGTATCCACGCGCTGCCAGATGGATGATTTCGTGGGGGGCAGTGGCTATTTTGATGATGAATGTCCCCCCTGATCAAACCGTTTGAGTCCACCATGGCCCAGGATGCGCTTCGCCAGCACGTACTCGATTTGCTGGATGGCCAGCAAGCCCATCAGAACTTTAATCACATCGTCAGCGAGATGCCGCCCACGATTCGGGGTAAGCGTCCGCCAGAGGTGCCGTATTCGCCGTGGGAGCTGCTGGAGCATCTGCGCGTGGCCCAGCACGACATTCTGGAGTTCTGTCGAAATCCGAACTACGAGCAGCCCACCTGGCCCGATGAGTACTGGCCGTCCACGCCCGCCCCGCCCAGCCGCGCCGCATGGGGCGAGAGCGCGGATCGCTTCCGTGCCGACCTGAACGAGATCAAGGCGATGGTGCGAGGGGTGGACGACCTGTACGCCGCGATCCCCCACGGAAGCGGGCAGACGTACCTCCGCGAGGCGCTGCTCGTGGCCGACCACAACGCGTATCACCTCGGCCAGCTCGTCACCGTGCGTCGCCTGCTGGGCGCCTGGCCGCCGTCCTAACCGACGCCTCGAAGCTTCTCTCCCCGGAAAAATCAATCCCCGCGTGTGCGGGGGCACCATGGTATTATTGAGCTTCCGGGTTAGCTCCAGGGGAAACTGCGGTGCCGGTGCGGAATGCGGAGAAGAAGGGCGGTGCACGAGGTAGACTGGCCGTGACAGATACGCGTGGACCGTATACTAACTATCGGCCGGTGCGAATGCCAGGGGGCGTGAGGGTCGTCAGGACGTGGCACGCTCGAATGAGGGGATGTCTTTAGGGCGCCCCCACGCTTTGTACAGCTGCACAACGCGCTCGCGGGCGGTCTCCACGCGGGCGTCGTCGGGGCCGTGTGTGCCAAGGAGCGTTTCGAAGCTCTCGACGAGCAGCGGCTCGGCCTCCGCGTAGCGGCCGGCTTCGGTGAGGCAGAGGCCCAGCGTACTGCGGGCGACGGCCACCTGCCAGTGATCAGGCCCCAGCCGATCGGTGCGGAGGTCGACGGCTTCGCGCAGTAGCGGCTCGGCCTCCCCAGCGCGCTCGGTTTCCACTAGCAAAGTGCCCAGTCGGGTGAGCGGATAGGCCGTGTTGGCGTGTCCGTCGGGGAAGAGTTGGCGATGCAGCGTGAGGCTTTCCCGGTAGTAGCGCTCGGCCTCGGTCAGCGTGTCGGCGGCGTGCAGCGCGGAGGCCAGGCTGTAGCTAAAGGCCGCCACGTAGGGATGCTCCGGGCCCAGCTTCGCCCGGTTGATCTCCAGCGCGCGCCGGTAAAGGGCCGCCTGCTCATCGTACCGCTCCAGACCGCCCAAGATGCCGGCCAGGGTGCCCATGCTCGCCGTCGTCTCCACGTGCTCCTCGCCAAAGACCTCGATCCGCATGGCGAGCGCCCGGCGGGCGATCGGCTCGGCCGTGGCGTAATCTCCCATGTTGGAATACAGCCGTGCCAGATGATTGAGCGTATGGGCCACGTCGGGGGGCGGGCCGTCGTACAGGCGCTCGCGCATAGCGAGGGCTTCGCGATAGAGCGTTTCCGATTCCTCGAACTGGCTCTTGTGGCGCAGCACCATCGCCAGATTGTTGAGGCTCGCCGCCACATCGGGGTGATCGCCGTCAAAGTGCGCCTGCCGCACGTCCAGTGTCTGCCGATAGAGCTGCTCGGCGCCGTCCAGGTCATCCTGGTCGAAGTGCGGCGTGGCGATTTCGTTGAGCGTGCTCGCCGTTTGCGGGTCCGCTTCACCGAATTGTGCGGTGCGGATGGCCACGGCGCGCTGGAAGAGGGCGTCGGCCCGGTCGTAGTGCCCCTGAAAGTGGAGCAGCGTGCCCCAGTTGTGGAGCGTAGCCGCGACGGCTGGATCGTCGGGGGCCCGTTGTTCTTCTTGAATCGCAAGGGCTGCGCGAAAGAGCGAATCAGCCGTAGCGTGCGCGCCGGTCTCCTGCCGCAGCACGGCCAGGCAGTTCAGACTGGCCGCCACATCAAGCGGCGGGGCGTTCGACATCTCGCGGCGGAGCGTGAACGAGCGTTCCAGCAGCGGCGCGGCCGCGTCGAAGGCGCTGAGGCTCTGGTACGCCTCGCCCATCACCCGCATCATACGCGCCTGGACGACGGGCTGGTTGGCGAGCTCCTGCTCGATACGCGCGGCGCCCTGGTCCAGCCGCGCGTCTCCGGAACGCACGGTACGAGTTTTACGGACGCACCCGTTCCCACATTCACCTCTTATGGAATTGCGCGGGCCTCGGTGTGAAGAGCGCGTATGGCGTCGAGGCGCTCGGCGGCCCTGCGAACGGCCGGGTGGTCGGTTTTGTCGTGCAGCATGCGCTGAACGGCGAGTGCTTGCTGCAGGTACCGATCGGCCTCCTCGAGATCGCCCTCGTCTTCTCTGAGCGCGCCCAGTCCCGTCAGGCTCAAGGCCACGTGTGCGTGATGCGCCCCGAACAGGCTGCGCCGCATCTCCAGCGCTCGGCGGTGCAGCGTGTCCGCCTGTGCGTAGTCTTCCAGCGTCCGTCGAAGCTCAGCGATATTGTAGAGGCTCGTGGCGACCTCGCGGTGCTCAGCGCCGTAGAGCGCTTCGTCCATCGCGAGCGCCTCTCGGTAGAGCGCCTCGGCCTGGGCGTAGTCACCGCTGTGCCGCAGTACCAGGGCCAGGTTGCCCGTGTTGTTGCTGAGGTCGGGATGCGGAGCCTCGAAGAGCTGCCGGCGAATGGACAGCGCCTCGCGAAGCTGCTCGGCCGCGCGTTCGTGCTGTTCAGCGTGGTAGTACAGGAGGCCAAGCGACTCGGTGACCGTGGCTGTGTTGGGATGCGGCCCGTCGTAAGCGTCCTCCACGATGGTGAGGGCCTCCTTCACGAGCGCTTCTCCCTCTTCGAAGCGCCCTTGCTCGCCGCGCAGCCGGCCGAGGTCGTTCAGCATGAAGGCGTAATCGATCGACGTTTCCCCCACAAGCGTTCGCCCCTGCTCCACCACCTGCTGGAGCAGGGTGTCAGCGGCCGCGAGCTTCCCCGTGTCGGCGAGCAGGTCGGCGAGGGATTGCATGGCATACATCACGTGGAGGTGGCGGTCGCCGTGTACTTGGCGAAGCAGCGCCAGGCTCTCTCGGTACATCGCCTCTGCTTCCTCGAAGTCGCCGCGGTAGTGTACGAGGTAGGCGAGGTTGTAGAGCTGGGCGGCGCTGTCTTCTTCACTGAGACCGTCAGACAGGCGGCGCGCCATCTCGATTGCGCGGCGTAGCAGGGCCTCGGCTTCTGCATGGTTGCCCTGCTTGATGCGAATGAGCGCGAGATTGTTGTAGAGTTCGGCGACATCCTCATGCTCCTCTCCCAACCGTGACCGCCGGATGTTGAGGGCTTCCCGGTAGGCTTCCACAGCGGCGTCCAGATCCGTCGTCTCGCCGTAGAGGCGGCCGAGCTTATTCAGGCTCTCCGCAAGCCCGAGCGAACCGTCATCCCCAAGCGCTCGCCAGGTCTGCACGGCGTCGGTAAGGAGGGACTCAGCCGGAGTCTGCAGGCGCAGGTTTTGGTAGACGCCGGCGATGACGTCCATCATGCGAGCGCGGACGGCCGGCTGGTCGGCCAGCTCTGCCCGAATCCGCGTGGCGCCCTCGTCCATCACCTCTCGTACAGTGAGCGTATCCCCTCGGGCCTCGGTGGGGTCGGAGCGTTCGAAGAGCGTCTCCATAAACCCGACGACCTGCTCGGCCTTCTCTGCCTCAAGCTGAGCACGATCGCGCTCCTCGGCCAGCTGCGTGGTGTAGAATCCAACCAGCCCCGCGATGAGGACGACGACCGCCGCTGCTGCCGCCACCCCGGATCGGTAGCGCTGCACAAACTTACGCGTGCGGTAGCCGATGGTGTCTGGGCGGGCCTGGACAGGGCGCCCCTGGAGGTAGCGCCTGAGGTCGTCGGCCATCTCTTGCGCGGAGGCGTAGCGCCGCTCGGGCTCCTTGCGCAACGCCTTCAGGCAGATGACGTCCAGGTCGCCCCTCAGGGCTCGACGCTGCTCAAGCGGAGCATGTGTAGAGGGCGGTTCCGGCGTAGCTTCCGCGACGACGCGCTCCACCTCGGCCGGAGACGCGCCGCTCAGGTCGAAGGGCCGCTGCCCGGCAAGCAGTTCGTACAGCACGACGCCCAAGGCGTAGACGTCCGTCGCCGTCGTCACGGGCGCGTGGCTCACCTGCTCGGGGGCGGCGTAGGCCGGCGTCATAACGGCGCGGCCGGTTTGGGTATGGGCCGGATCGCTCATCGGATCGCTCAATGCGTCGCCCTCGCCCGTCAGCATCTTGGCGATGCCAAAGTCGAGCAGCTTCACTGTGCCGCCCTCGGTGACGAGGATGTTGGACGGCTTCAGGTCGCGGTGCACGACGAGCTGCCGGTGCGCGGACTGCACGGCGTCGCAAACCGTGCGGATGAGCCGGACCCGCTCCTCAACCGGCAGGTCGTGCGCCTCGCAGTACTGGTCGAGCGGCACGCCCTCGACGTACTCCATGGCGAAGTAGGGTTGCCCGTCATCGGTGAGGCCGCCATCGAGCAAGCGGGCGATGTGCGGGTGCTGGAGGCGAGCCAGGATCTGCCGCTCGCTCTGGAAACGGCGGACGATGGGTCCAGAGGCCGCCCCGGCGCGGATGAGCTTGAGCGCCACCTGCTGCTCGAACTGTCCATCGGCGCGTTCGGCGAGGAAGACGGCCCCCATCCCGCCGCGCCCCAGCGGCCGCACGATGCGGTACGGCCCCACCTGCTCGCCCTCCGCGGGTAAGATGCCATCGGGCAGCAGGTCGGCGGGGAGGGCGATGGCGTCCAGCGCGAGCGAGTCGAGCATCGGGTGCGCGTCGGCGTCGGCGGCCAGCAGCGACCGGACCTCGGCGAGCAAGTCGGGGTCGTCCGCGCAGGCGGTGCGCAGGAAGGCCTCGCGCTCGTCTGGGTCGCGGTCCAGCGCCGATTCGAAGAGGATCTGGATCTGCGTCCAACGGGCCGTATCCATGGCGGTCACGGGTAAGGATCGATACAGGGAACGGGCGGCGTGACAAAGGCATCAATCCCGCCGCTATAGATAAACGCAGGAGACCGCGCTCGCACCGATCAATCGGGCGCGTCTTTTTTTGCGTCGGTGCCGGACGGCTGCTCCAGTTCGCGGCTCAGCCAGGCTCGGGCCAGGCGCCAGTCCCGGCGCACGGTAGGTACCGAGACGTCCAGGATCTCCGCGATCTCCTTTTGCGTGAGGCCGCCAAAGAAGCGGTACGTGACGACCTTCGCCTGCCGCTCGCTGAGCTGTTCGAGCCGCTGCAGCGCGTCGTCCAGGTCGATCAGCTCCTCGGCCTGCACATCGCGCGGAGCCATCCCGTCCTCGAACGTGGCTACGGGGGCGCCGCCGCCGCGCTTCTGCGCATTCCGCTTGTGCGCGTAGTTGATAAGGATGCGCCGCATCGACAGCGCGGCGACGCCCATGAAGTGCGCGCGGTTTTGCCACGTCATGCGGTCTTGCTGCACGAGTTTCTCGTACGCCTCGTGCACGAGCGCCGTGGTGTTCAGCGTATGATCCGGGCGCTCACCACGCAGCTTGCGGCGGGCCAGGTCGCGCAGTTCGTCGTACACCTGCGGCATCACGGCATCGACGACCGTGCGGTTGCCGCCGGTCAGGTCATCGAGCAAAGCGGTGAAGGGCTGGGACATGCCGGATGTGAATGAGGTTAGCTTGGTTCACGTATGGTTCACATAATACGGAGTGAGAGCGGCTAAATCAACGCTCAGCGGCGCAAAAGCGGGATGAGGAGCCATTTACAGGGCATCGGATGCGCCACACCTGGGTCCGGCGGACCATGTGGCGCTGAGGACGACTCCGCATCAGTTATTATTAAGATTTTGTGAACGATTATCGGTGCGGCGTCGATTCGATGCGTCTACATACGAGAGCCGCCCGGACAGGGCCGCCGCTCGCTTCGCCTACCGTGTGAATCTCATTAGACGCAACGCACTGCCATGACCTTCCTCCGAACCATACTGCTGATCACCGCTCTCGCCCTGATGCTCGCCGCCTGCGACAGCTCGCCCGGCACGGCTCCACCTGAGGAGCCCGGTGAGGCTGGTGAGGACGTCACCGCCTACCTGCAAAACCTGCCGAGCTGGAGCACGTTTGCGCCGGCCGAACCTGACCAACCACCGACGCCCGCCGGCGAGCCCATGGACGAAGAGCCCGTCGAACTGGACGTCGAGAAGGTGGACGAGAACGGCAACGTCTACACCGAGGAAAACGTCGTCTATTCGTGCCAGGTGCAGCCGTTTACGCTCACCCAGAATCCGGAGCAGATCGCGATGTACAGCCCGGACCGCGAGATCCTGTGGGCCGGTTCGCTCATCCAGGGCAAGAGCCACCGCGACGGCCTCGGCAGCCTGCTGGGACTCCCCATCGCGGAGCGCGCACCCATCAACGTGTCGATTCCGAGCCTGGCCAACGACGACAACTTCCGCCGCGTCGAGCAGCCCACGCAGGCTGAGGTGGACCAGGCCATCGGCTCGATGATCGGCGGCGCGACGCAGAGCGGCCTCTCGACGCCCAGCACCATCGCCTTCGAGTTGCAAACCTACCACAGTGAGCAGCAATCGGCCCTGCAGATGGGCCTCTCGGGGCGGTACCTCGGCTACGAGGGGTCGGCCAGCGGCTCCATCGACCGCAACGTATCGGAAACGACGGTCACGGCCCAGTTCTATCAGAAGATGTATACCGTGGTGGTGGAGCCGCCGCAGTCGCCCGGCGATTTCTTCTCGGAGGACTTCACGGAGGCCAAGCTGCAGCAGCAGGTGGACCAGGGCCGCATCGGGCCGAACAACTTGCCGGTGTACGTCTCGAACATCGTGTACGGCCGTATGATGATGTTCTCGCTGACCTCCACGGCGAGCGAGGAAGACATCCGCGCCACCATGCAAGCGGGCTACGAGTCGATTGGGGGCAACGTGGAGGCGAACCTCTCGGCCAAGCAGCAAGCCATCCTGCGGGAATCGAAGATCAAGGTGACCTCGATCGGCGGCGATGACGATGCCACGCTAAGAATCATCCGCTCAGGCGACTGGTCGCAGTACTTCACCGGCCAGAACGTGGCGCTCTCCAGTGCGTCGCCCCTCAGCTACACGTTCCGCAACCTCGGCGACGGCAGCATCGCAAGCGTGACGGAGGCGACCGAGTACAACATCAAGACGTGCACGGCCCGCCAGGCCACGCCGGGTACGTTCGACCTGCGGGACGCCGCGGCGCTCTCCATCCCGATCAAGAGGCCCTTCTCCACCACGACCGCCGATGTGGACGGTGACGGCAACGACGACCTCATCTTCAACCACCGCAAGTCAGCCAACGAGATCGCCATTGCCTTTTCCAACGGCGACGGCACGTTTACTTCCCCCCAGGTCAGCGCGCACCCCGCCTCGTCGGAAGGAGGTTGGGCGACCGCCGACTTCGTCACGGCCGATCTGGAGAATGATGGTAGCTACGAGCTGATCTGGAGCCGGGTCGGGAATGCGAATGGCGATAACGGCACATACGTCGCGCGCGCCAGCGGTCGCTCGCTTGCGTTTCTCGGCGGCGTGACCCATCCGGACACGCCGACGCAAGGCGGCGGCTGGGACGAATACCGCACCCTCGTCGGCGACATGGACGGCGACGGGGACGACGATCTCGTCTGGAACCTCCTCGGTGGCCGGAATCGCACCTTCATCGGCTTCTCCAATGGCGACGGCACGTTCACCCTGCCCACGACGAGCCAAAATCAGGGCAGCACGTGGTTTCCCTACCAGGCCTTCGTAGGCGACGTGACGAACGACAACAAAGCCGACATGATCTGGTCGGTCACGACGAGTGCAAACAATGGCTGGTACGTAGGCGAATCGCGCCTGCAGCCCAACACGGATCCGGGGGACGATGAGTACTTCGATCTGGAATACAACGATCGCGGCGGCAACGGATGGGATGATTACGTCACCTTCGCCGGCGATATCGACGGGCGGAACGGGACGGACCTTCTCTTCATCAACCCGACGTACCCAGGCAACCGAGCTGCCGTGCACCGTGTGCTGTCGGATGGCAATGGGTCCTTCACCAGTACTCGCGGGACGTTCTTGCCTTCCCCCGTCGCTGCAGCGGACATTCGGCTCGCCGATGTGACGGCAGATGGCCGGAGTGACCTCGTGGCCTTCAACCCGTCGAACTCATCGGTCTACGTCGGCCTCGGGACGCAGGACGGAATCTTCGACTTCTCACGCGTCGAGCAGCCGCTCCCGCAGCAGGACGAATGGACGCAGTTCGCCCTGGTGACGGGCGACTTCAACGGCGACCAACTTCAAGACGTCCTCTGGATCACCGAGGCGCCCGGCAGCCGGTTCTACATCGGCCTCGCCCGCGAGGGGGATGCGCTGTAGCCGGTAGAGCACACACAGGTAGAGCACACACAGCACGTCACAGCACGGCGCGCCGTGGTCGCCTGGCTTCATCGGCCGGGTGGGCACGGGGCGCTGGCGCATGGGTATAGACCGATGCCTCCCCGGTCCCGAACCAAGCCGCCTACCGCTGCCGTGCTCGATCTCCTCATCCGCCTCGACTTCGTGCTGGCCGTTTTGCTCCTCGTGGCCGCGCCGCTGGGGCTGCTCGTAGCCGCCATGCGCCGGCCCCTGCAGCAGCAGCACCTCTTTGCCTACTGGCGCACGTCGTCGCTGCTCATGATCACCGTGTACCTGATGATCGACGGGCGGCCGGTGGCGTTCATCGCCGGCAATGCCGCGCTCGTGCTGATCCCGCTCGCCCTCTGGTTTGGGGATGCGGGGTTCGTGGCACGGGAGCACCGGCTCGGAGGCGATCCGGTTGCCGAGTGGTTCCGGCGCTGTCGCGTAGGGGCGAGCCTCTTCTGCGGCGCAAGTCTGCTGATCACGCTTCCCACGCTCCGCTGCGTGACGAGCGAGGCCACAGCCGATTCGATGTGCGCGGCCTGGCTGGCGCCGCCGCGTGAGCTGCACGGGGCGCTGCATTCCTCCATCGACCCCGGCCGCGCTGGGCGATGGCGCCTTCGCCGGACTCATCGTGTACGGCGTCTACGCGGCGACTTCGGCGGTGCGCGTCGTCTGGCCCACGGGATAGCGTCCTGCAGGAGCGGGCCTCGGAGCGGCACATCAGCAGGGGCGGGACGGGATGCAAAAAGCAGGAGGCGGCCCGCCGTAGCAGGCCGCCTCCACGCCTTCCAAAATGGACCAAGATGCGCCGAGCGCTACGGCGTGAAGCCTGCAAAACCGAGGAACGTCTCGGCATTCTTCGCTGTGAGGCTGCCGGTGATCGAGACCGTGTTGGTAACCAACTGGTTCTGGTCGAACGTGTATTCGGTCGCTTGCACGTCGACGGACGCTTCGATGCGGTCGTTTTCAGAGCTGGTGAAGTTGACGGTGCCGCTATTGGCGACGTAGTACGTGCCCGTTGAGGCGCCCAGGTCCTTGTAGAGCACCATCACGAAGGATCCTGCGTTGATGCCCGCATCGCTGTCACTCACCGAGTACGAGCCGGTGCCCGGACGGTTGGATGCCCGCGCGACGATTCCAAAGAGGCCATTCTGGGCGCCCTGCTGGCTGAGCTCTTGATCGTCAGCAAAGTACAGGCCAAAGGCCTGATTGCCGGTCTCCGGGTCTTCCCCCTGGGCGAAGAAGGAGAAGCCTTCGACGGTTTCTGCAGTCGCTTTGGCCGCGCTGGACGTTTCCGATTGCGTGATCTCCAGCGAGAAGCGGTTGTCGATAGAATCATCGTCATTCGAACCGCCCGAGTCGCACGCGCTCAGGGAGAGGGTGAGCACGCTCGCAACGAGCAGCGCCGCGAAGGAGCGAAGTGAGAAACGTATGTCCATAGTCGTAATTTGCTATCGGTTGGAGAAGAGAGCGAGTTAGGTTCGCACTGCCCCTGCATTCGTATCATGCGCAATTTCGAGGCACAACCGGTCACGTCCCGTCCAAAAAGAGGCCCCTGACTCGGCGCTCCGGGGCTGTATTGACGCTCGCGCCAGTGGCTGCTATCTTGGGATCGCTTCGCGCCATGCGAGGCGGGCCTGCGCCTGCGGTGCAGCCCTCTACTCTTCTTGACCCCACCCGATACGTATAATGAACCGCCGCTCGCCTGCTTTTTACTGGTTTGTTGCGCTGCTGTGCATCGGATGGCTTGCCACCGGTTCGCTCGCGCAGGCCCAGGACGCCCTTCAATCGCCCGCTGAGTTCCTCGGCTACGAGCTCGGCACGCAGTTCACGCCGCACCACCGCGTCGTCGATTACGTGCAGCACGTGACCGACCGCTCGCCCCAGGTGCAGCTTCGGCCGTATGGCACCACGAACGAAGGCCGGCCGCTGCTGACGGCCTTTGTCTCGGCAGCGGACAACCTGGATGCGTTGGAGGCGATCCGGCAGAACAACTTGCGCCGCGCCGGGCAGGCCGGGGGCGAAATCAGCGGGCCTCAGAAGGCGATCGTGTGGCTGAGCTACAACGTGCACGGCAACGAATCGGTGAGCACCGAGGCGGCCCTGCAGACGCTCTACGAACTGGCCGATCCGGGCAACGCCCGCACGCAGCCCTGGCTCGACGACGTGGTCGTGGTCATCGACCCGTGCATGAACCCCGACGGGCGCGCGCGCTACGTGAACTGGTTCAAGCAGATGGTCGGCCAATCCGCCAATCCGACGCCGGAGGCCCGCGAGCACGACGAGCCGTGGCCCGGCGGGCGCGCCAATCACTACTACTTCGACCTGAACCGCGACTGGGCGTGGGGCGCACAGAAGGAAACGCGCCAGCGGCTGGCGATCTACAACGAATGGCTGCCGCAGATCCACGTCGATTTCCACGAGCAGGGCGTCAACAGCCCGTACTACTTTGCGCCGGCGGCCAAGCCGTTCCACGAAAACATCACGGCGTGGCAACGCGATTTCCAGTTCACCATCGGGGAAAACCACGCGCGGTACTTCGACCGCAACAACTGGCTCTACTTCACCCGCGAGGTGTTCGATCTCTTCTACCCCGGCTACGGCGACACGTGGCCCATCTTCAATGGCGCCATCGGGATGACGTACGAGCAGGGCGGATCGGGGCGCGCCGGACTGGCTATTGAGACGGCCGAGGGGGACACGCTCACGCTGCGCGACCGGATGCTCCACCACCACACGACGGGGCTCTCCACGGTCGAAGTCGCCGCGCAGCACAGCGATCGGCTGCTGGAGGAGTTCGGCACGTATTACGAGCAGGCGCAGACCGATCCGCCGGGCGACTACGAGGCGTACGTGGTCAAACGCGGTGCCCACGCCGATCGGATGGCGGCGCTGGCCGAGCAGCTCGACCTCCAGAACATCCGCTACGGATTTGCCACGCAAGAGCATCGCGCGCGCGGGATCGACTACGCCGATCAGCAGTCGCGGCGCCTCACCGTGGAGCCGGGCGACATGGTCATCAGCGCGTATCAGCCCAAATCGCGCCTCGTGAAGGTGCTCTTCGAGCCGCGGCCCAATCTGGCCGATTCGCTCACATACGACATCACCGCGTGGGCGCTGCCGTACGCCTACGGCCTCGACGCCGCCGCGCTGACCGAGCGCCTCGAACCGGATGCCGCGCAGGCCCCCGCGAGCCCGGAGTCGGACCTCGCCGTCGAGGCGCCGTACGCCTACCTCACGCCGTGGCGCAGCCTGGCCGATGTGCAGTACCTCGGTGCGCTGCTACAGCACGATATCAAGTTGCGCTTTGCGGAAAACCCGTTCACCATTGGCGGGCGCGACTACGCCCGCGGGACGCTCATCATCACGCGCGCGCGTAACACCCATCTGGGCGACCGCTTCGACGAGGTCGTGCGCTCCACGGCCGAGGCCTTGAATCAGCCGCTGCACGCGGTAGCGACGGGCTTCGTCGAGGAGGGCTCCGACTTCGGATCGGGCACCGTGGCGTTCCTGGAGCGCCCACACGTGGCCGTGCTCTCCGGCGATCCCCTTTCATCGTACGCCGTCGGCGAGGTGTGGCACTACTTCGATCAGCAGATCCAGTACCCCGCCACGCTGATGCACGCGGACGGCTTCGAGGTGGGTGATCTGGAGGACTACACCGTCCTCGTGATGCCGAGTGGCCGCTACAGCCCGCTGCTCGATGACGACACCCTCGACGACCTGAAAGCGTGGATCCGCGACGGAGGGCGCCTGATCGCGATCGGGAGTGGGGCCGCGGCGCTGGCCGGCAAAGATGGCTTCGCGCTCAAACGCAAGGGCGAGGATGGCGATGGAGATGCAGACGATGGAGACGACGATCCGCGGACGGTGGCGTACAGCCAGCGCGAGCGTGAGGCGGCCGCCGAAGGCACGCCGGGCAGCATCCATCGCGTCGCGCTCGATACCACCCATCCGCTGGGCTTCGGTTTCGGGTCGGCGTACTACACGCTCAAGCGCGACGACACGGCGTTTGCGCTATTTGAGGACGACTGGAACGTCGGCACGCTGGAGGATGGCACGCCCGTAAGCGGCTTCATGGGCCACGAGGCCCAGGCCGAACTCGATAGCACGCTCGCCTTCGGCGTGCAAACCATGGGACGCGGCGCCGTCGTCTACTTCATCGACAACCCGCTCTTCCGTGGCTTCTGGTACAGCGGCAAGCTGCTCTTCGGCAATGCGGTGTTTTTGGTAGGGAATGGGTAAGGGGTAAGAGGGCGCTTCCTCACTCTCTATTCCCTCTTCCCCGAACTTAGTCCATGCCGATGGAAAAGAGCCGTTCCAGGTCGTGTTTGGAGTGGACGCGGAAGCCGATGAGCGTCTCCGAGTCGGTGATGCCAGTGATGGCGCGGATCTTCTCGGTGACCAGCTCGGCGAGGGCGTCGTTCGTGCCGACGCGCAGGATCGCTACAAGGTCGTAGCGGCCGGCGACGGAGTGCACCTCGCTCACGCCGTTGAGCTCGACCAGCCCACCGGCTACGTCATTGACTTTGTCGCGCTCGGTGTTGAGAAGGACGATTGCTGTGACCATTTTTGCGGATGGGTGTGTGGGAGGATGGGCGTGGGGAAGAAAATACGCCCGCGCATCCAAACACCCAAACGTACTCCCTTTTTTGACGAAAGCAGCGTCCATCCCCGATGGCAGACGGGCTCGAACAGAGCGACACGACGGAGGCCCATCACGTCTACATCGTCGAGTGCGCCGATGGCACGTACTACACCGGCTACACGACCGATGTGGAGCGGCGCGTGAGCGAGCATAACGATGGGACAGGCGCCAAGTACACCCGCGGACGCCAGCCGGTGACGCTGGTGCACACCGAAACGTATGACAGCCAATCCGCGGCGATGCGGCGCGAGTACGCCATCAAGCAGCTGCGGCGCGGTGCGAAAGAGCGGCTGATCCGCAACGACGATTGCTGACTCCACGCTTCCTGAATCGCAATCTTCCCCCATCAGGCTCAACTGCAACCGATGCCGCGACTTCTCCTATTCAGCGACGTGCACGGCGATCACGACGCGTGCCGCCACCTCGTCGACCGCGCTTCTGAGGTCGATGTCGTCGTGGGCGCGGGCGACTTCTGTGTGATGCGCCGCGGCCTCGGCGCCACGATCGATATCCTATCGGCTATCGAGACGCCGACGGTGCTGGTGCCCGGCAACAGCGAAAGCGCGGAGGAACTGCGCGCCGCCTGCCGGGGCTGGGCAGCCGCGCACGTCCTCCATGGCGATGGCGTCACGCTTCAGGGCGTGGACTTCTTCGGAATCGGCGGCGGCATTCCGGTGACGCCGTTTGGCGCGTGGAGTTACGATCTCACCGAGGCGCAAGGGGAGGATCTGCTGGCCGATTGCCCGGAGGGCGGCGTGCTGGTGGCGCACGCGCCGCCCCGAGGCGTGGTCGACCGCGACTCGCGCGGGCAACCCCTCGGAAGCACCGCCATCCGGGCAGCCATCGAGCGGTGCGCGCCGCAGCTGGCCGTCTGCGGTCACATTCACGGCAGCTGGGGCGAGCGCGACACCATCGGCGCGACGACGGTGATCAACGCGGGGCCGCAGGGCCAGGTGGAGACGGTCCTACCCGCCCAGGCCGAGTAGCCTCACGCGGAGGAAGAGCCCTCTGCCGGGGTCGTCTCGGGCGCCAGTGACGGATCGCGAAAGAGATCGACGCAGCTCGTGAACTGGTCGGAGGCGCCGATGAGCACGAGCCGATCCTCGGGCGCCAGGCGGAAATCGCCGGCCGGGCTGGCGATGGTCCGATCCCCGCGGCGCACCGCCAGTACGGTGAGGTCGTGGTCGCGGCGCAGGGCCAGCTCGTCGAGCGTCTTCCCCGCGGCCGATGCATTGGCGCGGACGGCCACAGCCCGCGTGTGCAGGCCCTCTTCGCTGAGTCCAGCCAGTACCATGCGGTGCGCCTCGTTTATCTCGTCGCGGAACAGTTCGTAGTCGTGCTCCCGCGCCTCGTGCACGTGCTGCCGAATTTCATCGGCAGGGATGCGGTAGGATTGCAGGACGGTGGCGAAGAGACGCACGGCCGTCTCCAGCTCCTCGGGCACGACGACATCGGCGCCGGCGTCATGTAGCGGATCCACATCGGCCAAAAAGCGGGCACGGGCGATGATCTCCAGCGTGGGATTCATGTACTCCGCCTGGCGGACGATCCGCTCGGTCGCTGCGCGGTCGTTGATCGCGACGACGCACAGCTTGGCGTGATGCACGCCCGCTACGTCGAGGATGTGCGAGCGGCTGGCATCGCCGAAGACGACGGGCCGCTCCTCGGCTTTGGCTGTGTCGACCAGGTTCGGATTGAGTTCCACGATGACGAACGGAATATTCGTCTGTGCAAGCACCTGGACGAGGCGCTGGCCGGAGGGGCCGTAGCCCACGACGATGACGTGGTCGGCCCGGGTGACAGGATCGGTGGACGGATCGGCTTCGTCGTGGGCTGGCGGGGGGGCCACCTCGGCATCGGGAGGGCTGACGATGGCGACGAGCGCTTCCAGCGCCTGCCCAAAGCGCGGGCTGAGCGCCGACATCAGCGGGGTCATCAGCATGAGCAGTACCGTTGCCGCGATGAAGGTCTGCTCCCCGGTGGCGCCGAGGCCGGCCGGAGAGAGCCCGGCGTCGCGCCCGGCGATGTTGAGCACGAACGAAAACTCCCCGATCTGCGCCAGCGTGAGGCCCGCCGCCGCCGCGATGCGCACCGGGTACTTCAGGGCGAGCACGCTGCCGGTGGTGATGAGGATCTTGATGAGCAGCGCCGCCGCGGCCACGCCCAGCACGAGCAGCAGGTGGTCGGCCAGAAACCCGAGGTCGAGCATCATCCCGACCGAGACGAAGAAGGCCGCGTTGAAGACGGTGCGCAGCGGCAGTACTTCGCTGAAGGCCTGTGCGCTGTACGGGCTTTCGCTGACCACGAGGCCGGCGAGGAAGGCGCCCAGGGCCAGGCTTACATCGGCGAGGCTGACGATCCATGCGATGCCGAAGCAAAGCGCCACGACGGCCAGAATGAACAGCTCCTGCCGCCGGGTGCGCGCGACGCGGTCCAGCACGACCGGGACGATGGACCGGGCCAGCACGAGCACGGCGGCAACCAGCGCCAGCGCCTTGCCGAGCGCCCACAGCAGATCCAGCGTCGATCCGCCTTCCCCGCCCAGCAGGGGTACGAGCAGCACCATCGCGATGATGGCAAAATCCTGAAAGATGAGGATGCCGAGCGCCGTCTGCCCGCGCGGGGAATTGGTTTCTCCGCGGTCGGAGAGTAGGCCCAGCACGATGGCGGTGCTGCTAAGCGCCACAAGGCCGCCGGTGAACAGGCTGTCGCGCACGTTCACGCCGAAGCCCATCAGGAGCAGGGTTACGACGGTGAGGGTGATGCCCACCTGCAGAGCCCCGCCGCCCAGCACCAGATTTTTGATGCGCGCCAGCTTCTCCAGGCTAAACTCGACGCCAATCGAGAAGAGCAGCAGGATGACGCCAATCTCCGCGAGGTTGTTAATCAGCGCCATGTCGGTCACTACCCCCAGCGCGCTCGGGCCGATGAGCACGCCCGTGATCAGGAAGCCTGCAATCGGTACGATGTGGATGCGGTAGCACAGGTACGCGATGACGACGCTCAGGGTGAGCAGGGCGACGATTTCGCCGAAGAAGGGAAGCGATACGCCTGCGAGAAGCGGGACCGTCAGCATAATCGGTCGAAGGCCGGATGGAAGGAACGGGGGAGCCGATGCCAGAGATACGGCACAACCCGGCCGAGGTGGAGCCGGACATGCGCTGATACTGATGGAATTCGTATTCAGGTCCGAAATTTGCAAAAATCACGATATCCATCCCCCGCAGTATGTGATGTGCGCGGTTGAATCCCCACCATCAGCCCGTTTTCGACCCGGCCGTTATCATGAGTGACGCTTCCTCTAACGTTGACGATTTGACCGATTTTCTGGACGATCATCTGCGCGATGCACCGCCCTTTCAGCAGGAAGCCATTCAGGATATGATGCGACCCAAGTCATCCCATAGCCCGGCTGAAGGCCAGTCCAGCGCCGAAGACGGCTCCGTCCCCGCTGAACTCATGTCCACCGATGGGGAAGATTTTCCAATGGCTGATCTGCGAGACCGCGTCGTCATTATGCTGCTGTTTAAGCAGAAGGTGACGATGGACCACGTCAAAGAAGCGTGGGAGGCGCGCGAAGACACTTCCGACGACCGCCCGCTCTGGCGCTACGTGGCCGAGCATTCATCGGTCGACCGAGAGGAAGTATTTGCCGAAGCGGCGAGCGCGTACGCGTTTAACCGCACGTCGACCACCGTTGAGGAGGCGATCGCCTTCATCAAGGAACACCGGGACGACTTCTCCGAGAGTGAGTGGACGGAGATGCGTCGGTTGGAGATCCTGCCCGTCCGGGAGCGGGCTGCCGACCGCACCGGCGGAGCTGAGCTCATCTTCGTCAGC
Organism: uncultured Rhodothermales bacterium; assembly: GCA_964448045.1. GTDB lineage: Bacteria > Bacteroidota > Rhodothermia > Rhodothermales > Salinibacteraceae > CAYUVF01. Next base: position 42,413 of record CAYUVF010000036.1, read on the forward strand.
CACGATCCCACGCGGAAGGGGTTGCGCCAGAAGATCCGCGCGATTGGGCTGGGGCCGTTCGATTTGGAGTATGCGCCGCAGTCGTACCTCAAAACGGTCGCGGCCGAGGCGCTCCAGCGCCGCAACGAGTACCTGGAGCGGATGGGCGACAGCAGCATCACGGAGGATCTGGGCGCCTCGTACGAGGAAGACGACCTCGTCGACCAGGAGGCGCTCGAAGACGAGATCAGCCGCTCCGGGCTCATCAACCTGTTCGAGGCGACGCTCGTCGAGGCCGTGCGCGAGGGCGTTTCCGATGTGCACATCTTCCCGAACGCGCAGCGTCAGATCGAAATTCACTTCCGCAAAGACGGCGAGCTGTTTCGCTGGCACGTCGAAGACCGCGGCCATCCCGAGGCGTTTTTCGCGGTGGTGAAAGACAACTCGATGAACGTCGACCGCTTCGAGCGCGACGATGCGCAGGACGGCTTCATCCAGCGCCTCATCGACGACACCATGATCCGCTTTCGCGTCTCGGTGCTGCCCATCAGCAGTGCCGACCAGCAGCTGCGCGCTGAGAGCATCGTTATCCGCGTGCTCGACGACCGCAAGGTCATCACCGACCTCGGCAAGCTGGGCCTGCAGCAGCTCGCGCTGGAGCGCTTCGAGAACGCCATCAACCAGCCCTACGGCATGGTTGTGCTGACGGGGCCGACCGGCTCGGGCAAGACGACAACGCTCTACGCCGCGCTGCACAACGTGGTGACGCCCAAGAAAAATGCGCTGACGGTGGAGGACCCCGTCGAGTACATCCTGCCCGGCGTGCGGCAGCTGCGCCTCAACCAGAAGCTGCAGCTCGATCGCGCCCTACGCTCCATCCTGCGGCACGACCCCGACATCGTGATGGTCGGCGAGATGCGCGACCGCGTCACGGCCGAGCTCGCCATCAAGCTGGCCAACACGGGCCACCTCACGTTTTCGACGCTCCACACGAACGATGCGCCCAGCGCCGTCAGCCGCCTCTACAAGATGGGCATCGAGCCCTTCCTGATTGCCAACGCCATCAACCTTGTCGTGGCGCAGCGGCTCGTGCGCACGCTCTGCCCGCACTGCAAACAGTCGCTCCCAACACCCGAGGCGAAGGCGCTCCAACGCGTCGGCTTCACCGAGGACGAGATCGCTGCGACGACGTTCTACGGGCCGGGCGAGGGCTGCAAGCACTGCGGCGGATCGGCCCACAGCGGGCGGCGGGCCATCACCGAGACGCTGCCCTTCACCGATCCCATCTGCCACATCATCCTGACCGCCGGCGAGGTCGTCGACGAAGAGGCCGTCCGCGCCAAAGGCATCGAAGAAGGCATGCTGACGCTGCAAGACTCGGCGCGCAACCTCGTGATCGAGGGCGCCATTTCGCTCGACGAGATGATGCGCGTGACGGCTACCGGACTGTAAACCAACCGTGTTTCCCGTGCTATTCGCTTCCCGATCTGCCTGGGTGTGGGCGCTGCTGATGGTGCTCGTGGGCGCCGCGACGTTCCCGGACGCTCCGCGCGCCCAGCAGCGTCACGTCACGGCCTACTCGCTCGACGACGGGCTCCCGCAGTCGCAGGTATCCGATGTCCTGCAGAGCCAGCGCGGCTACCTGTGGTTGGGCATATTTGGCGGGGGCGTCACCCGGTTCGATGGGCAGGCGTACTGGACGTTCGCCGAGGACGACGGCCTCCCCAGCAACGCCATTCTGGTGCTGCACGAACAGGCCGATGGCACCCTCTGGATGGGCACGCGCGGCGGCATTGCTCGCTACGACGGCACCTCCATCGAAGCGTTCACGGCGGCGGATGGCCTGCCCTCCGAGAACGTCCATGCCATCGCCGAGGGGCCCGGTGGGCAGCTGTGGTTCGGTACGCCGGAGGGCGTCTTCGTCTACGATGGGGCGGCGTTTCATCCCTACGCGCCCGACCGCATCCAGGAGTCCTATCGGAGGAGCCTCGTCGCGATGGACGATGCGCTGTGGATCGGCGCGCGCGATAGCCTCTATCGCTACGACGGCACCACGCTGACCGCCGTTGAGGGGAGCCCGGCCGGGCCGATCACGCGGCTGGTCCGCACAGGACCCGATACGCTGTGGGTCGAAACCGACAGCGGCCTGTTCCGCTCCGATGGCGTGCGCTTCGACCGA
>CAYUVF010000037.1:0-43231 GCA_964448045.1 uncultured Rhodothermales bacterium
ATGATCCCCGAGGCGGCCTATGCCATGCTGGCCTGCGCGCGCATCGGGGCGGTGCACTCGGTCGTCTTCGCCGGGTTCTCGCCCGACTCCTTGGCCGACCGCATCATCGACTGCGAATCCCACTATCTGATCACGGCGGATGAGGGGCGCCGGGCGGGCAAACGGGTGCCGCTCAAGAAAAATGCCGACAAGGCGATGGAGCAGTGCCCCGACGTAGACCATGTGCTCGTGGTCCAGAACACGGGCGGTGACATCGACTGGCATAACAGCCGCGACTTCTGGTATCACGAGGAGATTAAGACGGTCGATGACCACTGCGAACCGGCCCGCATGGACGCCGAGGATCCGCTCTTCATTCTCTACACCTCGGGGTCAACCGGCAAGCCGAAGGGCGTCCTCCACACCACGGGCGGCTACCTGGTCTACACGAGCCTGTCGCACCAGTATGTGTTCGATTATCACGCCGGCAACCCCGACAAAGGGGAGAAGCCGGATGTCTTCTGGTGCACAGCGGATGTGGGCTGGATTACGGGACACAGCTACATCGTGTATGGGCCGCTCATCAACGGTGCCACGCAGGTCTTCTTCGAAGGCACGCCCACCTATCCCGATGCCTCGCGGCTCTGGCAGGTGGTCGACAATCACGAAGTTACCCAGTTTTACACGGCGCCTACGGCCATCCGTGCGCTCATGCGTGAGGGCGATGAGTACATCGAAGGGACCAGCCGCGATTCGCTGCGGCTGCTGGGTACCGTCGGCGAGCCCATCAATCCGGAGGCGTGGCGCTGGTACTACAACAAAATCGGCAAAGGCAACTGCCCGATCATCGACACGTGGTGGCAGACGGAGACGGGCGGCGTCATGCTGACGGGCCTGCCCGGCGCCGTACCGCAAAAGCCGGGCTCGGCTGCGAAGCCGTTCTTCGGCATCGAGCCGCAGGTGGTGGATGCCGCCGGAAACGTGCAGGAAGGAGCCTGTGAGGGCGTGCTCGTCATCAACGATTCGTGGCCCGGCCAGATGCGCACGGTCTATAGAAACCACGACCGGTTCGAGAGCACCTATTTCTCGCAGTACCCGAATAAGTATTTTTCGGGCGACGGATGCCGCCGGGACGATGACGGCTACTACTGGATTACCGGTCGCGTCGACGACGTGCTCAACGTCAGCGGCCATCGCATCGGCACGGCGGAGTTGGAGAGTGCGCTCGTGGAACACGAATCCGTGGCAGAGGCCGCCGTGGTCGGCTATCCGCACGAGGTAAAAGGGCAGGGCATCTTTGCCTATGTGACGTTGATCAGTGGGATCGAGCCGGGTGAAGAGCTGAAGCGCGAGCTCATTCAGTACGTCGGCGAGCACGTTGGCCCCATCGCGAAGCCGGATGAGCTGCTTTTTACGCCGTCGTTGCCCAAGACGCGCTCCGGCAAGATCATGCGCCGGATCGTCCGCAAGATTGCCGCGGGCGAGTACGACGACCTTGGCGATACGAGCACGCTGGCCGATCCGGGCGTGGTGAACCAGCTGATCGATGAGCGGAAGAAGATCTAATACCGTTTCCCCGGCGCCTGGTGCAGAAAGGCCTAAAATAAATAGGACGCTCAGCCTGACGATTAGCGCTCGACGGCTGAACGTCCTATCTCAGAGGCTCCGTCTATTGCGCGGCCCTCCGTAGGGGGACGCGGCCGCGCATCGGATGCGGAGCAGCAGTGCACATTACCCACTCATTGAACTTGGGAGGTGCAATATGCAACTGGATCCATACCATACGCTCCTTCGAAATACCTGTTTCGCCGTCCTGCTGATGATGCTGGCCGGCCCGAGGCCGGCGACTGCGCAGGATTTCGATCTGAGCGGATTCGTCAAATCCGAGTATCTGTACGACACGCGCCAGGTCGTCGCGGCGCGCGATGGGGAGTTTCACCTCTTTCCTCAGCCGGAGACCGACGATAGCGACACCGACAACTTCGGCTCCTTTGCGTTTTTCTCGCGGATGCGCCTATCCATCACCGGCCTCCCGGATGCGCTCGGCGCCGAGGTTGAGGGCTATTTTGAAACCGACTTCTTCGGCCCGACAAACGACGAAGTAAGCACGTTTCGTCTCCGCCGGGCCTTTGCGAAGATGACGTGGGACGACCGCGAAGTGCTCTTCGGCCAGGAGTGGTCCCCGCTCTTCACGCTGGCCAGCTTCCCACGAACCGTTGCGACCACGACGGGCGCTCCGTTTCAGCCCTTTGCCCGCCAGCCGCAAGTGCGCCTCACCCTGAAGCCGGGCAACCTGCGCTTTATTGGCGTGGCAGCGTGGCAGATCGATGCGTTCACGGACATCCCGTTCAATGGCGTCGGCGGTATTCAGCAGCAGCAACGATCGGGGGTGCCGGCGTTTCACGGGCACGTCCAGTACGCTAGCGCAGACGGAGGCGTTGTCGGGGCGGGTGCCTACTTTAAAGCGCTGCGCCCCATCATCAGTGAAGATCGCTTTACGGCGGGCGCAGTGCAAGGTTATGCAACGCTCATCACCTCAGCGGCGGACCTTCGTGCGAAGGCGACCTTCGGCAGCGATCTGACCGATCACCTGATGACGGGCGGATACGTCTACAATCCCGTCGAGCGTGAATTCTACCCGCTCGATCTCTTTTCGGGATGGCTCGACATCAATGGGAAGGGGACGGTCGCGCCGGGGATTTTTGCCGCCTATCTGGTCAATCTCGGTAGTGCCGATGAGGTGGGATCGGGCGTGCAGGCGGCCGCCCGGGCGCCCAACATCGACACCCTGTGGCGGCTGGCCCCGCGGCTGGCTCTCAACTATGGGGCGTTGCGCTTCGCGCTCGAATTGGAGGCCACTGGCGCTACCTACGCGGCCGGATTCGATGAGAACTATGCCCCCGATGGCGACACCGATTCGGTCACCAACATCCGTGGCAACATGTCGGTGTTCCTGTTTTTCTGAGCCGGTAATCGACTGATTCCCCATACCATCACTCGAACGAAACCAACCTTGACCATGGCTGCCCAACCTAACATTGACCGCGAAACCTACTGGCGGACGCAGATGCGCCGCACCATGATCTTGCTCACCGTCTGGTTCATTGCCGGCTACGTGATGAGCATCTTCCTCGCCGAACCGCTAAATGCCATTAACTTCGGTGGGATTCCCTTTGGCTTTTGGATGGCCCAGCAGGGGAGCATCTTCGTCTTCGTCAGCCTCGTGCTCATCTACGTGCTCGCTACCCAGCAGCTCGATCGCGAAGCAGGCGTCGAGGAGGGAGAAAGCACGTCGCCTCCTCCCGCAGCCCACTGAGGCCGCGCCGCACATCACACATGGCATCTACGATCTAAACGAGAGCACACATTATGGGCATCTTAGGGTGGACGCTGGTCTGGGTTGGCATTACCTTCTCGATTTACATCGGCATCGCGGTGTGGAGTCGCGTGTCAGACACCGCCGGATTCTACGTGGCCGGGCAGGGCATTCCCGCCCTGGCTAATGGCATGGCCGTGGGGGCCGATTGGATGAGCGCGGCCAGTTTCATTTCGATGGCAGGGCTCGTGTCCTTCATGGGCTTCGACGGCTCGGTCTATCTGATGGGCTGGACGGGCGGCTACGTGTTGCTGGCGCTGCTCTTGGCGCCGTATCTGCGTAAGTTTGGCGAGTACACCGTGCCGGATTTTGTCGCGAAGCGCTACTACTCGAGGACGGCACGCGTGGTCGCGGCCGTGGCAGCGATCTTTGTCTCTTTCACCTACGTCGCCGGGCAGATGCGCGGCGTAGGCGTCGTCTTTAGCCGGTTTCTGGAGGTTTCGGTGACGTGGGGCGTCGTCCTCGGGATGGCGATCGTGGCACTCTACGCCGTCCTCGGCGGGATGAAAGGCGTCACCTGGACGCAGGTGGCCCAGTATTGCGTGTTGATTGTGGCCTATCTGATTCCCGCCGTGGCGATTGCTTACACGCTCACCGGCAACCCTATCCCGCACATTGCGATCGGCGACGTCTTGCCCCGGCTCGATGGCTTGCAGCAAGAGCTGGGCCTGGGGGCCTACAGCGGTCCCTTCAGTAATCTAAGTATGCTTAATGTCTTCTGTATCACGGTGGTGCTTATGACGGGCACCGCTGGCTTGCCGCATGTCATCGTGCGATTTTACACCGTAAAAGACGTGCGCAGCGCTCGGTGGTCAGCGTTCTGGGCGCTGCTGTTCATCGGGATTCTCTACACCGTGGCGCCGGCCGTGGCCATGTTCTCGCGGCTGGAGATCCTTCGCTCGTTCAGCGAACTGGGGGCCATGGGCATGCAGGATCTGAGCTGGATCCAAAACTGGGCGGCAACGGGGCTCATCCGCACCGGCGAGTGGTCGGCGGGCATGTCGCCCGAAGCGCTGCTCGATACCATCGACCGCGATATCATTGTGCTGGCCACGCCCGAACTGGCGAACCTCTCGAACTGGGTCGTGGGGCTCGTCGCAGCCGGCGGACTCGCCGCGGCGCTGTCCACCGCATCCGGCCTGATGATCGTGATCAGCTCGTCGCTGGCGCACGATATCTACGGCGAAATCATCAACCCGGCGGCATCGGACAAGAAGCGGCTGTTCGTCGGACGGCTGGCGATTTTTGCGGGTATCATCGTGGCCGGGCTGGCTGGCATCTTCCCGCCGGGCTTTGTGGCGGAGGTGGTGGCGTTCGCGTTCGGCCTGGCTGCCGCCAGCTTCTTCCCGATTCTGGTACTCGGTGTTTTCTGGAAGCGATGCAACCGGCAGGGCGCCGTCTGGGGCATGGTCGTGGGGCTCGCATTCACGTTCTTCATGATCGTGCTGATGCGGGCGCACGTCGTCGCGCCGTGGGCCTTCGCCGATCCCATCGTCAGCAATTTCCTGGGCATCAACGCACAGGGTATCGGTATCGTGGGGATGATCCTGAACTTTGTGGTGACCTACACCGTGACTAAGGCGACGGCCGCGCCGCCACAAGAGGTGCAGGACATCGTAGAGCAGATCCGGTACCCGCGCGAACTGACCGCCGAAGAGCTGCGCGAAGCCACGGCGTAGCGCCGTTCGTGAATCCGCTCCTGCCGCCGGATCGGTCGAGTCCGGTCCAGCGGCGCGGCGCTTCCCTTCCCAATATCAGATTAGCATGGCTGGCCTCAGCACGCGTGGATGTCTCAAACACCTGCTGATTGCGGCGGGGCTGTTCCTGGGCGTCGTCGCAGTCGCCATGGTTCAGCAGTGGGACACCGTCACGCTCATGGTGGACAACATGACCGCGATGGGGGAGGGCGGTACGGTGGCGCAAGACATCCGCTATCCAGAGGACGTGCTCGATTACATCGCCGACCACCCGGGCAGCGTGTCGCTCGTGGCGTTCGACGTCGGTGCGCCGGAGGAGGGGATTTACTTTCAGGCCGATCGGTCCCGTGCGCTGGCGAGCGTGCCCCGCTTGATGCTGCTGGCCGAGTACGCCCGGCGCGTGGAGTGGGGCCAGTGGGATCCCGACGCGCGGGTGCGGCTCGACTCGATCGCCGCCTGCGCGCTGCCAGGGGCGGGAGGGCGCCAGCATCGACGAGCCGTGGCCGCGCTGGACGAGGCCGGGCGCATCGGGGCGGACAGCACGATTACGCTGGAATCCGTCGCGCATGCGGCGGTCCGCCACAACGACGATGCCGCCACCGATTGGCTGATCGACCGGATGGGCCGTCGCGCAGTCGAAACGATCCCGGAGTGGACGGGCCTCGTCGATAGCGATCCGCCGCTTCCCAGCAGTGGGGTCTACCTCAGTTGGAGCCATCATGCCGACACGACCGCGACCGAAGCGCGTCTCGAGCACTACCGCGCGACGACCGATTCAGCGTATGCCGATCAAGTGTACGCGTTGGCGCATCGGCTCCGGCATGACGCGGGGTTTCGCCAGCGCGAACGGGAGCGTCGCACGCAGCGCGGGTCGCAGTTAAGCCTCCGGCAGCAGCGGCGCTTCGCCCAGGCGACGCATCCGCGTGGGGCCGCCTCCGCGTATGCCCGGCTGATGGCCCGTATCGCTGTCAATTCATCCGGAGCGTACCAGCGCATGCGCCCGTTTGTGGAGCGGCCCATCACGAGTGACTCGGCGGAGGTGTCGATCACCGCGGTGGGGTCGAAGGGGGGAGCAACGCCGGGCATTATCAGCTTTGTCGGGTATGCTACCCGCCAGAACGCGCCGCCCCGTGTGATGGCGCTGTTCATGGACGACGTGCCCATCGGCGTGTTTTACCATCTGCTCCAGACGGGTCTCGACAAGGGATTTCAGTTGCGATTGCTGGGCGATGATGCCTTCTTTAAAGACGTGCGGCAGCGCTTCCGTGCTTCGCGCCGCACCGCCAGTGCCGGGATCCGCTAATTGACACCGCGGCGCGTCCAGACGAGTCGAATTCATGACAATGTTTGTATCATTTGTAACTTGTCAAACGTAAATTTCATCGCGGAGGATAGTTATCATGAACGGCATCAAGGAGACCCAACAGATGATGAAGAAGATGATGGAGTCGTGGTCGGAGACCCAGCAGAAGATGATCGACCAGTGGATGGAGATGATCGAAGAGCAGGGCACCCAGCAGCAGGCAAACGTGTGGCGGCAGACGCTCTCGGTGTGGGAGGCCTCCGTCAAGCGCACGATGGAAGCACAGAACGCCACGCTCAACTCGTGGATCAGCCAGATGAAGGACATCGAGGGGATGCCCGAGGAGGCGACCGAGCATGTGGATGAAGGCCGCGCCATCATGCGGCAATGGACCGACACACAGACCAAGCTGTGGGAAAAGTGGTTCGAGACGATGCGCCAGATGGACCCGTCCCGGTACGAATCGGATTGGGACGACATGATGAAGCAATCGATGGCTGCCTGGCGGGATTACATGGACCAGATGCACACGATGACGGAGAACATGGCGTCGATGGCCGGCGGCTTCGATTCTGATAACGACGAGTAGATCAACCCATTATGCCCAACAACGGATCTCCTTTTTCAGGGCCGCAGGCGATGGCGTCCATGATGCAGGCAGCGATGAAAGCGCAGCGCCAGTGGATGCAGCAGATGCTGGGCGACCGGGATGCGGAGGCGCACATCCCGTCGATGATTGCCGATGCGGCGACCCAGTGGCAGGACGCCGTGCGCGAGGCCGCCGCGGTGGGGACGGGCGAGGCATCGCCTCTCCTGCAGCAGACGTTGGAGCGCATGACGGAAGGCCAGTCGATGCTGATGCGCGTCTTCCAGCTGGTGACGGACGCGTGGCAGGAGGCTGCCGAACGCGCCGGGGAGGACCAGGCCGTGGAGGACGCGATCGAGCAGTACGCCGAACGCGTCGACGAGCAACTGCGCTCGGCCAATCAGACTTGGCACCGCGCTGTGGAAAGCCAGCAGGCGATGTGGAAAAAATATGTCGATACCCTGCAGGGGGTGGGCGGCGTCCCCGGAGGAATAGCCAGCGGGCTGAATTGGCCGCCCGATGACGACGGCGAGCCCGAGACGCCCGCTCAAGCGATGTTCGAGAGCATGTACCGCCTCTTCGAGATGGAAGCGCCCTCCGAGCGGCTGCTCGATGCGCCAGGCCTCGGTCTCTCGCGCGAGTTCAACGAAAAGGTGGCGCAGGGCTTCAAGGCGTTTCAGGCGTATCAGCGGGCATCGGTGCGGTATCGGACGGTCACGGCCGGCATCTGGCGGGATGCGGTCCAGCGCTTCCTTCGGACTCTGGGCCGCCGCGTCAAGGACGGTGAGCCCGTCGAATCAATGCGCGAGCTGACGAAACTCTGGACGAACGTGGCCGACGAGACTTTCATCGAAGCGTTTCGGACTGATGAGTACATTGAGGCTCAGAACGATTTTTTGGAGGCCTCGCTGCGCCTGCGCAAGCGGCAGCGAAGCCTCACCGAAGAGGTGCAGGAGGCGCTCGATCAGCCGACGCGCTCGGAGATGGAAGAGGTCTATCAGTTGCTGCACCGGCTGCGTCAGGAAAACAAAGCGCTCAAGCGGGCGCTCAATGATCAGATGCCTGATAAAAGCGCAGCGGCAGTGGAAGAGGTTGAAGCGTTGAAAGCCGAAATGCAAGCGATGGCAGATGAGCTGAAGCGCATCAAAGACGCAGTGCGGTCCACCGGCGCGACCGATGACTTTACCGCCATCACGGGCATTGGTGCGGCGCGGCAGGAGGAGCTGCACGAGGCCGGACTGCTCACGTACCGCCAGTTGGCTGACGCCGCCCCGGAGGATATTCGCAACGCGCTGGGCGCGGCCGTCAGTGCCGATCGCATCGCCAACTGGCAGCGGGCCGCCCGCGATCTCGCCGCGTAACCGCCCGCTCGCCCGATTCATTATTTCAGCCCCCCTGTGTTATGAGTGCCAAAGATCTGGGCATCACGCCCGACGAAGCCATCGAAGAGCTGACCCGGATGAACCGCAAGGTGATGCGAGGCGTCGAGATGTTCGAGGATATCGACGCCGAGGACATCAAAATCGGGCCAACGCCAAAGACGGAGGTCTATCAAGAAGACAAGGTGCGGCTCTACCGCTACGATCCGATGGTGGAGGAGCCCTTCGACGTGCCCGTGCTCATCGTCTACGCGCTCGTCAACCGGCCGTATATGGTCGATCTACAGGAGAACCTGTCGCTCGTCCGCAACCTGCTCGATCGCGGCATCGACACATACCTGATCGACTGGGGCTATCCCTCGCGCGTCGACCAGTACCTGACGCTCGACGACTATATCAACGGCTACATCGACCGCTGCGTCGACGCCATCCGCGAGCGCCACGGCCTCGACCAGATCAACGTGCTGGGCATCTGCCAGGGCGGGGTCTTCAGCATGTGCTACAGCAGCCTGCATCCGGAGAAAGTCAAGAACCTGATCACGATGGTGGCGCCCGTGGACTTCCACGTCGAGGCCGATGACAAGACGGGCCTGCTGAACGCCTGGTCGCGCAACATGGATGTCGATCTGATGGTCGATACGTTCGGCAACATTCCGGGCAATTTCATGAACTACGGCTACCTCATGTTGAAGCCGTTCTCGCTCAGCATCCAGAAGTACATCAGCATGGTCGACATCCTCGACGACGAGGAGAAGCTGATCAACTTCTTGCGGATGGAGAAGTGGATATTCGATAGCCCGGATCAGGCGGGCGAGGCGTGGCGGCAGTTCATGAAGGACTTCTACCAGGGCAACAAGCTGATCACAGGCGAAGTCGAGATCGGCGGGCAGCGCGTCGATCTGAAAAACGTCACGATGCCCGTGCTGAACGTCTTCGCCGACTACGATCACCTGGTCCCGCCGGCGTCGTCGCAGGTGCTGGGCGAATACGTGGGCACCGCGGATTACACGATGGAATCGTTCCCGGTGGGGCACATCGGGATGTACGTGAGTAGCAAAGTGCAGAATACGCTCCCGCCGCTCATCAGCGAGTGGGTGAAGGCGCGCGGCTGAGGGCCGATTGCGGGGGCGCGCATCGCATCAGGCATCACATCATTTCATCCAACAACGGGAGGAGCCCATGCTTGGATTTGAGGAAAAGGTCGTTTTCGTGAGTGGCGGCAATCGCGGCATCGGGGCGGCGATTGTTGAGCAACTGGAGGACTTTGGAGCGAAGGTGGCGTACAACTTCCGGAGCACTCCGGGCGACGCCGGAACGCTACCGATCCAGTCGGATGTCACCCATCCCGACGAGATGGCGCGGACCATCGAGCAGGTGGAGGACGAGCTCGGCCCGATTTACGGCGTCGTCTGCAACGCGGGCATCACGCGCGACGGGCTCGCGTCGAAGATGGACCAGGAGGATTGGCAGCAGGTCGTCGATGTGAACATGACGGGCGCGTGGAATACGGTGCGGCCCGCCCTTCCGAAGATGTACGAGCGCAACGAAGGCGCTCTCGTGTTCATCAGCTCCATCGTCGGCGAGCGCGGCAACATCGGGCAGGCGAATTACGCCGCGTCGAAAGGCGGGCTCATCTCGCTCTCGAAGACGCTCGCGCTCGAAGGCGCACGCTACAACGTCCGCTCCAATGTCGTCGCGCCCGGCTTCATCGAAACGGATATGCTGAAGCCCATCCCCGACAAGGTCAAAGACAAGATCCGCCAGCAGATCCCGATGCGGCGCTTCGGCACGCCCGGAGAGATCGCCTGGGCCGTCACGTTTCTGCTCTCGCCGGAGGCGGGCAGCTTCGTCACCGGCGAAACCGTCGCCGTCAACGGCGGGCATCACATGTGAGGCGGGGGGCGATTCGGCGCCGAGGCGTCGGCGTGTCATCTAACATGCAACCTGGAACTCTCAACCGGAATAGACAGCGTCATGGTCAATCCGAAGCTGATGGAAGCGTGGTATCGCCTGATGGCCGAAGCAGCCAAGGGCACCTCCGAGGCGCAGGCTTACATGAAGCGGTTCGCCGAGGATGATCCCCGCGAGTGGCTCGCTCGTTGGATGCAGGAGGAAGATCTGCCCGGTGCCCCGCCCGATCCCGACGACATGCCGGAGGAGTGGCTGGAGCAGTGGTACCGCATGATGGGCGTCGTGCCCCGCTCGCGCTACCTGAAGCTGCTGGAGCGCCACGAAAAACTGCGGCAGAAACTGGAAGCGGCGCGCGAGAAAATCGACCGGACGCGGGGCGAGTCGACCTCCGGCGCCGCGGGCAAATCGGCCGACGAAATGATGGATATGTGGACGTCGGCGCTGGATGAGACGCTCAAGGCGCAGTCGGAATGGATGCAGTCGTTCATGGAGCAAACCGACGTGCCCAATGAGGAAACGAACCCCGGCGATTCGCGTGAGCACGACGCCACCGATCCCAAAGACGACTCCACCTCCGAGTAGTCGTCCGTTTACGTTCTCAATTTCTGACCTTTAACCAGCAACACACTATGCGTGACGTATACATCGTATCGGCCGTGCGCTCGCCCATCGGGCGGTTTGGCGGCTCGCTCAAAGACCACTCGCCCGTCGACCTGGCTGCGCCCGTGATGGAAGGCGTGCTCGACCGGGGCAACTGTCCCAAGGATGCGCTCGACCTGGTCGTGTTCGGCAACGTGCTGCGCGCCGGGCAGGGGCAGCTCGTGCCCCGGCAGGCCGCCATCAAGGCCGGGATTCCCAAGACCATTGACGCTATGGCCGTCGACATGGTCTGCTCATCGGGTATGATGAGCACGATGAACGGCGCCACGATGATCAAAGCGGGCGAGGCCGATCTGATCCTCAGCGGCGGCGTCGAGTCGATGTCGGGCGCCGGGTTCTACTTGTCCTCCGATGCCCGCTGGGGCTACAAATTTGTGATGGGCGACGGCGCCAATGTGCAGGACATCATGTTCCGCGATGGCCTCTCCGATCCGATGAGCGGCGATGCCATGGGCGAGCAGACCGAGCGCCTCGCCGAGGAGGAGAATGTGACCCGCGAAGAGCTCGACGAGATCGCCGCGATGTCGCATCAGCGGGCGGCAAAGGCGACCGAGATCGGCCACTTCGACGACGAAATCGTCCCGGTCGAATACCGGGAGCGCCGCGAGACGAAGACGCTCACGACCGATGAAGGCATTCGCTCGGACACCACCGCCGAGGGGCTGTCCAATCTGCGCCCCGCGTTCATCAAGGACGGCGTGCTGACGGCGGGCAACAGCAGCCAGATCAGCGACGGCGCCGCGGCGCTGCTGCTGGCCAGCCAGGAGGCGATCGACGAATACGGTCTCACGCCGATTGCGCGCATCCGGGCGAGTTCGTGGGCAGCGGGCGAGCCGTATCGCTTCCCCGAAGCGCCGCTGCCCGCCGTCGAGAAGATCACCGACGAGCTCGGCATGAGTGTCGATGACTTCGATCTCGTGGAGAACAACGAGGCGTTTGCGATCAACAGCGTGCTGATGAAGCGCCAGCTCGGCGTGCCGTACGACAAGCTCAACATCCACGGCGGTGCCATCGCCCTCGGCCATCCGATCGGCTGCTCCGGCGCACGCATCATGGTGACGCTGATTCACGCCCTCCGCCAGCACGACGGCGAGCAGGGCCTCGCGTCCATCTGCCACGGCACCGGCGGCGGCACAGCGCTCGCGCTGGAGCTCGTCTGATGGGATGTCATGCCGTGTACAACCAATGGGGCGCCTCCGATGGGGGCGCCCTTTTCGTGTTGCAGCGATTTTATTGTGGCGGCTCGGCTGGGACGAGGCGTGTGGTCCATTCGGGCGAGGGATCGGGCACCAACGGTACCGGCTCAGGGAATCGGTCGGAGGCGGTATAGCGGCTCATGAAGGCCTCGGGGCGGAGATGGTGCCGCAGGCTCATCAGCGGCTGATCCGGATCTGTCGACATCCATCCAGCCCACGAAGCCGGGGTCGGTGTCGATTGAAGGAGAGAGGCCCCGCCCGCCGGAACCGAGGGGTGGCCGCCGTGGGGGCGACGGATGGGCGCATAGCGCGTGGTGGCCAGCGTCTGAAGGTCCTGGTTCACCCGGTCGTCTGCCGACCACACGGGGAAGTGGCGCTGATTGGGTTGGACTCGCTCCCATCGCCACTGCTCGGCATCGGCACCGAAGCGGGCAACGAGCGTATCCACAGCGCGACGCAGGCTGCGCTGGTACATATCCATTGCCTCAGCTTGCAGCGAGTCCGAGGCCAGGGGGGCGAAGGGCGCGCCCTGCTGATGCAGCCATGTATCGAGCACCGAGGCGGCGATGCTGGCACGGTCGTATCGGAAGTTCCAGTTGCGCAGATACGTCAGCGCATCGCCCACCGGACCGGTTTCGCCGTCCATCGAACGGATGACGGGCAGCAGGGTCTCCCCCTGCTGGGTTGCCCACACGCTCGAATCGCTCTGTCCCAGTGCCAGTGCATCGGCAGACGCTGCGGTGCGGAGCCGGGGGCGGAGGGCCTCGGCCTGATAGTGCGCCCATCGGGTTCGGCCAATCAGCAGGCCGTCGGGCAGCGGCTTATGGATCGTTGCGGGACCGGTGAGCCTCCAGCCATCAGGGCCAATCCGGAGGCCCGATCCGCTGAGCAGCTGAAACGACGGCGGGTCGGCCTGGAGGAGGGCTCGCCACGCGGGCGCGTCGGAGAGCGGTCGGAAGCCGTCCCACTGGAGGATCGTCGCCATCGAGTCGGGGGACGTTGCGGGGAGTGGGAGCCCGCTCTCGGCGCGGCGCACGTGCAGGAGGTCTTCGCGGTTGGTGTGAGTCTGGAGGCGGTGGAAGCTGGACGTCGTAGTCAGCGCAGCCGTATCGACGCGGCTGAGAGCGGTACGGCTATCGAGCAGGAGGGACCAGCCGTCGGAGCCAGCGGTGCCCGTCGGGAGGAAGGGCGTGCCAGGGAGTGAGGCGCCGGCGATATCGGGCCGGCCGGGGCGCTGAATGATGACGTCGTCGAAGAGCGGCAGCGCCGAGGTGCCGTACGTGTGCCGCTGAAACAGAACGGTGGATCCCTCCGATTGGTGCGTCCAGGCGATGCTGTGGGGGAGCCCCTCCAGCCGGAGCCAGCGACGGAACTGGGCGTCGGCACGGGTGAAGGAGGAGGCCACGCTATCGGGCAGCGGGGCGGTCGCCAGCCACCCGAACAGCCGCTCGATGGTGAGCGTGTGCCACGGTGCCCAGGGAGCCGGTGCGAGATCGAGTAGGACGAGCTCGTCGTGGTGACGTGCCGCATCGGCATCGAAGGCGGCATTGACGCCGGCGGCGTAGGCATCGAGCAGGGTGCGGTCGGCATCCGGCAGTCGGGCGTAGGCCTGCCGGGACTGGCGCGCGAGATCGAGCCGGCGCGCGTGCCGGTCGATCGGCAGCACTCCGGCGCCAAACCACTCGGCCAACCGCCCGAGGGCTGTTTGCCGCCAGAGCACGATCGACCAGGTGCGACGCAGGCCGTGGACATATCCGAGAGCGGCGTACGTGTCGGCGAGGGTGGAGGCCTCGATGGTCGCCGGGCCGCGGTCACTCCACTGGATCGTTGTGGGGGCCTGCAGGCCGGGCACCTCCGCTTGTTCCGGAGGCGACGCGTCCACCGCATAGACCAAATACCAGAGAACGCCCGCCGTGAGGAGCGCGAATAGGAGCAGCAGTACGAAGCCGACAGCAAGCGACTGCAGCAACGAGGCCGAGCGGTATGAGGCGGATCGGGCGGCGGACATGCGGACGGGGCGTTATGCAGCCGAAGGGGAGGTGCGGGCCGCCAGCCAGTCCGCAAAGTCATCGAGCGGCTTGGCGTTCAGGCACTGATCCGCGGTCAGCCAGCCCTTCCGCGCAACAGCGACGCCCCACCGGACGTTGCGCAGCTCATCGGTGGCGTGTGCGTCTGGATTGATGGAGATCAGCACGCCCTGATCGGTGGCGTAGCGGATCCAGCGCCAGTCGAGATCGAGCCGATACGGATTGGCGTTGAGTTCGATGGCGACGTCGTGTTTGGCGCAGGCGTCGATGACGCGTTCGTGGTGGATCGGGTAGCCTTCGCGGACGAGTAGGAGGCGGCCCGTGGGATGGCCCAGGATGGTCGTAAATGGATTTTTGATGGCGCGCAGGATCCGCTCGGTGGCTTCGTCGGCGCTCATGTTGAAGCGCGAATGAACGCTGGCCACCACGAAATCGAACGATGCCAGGACCTCGTCGTCGTAATCGAGCGACCCGTCGGCCAGGATATCGCTTTCGATGCCACTGAAGATCTGAAAAGGTGGGCCCTCCATCGCGGCGTACGCGGTGTTGAGCTCATCGATTTCAGCCTGTTGGGTGCGCACCTCATCGGGCGAGAGTCCGCCGGCTACCGTCAGCGACTGGCTGTGGTCGCAGATGCCAAAGTAGGACAGCCCGAGCTCGCGGGCGGCATCGGCCATTTCGCGGAGCGAGTGGGCGCCGTCGCTGTAGGTGGAGTGGTTATGGAGCGAGCCGCGGAGGTCGTCAGGAGTGAGCAGTGCGGGCAGGTTGCCCTCGGCCGCCGCATCGAGTTCGCCAGTGCCCTCACGCAATTCAGGCGGAATGAGGGGCAGCTCGGCCGAGGCGAAGAGGGCCTCCTCGTCGGTGAAGGGGCCGGGTGCGCCGAAGCGCTCGCGGAAAGCGGTACGATGGTCGGCGCTGCCGGTGCGCATCCACTGGACGGTGCCGAACCGCTCTGGTGGAGCGATGCAAACGTGTAGCGGTAGCCCGTCGGCGAGGGTGCCATTGAGCAGGGGCAGGCCGTCCTCCGTCGATGGATCCGCATCAATCCCCAGCTCGCGGAGGGCCGATTGGACGGCATCCGGATTGGCGCTGGCGACGGTTAGATCCGCCTCCTCGATGGTTTCGAGGCGCCGCCGGAGGGCCCCGCTCAGCTCCGCGCGTTCCACGGCCTCAAGCGCGCGGAGGCGCTGCAGAAGCGGCTCGACCTCAGTGTGGGCCTCGGCGTAACGGTGCTGCGTGCTGTACTGCTGGAGCAGCTGCACATTTTCAATGATGTTTTGCTGCGTCTTCGCGCCGAAGCCGTCCAGCTTGGCAATGCGCCCCTCGCGGGCGGCCGACTCCAACTCGTCGAGCGAGGTAATCCCCAGCTCGGTCCACAGCGCGCGGACTTTCTTCGTGCCAAGGCCTTTCACCTGGAGCACATCGAGCAGGCCCGGCGGGATGGCGCTCATCAGCTCGTCGTGCGCCGGGAGCATACCGGTTTGGACGAGCTCCGTGATGTCGGCCGCCAGTCCTTTCCCGATACCGCTGATTTCGGTGAGGGTGCCGGCCTCGGCCCGCTCGGCGATGCGGTCGTCGCGGCTGCGGAGGGTGCGCGCCGCCCGGTCGAAGGCGCTGGCGCGATAGCGATTTCCGCCGGTGAGTTCGATGAGCGCCGCGGTTTCGCTGAGCACGCGGGCAATCTCCTTGTTAGTCATAGATCGGGGCAGGGACTGAGGAAAGCAAAAGCGATGGCGCGCGCGGATCGTCGGCCATCCATCACGTACGAGGAAACCGGGCTGCCGTTCGGGGTAGGAGAGCGGATGCTCGTTCGACGGCGCTGAGGAGCGAACCTAATACCTGTGCGAAAGGTACACAAGACGGTCCCAATATTGCATTTTTGAGCATGCCGATCCATCCGCATATGCGCCGAACCGTCGTTCACTTCTTGGGCGGAGCCGGCTTGATCCTTGCCGGGATTCTGCTGGGCATTGCCCTGACCCCCGATCTCACCCCGTCCGATCAAGAGGCCGGGGCCGCGGCTTCGTTATCGACGCTCGAAGAGGCCTTCGAAATCGTAACGACGCGCTACGTCCATCGTGTCAGCGCGCGGCGCGTCTCCGAGAGCGCCATCCGCAAGATGATCAGCCGCCTCGACCCGCATTCCGCCTTCATCGCGACAGAGCAGATGCAGGCGGTCCGAGAGTCGTTCAATGCGTCGTTCGATGGGATCGGGATCGCGTACGAGTTCATCGACGGGCCGGGTGATGCGGATACGCTGGCAGTGCAGGCGGTGCTGCCCGAGGGGCCAAGCCGCCGCGCCGGCCTTCGCTCGGGCGACCGGATTGTTGCGGTAGACAGCCAGCGGGCCGTCGGGTTTACCCACGAGCAGGTCCAGGCGTCCATCAAGGGGCCGAGCGGCACCACCGTGGAACTGAAGGTGCGGCGCCCCGGCACGCCCGACCCAATCAGTGTCCGGATCGAGCGGGGACAGGTGCCGCTTCGCTCCGTCGACGCCGCCTTCATGGCGGATGCGCGGACGGGCGTGATTCGCCTCAACCGCTTTGCTCAGACGACGCATCACGAGTTTTTGCAGGCCCTGCGGCAGTTGCGGCAGCGCGGGATGGAGCGGCTCATCCTCGATCTGCGCAGCAACCGCGGGGGCATCATGGAGCAGGCCATCAAGCTGAGCGATGAGTTCTTGACCGAAGGGCAACTGATCGTGCGATCGCGCAGTCGCCACGCGGAGTTCCGTGAATCGCACGTGGCCGAGGGGGACGGTGCGTATGAGAACGGGCCGCTAATCGTGCTCGTGGATGGGCAGTCGGCCTCGGCCAGTGAAATCGTCGCAGGGGCCTTGCAGGATCACGACCGCGCGCTCATCGTCGGCGAACGGACCTTTGGTAAGGGATTGGTGCAGAAGCAATACCCGCTGCGGGACGGGAGCGCTCTGCGCGTGACCGTGTCGCGCTTCTACACCCCCTCGGGTCGATTGATACAGACGCCCTACAAGGAGGGCCGCAGGGCGTACTATCATGACAAGCAGGCGCAGCATGCGGCCGATGTGCATCTGCAACGCGAGGAGATTCTCGATCAGGTCCCGGATTCGTTGAAGTATCGGACCGATGCCGGGCGCACGGTGATTGGGGGCGGCGGCATTATTCCAGATTTCATCCGCCCCGTCGATACGACGTCGTACTCGCTGCGCAGCCGGGTGATGCAAAATGGTTGGGCTAATGCCGTCGCGCGGTCCTGGTTGGATGCGCATCCGTCGCTCCGTTCGCAGTGGGCGAAGGAGGATCGCTTCCTCGAGTCGTTTGGGGTGCCCGATTCGCTGTGGGCGGCGTTTGTGCGCCACGTGGCGCAGCCGGGTCGGGCGGTTGAGCCCCCTGCCTTGGCGCACCGTGCGGCGGACATCAAGGGGCTCCTGAAAGCGCATTTGGCGCAGCGACTCTTTGGACCGCAGGCGTGGTATGCGGCGTATTCAGCAGCCGATCCGGTCTTCCAGCGCGCGCAGGAATTGTGGGGCTCGTCGGTTCATCTGGCGGCCCGCTACCCGGTTGATCCGTAGAAAAATCGGGCGGCGCCTTTCGTTCAGCCTGAATAATTCCTATGTTTGCACATGAACGGCCGGGCGTTCGATTCTCAGCCGTTGGCTTGGTGCGAATCGAGATCAAATATTGACATTGATTCGCGCCGTCTCTTTGACAAAGGACACCGGATTCCATATAATTTCCGGATGTGGAGCGTCACGACGAGATCGGGCGTTTCTGCGACGTTGGCCGCACCGCTTCCGTCCCCATCGGAGTGGGTGCGGCAAATCGAATACGCGCCTACACGGCCCACCAACATCATCTAAATCTGTAACTAAGCGTTATCCAAGCGGAGGAAGCCATCCATGGGAATTTTTGACTTGCTGACGGTACACCTGCTGTTGATGCTGCCTCAAGAGGCAGAAGGCGGCGGAGCCATCAATGCACTGGTCGAACGCTTCAATGAGGGCGGAGAGTTCATGTGGCCCGTGCTCATCTGCTTGATCATTGGTTTAGCGATTGCTTTTGAGCGCATCATCACCCTGAACCGAGCAGATATCAACACCCGCAAGTTTTTGCAGGACGTAAAGCAAGCTCTCGAAGAGGGCGGTATTGCTGCGGCGGAAGAAGAGTGCGCCAACACACGCGGCCCGGTGGCTTCGGTCTTCCAGGCGGGGCTGCTGCGCGCCGATGAAGGCATCGACGCCGTTGAGAAAGCCGTCGTCTCGTACGGATCCATCGAAATGAGCTTTTTGGAGCGCGGGCTGGTGTGGCTCTCCCTGTTCATTAGCATCGCGCCCATGCTCGGATTCCTCGGCACGGTGATCGGAATGATTCAGGCGTTCGACGCGATTGAAACCGCGGGTGACATCTCGCCGAGCCTCGTGGCCGGTGGTATTAAGGTTGCCCTCCTGACGACGGCCTTCGGGTTGATCGTAGGTGTGATCCTGCAGTTCTTCTACAACTACGCCGTTTCCAAGATTGATCGTATCGTCGTGGAGATGGAGGATGCCTCGATTGAGCTGATCGATTCGCTCGTGATGCTCCAGGCCGGCCGCTCCATCACCGGTGAGAAAGAGGTGCCGAAAAGCATCGGATCTGCGGAGGAAGGTTCCTCCGAATCCTAAGCTGCTCGGATGCATGGTGTGGCTTATTCGAAGTGAGCGGAGCGGCGGGGGGCCCAGCCGGGCCTCGGTCGCTCGGCTTCGCGTCGAAGCCATGCCGCTCTCACTCGGATCTGTCATCCCCATCTTTTAACGACGCAAAACAATGGAAACCATCGTTCCGTACGCCATATGGGCGGCGCTCATCCTCGGAGGGCTGGGCATTGTAGCCCTTTTGATCTTTAGCCTGCGTAACTTGTTTTACGGGAAAGTCGAGCCGCTTTCGATTGCGATTGTGGCCGTCCCCGGTGTCATCGTGGTGGTGCTCCGCCTCGTGCTGGCCACGTGGGCGCAAGCGGCTATGGGTACGCTGCTTGCTATGTTTGCCCTCACCCTGCTGGGCCTGTTTCTTTCGGGCGTGCGCAGCCTCTTTACCTGATAACCGCGCGCCGCGAACTGCCCGCTTACCGACCCTAATTGAACCTGGATTGGGTGTCCCTTATGCCTAAAGGATTGCTTGACAAAAAACGCGAACGGGAGGAAGCTACAATCCCTACTTCCTCCATGGCCGACATCGCGTTCCTTCTCCTCATCTTTTTCCTCGTGACGACGACGATCAATGTCGACACGGGCATTGGTATGACCCTGCCGCCAAAGCTGCAGCAGGATCAGCAGCCACCTCCGGTGAAGGAGCGCAACATGCTGAAGATTCTGGTGAATTCCTCGGGCGAAGTGCTGCTCGAAGAGGAACTGACGACCGTGGAGAAGATCCGGAGTGAGGTGAAGACGCACGTCACGAACTACGGCCAGAGTGCGGATTATGCCGTGAGCCCGGACAAAGCGGTGGTGTCGATTAAGACCGATGCCGAGACGCCATACGAAACGTACATCCGCGTGCTCGATGAGGTCTGGATGGCCTACCGCGAGATCTGGGAGAGCATTGCTCGCTCGAACAAGCTCCCCAACGGCGAGTCGGCCGGCCTGGAGCGTACGTGGCCGAGCTACGAGGCCTACCGCGGCCAACTGGGTCCCGATGAGGACAACCTGATCCGCGAGGCGTTCAAGGCGAAAATCTCCATCGCCGAGCCGGACTTGGGCGAATAACGGCGCCCCGTCTTTCCTCCCTGCCCCTTGATCGACGAACGACTATAGTCCCATGGCCTCCAACCGCTTTGAAAAGCGAAGCTCCGACACCTCGCCGGGTATTTCCACGGCGTCGCTGCCGGACATCGTGTTCATGCTGCTCATCTTCTTTATGGTGTCGACCGTATTGCGCGAAACCGAAATCAAGGTCCAGACGCGCCTGCCCTCGGCCGAGGCGCTGACGAAGATCGAGCAGAAGCGCCTGATCTCATATGTCTATATCGGTCCGCGCAAGACGGGGCCGGATGAGCAGCAGGGCGAAACCGCGATCCAGATCGATGATGCGCTCATCGAGAACCCGACGAGCATCCGCCAGATTATGTACAGCAAGCTGCAGGAGCAGCCCAAGCTTATTGCCTCGCTCAAGGTCGACCGCCAGTCGCCCATGCGCGTCGTCAACGAGGTGCAGCAGGAGCTTCGGGAAGCGAATGCGCTGCGCATCAATTACTCGTCCACCCGGGAGTCGGGCTCGCAGTAAGCCGCTCCGTTTTTTCCTCATTCTATAAAAAAGCTCTGCTTCGGCAGGGCTTTTTTTATGTATGCTCTCGGGGGGCGTCCGCCTCTCGCTTTCCAGAATTCTCTCGAAGATTAACTGACCCTATCTTTTTATGTCTCACCGCATAACGCTCTTGCCGGGCGATGGTATTGGTCCGGAAGTCACCAATGCCACGATGCACGTTCTTGAAGCCACCGGCGTGGATATCGAATGGGACCGCCACCGCATCGTTGGCACGCGCGCTGTGGAAGAAGGGCGCCCCTCGCTGCCCGACGATGTTCCGGCCTCCATCCGGGATACCACCGTCGCCCTGAAGGGCCCCATCACCACACCCGTCGGCGAAGGATTTACCAGCGTCAATGTCCAACTGCGGCAGGAGCTCGATCTGTACGCCAACGTGCGTCCCTGCACTACCCTGCCGGGGCTGGATACGCCCTTCGATGACGTCGATCTGATTACGTTTCGTGAGAACACGGAGGGGCTCTACTCCGGCATCGAGAACTACGACGACCGGCTCGAGATTGCCGATTCAATTGCACGGATTACCCGGCGCGGCTCGGAGCGGATTATTCGCTTTTGCTTCGAGTATGCGCGTCAGCACGGGCGGGAACGGGTAACGCTGGTGCACAAGGCGAATATCCTGAAGCTCACCTCGGGCATGTTCCTGGACATCGGCCGCGATATCGCCGAGGATTATCCGGAGATCGAGTTCAACGACCGGATTATCGACAACATGTGCATGCAGCTCGTCATGAATCCAAACGAGTACGATTG
The DNA here is from genome assembly GCA_964448045.1 of uncultured Rhodothermales bacterium. Classification (GTDB taxonomy): domain Bacteria; phylum Bacteroidota; class Rhodothermia; order Rhodothermales; family Salinibacteraceae; genus CAYUVF01. Next base: position 21,143 of record CAYUVF010000037.1, read on the forward strand.
CCTGGTCACGACGAACCTCTTCGGCGATATCCTGAGCGATCTGGCGGCAGGTCTGGTCGGTGGCCTCGGCGTGGTGGGAGGCGCCAACCTGGGCGACGACTACGCGGTGTTTGAGGCGGTGCACGGCAGTGCGCCCGACATTGCTGGGCAGAACATCGCGAATCCGACCGCGCTTATCCGGACGGCGGTGATGATGCTGCGTCACCTGGACGAGCATGACGCCGCCGATGTTATTGAGCGCGAGCTGCTGGCCACCTACCGCGAAGGGGAACATCTGACGGCCGATGTGGGCGGCTCCTGCACGACCACCGAGTTCGCCAAGCGTCTCGCCAATCGCGTCTCCACGGCGATGGCATGAGGGCCCTGAGTCGAGGCCCGTTCTCGCACTGAATTATCCGATCTGAATGTCCATGATCCAGCGAATCCAATCCGTCTATTTGCTCCTCGGGGCCGCTGCGCTCGTCGGGCTGGTGTTTCTCGATTCCTTTCGGCAGGGCGCAGCCGCCGACACGTACGCCTGGTTTGAGCCTGCCATCACGGGACTGAGTCTCGCGACGGCGGCGGTTGGGCTCGTCGCGATCTTCCTCTACAGCAACCGCCCGCGCCAGCGCAAGGTGGTGATCGGCACGCAAGTCGGGACGATCCTGACGGTGGCGGTGCTCTACGCCAGCCTCTATCTGACGGGCGGATTCGACGTGCGCGCCGCGGATGGATCAATCGATATCGGGCAGGTTCTGCTGGTGGCTTTGCCGGTGATCGCGTATTTGCTGTTTTACTTGGCCCGCCGCGGAATCGAGAGCGACATCGAACTCGTCAAGTCGATGGACCGGCTCCGGTAAGCACGGCTGCGTCCCCGCTCGAACGGGCTGCGGCCATTCTCTTCACATCCCCGATGGATAGGTGCTATGGCGTCGCGCCCAGCTTTCGTGTACGTTGCCGTGGCGGTCGGGGTGATCAGTTTCACCTTCAGTCCCATCCTGGTTCGCTGGGCTGATGAGGCGCCCGGCATGGCGATCGCGGTGTGGCGGACGGTGTTTGCTGCGCTGCTTCTCGCTCCCGCTGCTTGGCGACGAATCGGCCCGGCTGTGCGTGCGTTCAGCCGCCGCGACGTCGCGCTGATCGGGGCAGCCGGAGTCTTTCTGGGGCTGCACTTCATCACGTGGATTGAGTCGCTGTATTTCACAACGGTAGCGAGCGCATCGGTGCTGGTGACGACGAGCCCGATTTTTCTCGTCGTGTTGGGCTACTGGTTTCTCGACGAACAGCTCTCGTGGCCGACGATCGGGGCGATCGGAATCTCGGTCGCGGGAGCCGCGCTCATCGGATGGGGGGATATGCGGGGTATCGGCGTCGGGCCGGCGCCGCTCTGGGGCAATGGACTGGCGATTACGGCGTCGCTGCTCGTCAGCCTATATCTGCTGATCGGGCGGCACGTGCGCCAACAGGTGCCTTGGCTCGCCTACGTCTTTCCGCTGTACGCGGTCACGGCCCTAACGACGCTCGTTGCCGCATGGGGGCAGGGCGTCCCGCTGTTTGGGTACGACTGGGGCTTTTACGGACTGTGCGCGCTCATGGCCATCGGCCCACAGATCCTGGGGCACGGCTCGTTCAACTACGCCCTGCAGTATTTCCCTGCGGCGCTGGTGGGGATGTTGGCACTGCTGGAGCCGGTTGGGGCGTCGGCACTGGCGTATGGGTTGTTCGGCGAGGTGCCCACCCTCCTGGCGATCACAGGAATGCTCGTAGTGCTGGGGGCAGTGGCAGTAGTGGTACGTTATGAGCGCGGCCGGGATGGCTGATGGGGGGGCGGGCTTTATGCGGGCGCATCGGCGCGTTGATACGGCGACCGAAACCACTCGGAAGGCAGCTCACTGAAACGCCGCCGCTTCCGCAAAAAGTAGTCGAGCACGATGCTGCCGCGGTAGGGAGGTACCACCGCCGGTTCGTCGGGATCCGGGCGGACGTCTGCGTAGTGGCGTCGCATCCGATGTGCATCGCGATAGGCGCGGATGATGGCAGCGGCCTCCTGTAGGCGGCCTGAAGCAAGGGCACGGAGAACGGCTCCTCCATCGAGCAGAACCCGCATCGGGAAGATCCGCCGCCAGTGAGCCGGCGGGAGGTTCTTATACAGCATCAGCAGGCTGTTACGGAAGTTGTAGTATGCCTTGCGCGGACTGCCCTGCGGAAGGGAGGCACCGCCGATGTGATAGGCCGTGCTGGCCGGTTGGGCGAGAACCCGGTAGCCCGCACGGTGAAGCCGCCAGCACAGGTCGATTTCTTCCATGTGCATCTCGAAGCGCTCATCCAGCGGGCCGACCTCGTCCAGCGCGGTGCGTCGGAGCATAAGGGCGGCACCCGTGGCCCAGAAGATATCGCGCGGCGCATCGTACTGCCCGTGGTCCTCTTCCATGGTGAAGAAGAGGCGCCCGCGCGTGAAGGGGTACCCGAAGCGGTCCAGATAGCCCCCGGCGCCTCCGGCATATTCGAAGTGGCTCCGGTCATCGTACTGTAGCAGCTTGGGTTGAACGGCGCCGACCTCCGGATGTCGCTCCATTGTCCGGACGAGCGGATGCAGCCAGCCGGGGGGGACCTCGACATCATTGTTGAGCAGCATCACATATTGGCCCGTGGCGTGTGGCAGCGCGGCGTTGTTGCCCCGGCAAAAGAGCCAATTCGCCGGGTGCTGCACGACCTGTACGGAAGGATACGCGGCGCGCACCCAGCCCGCCGACCCGTCAGTCGAGGCATTGTCGGCGAGGATGATTTCGAGATCGGGATAGTCCGTGGCGACCACTGAGGGGAGGCACTGCTGGAGCAGGGGGAGCGCATTCCACGACACAATGATGATGGAAACGCGGGGGAGAGCCATTGGGCGGCAGCGAAATCTGGGGGAGTCGGCGATGCCCGCTGAAGACACGGCATATCACACGTACCCAAAATAACAGCCGGTGTGCCCGAAGACACACCGGCTGCCCCACCATCGTTTGAGACCCGAGTTGACAAAAGGCCTCCTGTAAGATTTGCTGCCCTACAGACACGCCTGATCGCCAAACGTAACGTGCCAAATCCCAAAATATATAGATTCACAGAAACTACACATACGGCTGCCGTCCTCGTGTCCGAACCCCGTGACGGGGCGGAAGTAATGCAGCATAGCACGAATGAGGAATGAGGGAGGGCACGTCGATCCGATCCGAATGGCGCGTGCACATAGATCTCAGAATCACCTACCACCACGATCGTGATGGACTCGATGCTCGACGACGCGCGGGCGCTGATGCAGGAGCACTGGGGACACGAGCAGTTTCGCCCCGGTCAGGAGGAGGCCATCCGTGCGGCGCTGGAGGGCGAAAATGCGCTCGTGATTCTGCCCACGGGTGGAGGGAAGTCACTGTGCTATCAGTTGCCGGCGTTGATGACGGAGGGGATGACGCTCGTCATCTCACCACTGATCGCGCTGATGCAGGATCAGGTGGCCGGACTGCATGCGCGCGGCATTTCAGCGGCCTTTATCAACAGCACGCTGGCCACGTACGAGATCGATCAGCGCTGGACGAACGCCGAACACGGGCAATACGATCTGCTGTATGTGGCTCCGGAGCGGCTCACCTCCGACCTGTTCCGCGCCCGAGCTCAGCGGTTGAACGTCGCGATGCTGGCCGTGGACGAGGCGCATTGCGTGAGCGAATGGGGCCATCACTTCCGGCCCGACTACATGGCGATTCCAGCAGCGCGCGCACTGCTGGATGAGCCGCCCACGATGGCCGTCACGGCGACGGCCACGCCCGCGGTGCGCCGCGATGTCATCAAGCACTTGGAGCTCGATGATCCTCACGAGATCATCCGGGGGTTCGACCGGCCCACCCTCGTCTGGTCGGTGTTTCAGCCGGAGAGCAAGCGGGCACAGGCGAAAGCTGTCGTAGAGCGGCTATCCGGGAGCGGGATTCTGTATGCCGCCACGCGCAACAACGTCGAGCAGTGGGCGCGGTGGCTCGACCGCGCGTTGGGGGAAAAGGTCGCGGCTTACCACGGCGGGATGACGAGTGAGGAGCGCACGACCGCGCAGGAGCAGTGGATCGGAGGAGAGAAGCGCCTGATCGTGGCGACAAATGCTTTCGGGATGGGGATCGACAAGCCCGATGTCCGCTTCGTGCTCCACGTCGATATGCCGGCCTCGGTGGAAGCCTACTATCAGGAAGCGGGCCGGGCCGGCCGTGATGGCAAAACGGCGTATGCCGTGCTCCTCCACAAGCCCGCCGACACCGAAACGCAGCATGCGCTCATCGAGGCCTCCCACCCCAGCGCGGCTGAGGTGCAGGCCGTCTACACCGCGGTGTGCAACGTCGGCCAGGTGCCCCTCGGGAGCGAGCCCGAGGGGCCGCTGGCCGTCGACCGTGAGGCCGTCATGCGCGTCACCGGCTTCACGCGGACGAAGGTGCGCACGGCGATCGAGCTGCTGAGCCGGCACGACGCCTGGAACGTACTGCCCCGGAGCCAGGATTACGCCTTCATGCGGTTCACGGCCTCGGCCTCGGACGTGCGCGACTATGCGCAGGCGACGGAGAATATCGCGCTGGGGTCGTTCGTGCGGACACTGCTGCGATCGGTTCATGCCGATGCGTTTTCCGGATGGCATCGGATGGACCTGCGTCTCCTCCGGCGCCGGACCGAGCTGGATGCCGATCGGCTGCACCGTGGGCTGGACTTTCTGAGCGACCGGGGCCTCGTCGATTGGCGGCCGCCGGGACAGACGCTCTACGTCGAGCTCAACGAGCCGCGGAGCCGGCGTTATCCCGTCGATAGCGAGCAGGTCAAGGCGGCCCGCAAGCGGGCGGAGGCGCGCCTCCGCCACATGGTGCAGTACGCTCATTCAGCCACATGCCGCCGCCATTTTTTGTTGACGTATTTCGGGGAACGGAGCGAGCCGGGGTGCGGGGCCTGCGACGTGTGCCTCGGGCGCCATACAGTGCAAGCGATCACGCCCCATGACGAGCCCGTGCTCCGTCACATCCTCCAGCAAGTCGGGGACGGCCGATCACGCGAGGCGTGGTTTGCCGACGCCGGCGCGCCCTCGGTGCCAGGTCACCGCCTCGGCGGGCTCGTGGATTGGCTCGTGCGCGAAGACTACCTGACACTCATCGATCCGCTTGACGGCACTTTCGAACTCACCCCGCGCGCCGAAACGCTGCTTGACCGGATCGCTTCCGAGACGTAGTTGCGCCTACTGATCACCGGACGAGCGGCGCAGCTCCGATTGATAGGCACTCAAGCTATCCAGCACGTCGCTGTAAATCGACTCGTAGGCGCCCGGTCGCTCGTCGTAATACGCCATAGCAGCTCGCAACTCGGCCTCTCGCACGCTGTACGTCTGCAAGATCGAATCGCGCAGGTCGATGAGCGTAGAGTCATTCTGGATCTGCTCGCGCGCGGCCACGAGATGAAACTCCGTCAGCACGCGGACGAGGGTGCTGTCGGCCACGGGGGGCTCCTCGGGGGAGAAGGAGGAGCATCCCCCGAGCATCAGCACGCCGGCCAGTGCAGCCACCATCCAGTATGCGCGAAGGGCGGAGGGCATGAGCTTATTCGGAGCGGCTGGCCACAGGGCCCTCCGCTGATTGCTGAACGTCTTGCCGCGTGCGGAACGTGCGAGCGATGACGTCAAGCTGGCGGAGGAAGTCGCGCTTGTCATACTTGGGGGCGAAAACCATCCCGTCGATCATGTAGATGCGGTCGGAGGCCTGGTCGTAGAACGTGTAGTTGACGAACGGCCCCCCCCCTCCAAACTGCCGGATCGACCCGTCGTCCTGCCGTTCGATCATGTACCACAGCCCGCGCGATTCGTAGGCGTAGCGGTCCAAGAAATTAATGTTTTCGGAGGTGAGCGGGCGGCGGCGGTCAATCTGCACGTAACCGCCCACGTTGCCTTGCATGTAGCGCCGGGTGAGTGAATCGCGCGTGGCGTAGATCCACTCGGGGGTGATCGTACTTGGATCGGCGTTATCCTTGTAATACACGAACAGGGACCGGCGCGAGTCGATCAGAATGCGGCGGAGCCAGACGAAGTTAGTCGTATCGATGGCGACCTGGTAGTCGTGCTGCACGTTGACCGCGAAGCCGTGGTGTGCCATCAGCGAGTCTTCGATGACGGGCTGGCGGCCCCGGTCGAACATTTCGCGCTGCTGGCGGGTCAGGATGATCTTGCGAAACGTCTCCCGGATATCGGGGCCATTCGCCTGTAGCGCCTGGATAATGCCGTCGGTCGTCGAGGCGGTGATGAAGTAGATGCGCTGGCTTTGGCGCCAGAGGTCCGGCTTGGGGACGACCGCCGTTTGGCCGCTCTCGACGGCCTGCAATGCGCTCGCCGAGAGCCGGTCCCGCAGAAAAGACGCCACGTTGGACCGGGCCGAGTCGCTCAACGGAGCGATGAAGATCACGTTTTTCCGCTTCTGCACGTTATCGAACACCAGGCGGGAGGTCAGGTCTACCTGCTTGAGGTCGAACATCCGCTCGGGGGTCGGCAGCGTGCTGATGTACGGCGCGATGTTTTCGCGGACCGCCTCCCCCAGCGGTCCCTGCCAGTGCGTGCTGTCCATCACCACGGTGACCTGTTCGTTGGGACCGGTCGCCCGCGGGCGGTACGAGTCGCCGCATCCGACCAGGCCGGCGAACAAGAGCACGGCCATCAAGAGGGTGGAAACGGGGCGGAGGGAGGCACGCACGGTTGAGCTGGGCCGCAAAGAAGTCCGCGTCATAGCGCACTGAGGTTGTGGGAGGGATCGCTGTGTCAACGAAGGATACGAAACCTTGTTGCCCCGCGTCATCGGGATGGGGAGGCGGCCGGGGCCGCATCGCCCGTTTTGAGCGCCCGGGCAAAGGCCTCGATCGCAGCGAGCCGCTCCGCATCGGAGAGGGAGGCGTCGTCCCAGAGCGCCTCGACCCGGTTGATCAGCGCCGAGCCGACGATGAAGCCATCCGTATGGGTGCTGAGGCGCATCGCGTCCTCGTGCGACTTGATGCCGAAGCCGACGAGCAATGGATTCTGCTGGATGAGCGTGCGGGATCGCTTCAAATAGGCCCCGACGCGAGACATCCGGTCGCTCAAGTTGGAACCGGTGAGTCCCGCGATGGAGACGGCGTAGACGAATCCGCTGGCGAGCTTGTCGATGCGGCGGACGCGGTCGTCGGGCGTGTTGGGCGCAATCAGGTAGACGAGGTCGAGTTCGGCATCGGCCGCGGCCTCAGTGATCAGCCCGCTCTCTTCGGGCGGCAGGTCGGGCAAGATGAGGCCGTCGACCCCACTGGCTTTGGCGTCACGGCAGAAGGCCTCGGGGCCGTAGCGGTAGACCGGATTGATGTAGCCCATCAGCAGGATGGGCGTGTCGCTCTCGGCGCGAAACTGCTCGGTGGTGCGGAAGGCGTCGGCCATCTCCACGCCGTGGCTGAGGGCGCGGGCGCTGGAGCGCTGGATGGGCAGGCCCTCAGCCAGCGGATCGCTGAAGGGCATGCCCAGCTCGATGAAGTCGGTGCCGCCCCGGTCGATGGCGCGAAGGATGGGCAGCGTGGCGTCCGGGGTGGGGAAGCCATTCGTCAGGAACAGGCCCATCGCGTTTTCGCCGCGGGCGCGGAGGGTTTGAAGCGTGTCGCGGAGTCGGGACATGGTTTGAGTGTGGGCGTGTGGGAGATTGGGCGGGTGGGCGTGGAGGAGGCTCCCACACGCCCTCACGCCCATGTGCAACTACAACTATAGGTGCTTGGCGATGGTGTCCATGTCTTTATCGCCACGGCCCGAGCAGTTGAGGACGAGCACCTGATCCGCGGTCATCGAGCCGGCGAGGTCGGGCAGGAGCGCGACCGCGTGGGCCGTCTCCAGCGCGGGGATGATGCCCTCGGTGCGAGAGAGGAGCTGGACGCCGTCAAGCGCCTGCTCGTCGGTGACGGACAGGTAGCGGACGCGCTCAATGTCGCGCAGATGCGCGTGCTCGGGTCCGACGCCGGGGTAGTCGAGTCCGGCCGAGATCGAGTGGGCAAGTTGCACCTGACCGCCGCCGTCTTGCAGCAGATAACTCATCGCGCCGTGCAGGATGCCGGGGGAGCCTTTCGCGAGCGTCGCAGCGTTGCGGCCGTTGAGTCCTTCGCCTGCAGCTTCCGCGCCAATCAGGTCCACGTCGTCGTCGATGAACGGGTAGAAAATGCCCATGGCGTTGGAGCCGCCCCCAACGCAGGCGACGATGGCATCGGGCACGGCGCGCCCCGTTTCGTCGGCCAGTTGGTCGCGCGTTTCTTCGCCGATGATCCGGTGGAAGTCGCGCACCATCATGGGGTACGGATGCGGGCCCACGACCGAGCCGATGATGTAAAACGTGTCATCCGGATTCGAGACCCAGTCGCGGATGGCTTCGTTGGTCGCATCTTTCAGCGTTTTGCTGCCGCTCGTGGCCGGCCGCACCTCGGCGCCGAGGAGACGCATTCGTTCGACGTTGAGGCGCTGGCGTTCCATGTCTTCTTCGCCCATGTAGACCACGCAGTCGACGCCGAACTTGGCGCAGACGGTGGCAGTCGCAACGCCGTGTTGGCCGGCCCCCGTTTCGGCGATGATGCGCGTCTTGCCCATCCGTCGGGCTAGCAGGATCTGGCCGATGGTGTTGTTGATTTTGTGGGCGCCGGTGTGGCAGAGGTCCTCGCGTTTGAGGTAGATCTGCGCGCCGCCACAGGCCTCGGTGAGGCGGTCGGCGAATGTCAGGGCTGTGGGACGGCCTGCGTAATCGCGCAGCAGCGCCCTGAACTCGTGGTCGAAGGCAGGGTCGTCCTGCGCAGCGGCGTAGGCGGCTTTCAGTTCGTCGAGGACGGGCACCAGAATCTCGGGGACGAAGGCGCCGCCGTACGCGCCGAAGTGGCCGGTGGCGTCGGGCGCGGCGTATTTCGTGCGGGAGGGCGTTTCGAGGTCAGGCATGGGACAGGGGAGTGGAGTGCGGTAAAAACGAAGACGACGTTAGGCCGATTCGGCATCTTCGAGGGCGGCGTTGGCCGCTCGGAAGGCGTCGAGGAAAGCCTCGATCTTGTCGAAGCTCTTCTGGCCGGGCGCCGATTCGAGGCTGCTCGACAGGTCGATGGCGTAGGGGCGCATCGTGTGGATGGCACGCTCGACGTTGTCGGCGTCGATGCCGCCGGCGAGGAAAATCGGGAAGTCGCTGGCGAGGTCGCGGGCCATCCGCCAGTTGAACGACTCGCCCGTGCCGCCCCACGTGCTGGAGTTGTGCGTATCGAGCAGGAAGTAGTCGACGACCTCGGCGTAGGGCTCCATCAGGGCGCGCAGCTGATCGGACGCCGCGTCGTGGCGCACGCGGATGGCCTTGATGACGGGCCGCTCGATCTCGGCACAGGTGGACGGCGACTCGGTGCCGTGCAATTGCACCATCTCGAAGCCCGCCGTCTCTGCCGCCTCGTTCACGAACCGCGCCGATTTGTTGACGAACACGCCCACGGGCTTCGGGCCGTGCAGCCATTCGAGCATCTCGCCGACTTTGTCGGGGGCAATGTAGCGCGGGCTCTCCTCGTGCTGGATGAAGCCGAGGTAGTCCACGCCTTCGCCCGCCAGAAAACGAGCGTCGGCCAGGTCGGTGATGCCGCACACTTTGAGTTTGGTTGTCATACGTCGAAAGAGTGCAGGGTGCTGAGGGTGTGGATGAACGTCGGAGCGTCAGGTTTGCTGACTGAGGGCAATTTCTTTGGCCCGGTTGCGTAGATCGGACAGCGCCTCACCCGGGTCGTCGGCCCGCATGAAGTGCTCGCCGATGAGCACGCCGTTGATGCCGTTCTGCCGGAGGCGCACCAGCGTCTCGGGGTCGCTCAGCCCGCTCTCCGAGATCCGCCCTACCGAGCGCGGCGCGTGCTCGAAGATTCGCAGCGAGTTGTCGATGTCGACTTCAAACGTGTTCAGGTCGCGATTATTCACGCCCAGAATCTTGATCTGATCGAAGTCGATGATGTCCAGATCGTCCAGCGAATACACTTCGACGAGGCACGACAGGCCGAGTTCGTCGGCGGCGCGGTGCAAGTCGTAGAGCTGCTGCCGGTCGAGCGCCGTGGCAATCAGCAGCACGGCGTCGGCGCCCATCGCGCGGGCCTCGATGAGCTGATACGGATCGATGATAAAGTCCTTCCGCAACAGCGGGATCTCGACGTGGGCGCGGATCCACGGCAGATAGTCGATCGAGCCCTGAAAGTGGAGCGGCTCGGTCAACACCGAGATGGCGGTGGCGTCGTTCGCGGCGTACTGCTGAGCGATTTGCGCCGGGGTGAAATTCTCCCGGATGACGCCCTTCGACGGCGATGCTTTCTTGATCTCGGCGATGAACGACATGCCTCGCTCCTGCAGCGCCTCAATGAGCGACAGCGGCTCCCGCTCCTGATACAGCGGCCGCTGCTCCAGCTCGCGGATGGGCGCCTCGCGCTTGCGCTCGGCGACGAGTTCGGCCGTGTCGTCGATGATTTCGGTTAGAATACTCACGATTGGGAATCGGGGTTTGGGGGATGGGCGTGTGGGGAGGGAGGCGCACAGCGCCCACGCTCCTATATGCGCACACTCAATTCGGGGCGTCTTGCGAGGCTTCGGCGAGGGTGTCGAGCGTCTTCAGGGCCGCGCCGCTGTCGATGCTTGCGCGGGCGGCGGCGAAGCAGGCGTCGAGATCGTCGAAGCGGCCGCTTGTGTGGAGGGCGTAGGCCGCGTTCATCAGGACGATGTCGCGCTTCGGGCCGTCCAGTTTGCCGGAGAGGATGCCGCGCATGATCTCGGCATTCTCTTCGGCGTCGCCGCCTTTCAGCGTGGAGATCGCGGATCGCTCGAAGCCGTGCTTTTCGGGAAAGACTTCGCGGCTACGCGGGACGGCCGTTTCGGCGGAGCCGTCGGCGTCGTACTCGAAGACCGTCGTGGGCGCCGAGATCGAGATTTCGTCGAGCCCGTCCTCGGCGTGGAGAGTGAGCACGTGGTCGGCGTCGAGTTGGGCGAGGATGCGCACCATCCGCTGGGCCGTCTGCGTATTGAAGGCGCCGACGAGCTGGCGCGTCACGCCTGCGGGATTGCAGAGCGGCCCGAGCACGTTGAAGAACGTCCGGATCGCGAGCGAGCGGCGGACCGGCATCACGTGTTTCATCGCCGGGTGGAAGTAGGGCGCAAAGATGAAGGAGATGCCGGCTTCTTTCAGGCAGTATTCGACGCCGTCCTTCTGCAGATCGATTTTGACGCCGAGCGCCTCCAGCACATCCGCCGATCCCGACTTGGACGACACCGAGCGGTTGCCGTGCTTGGCGACGGTGACGCCTGCCCCGGCGACGACCAGCGAGGCCGTCGTCGAGATGTTGAACGTGCTGGCGCCGTCGCCGCCCGTGCCGCAGAGGTCGATCGCGTGCGGATCGTCGCAGGCGACGGAGACGGCGTATTCGCGCATCACCTTCGTGAAGCCGACGAGCTCGTCGAGCGTTTCGCCGCGGGTGCGCAGCCCCATCAGCAGGGCGGCCATGTGTTCGGGTGCGGCCTCGCCGCTCATCATCTGGCGCATGGCGCCCTCGGCTTCGTCCCGCGTGAGCGGATCGCCATTGGCTATGATTTCGATGTACTCCTGCACGGATTTCGAATGTCGATTTTGGATTGACGAATGTCGAATGGGTTAGGCGACAGGGGGGGATGAATTCGAAGTTCGAAATTCACCCTTCGTAATTCCCCTCAGCCAGTTAGCGATGAGTTGCGGACCGGCGTTAGTCATGACGCTTTCCGGATGAAATTGGATGCCTTCGAGCGGATAGCGGCGGTGCCGGACCCCCATCACGAGACCGTCTTCCGTTTCAGCAGAGATCTCCAACTCATCCGTGTCGATGCTGTTACGCTCGACGATAAGGGAGTGATAGCGGGTTGCTTCGAAGTCCTGCTCCAGCCCCTCGAACACGGTGCGCCCGTCGTGATGCACCGGGCTCGTTTTGCCGTGCATCAGCGTGGGGGCGTGCGTGACGCGCCCGCCGAACACCTCACCGATGGCCTGATGGCCGAGGCACACGCCCAGAACCGGCGTCTTATCGCCGAGCGCGCGGATGACGGGCTCAGTGATGCCCGCATCGGCGGGGCGGCCGGGGCCCGGGGAGATCAGGATGCCGTCGGGCTGACGCTCGCGCACGTCGTCCACGGTCAGCGCATCGTTGCGGACGACCTCGAGATCCTCCGTGTGGCGCCCGACGAGGTGGACGAGGTTGTACGTGAAGCTGTCGTAATTGTCGATGATGAGGATCATCGGGGCGTGTGGGCGTCTGGGTGGAATGGCGTATGGGCGTTGGAGCTGGTCGGGGCCTCCTGAATAGAGTAGCTGGCCATTTCCTCGCGGACTTGGCCGGCGGACCCGCACCAGCGATCGGAGGCATTCATCATGTTGACGAGGCTTGCCTGAATCTTATCGTATCGGTCGTCGAGTTTGTCGTACACTTCGCGTGGCAGATAGCCATGAGCGAGCGCAAAGTCGATCCAGGCACGCGTTTCAGCGGCTTCTGCATCGGCATCGGCAAGGTTGCTGACAAAATGCTTTGGGTAGCGCCGTTTCCGCCACGCCTCTGCAATGTTCGCATTTACGGAGCGAGACGAGCGTCGAATTTGGTCGGTGAGAGCGTATCGCTCCACCTCGGGCCATATCTTCGAATGCTCGAAGATCGAACAGGGAGCGCGGAACGCGTCGCGGTACATTCGCAAATTCCAAAAGCGCTTAACCATTGAAATTAATTATATGGCGAAAGGGCTGCCCAAACTCCCTCGCGCTCTCACGCCCAAATAATCAGTACGTGGTCACTAGCCCCGATGCCTCGCGGACCCGTTCCATGATGGGCTGCACTTTTTCCTGCGCGCGCTGGGCACCGTCGCGGAGGACGTCCATCACGTAATCGGGCCGTTTTTCGAGCTCCTTGCGGCGGGCGCGGGCCTTGGCGAAGTAGTCATCGATCAGGTCGAGGAGTTCCTTTTTGGCGTGGCCGTAGCCGTATCCGCCCGCGCGGTACCGTTCGGCGATCTCGTTTTGCTTGGCTTCGTCGGCAAAGAGCTTGATCAGCGCGAAGACGTTGCAGCGTTCGGGGTCCTTTGGCTCGTCGAGCGGCGTCGAATCGGTCACGATGCTCATCACCTTTTTCTTGAGCGCCTTGCCTTCATCGAAGATGCCAATCGTATTGCCGTAGCTCTTCGACATCTTCTGCCCGTCGATGCCGGGGACAACGGCTACATCGTCGAGGATATGCGGCTCGGGCGTCGGGAAGAGCGGCTGGTCGTCCGGACAAAACGTCTGGTTGAAGCGCCGGGCGATGTCGCGCGTGATCTCGATGTGCTGCTTCTGATCGGCGCCGACGGGCACGAGGGTGCCGCCGTAAATCAGAATGTCGGCCGCCTGCAGCACGGGGTAGTTGAGCAGTCCGGCGTTCGGCGAAAGGCCTTGCTCGATCTTTTCTTTGTACGACACGCCGCGTTCGAGGCGGCCCGTGGGGACGAGGTTGTAGAAGATCCACGCCAGCTCGGTGACCTGCGGCACGTCGCTCTGGATGAAGAGCGCGGCCTCGTCGGGGTCGAAGCCAAGCGCCAAATAGTCGAGCGCCACGTCGATCGTGTTGGCCCGCAGCGCCTCGGGGTCGTGCACCGACGTCAGCGCGTGGTAGTTAACGATAAAATAGTACGCCTCGTGCTGCTGGTGCAGGTCGATGTGCTGGCGAATCGCGCCGAAGTAGTTGCCGATGTGCAGCTTGCCCGAGGGCTGAATGCCCGAGACGACGATCGTGTCCTGTTCGTCGGCGGGCTGATCCGATTTCGTGGTCTGCGGTGCTTCCATGAACTAAAGGGGCGAGGGTGGCAGGTTACGGGGGGCAGGGGTGGGGTCGGGGGCTGAACTCAGAACTTACGACGCGGCGGTGCGGCGGCGGCCTTTCGTGACGCCGCGGAGGTATTCGAGCCGGTCGGCACTGTTTTCTTCGACGACCTGCAGGATGGCGTCGGTGCGGAGTTGGTGGTTTCGGTCGCGCTCCTCGGTCACCGTCTCGTGCAGATCCTGCTCCAACGCGCGCAACTCCGCCAGCCTCTCGTCGTCGTTGGCGCCGAGATCGAAGTCCTCCGGCTCCAGATCGGTGCCGTTGTAGGCGGTGCCGCCGGCGCTGAAGATGGTCTCGGCGAGCTTCCCGGCATCCATCCGTGCTTTCTTCTGCAGCTCGTCCAGCTGATCCGCAATCTGGACATCCGAGCAGTCGCGGATGACCGCGTCGTAGGAGCGGTTCAGGCGGACGTGTTGTTCGAGAATCGGGTTGATGCGCTCAACCGTCTCGGCCCGGCTGAGCGATTTGCCGATGCCGCCTCGGTTGAAGATGAGCCGCTTGAGGAAGTTAGCCATGGGTGAGTGCGTTGGGTTTGAGGATTCGTCCGTGGGATGTACCGGTTGATGGAGGGGAAGTTTTTTGCGACACAGCGCGATCGTGTGGATGGTTGAACGATTTGCAGCGGGAGCGGCGGCGTCAGAGTAGGTCCTGTGCGGCCACGTGCATCGCCTGATGCAGCGCCGCCGCTTTGTTGCGGGTCTCTTCGTACTCGGTGGCCGGATCGCTGTCCGCCACGATGCCGGCGCCGGCTTGCACGTACGCCGTGCCGTCGCGCACGACCATCGTCCGGATGGCGATACAGGTGTCGATCGTGCCGGAGAAATCGACGTAGCCGACGGCGCCCGCGTAGATGCCGCGGCGCGTGGGCTCCAGCTCGTCGATAATTTCCATCGCGCGCACCTTCGGCGCCCCGCTGACGGTGCCGGCGGGGAAGCAGGCGGCGAGCACATCCATCGGGCTCTGGTTGGGCTCCAGCTCGCCGGTGACCGACGAGACGATGTGCATCACGTGCGAGTACCGCTCGATGTACGCGTAGCGGTCGACCTCCACCGAGTCGAACCGGCAGACGCGCCCGAGGTCGTTCCGCCCGAGGTCGACAAGCATCAGATGTTCGGCGCGCTCTTTTGGGTCGGCGAGGAGTTCGTCGGCGAGTGCCTCGTCTTCATCGGGCGTGGTGCCACGCGGGCGCGTTCCAGCGATAGGGAGCACTTCGGCGTGGTCGTCTTCGGCGCGCACGAGCACTTCGGGCGAGGAGCCGACGAGCGCGAAGTCGTCGAAGTCGAGGTAAAACAGATACGGCGACGGGTTGACCTGCCGCAACGCGCGGTACAGGTTGAAGCGGTCGCCGCGAAACGGGAGCGCGAACCGCTGTGAAAGCACGACCTGAAAGATGTCGCCCTCGTAGATGTACTCTTTGGCTTGTTCGACGGCGGCCTCGAAGGCGCTTTGTTCGAAGTTGGAGGTCAGCCCCTCGCCGGCCAGTTGCACGGGGGGAGGATGCTCGGTGAGGGGCTGGGAGAGCTGTGTTTCGAGCCGGTTGAGCCGGGTGCGGGCCTCGTCATAGGCGGCGCGGAGGTCGGTGCCAGGGTCGATGAAGGCGCTCGCCATCAGGACGAGCTGGTGACGGACGTGGTCGAACGCGGCGACCGTTTCGTAAAAGGCCCAGACGGCATCGGGCAGGTGCAGGTCATCGGGCGGGGCATCGGGCAGGTGCTCGATGAGGCGCACGGTGTCGTATCCGAGATAGCCGACCGCCCCGCCGGTGAAGCGCGGCAGATCCGGCATGTCGACTTCCTGATAGGCGTCCATCAGCCGGGCCATCACGGTGAAAACATCGCCTTCCGGTGTCTGCGCTGATCCATCGGCCTCCGTCACCTCGACCTGTTCACCGGTGGCGCGAACGACTCGATACGGGTTGGCACCGAGGAAGGAGTAGCGCGCCAGCTTTTCGCCGCCCTCGACGCTTTCGAGCAGGAAGGCGTGGCGCGCGTCTCGCCGAAGCGACAAAAAGGCGGAAACCGGCGTCAGCAGATCTGCGCTGAGGCGCTCATGGACGGGCACGACGAAACGGCCGGTGCCGACGGCGCGCTGCTGGTCGGCGATGTCACGAAAGGATTCGAACGTCATGATGGGGAAAGACTGAAAATCGGCAATAAAAAAGCCCGCTGCTTCGAGGAAAGCAGCGGGCGGATCGCAATATGGAGCGCTGACAGTTACGCACTCATCAAACACGAGGGACCCGCTGCTGACGCGTTGCGCCACCACCAAGCCCAGTTCGTAATGTTTGTGGGGTGCTGAATCATAGTGTATCTATTGTACGGGGTCTGGCCGACGTTTGCAACCGGCAAACCTTGAAAAAGTGGTTGGGAAATGGGGGGCGGTTGGGGTGTCCTGTACAGGAGGTGAGGTGGGGGGCAGCGAAACGACTATCATATCAGCATGCTGCATTGTAGTATAAACAGGCGCAGGGTCCCCATAGGGCTGGTTGGCTATAGGCGGAACCTCACGATGCCTTGGGCCTTGTGATATATGATTAAAAAACGAGTTTCTTACCCTTCTCACCCCTATGTCGAGTCGGTTCAGTTCTCACCGCTTATTTCGGCGGCTTCGCACGTACCAACCGCTTTGGGACCGGCTCATCTTTGGGCTTTCGATGATGGGCATACTGGTGGTCGTGCACCTCGGGATCCAGCAGAGCCGGGGGTTTGATCGAGGGTGTGTGGGGTTTGATCTTCCGTCGTCGATGGAGGCGACCTTCAACTGCGGATCGGTGCTGGCCAGTGGCGGCGGCACGTTTCTGGGGCTGTCCAACATCGTCTGGGGGCTCGGTTTTTATCTGACGATTGCCGCCCTCTCGTTCGTGCTGCCCTGGCTCTCGGCCGAGCGGCGCGGCTACGCCAAGCAGCTGCGCGCCGCCGCCATCGCCATCGGCCTGATCTACTCCGCCTACCTCGTCTACTACCAGTTCGTGGTGATCGACCAGCTGTGTGCGCTCTGCCTCGCCTCGGCTGGCATCGTGGCCACGCTCGTGGTGGTGCAGGGGTTGGCTCTCGCTTCGTCCAAACGATACAAACACGTTTCTATGACTGCTCGCTCGGTTAAGCGCGAATTCACCATCTTCGGCGTTCTGCTCGCCCTCGTCGTCGTCCTCGCTGGGGCAGATGTGGTCTACTTCAGCCAGATGGGGGCAACGCAGGTGGCCGACGGCTGCTACTTCGATACGGAGAAGGAGCCGGTCGAAAATTACGAGCGGCTCGTCAGCTTCGACGATCCGTCGAAAGGCAACCCCGACGCGACGGTGACTATCATCGAGTTTTTCGATCCCAACTGCCCGCACTGCAAGACCTTCCACACGACGATGAAGCAGGTCATCGAGCAGCACGGCGACGAGGCCCACTTCGTCTACAAGCCGATGCCGCTGTGGCGCTATTCGGTGCCGCAGATCGAGGCGCTCTACGCCGCCGCGCAGGAGGGCAAGTTCAGCGCCATGTTGCAGGCGCAGTTCGATCGCCAGCAGCAGGGCGGATTGTCGATGGACCAACTGCGCAGCATCGCCGAGGAGATTGGCATGAACCCGGACGTGCTCACCTCGCGCCTGGAGTCGCAGACGCACCGCGACCGGGTCATGCAGCAGCGCCAGACGGCCGTGAGCATCGGCGTTAACAGCGTGCCGACGGTGCTCGTCAACGGTCGGTTTATCGCCTCGCAGTCGCGCACGGTCGAGTGTCTGGGCGAGTTCATCGCCAACGCGCAGGAAAACGCCACCGCGGGCGAGTGAAACGCTGCGCTTTTTGCTGAACTTTTGCGGCGGATGGCGAACGGCATCCGGTCGAGAGAATTCATGCACGGTGGCATCGCCGTGGTGTAACGCTGATCCCGGCCGCGCGACCTCATCCCGTGGCGCTCACACTCGTCTGCTTTCCGATTCATCGTAACCGTTCTCTTGCCCATGGCTCCCGAATCTGCCCCAGCTCGCTCGGATGTCGATCTGAGCGAGCTGACCATCAACACCATCCGCTTCCTCGCCGTCGACGCCGTCCAGCGCGCCAAAAGCGGTCATCCCGGCATGCCGATGGGCGCCGCGCCGATGGCCTACGTGCTGTGGACGCGCTTCCTGAAGCACAATCCCGCCGACCCGCAGTGGCCCGATCGCGACCGCTTCGTGCTCTCGGCCGGGCACGGCTCGATGCTGCTCTACGCGCTGCTCCACCTCTCGGGCTATGACCTGCCGATGGAGGAGATCAAGAACTTCCGCCAGTGGGGGAGCATCACACCCGGCCATCCGGAGGCGCACCTGACGACCGGCGTCGAAACAACGACCGGCCCGCTCGGGCAGGGCTTCGCGAACGGCGTCGGCATGGCTATCGCCGAGCGCCACTTGGCCGCCCGCTTCAACACGGACGCCCATTCGATTGTCGACCATCACACGTACGGCATCGTCTCGGACGGCGACCTGATGGAGGGCATCTCCCACGAGGCGGCCTCGCTGGCCGGCCACCTCGGCCTCGGCAAGCTGATCTACCTCTACGACGACAACGAAATCTCGATCGACGGCAGCACCGACCTCGCCTTCACCGAAGACGTCGGCGCCCGGTTCGCGGCGTACGACTGGCACGTCCAGCGCGTTGACGACGGCAACGACCTCGACGCCATCGAGCAGGCCCTCCGCGCGGCGCAGGACGAGACGGAGCGCCCGTCGATCATCTGCGTGCGGACGCACATCGGCTATGGCAGTCCGAACAAGCAGGGCACCGCCGCGGCGCACGGCGCGCCCCTCGGCCCCGAGGAGGTGGAACGGACGAAACGCAACCTCGGCTGGCCCGAGGACGAGACGTTCCACGTGCCCGATGCCGTCTACGAGCACATGCAGTCGGCCGTCGCCAACGGCGCCGACGCGCAGGCTGCGTGGCAGGAACGGCTCGACGCCTATCGCACCGCGCATCCCGATCAGGCCGAGACCTTCGAGCGCGGGCTGAATCACGAGCTTCCCGAGCACTGGGACGATCTGCTGCCCACGTTCGAGGCGGGCACGTCGATGGCCACGCGCAAAGCGAGCGGCACCACGCTCGACGCCATCGGCCCGGCGCTGCCGACGCTCGTCGGCGGCTCGGCGGATCTGACGGGCTCGAACAAGACCGACATCGAGGGGCGCAGCGGCTTTCAGAAGGACACGCCGGAGGGGCAGTATTTCTACTTTGGCGTCCGCGAGCACGCCATGGCGGGCGCGGCCAACGGCATGGCGCTGCATGGCGGAATCCGGCCATACGTTGGCACCTTCCTCATCTTCAGCGACTACATGCGCCCGTCGGTGCGTCTCAGCGCGCTGATGGAGCAGCCCGTCACCTACGTCTTCACGCACGACTCTATCGGCCTCGGCGAGGATGGCCCGACGCATCAGCCCATCGAGCATCTGATGGCGTTGCGGGCGATTCCGAATCTCACGATCATCCGCCCGGGCGATGCCAACGAAGCCGCCCAGGCGTGGAAAGCCGCCCTCGACCACACCCACGGCCCGACCGCGCTGGTGCTGACGCGTCAGGGCCTACCGACGCTCGACCGCACCGAATACGCCTCCGCCGAGGGGCTGCACCGCGGCGCGTACGTCCTCTCCGACGACGACGGCACGCCCGACGTCATCCTGATCGGCACCGGTAGCGAAGTGCAGCACGCTGTCGCCGCCGCCGAGACGCTCCGCGCCGAAGACGGCGTCCACGTTCGCGTCGTCAGCATGCCCTCGTGGGAGCTGTTCGAGGCGCAGTCGGACGACTACCGCCACGAGGTCCTGCCGCCGGAGGTGACGGCGCGCGTCGCCATCGAAGCCGGCGTTGCGCAGGGCTGGGAGCGCTACGTCGGCACGGGCGGATCGATCATCGGCATCGACCGCTTCGGGGCCTCGGCGCCGGGCGCGACCAACATGGAAAAGTTTGGCTTCACGCCGGCGAACGTCGTCGGCCACGCGCGGGAGCTGCTTTAACCCGAACCTGCTATGACTACCGACGTCCTCATCCTGGGCGGCGGCGCGGGCGGCATCGCCACAGCGAACCGACTGGCCCGCGTCGCGCCCGATTGTGCCATCACGCTCATCGACCGGCGCGCTCATCACGTGTACGCGCCGGGCTTCCTGAGCGTCCTCTTCGGTGAGGCCGAACTCGAGGCGCTGCGCCGCCCGATTGCTGATCTGCTGGACGAGCGGGTTGAGTTCGTCGAGGGCGCCGTCGAATCCATCCAGCCGGGTGATCGCACGGTGATCGGGGCATTCGGCATGGCGGAGTACGAGACGCTCGTCGTAGCACTCGGCTCGGTGCCGCGGGGGTCGGACGATTGGCCGCAGACGGCGGCGACGCCGTGGACGCAGGACGGGGCGCTCGAATTGCGCGATCGGCTGGCGGCGCTTGCGTCGGATGCGCGTGTGCTTGTGGCGGCGACGGGGCTGCCGTACAAATGCCCGCCCGCGCCGTTCGATCTGGCGGTGCGCATCCGGCATGCGTTCGGCGTCGAGGTGGCGATGGCCCATCCGTGGCCGGTGCCGCTGGCGCCCTTCGGCCCAGATGCCGCGCGGCGAATGAAGGGGCACTTCGAGCGCGCCGGGGTGACGTATCACGGCCGGTTCGAGACGGCGCGCGTCGCATCCGACCGCCTCATCGGCGCCGATGGGACGGAGCTGCCGTTCGATCAGGCGATCCTGATTCCGCCGCACCGCACGCCATCCGCGCTCGCCGATTCGCCGCTCGCGAACGACAGCGGCTGGTTGCCCGTATCGTATCCGAGCCTGCGCCACGCCGAGTTCGACACCGTGTACGGCGTGGGGGACTGCATCGCGCCGCCGCTGCAGGCCGGCTTCGCCGGTACACTGGCCGTGCACGAGGCGCACCACGTCGCCGACCAGATTGCCGGGCGCGTGCCGCCCGATGCCGAGCCCACGATGGAGGCCATCTGCTTCATGGACTTCGGCACGACGGGTAGCTTCATGCACTGCAACTTTGGCCCGCCCGTGCGCGGCGAAGGCCGCCCCGATTGCCGGATCATGCCGGAGATGCCGTTCTTCCAGAAAGCGCGGCAGTTGTTTCAGGACGAGTGGTTCGCGACCACACTGCGCGGGGCGTAGGCGACGCCGGTTGTTTCTCTTTGCTGCACCGATTCCGTGACGCCATGCGCATCCGCGCGCTGGCCTTTATCCTCCTCGCCGTGCTCGCCGGACGCAGCGCGGCCGCCCAATCCGCCGACACCACGGCGCAGGAGCGCCACTGGTCGAATCAGGCGTGGACGACGATCATCAAGCACGACGGCGTCGACGTTTCGTACATCTTCTACCGCGAGGCCGACAACGTGAACAACGGCGTCGTCGTGCGGCTCATCAACCGGAACACGCATCCGGTGCGGTACGCCTTCAAGGTCGTGTTTCGGGCGGGCGATGGGACGGAGAAAGTCGCCCAGGCGAGCGGCGATCTGAAGCCGGGCGAGATGGAAACGGGCGAGAGCGCAGGGCTCTACTGGATTCCGTTCACCGACGGGCGGAGCATCGGGGAGATTGGCCTGCGCGGGATTCGGGTGGAGCGGGAGAGGTGAGAGCCCAAAGGTAGGAGGAACCGAGACATCGACCTTTTAAAGTCCAGATGCCTTCAATGCATCAAGTGGGGCCGTTCGTTGTGGATTCGATGGCGGCCCGTTACCATCCATACGTCTGTAGCTCATTGAGCGAGTCGTCCAAGACATATAGAAATTCAATGCCCATCACATGCCCTTCGCGGGACGGATCGAACGGTACGGTAACGAAATAGCGGTCAGACGCCCGGTAGTACACGACGTTGCGGACATCATTGTCCACGTCGCCGTATTTTTGATTCAGCGCTTGGCACACGGAAGGGTCTTGCACCAGTTGGATCTGGCTCGTGTCGATACCTGTGGCGCCGACTTCTTCTCGATCGCTTGAAAAGTCGGAATCCGCCAGAAAGCCGACAACCATTGATCGCGCATATGCTCCTCCGGGTGGGCATCCTCCTTGGGCTTGCAGGGAGGAGGGTAGTATGCCCAGTGCTATGACGAGCACTCCTGTCAGGAAAAACAGTGGAGGAACTACGCTTCTCATATTTCCCGCTGAAATCGCACCTTGTCGACGCTGGCCCGTTGATCCAGATCTGAATCGCCGGTCAGATCCTACAACGCTGCACACATGCGAACGTTGCGTCTGAAGGCGGAGCACTCGGTACC
>CAYUVF010000038.1:0-42529 GCA_964448045.1 uncultured Rhodothermales bacterium
GCAATATGGCTTTGGGCCCCCGATGACGTAATCACTACAATCAACGATTACTGGGACACGGTGATAAAGAACCCCAAGCAAGTATCTGAAGGTATGCGTACTAAACAGAAAGCCTTCGCCAAAATACTGCTGCAGATGCGGCGAGATGCCGGCTTCGAAAACACCGGTCTCACTGAAGATGACTACAGATTCATTGTGTTTAAGCAGCCACAACAACAGAGAGCTGTTGGAAATTAGTCAGCATACGAGAAAAATGGGGTTCCGAATGTCTGGAGCCTGCTTCCCTCAAGTAGATGACCACTTCAATGTCAAGCATAACTTCTCGTCTTCGCCCCCTCCGCACCGACCTCCGCGCGGCGTTGGAAGACCTGTACGGCGACCGGCTTGCACAGCTCGTGCTCTACGGCTCGCAAGCGCGCGGCGACACGCATGATGAGTCAGATGTGGATGTGCTCGTCGTGCTGGAGGGTCCAGTTGAGCCCGGCCGCGAGATCCGGCGGATGAGCCGGGTGCGCACGCAGATCGGCCTTGAGCATGAACGGGCCATTTCTCTTCTTCCGGTATCAACGGCTGATTATCGCAATCAGGCTTCGGTCTGGTTGCGAAACGCGCAGCAAGAAGGGGTGACATTGTGAGCACGAACGATGCCATTGAGCGAGCCCGCCGGTATTTGGACACGGCGGCGCTCTTGATTGAAGAGGGCGACTTCGAATCGTCCGTTTCGCGGGCCTATTATGCCATGTTCTACGTCGCCCGGGCCTTATTGGAGCAGGACGGGATCACCCCGAAGACCCACAGCGGTTTGCGCAACCAGTTCAGCCTCCGCTTCATCAAGACGGGCGACCTCCCCGAGCGCTTTGCCGCCGTGCTCAACGATGCCGAGGAGCTTCGAGCGCTCGCCGAGTACGCCGAGGAACGCGTGATCACCCGCGAGGACGCCGAAACCACGCTGCGCGACGCCGAAGCATTTGTTGACCCCCTGAGCCAACGACTCCACGACGCCGCATGAAAACCCTCCGCACCGCCATCCACATCGACGCCTCGCCGGAGGCCGTCTGGGACATCCTCACCGATTTTGCCCGGTATCCGGACTGGAACCCCTTTATCCCACACGCCGAAGGCGAGCTCCGCGAGGGAGCGACGATCACGGTGCGGATTGAGCCGCCCGGCGGGCGCGGGATGACGTTTCGGCCGACGGTCCAGCGGGTCGAGCCGCAGCGTGAGTTTCGGTGGCTGGGGCACCTCTGGGTCCCCAAGCTCTTCGATGGCGAACATATCTTTGAGCTGCACGCCATCGAAGACGGCACCACCCACTTCGTCCAACGCGAGACCTTCAGCGGCCTGCTCGTGCCGCTGGTCTGGGGCGCGATGGAGGACGCCACCCGGCGCGGCTTCACGGCGATGAACCGGGCGCTAAAAGCACGCTCCGAGGTCCACGCTGCCGCCTGATTCTTTTGTAAAAAATCCTTTCGTGAAGCCCGAAAAATCGTCTGAACCTTTCCGGGCCAATTCATACCTTACAGTATAGTATAGCGACCCTTTTACGAGGGCCGTGCATCGGGCTCAACATCGGTGGGCCCTGCGGTTGGGCTCGGTGCAGCGCGGTCCACTTTACGAAGCGAGCACAGTACCGACGTTCACTGACCTGCACAGCACAAATCCGCAACCAACCATGTCTACCCCATTAAGTCTCAGCCAGTACGGCATCGATGTCGATGATGTCGTTCGCAATGCCAGCCCCGCGCGCCTCTATGAGGAAGCAATCCGCCACGATCCAACCGCCGCCATCGTTCGAAGCGGCGCCCTTCGGATCCGCTCTGGCGAGAAAACCGGTCGCAGTCCGGCCGATAAGCGCATCGTGCGCCACCCCGAGAGCGAAGACGACATCTGGTGGGGGCCCATCAACATGGAGATCGATGCGCATACGTTCGAGATCAACCGAGAGCGCGCGCAGGATTACCTCAACACCCGCGATCGCATCTACGTGATAGATGGGTTCGCCGGATGGGACCCCGACTATCGCCTGAAGGTGCGCATCATCTGCACGCGCCCGTACCACGCGCTCTTCATGCACAACATGCTGATCCGGCCCACGAAGGAAGAGTTGGCCAATTTTGGCGAGCCCGATTTCGTGATCTACAACGCCGGCGAGTTCCCGGCCAACCGGCAGACGAAGCACATGAGCTCGAAGACGAGCGTCGACCTGTCGTTCGAGGACAACGAGATGGTCATCTTAGGCACCGAGTACGCCGGCGAGATGAAGAAGGGCGTCTTCACGGTCATGCACTACCTGATGCCCAAGCGGGACATTCTCTCGATGCACTGCTCGGCCAATGAAGGGGCGGACGACAACGTCTCGCTCTTCTTCGGCCTCAGCGGCACCGGAAAGACGACGCTCTCGGCCGATCCGAATCGCAAGCTCATCGGCGACGACGAGCACTGCTGGAGCGACCACGGCGTCTTCAACATCGAGGGCGGATGCTACGCAAAGGCGATCGACCTCTCGGCGGATAAGGAGCCGGAGATCTACAGTGCGATCCGCTACGGCACCGTGCTCGAAAACGTCGTCTACAATGAGGACGGCCGCCAAGTCGACTACAGCGACACCTCCATCACCGAAAACACGCGCGCATCCTACCCGCTGGAGTACATCCCGAACGCCAAGGTTCCGGCCGTCGGTGGGCATCCGGATAACATTATCTTCCTCACCTACGACGCGTTTGGCGTGATGCCGCCCGTGGCGAAGCTCACGCCCGAGCAGGCCATGTATCACTTCATCAGCGGGTACACCGCGAAAGTGGCCGGCACCGAGGTGGGGGTTACCGAGCCGAAAGCAACCTTCAGCGCGTGCTTCGGCGCGGCATTCCTCGTCTGGCATCCGAGCAAGTACGCCGAGATGCTGGCCGAGAAGATCCGTGATCATGGCTCCGACGTCTGGCTCGTCAACACGGGCATCACGGGGGGGCCCTATGGCACGGGCCACCGCATGCCGCTACCGCACACGCGCTCGATCGTCGATGCTATCCACGAGGGCTCGCTCGCCGAGGCGCCCACGCAGGAAGACAAGGTCTTCGGCTTCCACGTGCCCACCGAGTGTGCAGATGTGCCGAACGAGATCCTGATTCCGCGCAACACGTGGGACGATAAGCAGGCCTACGACAAGCAGGCGCAGAAGCTCGTGGGGCTGTTCAACGAGCACTTCGAGAAGTACGAAGACGTCGCCGGTCCGGAGGTCGCCGCCGCTGGGCCCAAGCTCGAAGGCGCCGACGTGTAAGCTTAGTTTCCATTCTTATCCCCCGATAGGGGCATGCTTCGCGGCGCGCCCCTATTTTTGTTACGAACGATTGGGGCGGTCGAGGTCACGCTTGCACCACGCGCAGCTCGTCCCAGCGCGTCGTGTAGCGCGGCGATCGCTGCTGGCGCTGCATCGTCCAGTTGGCCGATTGCGGCTCGTTCACCAGCGCCGAGGCCCAGCCCACCGTGCCCCGGCCCATCGTGCGGTTAAGCTGGTCGACGGCCTGCATGAGGCGCTGCTGCTCCGGGCGGTCACCCGCGTCGAACAGATGCGCCTGCCGCGGCGTTTCCGGGCGGAGGCCGCTCAGCATGACGCCCGCTTTACGGTAGTCGGCTCCATCGCGCCAGATGCGGTCAAGGCACCGCCGGGCCGCGCGCAGCAGCGTAGGTGTGTGATTCGACGGAGGCTCAAGAGGCGTCGCCGCGGCGTTCGAATACGTCAGCTCGATGGCCGAGGGACCGGCCTGCACGAACACCTGCAGCAGCGGCGCTACCCGATCGGCCGCGCGAATCTTCTCGGCGGCGCGTCCGGCGTGGGTGGCCACCGCCTCGCGGACGGCTTTCTTCGTGCGAACGGACTGCCCGAACGATCGGCTGCGGATGACGCTCTTGCGCGCCGGCGGTGTCGTCTCCAGATCGAGGCAGCGCCGCCCGCGGAGCTCCTGCAGCGTACGGGCGCCGCGCACCGTCATCTGCCGTCGCACCCACCGCTCCGGCAGCTCCCGAAACGCCCGCGCCGTGCGGATGCCCTGCTCGCTGAGCTGCGCTTCGTAGCGCCGCCCGATGCCCCACACATCGCCGATGGCCACGGTATCCAGCAGCGCGTCGTGCTCGGGGTGGTCGACGAGGGCAAAGGTGGGCGTCCCGGCCTGCTTGGCGAGCTGGCTGGCCGCCTTCGCGAGCGTCTTCGTCTGCCCGATACCGATGCGCACAGGAATACCCGTATCGCGCCGGACGCGCTCCCGCGTGCGCTGCGCCCAGTCGAGGAGCGCTCCGCGGCCGAGGTGGGGGACCTCCAGAAAGGCCTCGTCGATCGAGTAGCCTTCGAACGTCTGCGCCTCGCGCTGCAGCACCGTCATCACGCGCCACGACAGATCGGCGTAGAGCGTGTAGTTGCTGGAGAACACGGCGACATTCGCCTCCGCCAGCCGATCCTTTACCTTGAAGTAGGGCGCGCCCATCGGCACGCGGAGGGCCTTGACCTGCTCGGAGCGGGCAATCACGCAGCCGTCGTTGTTCGATAGCACCGCCACGGGCCGCTCGTGCAGATCGGGCCGGAAGAGGCGCTCGCAGGCGCAGTAAAAGTTCTGGCAATCGGCCAGGGCGATCACTGTGTCCATCGCTACTCCACCTTGTGAATGACGTGCTCGACGACGCCCCAGATAACCAGTTCTGTGGTCACTTCGAGGGGCGGATAGGCCTCGTTTTCGGCGACGAGCCAGAGCGCGCCGTCGCCGCGGCGCACGCGCTTGACCGTCAGCTCGCCGTCGATAGCGGCGATGACGACGTCGCCGCCGGTAGCTGCGGCGCTGCGGTCGACGATGAGGAGGTCGCCGGAGTGGATGCCGGCGCCCACCATCGAGTCGCCCTCCACACGCACGAAGAACGTTGCCTCGGGTCGCCGGATGAGCAGTTCGTTGAGGTCGAGCGAGCCGTCGACGTAGTCATCGGCGGGGGAGGGAAAGCCGGCAGGCACGCGTGCCAGGACGAGAGGGCGCGGGCAGGACCGCTGCACCTCGGATGCAAAAATTGCCGTGCCGCGCGGTTCATCCAGTCGAACAAATGCGTTCATGAGTCGGGATGTCGTTCGGGGAATGACGGGGGATGGAGATGTAAGTATCGGAATATGTGCGGGGCATGTAAAGTCGAATCGGCAAAAAAGCCGATTGCGGCCGCTGAGGCGTGTTATCTTTGTGTTGCCTCCGGGCCGATGCGTTTTATCTGAGCCGATCGACGTCTATGTTTCGGCTGGTACGTGCCCTGGCCTTCCCCCGATGTCGTGGTTTCATGCGCTATCTGACGGTTGACGATTGCGTTGCGCTCAATCGGCGGTATGCTGCGGGAGATGCAGCAGTGGAGCGGATGCAGTCCCTGCGGGCGGCGGTGTTTATGCCGCAGTGCCGCTTCAAGGGCGCCGATATGTTCGACGAGCCCTGTGACAAGGCGGCCATTCTGGGCTATCTGCTCCTTAAGCTGGAGCCGTTCACGGAGGCCAACATGGCGACGGCGCGGGCTGCCATGCATCGGTTCTTGCAGCAGAATGGCATTGCGTTCGACCGGGCCCGGGCCGAGCAGACGTGGCCGCTCGTGGAGTTGCATCGGGCCTCCCTCGACGCGGTGCGGATCTGGCTGCGCCTCCATCTGAATGAGGCCCGGTTGATGCCGCTGCAGGTGGTGTTCGTGCAGCTGAACCGGATTGCGACGGTGGTGATGGAGGCCTCGCGCTGCGAGCCGGAAGCTGTGGACACGCTCGACCGGGCCGGGGCGTCGATCGTCCGGCAGCTGGTGGAGACGTTTGAGCTGCCCGAGCCGCTCTGGCAGGAGCTCAGCCGCGATATGGATGCGATGCGCGAGGCCTGGGGTGATGAACTGCACCGCGCGCTATGAGCGGCCGGTGCCTCAGCCCGAGGCGCGCCCGACGCGGAGGTGGAGCGGCCACTGCAACTGGCGTTCGACCTCCGGCTCACCCCACGCGGCAGTCCAGTCCCGCGTTTCCGTCGGATCGCGCCCGTGCTCGTCCCGATACCGCTGTGCGGCCGACCACGTGCGCAGATAGCCGATCAGTTCGCGCAGCGTCCACTGCGTTTCCATCGTGAAATCAGGCGGATCGAACTCGTCGAACGGAAACGGCAGCGACTGATACTGCGCTTCGATGTGGCGGCGCTCCGGCGGCCAGTACGGCCCGACGCGCTCACGATAGAACCGGTTGATCAGCGGGTTGACCTTGGCGGCAGCGGGGTCCTTCGGTGCGACACCGAGGAGGCCATACGTCCAGGCCGCGATCACGCCTGCGGGCTTGAGTACGCGGCGCACCTCGGCATAAAACGGTGCGGGCTCGATCCAGTGGAGTGCCTGCGCCACCGTTACGAGATCGGCCGAGGCGTCGTCCAGTGGACTCTGCCGCGCCGGGGCAACGGCATACGTGATGCGCGGATGCGGCTTGGCGGCGTCGATTTGCTGGCGGCTGGCGTCGGTGGCGACGACGCGGGTGAAGTGCTCGGTCAGGACATGGGCGGCCTGTCCGTTGCCCGTCGCGCAGTCCCACGCGCAGTCGTGCGCGGCGCAGCAGCCGGCGAGGTAGGCGAACAGCGCCCGGGGATAGGTGGGGCGGAAGCGCGCGTAGTCGCGAGCGTGGCCCGAGAAGTGATCGGCGAAGTCAGCGTTTTCCATGGGCAGAGCTCCCGTCGCTGTCATCGCCGACGACCGTGCGATAGAGTTCAATCGTTTTGCGGCGCAGGTCGTCGATCGAGCCGTCGTTGTCGATGACGTAATCGGCGCGGCGGCGGAGCTCCTCGGGCGGGAGCTGGTGGCCCATGCGGGCGCGCACCTGGCTGGGTGTTACATCGTCGCGCTCCACGACACGGGCGATGCGGTCGGCCTCCGGCGCATCGACCACGGCGATGGCATCGACGTGTGCGTCGCCGCCGGCCTCGAAGATGAGGGCGGCTTCGTGGACGAGCAGCGGCACCTCCTCGGCACGGGCGCGGGTCTTGGCGGCTTCGAACGCTTCGAACACGCGCGGATGGACAATGGCGTTCAGCCGCTCCAGCTGCGCCTCGTCGCCAAAGACCTGCTCGGCGAGGTATTCGCGGTTCAGGGCGCCGTCATCGGTGTAGCTTGCTGGCCCGAAGGCCTCCTCGATCGCGGCACGCGTCTCGGGATCCTCCGCCATCAGCCGCTTCGCTTCAATATCGGCGTAAAAGACCTTGGCGCCCTGCTCTTCGAGAAAGCGGCACACGGTCGTCTTGCCACTGCCGATGCCGCCCGTCACGCCGAGGGTTTTCACGATGTGCGACTGTGTTGGTTGGTGAATGTCGATTAGGACGATGCGGCGAGTTCGGACAATCATTCGACCTTCGAAACTCGCACGTCGGCATTCGGCTCATCCGGGAGGCCAGTCGAGCTGGCGGCCGCCCAGCAGGTGCAGATGCAGGTGGTCGACGGATTGCCCGGCATCGGCGCCGCAGTTGAAGACGGTGCGGTAGCCGGAGTCGTCGAGTCCTTCTGCGGCGGCGAGGTCACGGGCGACGGTGAAGAGGTGGCCGATGAGCGGGGCATCGTCGTCGGCGATGTCGTCGAGGCTCGGGATCGGCTTGCGCGGCACGAGGAGCAGGTGCGTGGGCGCCTGCGGGTTGATGTCGCGGAAGGCGATACACTGGTCGTCCTCGTGGACGATATCGGCCGGGATCTCCCCGTCCATGATCTTCTGAAACAGCGTTTTCTCAGCCATAAGCCGGCGTCGCTTCGAGCGGGAAAGAGACAATGCATGCGTCAATATAGGCGCGCGACCGGCGGGCGTCAACGTCAAGTGTAACGGAGCGGTTAAGGGGGCGAGCCCGTGTATCCAGCACGTAACATCGGATATCCAGAACGGCACATTTGCCCCGAGCTCTGCATTGTACATTCGGTACTGTATCCACCATCGCATCAACCGCCTGCCGCTTATGTCCACGGTTTACGTCACCCGCAAGATGCACTTCAACGCGGCGCACCGGCTCCACAATCCGGATAAATCGGAGGAATGGAATCGGGAGACGTTTGGCCCGTGCAACAGCCCGAATTACCACGGCCACAACTACAACCTGGAGGTGGTCGTGGCGGGCGAGCCCGATCCGGAGACCGGCTACGTGATCGACCTCGGCGAGTTAAAGCGCATCATCAACGAGCGCGTCATCGACCAGGTCGATCACAAAAACCTGAATCTGGACGTCGAGTTCATGGACGGCATTTTGCCCTCGTCGGAGAACTTCGCCATCGCCATCTGGAACCAGTTGGAGGATGCGCTTCCGTCGGGGCGATTGCACTGCGTCCGGCTCTACGAGACGGAGCGCAATGTGGCGGAGTACCGAGGCGAGTAGCGTCGTTTTTCATTTTGATTTACTGCTGATTCCTGATACCTTTTATGGCTGAGAAGAAAATCCTGACTGCACTTAACGGCAAGGACGTGGCTGCACACGACGGACCGCAGAAATTGTACGAGCGGCACGACCTGTACGACGCCGAAGCGACTGAGTCGCTGGCCGAGAACGTCGAGGCGGTGCTGAAGACCCTTGGTGAAGACCCCGAGCGCGAAGGGCTCCAGAAAACCCCCGAGCGCGTCGCCAAGGCGTATCAGTTTCTCACGCACGGCTACGCCGAGGACCCGACTGCCATCCTGGAGCAGGCGCTCTTCGATGAGGATTACAGCGAGATGATCCTCGTCAAAGACATCGAGTTGTACTCGCTCTGTGAGCACCACATGCTGCCGTTTTACGGCAAGGCGCACGTAGCCTACATTCCCGACGGCCAGATCGTGGGCCTCAGCAAGATTCCGCGCGTCGTCGAAGTCTTCGCCCGCCGGTTGCAGGTGCAGGAACGCCTCACGCTGCAGATTCGCAACGCCATCGACGAAGTGCTGAAGCCCCTCGGCACGGCCGTCGTCATCGAAGCGCGGCACCTGTGCATGATGATGCGCGGCGCCGAAAAGCAGAACTCGATGACCACCACCAGCGCCATGAGTGGGGAGTTTCGCGAGGGCGTCACCCGCTCGGAGTTCATGCGGCTCATCCGCTCCGAGGGATAGTGATTGCAAATTGATAATTGACAATTGAAAATCTACAATTTGTAATGCCCACCGTTTTCATCACCGGAGCGAGCCAGGGGATTGGCCGCGCCATCGCCGAGGCGTTTGCAGAGGAGCCGGACGCACAAATTGCGCTGGCCGCCCGCTCGAAGGGAAAGCTCGACGCTGTCGCCGACGCCTGCCGTGACCGCGGTGCGGAGGCGCTCGTCGTGCCCCTGGACGTGACTGACGACGCCATGGTGCGCCAGGGCGCCGAGGTGGTGATGGAGCGATGGCGCGCGCCGGATGTGCTCGTCAACAACGCCGGCGCTTTCACCTACGCCCCGCTCGATGAGCTCACGCTCGACGGCTTTCGCGAGCAGATCGATGTGAATCTGACGGGCGCGTTTGCGGTTACGCAGGCCTTTCTCCCGGCGATGCGAAATCGCGGCGCCGGGCACCTCTTTTTTATGGCCTCGGTGGCGTCGTTGCAGGCCTATCCGGGCAACGCGGGCTACTGCGCGGCCAAGCACGGCCTTCGCGGGCTGGCACGGGTCGTCCGCGAAGAGACGAAAGACGAGGGCCTGCGCGTCACTACCGTCTTGCCCGGCGCCACGCGCACCCCAACGTGGGAGGGCACCGATCTGCCCGACGAGCGCTTTATGCCCCCCGAAGACATCGCGCGCGCCGTCGTAAGCGCCTATCAGCTGTCCGCCCGCACCGTTCTCGAAGAGCTGCTTCTGCGTCCGCAGGAAGGCGACGTGTGAGCCGCGACCGGTCAGAAACTTTCGCCGCGGCTGGGACTACGCACCTACGAATCCACGCGGGCCCGTAGCTCAGCGGTTAGAGCAGTCGACTCATAATCGATCGGTCGCAGGTTCGAATCCTGCCGGGCCCACTCTTTCTTTTCGGGTCGCTCCGCGGCTGTGCACGAGGGGAGACCGCCACAGCGGTTCCAGTCCTCGTTACTTTGGCGAGAGCCCCATCGGTTGCATGGATGCGTGATTGTCGAATGCAGTCCGATGGTATCTCATGTTGGTCTCTCAGCGTCTTCTCGTACTCATCGTGGCGGTGGTAATGGCCGGATGCACGGAGGAGTCAATCATCGGCGGGGTGATCTATCAGGCGGATCTGACGGTGGTCCAGCGGGACTACGTGGATCCGCCGACGAATGCGATTGGGGATCCCACGGGCGTCCCGAAGGTGTTGGTCACGGTGCGGAATGCAGGCGATGGAACGGCGTACAACGCCCACGTCGAGCTGCGCATCAAGCAGGGGAGCACCATCATCGAAACGGCGCGCGGGACGTACGCACGCCTGACTCCCGGTGAGCAGGCGCGCGCCGAGGTCCGGCTCTCAGAAGTCGACCGGCACAGCGAATGCGATACGCTGACGTGCCGGCTCCACTGGCTGGATGCTCGCAACCGCGGACATAGCCGGGGATGCTGAGCGAGGTCCCAAGGGCACCACGAGAGCCGCAGTCGAAGCCCCACCCGTGGTGGTTCCGATGCGGTGAGAGGTCACAGCTTGACGTTCAAGCCGAGCACGCCCGTCAGCGTCGACAGTTCACTGGACACCGCCGTCCCTGGCATTATCGAGGTGCCTGTCAGCGGGATCATCTGCGGATTGTGCATGGGCGATTCCACTTCGGTGCGCGGCGCGTACTGCACGGCGACGGCGAGCGCCACGGTCGGCGTGAAGCGGTACGACAGCCCTCCGCTGATATGATGCTGCACGATGGCGGGGGAGGCAACGTTGTAGAACGCGATCGCATCGTCGATCGGGTTTTCGTTGAAGGCGTACCCGAAGCGGATGGGCAGGCGCTCCGTCACCTCGTATTGCAGGCCCACCGCGGCCACGAGGATGCTATTCCAACCGAAGCCCACCACCGCGCCCGATTCGTCGAATCCGGTAATGTCGAAGCCATCGGTATTGGCAAAGTCGATGTAGCGCACGTCGGCAGCGAGCTCGACGCGCTCGAAGCCCGAGTAGCCGACCCCGGCAGAGAGGATCATCGGGTAATCGAGATTGAAGCTGAATTGTCGCGCAGCGGAGTCGAACTCGAAGTCGCGGAAGTGCTGCGTGCTCTTGAACGAGAGGCCGGCGTGGAAGCCGTTCAGGTTGCGCGCGTGTAATCCGGCTTGGAGGCCGACGCCGAGTGCGCTGCTCTGCGGCCCGTCTGGATAGCCGTTTAGGTCGGGCGCGGCGCCGGGGAACGGATTTACCTCCAGCAGACCGAGGTTAAACGTCGGCGCGAGGCCAAAGGAGAGCGTCTCCGTTAGTTGATAGGCGACGGTGGGCGACACCTGGAAGAGGGCAAATGAGGAGTTGAGCGCCCCGAAGCCGCCTGCTTGCTGCGGAAACAGGATCGGATTGCTGCCGGGTGCCGTCGGGTTCGCCGCGTCGTAGTCCACCCCGAATCCGCCCACGCCGAAGGCGCTCAGGCCAAAGCCCCAGCGGGTGTCATCGGGGCGATAGATGAGGCCCGCCGCGGGAATCGGGAAGGGGCCGGCATCGCTGGACGAGGTGCCCGCCAGCATAGTCGGAGGAACGCCCGGGCCGAGCGCATCCGGGCTAATGGAGGACGACAGGTCGGTCGTCGGAAACATTAGTTGCAGGCTGAGGTCGAGCGTCGTGCCCGTGAACGTGGTGAGTGCGGCGGGATTCCAGTGAAGCGCCGTCAGCCCATCCTGCGGGTTCGCCATGCCCGCGCCGGACCAGCTCTGGTCCAGCGGACCAACGCCGTTGAGCACGTGGCCCGTCTGGGCGTGGACGGCAGCAGGCCCCGCCATGAAGAGGGCAAGTGGGAGGAGTAGGGCGTAGACGAGGGAAAGGACGTGATGACTATATTTGCGCATAGTATGTCTCCGAGGGGATGAGTGAGCGGTGGAATCCGCACCGAATCGGGGCCGGCGCGGAGCGGTGACCCTACGAAACCGCTTCACGAAACCGGCCCCGATCGTTGCTTCCCCGAACACACGGGGAAGAACTCCGCGACACATGTGCTGCTGCTAAAACCCGTGCTGTACGGGCGTTCGTTGTGTTTGGTGCGCCCCGAGTGGAGCACGGGCACGGGCCGTCAGACGAAGACGATGTGCGAGCCGCTGCCCTTCGCAAGCCCCAGCATTTCGCCGACGGTGATGATGTCTTCGAGGTCGTCGATCAGGTCCTCGCGCTCGAGCTTGAACATCTCGACGGCCAGCTGGCAGCCGTAAATCTTGCCGCCGCCTGCGACGATCATATCGAGGAATTCAGAGACAGGCGGGATGTCGAGCTTCTCCATCTCGCGGCGCATCATCTTCGAGGCGAGCGCCTCCATGCCGGGCAGGCCTGCGACCATCGTGGGCATGTGCTCCATCAGCGCTGGATTGCCGACGGTGGGCGTGTGCAGGGTATCCTGCTTGGCTTTGGTAATTGCGTCCAGCCCGAAGAACGTGAAGAAGAGGTGCGTCTCGATGCCCTCCATCACGGCGCCGTTAGCCATGATGAGGGCCGCGTAGACATCCTCCAACGTGCCCTTCGAGCCGATGATCAGCAGCTTCTGGACGGGCGTGTCATCCTGCCCGTTCGCGGTAGTTTGGGTTTGGCCGAACTGCTCTGCATAACTTTTGACGTCAGCCATGGCGGGTACCTCGTGTTGGTTGGGTTCGGGGCGCAACGTGGTGTTTGACGCGGATCAGACGCAACTGGCGGGTTTCGGAATACCGGCGATCTTGCTCGCCTTTTTGAGCGGCCCGCCCGGGAACAGGTCGTAGAACTCCTTAATGGAGGAGACCACGTCCGATTTGCCGACGCGGCGAATGCTGAGCTGGACGCCCTCGGCCTGTTGCTCGCGC
This sequence comes from uncultured Rhodothermales bacterium, assembly GCA_964448045.1. Taxonomy (GTDB): domain Bacteria; phylum Bacteroidota; class Rhodothermia; order Rhodothermales; family Salinibacteraceae; genus CAYUVF01. The sequence goes on from CAYUVF010000038.1 coordinate 12,892, forward strand.
AGGTAGCTGAGCACCTCGAAGTGCTTATCGGTCAACTCGATACCTTCGACCTGGGCAATTTCGCGGGCGATCTCAGGCGTCCACTGATCCGGGTCCGTGAGATATCCTTCGTCGTTGACGTCGATGGTTTTTCCGGAGATTACGGCTTGTGGCATGGGTCTATCAGGTTGGTGTGAGCGGTAATTACGCAGGAACGAGTTCAGCCTCGGCCTGGTCTTGGGACATCTTCCCCATCATCGACATGTGGGTGGGCACCGGAATGTGGCGGCCCGGTAGCAGCATGTGCCAGTACACCCACTCGAAGGCCAGTTTGCCGAGATGGTTGATGCGCGACTCCTCGAGCAAGCGCATCGGTCCGACGACCGGAAGCGGATATTTGCCCGGCAGCGGCTGCGTGTCGTAGTTGAAGTCGATGAGCGTGGCCTTCCCGAAGCCGGTTTCGATGAAGCAGTTGGCGTGCCCGTCGAACGAGGCCGTCATCGGCTCGCCGTTGATGTAGTGCAGGATGTTTTCCTCCAGGATCTCCGCCTCGAAGTGGGCAACCGAGCCGGCTTTGGAGGTCGGCACGTTCGTCGCATCGCCGATGACGAAGATGTTCTCGTAGTCCTTCGCCTGTAGCGTGTGCTTGTCCGTCGGGATGAAGTTGAGCGCGTCGGCGTCGCCCATCTGGCTTTCCTCGACGAAGTCGGCGCCCATATTCACCGGGATAGACACGAGCAGATCGAAGGGGACGTCTTGGCCGTCATACGAGACGAGCTTTTTCTCGTCCTCGTCGACCTCCATCAGGTAAAAGTCAGGAATCACCTCGATGCCTTTCTGCTCCATCAGGTTGCCCAGCGCTTTGCTGGCGATGGGCTTGGTGAAAGCCCCGGCGTGTGGGGTCGCAAAGGTGATGTCGACCTGGTCGCGCATGCCCTTTTGGGTGAAGTACGCATCCGCGAGAAAAGCAAACTCGAGCGGCGCGATGGGGCACTTGATGATCGTCTCGGCCATGTTGATGACGAGGCGACCGCCAGTCCATGTGTCGAGCTTTTCGGCGAGCTTAGTGGCGCCTTCGTGTGTATAGAAGTCGAAGGCGTCTTTGTACCACAGGTCGCCGAAGAGGCCGGGCGTCTCGTCGGGGCGGGGCGTGGTGCCTGTCGCGATGAGGAGCACATCGTAGTCCAGCGTGCGGCCGTCGCTCAGGCGCACCTGGTTCTGTTCGGGCTCCACCTTCTCGACTTCAGCCCACACGGTGTTGATGCCGTCGGGAAAGAAGTCGGCCTTCGACCGGATCACGGCGTCGGGCTGGTAGATGCGGAAGGGGATGAAGAGGAAGCCGGGCTGATAGTAATGCAACTCGTCTTTGTCGACGATGGTGATGTCCCACGCGTCGCGGTCGAGCTTTTTATGGAGCTTGTTAAGCATCATCGTGCCGGCCGTCCCCGCACCGAGGATCAGAAGCTTTTTCATCGTTTTGCGACGGCGTTAAGTCGAGGGAAGCGGTTGACCTGTTTTTGTTGTCGATAATATCACTTATGAGTTGATTAGTCGTTGACAGGGAGCCCCCCCATTGACGTGTAGGGGAGATGGGGACGGGCCTGTAGGGAGTTCCACTACAAGAGAAACGAACGGAATGACGGAGGAGTCCCCGCCTGTATCCGATAAGAAGAAGTGTTAAATCGTATTCTCGACCTGAAATATAGCGGAGCGAAGAGGTCGGCCCGCAGTTGAGCGTATGTTAGCCTTTTGTGAATATAATACTATTTACTACGAAATAGGGGATCATTTCAGCGACGGAAGGTACAAGGAAACGTCCCATAGTCAAGATGTACCTCTCCGATGCTGCGCTCCTCTTCGGCATCTTATCGCGACGCTGGTAGCCTTCGCTGGGTGTGGAGCACAGCGCTGGCCGCGTTTGTGCTCGCCGGGGCGACGGGGGGGCTTTTCCGCTTCGGGACAGCGTATGGAGTCACCGATTCGCTGAATCTGACAAACGTCCGCCACGCCCACTCCCATCTGATGTACTTCGGCTGGGTCACCCCCGCACTGATGGCGCTCATCTGGCATCATCTGCCGGATCGCGTTACAGCGCCGCGCCGCCGGGTCATCCGGTGGGTGTTGGCGAGCCTGTTCGGGGCCGCGGCCCTTGCGTATCCGCTCTTTTTTGCGTTTGGTTACACCCCGGTAGCGGTGGGCGGTGCGCGCATGCCGGTGGCCGTCATTGGGGCCGGGTTGAATATCATCGGCTGGTATGGCTTCATGGCCCTTTATGCCGTGGCCACACGGGGTCTGCGCCGCACTCGTCCGCTGCAGCTGTGGGACATGGCACTCACATTTATGGGGCTGGCCACCCTTGGCGCATGGGGGCTTTCGCTCCTCAAACCGCTGGGGGTGCACGATCCCCGCTGGATGAACGCGCTCACCCACGTTTTCCTCGATCTGTTCTCGGAGGGCTGGCTCGTCCTCGGGGCGCTGGGCCTCGCCTGGTCGATTCTCGGCGATGCCGCCGCGCCCGCGCGATCATGGAGTCTCCGCCTGATTGGTGCCGGGCTGCCATTTATGTTTCTGATGGCCCTGCCCGCATCCAGCCTCTCGACCGGATTGAGGCTGCTCGGATGCGCTGGGGGCGCCGCTGCTGGCCTCGGATTGGGGTTGCAGGTGCGCCAGCTGATGATGCGCTTGCCGGCGGAGCAGCGCTGGATGTGGAGCATCCCGCTGGTTCTGCTGGCCCTGAAGGCGGTCGCCCAACTCAGTAACAGTATCCTGCCGGGCGTATGGTGGGCGAGCGCACACGGGCTCCGCGTCTTGTATCTACACCTGATGCTGCTCGGCTTCGTCTCGCTGAGTTGCGTCGCGGGGGCCCGTGCCACCTGGGGCACTGGTGCGACGCGCGGCGCAGCGCTCCTCTACGGCGCCGTGGCCGCGATGCTGCTCTCGCTCGTACCACTGACCTCCTGGTGGCCGGTGGCCTGGAGCGGCCTGTGGACGCTGCAAGCCGCTGCGTGGGCAGCCGTGCTTCCGGTTGCCGGAGCAAGCTGGATGGTGGGACACGCCGTCCGACGTCCCGTGCGCACCGCCACTCCCGTATAGGTCCGATTCATATCCCCGCTCCCGCTTGACCGGCAAATACACCCTTATCAGTTTCGGATAAAATAGTATTATAAGAGATGATTTCTGCCTCGTGCATGTACGGGATGCAGGCCGCCGTCTATCTGGCGGCGGCTGAGGCGGAAGACTACATCCCCATCCACCGGATCGGGGACGACCTCGGCCTCTCGGGGTCTTTCCTGGCCAAGGTACTGCAAGAGCTGAAGCAGGCGGGCATCGTCACGTCGCGGCGCGGCCCCGGTGGTGGCGTCATCCTCGCGCACCCTGCCAGCGCGATCAGCCTGAAAGACATCATCGTTGCCGTCGATGGCGACAGCCTCTTCACCCGATGTGTGTTGGGCCTGCCGGGGTGCGGGACGGCGACGCCCTGCCCGTTGCACGCTTCGTGGCGTGAGGAGCGGGCCCATCTGGAGGCGCTCCTCGACGGGCTCACCCTCGCCCGCGTTGCTGCCGATGCGCATCCGCAGCTGCAAACCCATTGCGGGCGCGACGTAGCGCGCCCATCAGAGCAATCGTCTTCCCGGCCCTAACGCCTCCGCCGGAGGCGACTTATTCGCATCGTTCCTTCATCAAGACCAACCGATTTGTTATGTCAACCATCACGCCTACCATGACCATCCGCGACCTGGTTATCGCCGATGCCAGCCGCACCCGTGTGCTCGAACAGCTCGGTATCGATTATTGCTGCTCGGGGGGACGCTCCCTCGCTGAAGCGTGCGTGGCCAACGACCTTGATCCTGCGACGGTCGCGCAGGTGCTCGAAGCCGCCGAATCCGCACAGAGGCCAGCCGCCTCGGCTACCGACTGGAGCGAGCGGCCGCTGCACGAGCTCATCGACCACATCGAAACGACGCATCACGGGTTCCTGCGCGAGGAGCTGCCCCGGCTCACCGGGTTGATCGACAAGGTGGCACGGGTCCACGGTGACAGCTCGCCCTGGATGGTCGCCATCAAAGACGTTTTCGATACCCTCCGGCCTGATCTCGAAGCGCACATGCAGAAGGAGGAAGAGGTAGTGTTCCCAATGATTCGTGCGCTGGAGGCCGGCGAGTCGTTCCACGAAACGACTGAGCTCGGCGACGACCCGATCTACCTGATGGAAGACGAGCACGACGACGCTGGCGCGGCCCTGGCGCGGATGCGCACGCTCTCGGAGGGGTACACGCCGCCGGAGAAGGCGTGCGGCACCTTCCGCGCCGCCCTCGAAGGTCTCGCCCGGCTGGAGGCTGACATGCATCAGCACATCCATAAGGAGAATAATTTGCTCTTTCCGCGGGCACGGACACGGGCACGGGCGCGGGCCTGATGCCGCCGCCCTGAAATCAGGCTGCGACGGGGGAGCGTTGCTCGGCGCATCGGTGCTGCCCAGCGCGGCGAACCCCAAACAAACACCAAGCAAAAGAGGTCGAGTCCCGGAGTGGGCCTCGGCCTCTTTAGGTCATGCGTATCTTGCTGTGGCGGCTGCTGTGCTGCGGGGCTCTCAGCCCGAGTTGGGAACGAGGCGCACGTTGAAATCCTGGATCTGCTCGGTCATGTCGCCCAGGGTGTTTTGCTGAAACATCGCTTTGAGGCGAGTGCGCTCGTCGGTCCAGCGGTCGTGAATGGGGCACGGCTTATCTTCGCCGCAGTTGGGCAGTCCCAATACGCACTCCCGGAAGAGGTCGCTCCCGTCAATGGCGACGACGACATCGAACAGCGTGATGTCATCGGGGGACTTCGTGAAGGCTACGCCGCCGCTCGGCCCGCGGTGCGATTCGAGCAGCCCGGCCTCGTTGAGTTGTTGGAAGATCTTGGTCAGGAACGGAAAGGAGATATCGAGTTCGTCGCTGATGGTGCGAATCGAGACATATCCGTCTTTTTCGAGCGACGCCAGGTACAGCGCAGCGCGGAGCCCGTATTCGCACGCTTTCGAAAGAAGCATGATAGCTTGCTGGTTCTGGGGGTGAACGCCTCGGGACATACGCGCCGCTTCTGCGATTATTCCACAGAAATCGGAGCGAGGCGAATTAGAAGTCTTTCTTCCCGAAGAGCCGATTGCTGAGCATCAGCGGCCCCGCGAGCCAGAGGAGCAGTGCCGCGACGGCCATGCCCATTCCCCACGTGCTACCGAAGAACTGCTGGAAGGCGGCGCCCGTGTAGCCCATAAGCGCCGAGATGTCGAACTGCATCAGCAGCAGCACCCGCGCCAGGTCCACCGGATTGAGCAGCGTGAGCGCGATGATGGGCTTCTCCATTGGATAGTGCGCAAAGGTGGAGACGAGGGCCAGAACGAGCCCGTCGTAGATGACGGCGAAGAACAGCCAGGCCATTACGGCGGTGGCGAGGCCCTTCACTTTGTCTTGCACGCCGAGGGCCACCACGTACGCCAGTGCGGTGAACACAAACGTCAGCAGCGCACCGATCCCCACCAGCAGCGCCAGCGTACTGGCATGACTGCCGGCCTCGAAGCCGTGCCACGCGAAAGGCAGCGTCACGCCCAGGGCAAAGCTCACCGCCAGTGGCAGCGCCAGTCCGGTATACAGGCCCGTGAACAGGCTCGACCGCCGCACGGGTTGCGAGAGCATCAGCTCGGTGAATTCCCGTGCGTTGTAAAGGTACATCGTCCCGAAGACGGTGCACACGAGCGGGATCAGGATGAGCACGACGTTTAGCAGGCTGAGCATCACCTGCGCGCTGCCCCCGCTGAAGCGAAAGAGCGCGTCGGTGATGAGTACGAAGAAAGCGCCGTACGCGAGGATCCACTTACTGCGGACGACATCGCTCAACTCGTACTTGAAGATTTTGGCAGTCGCGGGGGAGAGAACGGCGTTCATGGAGAGGGTGGAGTGCGTTGTGGGACAGACTTGTCATCCCGGACTCGATTGCTGGCGTGAACTCGCCCAGCTCGTTTCGAGATCTCTCTGAATCAATCAGTGCTCGTTTCGAGGAGATTCTGGTACGAGCCGTAGGCGACGGATGCAATAATCAAGTTCAGGATGACAGGTGGGTCTTTCGTGTGTCGATCAACCCGAAGTCATCATCTGAGCGATGGCGCGTTCGAGGTTGGTCTGGTCGGTAGTTTCTTTGATGGCGGCGATGGGGCCCTCGAAGCGGATGGTGCCGTTGAGGAGAAACGCCAGGTCGTTGGCCATCTCATCGAGTTCACTTATGATGTGGGAGGTCAGGATGAACGTCGTGCCCCGGCCCTGCTCGGCGCGGATCCTATCTTTGAGATGACTGCTCGCCACCGGGTCGAGCCCCGCCGTCGGCTCGTCGAGGATGATGAGGTCGGGGTCGAAGAGAAAAGCCGTGACAGCGTTCACCTTCTGCCGGGTCCCGCCCGAGAGGGTGCGGATCGGTTTGTCGAGTTCGGAGCGGAGATTGAACGCGTCGATCAGGTCGGTATCCGGATCGGCTGGGTTGCCGCGCAGGTCTGTTAGCATGGCGATGACTTCGCGGGCGCTCAGGTTACCGGGGAAGTGGGCGCCCTGCTGCATGTAGCCGATGCGCGCGCGGTACTGTCCATCGTCATCCAGCGGCTCGCCATCGAACCGAATGCGCCCGTCATCAGGGCGGACGAGCCCCAGGATGCATTTGATGAGCGTCGTTTTGCCCGAGGCGTTGGGGCCCACGATGGCGGTCGTCCGTCCGCGCTCAATCTGCATATCGATGCCGGTGAGCACGGGCAGGTCGCCGAAACGCTTGTGCAAGCCGGCAATCTGGATGATGGGATTGGCCGGAGCATCGGTGGTCATGGGCGATGTGGGGGATGGAGCGGCGAGCGTGTCCATTACGGGGTAGAGGGGAGTGGAATGCGAGACATGGCGGGGCGTTCGTCCACGAGCGCTTTGGGCGTGATAGCGGGCAGTACGCGCTCGGCGGCGTCGAGCAGCTGCACGAACAGGCTGCGCATGAGCATGACGGCGGGCTCGTTCTGCTCCACGAGATAGGCGAAGAGGCGCACCGGGTGAAACGGCACATCGCCGACGTTGTCGCGGTCGAGGTCGTAGCCGTCGTACTTGTCCCAGTAGTTATGCGTGAAGGAGCTGTTGTTCTGCTGGCTGTTGGTGACCACATCGAAGGAGTTTCCGATAAAGTTGTTATCGGTGAACCGGTTGTCGAGGGAGTTAGCCATGATCTTCACGCCCCAGCCATTGTCGCGGAAGGCATTGTGGTGAATGTCGATCCGGCTGGAGTTTTCAGAGTAGATCCCGATGGTGTTCGTATCGAATGAGTTGTGGGCCACCGTGCTGTCGTAGATGTCCTTCAGCAGGAGGCCGTACGCGGCGCTGCCCCAGTTGTGGACGAAGCGGTTGCCAACCATCTCGACGTTGCGGGTATACATGACGGCCACGCCGGCGCCGTTGTCGCGGAAGGTGTTGCCCGCGTATCGGCACGAATCCGAGTACATGAAGTGCAACCCGTAGCGCAGGTTGCCTTCGCTCATGTTATTCTCGATATGGCTGTCTTCGACGAACTCGAAGTAGATGCCGTCGCGGTGGCCGCGGATCGTGTTGTTAACGATTGTGGCGTCTTTGCTGTACCACAGATGGATGCCGTTCCCGGCGTATGATTCACTCCCCTTGTATGCCTGAATGGAATTATCCGCGATACGACAGCCCTCGGACTTGCCGATCCAGATGGCGAAAAAACCCTCTTCGATGCGATTGTTCTCGATTCGGCAGTCGCGGCTCTGCTCGACTTTGATCGCCGAGAGGTCGTTTACGAAGCTCGTCGCCACGTTCTTCAGCACGAGGCCGCGGATAGTGACGCTATCCGCGAGCACGTGAATGAGCGTCTTCTTCTCTCCCGCTCCGTCGATGACCGGGTCGCCTTCGCCCTCGATAACGAGCGGCTTATCGACGACGATCGTCGGCTCGCGATAGGTGCCGGCGGTCACGCGAATGGTGTCGCCCGGCGCGGCCTGCGCAACGGCATCGCCCACGGTGGCGATGGGCCCATCCGGCGATACCGTAATCTGGGCCTGGGCCGCACCCGTGCTGAGGAGCAGCGCCATCAGCAGGAGCATGTACACACGTCGGCGAAGCATCACAGCAGTTATTGGCTGGACGATTGGGGGGCGGAGCGGTGCATCGAGGCGTGTGGCATCATGCCATCGGGGCGGTCGATCCACTCGCGCTTCACGAGCGAACGGACGCCGGCCCAGTCCATCACCTGCCCGTCCAGCGAGTCGCGGACGGTGGCGCGGGATGCGCTCGCGCGAAACGCGGCGATGTTGAGCGCCATCGGGCTCTTGAGCTGATCACTCTGGATGAAGAACGCTTCGCCGACGCGCATCAGTGTGCCGGGGTTACGGAAGTCGGGCACCCAGAGGGAGTGCACCTCCACATCCGGATTGTCCTGCACGTAGGCGGCCAGGCATTCGACGGAGTCGAACATGTGGGTTTTGCCGGTCGCGGTGACGAGCTCCGAGCCGTAGCGCGGGTCCGTCACCGTCATCTTGCAGTAGGCGCAGTTGTCCTCGCCGTAGCGGATGGGTTCCGGCTCGGGCGTGCATCCCGTGATCCCGAACAGCACGAGCCCCAGGGGGAGGATGAGTGCCAGCGACCAAAGACGACTCATCTCAAGCCACCTCCACTTTTTGTTGTTCGTCTTCTGACGAGGTTGGGTCACGGGTGCTTCTTCTGTTCCACCACTCAAAGGCGGAGAGCCCGCACCCGGCCGCGCACGAGAGGATCATGGCGACGCCGCCCAGAGCAGGCCACGAGTGGGCCGTGATGTTCAGCATCTTCTTTGAGCCGATAAGCGGCGGCTGGTACGTGGCACCCGGTATCTTGATGGCTGCTGTGGGGTCGAGGTCGTGGCCGTAGTTGTATTCCCAGATGTAGAAATCGACCATCCCTGCGATGGCCGTGATCAAAAACAGGCCGGCCCAGGTGTAGAGCGCCCACGGCTTGTTGATCCAGGCCGCACCAAACCCCAGCACAATGAGCGCCGCGATGATCCAGGGCATGTACTTCAGCTCGGGAATTGAATTGGGATCGATCTCCTTCATCCCGATGTAATGATTCAGGCCGTTAATGCTCTGCAGATTGCCTGGCTCCTCCCCCGTCACCGTGTTGACCCAGATTTCCATCCCGATTCCTTCCGGGTACTGTGGGGCCTCCAGCGAAATTTGCCAGATGGGGAAGAAGTAAACAGCCACAAGCGAAAGCGCAGCGATGATCAGGATCAGTCGCGAGCGCGGATGAAGTGTGGCGTTGGATTGCATGGGTCTGTCGACGGTTGTGGAAAAGAGTGGGGCGACGCAGCGCCGCCCCACGAGCCGGAGTCAGCCTACTGGTTACTCAAGCAGGCTTGATCCTTCTTGCGCCTGACCGGCATTCGAAGCCAGCGGTGTGTCCGAACCCTGTGGAGAGACGCGGACGTAGCCCTGCATCTCCTGGTGCAGTGCCGAGCAGAAGTCCGTGCAGTAGAAGGGGATGACACCCACTTTCTGTGGCGTCCACGTCAGCGTGCGGGTCTGGCCCGGCATGACGAGGATCTCGGCCGTGTTGGCGCCCTTCACGGCAAACCCGTGCGGGATGTCCCAGTCCTGCTCCAGGTTCGTCACGTGGAAGTGGACCGTATCCCCCACCTTGATACCCTCGATATTATCGGGCACAAAGTGGCTGCGGATCGCCGACATGTATACATGCACGTCGTTGCCATCACGCTCCACGCGCGTTTCATCCTCATTCATGACCTTATTCGGATTCTTGTTTTCCGTCTTCAGGTCATATACCCGCTTCTGTTTGTCCTTGATCAGGTCCGCCGGCAGCGCCTGGGCATAGTGCGGCTCGCCTGCGGTGGGGAAGTCCAGCAGCAGCTCCATCTTCTCACCGCTGATGTCGATCAGCTGGGCGGAGTGCCAGAGTTCGGGGCCTGTGGGCAGATACCGGTCCTTCGTAATCTTGTTGAGCGCGATCACGTACTGGCCCCATGGCTCGCGCGTGTCGCCGCCCGGTATCATGAGGTGGCCCGGCGAGTAGTAGGTGTCGATGCGGTCGAGGACCTCTGTGTTTTCGACGTCCCACTTCACAATCTCGGACGAGATGAAGGCTGTCGTGTACGCATTGCCGCGGCCGTCGAACTCCGTGTGGAGCGGGCCCAATCCGGGGTTCTCCACTTCGCCGTGCAGGATTTCCTCGTAGCTCAGCACGGGAATGCCCTGGATTTCGTCGACGAATGACTCGTTCTCGATCGCCTGCTGCATCTTCGCGAAGGAGTGCACCGGAATGATCGTCGACAGCTTGCCGCCGGCGACGATGTACTGCCCGGTCGGATTCACGTCGACCCCGTGCGGCGACTTGGGCGTCGGCAGGAAGTAGATCATGCCCGGATTGTTGGCGGGATCCAAGACGCAGACTTCGTCTTTCATCTCACTGGTGGCCAGCCCGGTGTCATGGTCCACATAATTGTGGGCATGCTCGCCCTCGACCATGCGGCAGTTCCCGTTCTCGGCATACTCCTCGGCCTGGGCCCAATTCACCGCCGCGATGAAGTCCTTGTCATTGCGCGAGGCGTTGCGCTCCAGCATCGTGTGGGCCTGCTCGCTGTTGTAGCTGGTAAAGAAGGCCCAGCCGTTGGACGGGCCCTTGCCAGAGTGCGACAGGTCGTAGTTGAACCCGGGTACCTGAATCTGGAAGCTAATCTCCATCTCGCCCGGCTCGTCGGCCCGGATGAAGGAGATCGTGCCCTTGAAGTTCTCCTTGTAGGAGTCGATGGAGACGTCCTGGTTGTTCAGGTTTTCTTCGTCCATCGGGACGCTAAAGCGGGTCGCCGCTGTGACGTATTCCGTGTTCGGCGTCACGAACGACGAGGCGTGGTTACCCGCCGAGTTGGGAATCTCGATAACCTCCGTCGTTTCGAACGTCGACAGGTCGATGCGCGCAATCCGGGGGGTGTTATTCTCGTTCATGAAGATCCACCGCCCGTCGGGCACACCGTCGGTCTGCGAGAGCTCCGGGTGGTGCGCGTCGCCCCATGGCACAAAGCCGTAAGACGTCTGGAGCAGCGGCCGTGTATCCGACGAGTAGCCGTAACCGTTCTCGCCGAACTGGGAGAACACGGGCACCGTTTTTAGGTGACGCCCGGAGGGAAGGCCGTACACGGGAAGCTGGCCGCTATAGCCGCCCGACATGAAGGCGTAGAATTCATCGTGCTCCCCCGGCGAAACGTACACTTTTTGGGCGGCATCGGAGGAGGAGCTGCTCTGCTGGCTGGTGGTTTGGCAGGCGAACGCCACGGCGCCGAGTACAATCACAGCGGTGATGCCGGCGAGCGTCCGTTTTATTGTGGTGTCAAACATGGCTGAGTCAAGCGGTATGATTCAAAGAAGGTGGTAGTCGCAGAAATCACTGGCTGCTGGACGATGCGCCCGCGCCCTCATCGATCGTGCGCAAGTATTCGAGGATCGCGCGGGCCTGGTCGCGGGACAGATTCTGGTTCGTCATCATCGTGCCATACTCGGCCAGAAGCTCCTTGCTGATGTGGTGCTTCTGCAGCATGTCTTCAGGCGCCAGAATCATGTTCATGATGTAGACCGGATCGCGCTGCGACGCCGTGTTCGTCAGATCCGGCCCGATGTAGCGCTCCCCAAAGCGGTGGCACGTCTTGCACCGTGAGTCGAAAAGCTCTTCGCCTTTCTTGGCGAGCGCCCGATCGATAGTGCCGAGCTCGACGCGCTCGACCGGGCCAATCTCGGCCGCGGTGGGCGATTCAGCGGTGCCTTGACCGGCGCGTTCGCGCGCCTGATTCCCTTCGTCGGAGCTGGAGCCGCCGCAAGCGCTGAGACTGAGTACGAGGAGAGAAAGCAGGAGGTAGTTAAGACGATGGCGCATAACAGGGTGCGGGGTAACGTGGGTCGGTGATACCGGTGTCGGGGAGCGAGTCGGCGTCCTTCATGGCGTATGCAGAATCACTATGTCCCATTCTGGCGAGGATCGATGACAGTGAAACCCTCAGTCCGGTGTGGAGGAAGGCCCTATAGGCGTGTAGAAGACACTCTCCGCATGCGCTTTGGAACGCCGTGTATCGAGTAATTAATATAAACAACAAATTTGTCTTAAATACGAAGAACAAAAAAATTTATGCCGCAAAAGGCAAAAGGCTCGGGGCGTATGTAGATATAATTATTATTTAAAGACCATTTTATACTAATTAGAAGGCATCGAAATGATTCCAATCTTGGGAAAGGGCGCCATCTTCTCACAGGCTTTTCACGGAGGCGTCTGATGCACCCTACGCCATGTATCCTATCGGGATGGGGTCGGAGCCAATCGGGGAGGTGCGTGATGGACTGTGGGGGAGGTGGTCCGTCGAAGGCAACATCGCCTCAAAAAGAAAAAACCCGGCCTGCGCCGAGCTTTCCAATCAACTACTGCTTCCAATACTACGAGAATCACCCCCAGGGTTGTCAATACCTGATGGATGAGGTCGAGTGAAAACCGTGTTAAGGGTGTTGATGCCGAGCAGATCCATCGCCCAAAACCGCGATGGACTGCTCCAGTCGCCAGGCTTCTCCGGTCGCATTCATCCGTTTTCAGACTGAACACTTGGATCCTCTAAATCCGTAAGGCAGTTACGCCACAAACGGAAATAGGTAAAACCGAATTTGGGTGCTCAACAGGGACTTACATGCAAACCATTGAAAAGCACATCGATCCGCTCACGCAGGAAGACGTGTTGGCGTTGCTCAACGTCGATGCCGCGCCGCGCGTCTCTATCTATCTGCCGACCGAGCGGGAGTGGAACAAGAGCAAACGCAATCCCACCCGCCTGAAAAACATGCTGAGCCAGGCCGAGCGCCAGCTTGCGAAGAACGGCTTGAAGGAGACCGATGTCGTTTCGCTGCTGGAGCCGGCGCGCGATTTGCTGAATGCGAGCGAACACTACTGGCAGCACCAGAGCGATGGGCTGGCATTGTTCGCGGCACCCGATACGTTTGAGGCCTACCGGCTGCCTATCGACTTTGCCGAGCGCGTGATCGTGGGTGGACCCTTCCACATCCGCCCCCTGCTTTCTTTTCTCACCGACGGCCGCTTCTATCTCCTCACGCTCACGCAGGATGGTGTGCACCTCTACCGCGCCACGCGCCACGCTATAGAGGAAGTCCCGCTGCCCGAGGACGTGGCCACCAGCCTCCCCGAGGTGATGCAGACGTTCGACTTCGAGGCGCAGACGAGCTTTCACACGGGCGCCTCGCCGGGCCAGGGCGGACGCCGGTCGGCCATGTTCTACGGGCAGAGCGACGCCGGCGACAAAGCGCAGATCAAGAAGCGCATCGACCAGTTCGTGCGCCAGCTGGATAACGGCGTGCGCGACGTACTGGCCGGCGACTCATCCGCCACGCCGCTCGTGCTCTCGGGCCTCGGCGTGCTGCGCGGGTTCTACCGGGAAGCCAACCGGTACCCGCACCTGCTCGATGAGGGCGTCAACGGCAACCCCGACGATTGGAGCACGGCCGAGCTGCACGAGCGCGCCTGGGACGTCGTCGGGCCGCGCTTCGACGAGGATCGCGAACAAGCCGTGGAGGCCTATTACCAGCTCTCCGCGTCGGATCCCGATCGGGCGCCATTGGCCGTGGACGATGTCGTGCCGGCGGCCTACTTCGAGCGAGTCGATACGCTCTTTGTGCCGGAGCACACGCACGCCTGGGGCACCTTCGATCCGCAGGAAAACCGGGTCGTGCTCGATGACGCTCCCACCGCGTCCAACGCCGATCTGCTGGATGTGGCCACAGCGCGCACGCTCCTCAACGGCGGAACGGTCTACACGATGGCACCCACAGAGATGCCGGACCACGCGCCGGTAGCCGCGGTGCTGCGGTATTGAGCCCAACCCAGCATTCGATTGACAAAAGCTTTCGATCAACACAAAACGCCGGGCGGGGCTGACCTCGTCCGGCGTTTTTTTTGATGCTATCTGCGATACTGCGGCGGCTGCTCGTCCAGCATTCGGTAGCGTTCGAGGAGCTTCTGCTGGCGCGACGTGTTTTCGACCCGCTCGCCCCGGATGAAGATGTGCTCCGGCGCCGAGGCAAACTCGAACGGATCGCCCGACCACACGACGAGGTTGGCCGTCTTGCCCGCGTCGAGCGAGCCGTGCGTTGCGCTGATGCCCAGCGTCTGCGCCGGGTGCAACGTCACGCCGCGCAGCGCTGCATCCCAGTCCAGCCCGAAGCGCACGGCGTTGCCCGCCTCGAAGCGCAGGTTGCGGGCGTTGTGCGTGTCGAACGACGAGAGTACGACGGGCACGCCCGCCTCGGCCAGGCGCGCTGCGTTGTCGAAGCGCGAGCCGAGCCGGTCGAACTCGGTCGGCAGGTTGGTGAGCGGCTTGAGGATGACGGGCACGTTCGCGGCGGCGAGGGCGTCGGCGCGCATCCAGGCTTCTTCGCCGCCGAGGATCACCGGGCGCACGTCGTACGCCTCGGCCAGGCGCAGGGCGGCGTCGAGGTCGCTGGCCCGCGAGGCGCGGATGACGAGCGGCATCGTGCCGTCCAGCACGGCCCCCAGCGCGTCGAGGTCGAGCCGCGACACCGCCATCGGGCGGGTGCTGCCCTGGTTGAAGGCCGATGCGTTGTCCCGGTAGAACTGCGCATCGTCGAACGCTTCCCGCAGTCGCAGCGAGATGGCGCCCCGGCTGCCGCCGGCAGCATCGGCGCCGTCGGGGTTGAACGAGGCGTACATCCCCGCGCCGTCGCGCACGAGCATATCGCCGAGGCGGTCGCCGCCGAGATCGATCACCGCCCCCTGTCCGGCAATCAGCCCACCGGAGGGGATGGACGCGACCGTCGTCACGCCGCCGAGGCGGGTGATGGGCACGACCGTCGAGTTCGGGTTGATGCCATCCGTCACCCGAAAGGCCGCTCGGATGGGATCGCCGCCGGTGGCGTTGTCGCGCGTGTCCGAGACGGCGCTGACCTCGATGAGTCCGGTCGCGGTGGCGGCGTCGATAAAGCCGGGTGTGATCACGTGGCCCGACGCGTCGATGCGCTGCGCCTCGTCGGGGATAACGACCTCATCGCGCGGCCCGACGGCGACGATCGTCGATCCGTCGAACACGACCACGCCGTTGTCGATGGCGGGGCCGCTCACCGGATGCACGGTGCCGCCGACCAGAGCGGTGGGTTGGGCTTGCAACGCGGCAGCGCATCCGAGGCCCAAAAGAACGAGCAGAAAAAGGAAACGGCGCATGGAATTCAATCGGTGGGTGAGAAGAGGGCGAGGGCGTTTGGAGCGGGCATTTCGCTCACTTCCCCGGCTGGCCCAGCTCGAAGTCGGATTGCGGTTGGGCGGCGGGATCGGCGCGGTCGTAGACGGGCGCGCCATCGATCCACACCCGATCGGCCTGCGTGTAGACGCTGAACGGATCGCCCGACCACAGCACGACATCGGCGTTTTTGCCGACTTCGAGCGTGCCCACGCGGTCGTGGATGCCCAGCGCCCATGCGGGGTTCGCGGTGATCCAGCGGAGGGCTTCGTTCCGCGAGATGTCGAGCCCGGCCCGGCGGCCCGCTGCCATCGCTTTGGCCGCGTGCTGATTCAGGCGCTGGATGCCCATGTCGCTATCGGAGTGCACGATGGCCCGCGCTCCGGCCGAGGCCACGAGCGGGATGTTCTCCGGAATGCCGTCGTAAGCCTCCATCTTGAAGCCCCACCAGTCCGACCACATCGATGCCGACACGTCGTGCTCGGCCAGCAGGTCGCGGATTTTGTACGCCTCGACGGCGTGATGGAACGAGCGAATGTGCAGATCGAACTCCTGCGCGATCTGCAGCAGCGTCGTCATGTCGTCGGCGCGGTAGCAGTGGACCTGGATCAGGATGTTGCCGCGCATGGCTTCGGCGAGGGTTTCGTGGCCGAGGTCGCGGCTCGGCGGGTCGCCCTCGGGATTGGCGAGCCACGCGTCCCACTTCTCGCGGTAGTCCTGCGCGCGGAGGAAGGCGCTGCGAAGCCCGGATGCGTTGCCCATGCGGGTGCGCGGGAAGCCGCTGCCGCCCTTCGGGTTTTCACCGCAGGCCATCTTGAGCGCATGCGGCGCATCGGGGAAGCGCATTGCCTGGGGCGTGCGGCTCGGCACCATCTTCATCGTCACGCCGCGGCCCTCGATGAGGTCGCCGCTGCCGGGCAACAGCAGTGCCGCCGTCGTGCCGCCCGCGAGCGCCCGGCTGAAACCCGGCCCCTGCGGCCACACGCCGTGATCCATCCAGAGCTGCGGCGTCGTCATACCCGCGTCGTTGTTGTCGTAGTGCGCCGCCACCTCGGGCGTGGCCGAGACGCCGATGTGCGAGTGGCTGTCGATCAGCCCCGGCGTCACGTAGCCATCCGTGCCATCAACAATGACGGCACTCGCGGGCGCTTCCAGATCGGAGCCGATGGCGGCGATTTTGCCGTCGCGCATCAGCAGATCGGCCTGCTTCAGCGTCTCACCGGCCGCCGTCATGATGGTCGCGTTGCGGATGAGCGTCGGCGGGGCGGGCAGCGGCTCGTACGTCGATTTCCACGCGTTGTTGACCGTGCCCCGGCGCAGGTTGGCCAGCGCGGTCGAATCATATTCGGCGGAGGGCGAGGCGGTGGCCGTCGGGGTCGAGGACGAGGCGGAAGAAGCCGTTTGGGTGGCGCGTTCGGAGGCGCAGCCCAGCGCGAATCCGCTGAGCAGGAGCGCGCCGATCCAGTACATCAGGGGCCGCATGGCGTCGGGGCGTCGGTGGGGAAGGACAGATACGTACAACCTGCAACGCACGGCGCACAAAAGAAAGGGACGCCCCCGAATTGGAGAGCGTCCCTGGTTGAACTGTGGCCGTTGGCCGACGTGCTGCTTTGTCTTTGCAGTTAGATTATTTTGCTTAAGAGAGGTGTCCATTTTGGCTTGATCCAAAATGGACGCAAAAGATCAAGACGGTGAAGAAAAAGCCTGATGTCGGCTTCGGCTTCGCTGAAATTTATCAAACTCGATCCCTCCAACATCGGGATCTCGGACAGGATAAAATTCGGACGCTTCACCACGACCTCCATCCGAGGCGGCTCTTTCTTCAAGGCCAGAGAGACGTCTGCACGTCACCGGCGCCAGTTCTGCGGCGGCTCGGGCTTGTTGTCGAGGGCCGATTCGATACGATCCATGACCTCGGGCGTGAGCTGATCGACCACATCGAGCGCCTGCATGTTTTCCTCGACCTGCTCGGGCCGGGAGGCGCCGGTGATGACGGTGCTCACATCCGGATTCGTGAGGCACCACGCGAGGGCGAGCTGGGCCTGCGTGCAGCCGAGATCGTCGGCGATGGGCGCCAGTGCGCGGACTTTATCGAGCCACTCCTCGCGCAGGACGGCGTCGCGCAGCCAGTCGTAGTCCTCTAAGGCGAGGCGGCTGTCTTCGGGAATACCGTCGTTGTATTTGCCGGTGAGCAGCCCGCTCGCCAGCGGACTCCAGATCGTCGTCCCCAGTCCGAAATCCCGGTAGAGCGGCGCGTATTCCTGCTCGACGCGGGTGCGATGCAGCATGTTGTACTGCGGCTGCTCCATCGTCGGCGGCACGAGGTGCTCGCGGCGGGCGAACTCGTAGGCGTGGCGGATCTGCTCGGCGCTCCACTCGCTCGTGCCCCAGTAGAAGGCGTATCCAGCATCGACCAGATAGCTCATCGCGCGGACCGTCTCCTCAATCGGCGTTTCCACATCGGGCCGGTGGCAGAAGACGAGGTCGACGTAGTCCATCTGCAGGCGCTCCAGCGCGGCCTCGGTGCCCTCAATGACGTGCTTGCGCGAGAGGCCCTGATCGTTCGGCCCGTCGCCGCCCCAGAAAATCTTGGTCGAGACGACGAGGTCGGAGCGGTCCCAGCCTTTGTCCTGAATGATGGTGCCCATCATGGTTTCGGACTGGCCGCCGGCGTAGGCTTCGGCGTTGTCGAAGAAGTTGACGCCGTGGTCGTAGGCCACCTGCATGCATTCGGCGGCCACGGCTTCATCGACCTGATCGCCGAAGGTCACCCACGAGCCAAAGGAAAGGGCGGAGACGTTGAGTCCGGAGCGTCCGAGGTTGCGGTATTCCATAGCGGTGTGGTTGGATTGATGGAAGTAATCGTGAAACGTTATTGGGCGGAGGTGGGGGGCTGCGCGGGCACCTCGGGCAGCAGCGGCTCCGGCGGGCCGACGATGGATTCAAACACGAGGTCGGCAAAGGCCGGTCGCACGTCGATGATCGTCCGGTTCGTATCGTCGGGGTAGACGCGGTTCGTCAGCAGGAGGGCGAAGAGATCCCGTTCCGGATCGATCCACATGGAGGTGCCCGTGTAGCCCGTGTGGCCGAAGCTCCGGGGGCCGAAGTGCTGACCGGCCGAGGAGTAGCCGTCGGTGCTCTTCGTGTCCCATCCGAGGGCACGGGTGCTGTTGGGCACGCCGGCGCGGCGGGTGAACCGGTCGATGGTTTCCGGCTGCAGGAATTGCCGGCCGTAGATCCGCCCGTCGTTGACGAGCATGTACGCGAAGCGGGCGAGGTCTTCGGCGGTGGAGAAGAGCCCCGCGTTGCCCGAGACGCCGTCCATCCGCCGGGCGATGGGGTCGTGCACGGTGCCCTGGAGGTGGGTGCCGGTCGTATCCGTCGTGGGCACGACGCGCGTCGTATCCGTCCAGCGCGCCGGGCGGAAGCCGGTCCGCGTCATGCCGAGCGGGTCGAAGATGTGCTCTTCGCAGTAGGCGTCGAAATCCTGCCCCGAAATCGTTTCGATGACGCGCATCAGCGTGATCATGCCGAGGCCGCTGTATTCGGACTGCGCGCCGGGGTCGTACTGGAGCGGCTCGGCGAGGATGGTGTCGACAATGGCTTGCGGCGTCGATCCGCGCTCGCTCGCGCCCAGGTACGCCTCGAGGCCGGAGGAGTGGCTCAGGAGCTGGCGGATGGTCACGTCCGATTTGCCGTTCTGCCCGAAGGCCGGCAGGTAGCGGGTGACGGGGGCGTCAAGGGCCAACTCACCTGCTTCGTAGAGCTGCATCGCGGCGGTTGTGGTGGCGATGACCTTCGTCAGTGAGGCGACGTCGTAGATCGAGCGCGCCGTAACGCGGCGTTTGGCGTCGTAGGTGTAGTAGCCGGTTCCGCCGAGTTTGGCGATGGTCTGCTGGCGCCCGACGGCCACAGCGGCGCCGGGGAAGGCGCGGTTGAGCATCGACTGGTGCAGCAGCGAATCGGTGCGGGCGAGCGTGCGGCTATTCATCCCGACGGCTTCGGGCACGTCCACGCGCGGTGCCACCTGCGCCCGCTCCAGCCCCGTTCCGAACGTATGCTGCTCGGGGAGGGTGACGGGCAGTTGACCGCCCACGGCACTTGCGCCGCGAATCGCCTGAGCGGCGGCGGTCTGTGAGGCGTCGTGCGATCCGTAGGCGGCGAGGTAGGCGTCTGGCGCGCGCTCGAGGTCGAGCGTCGCGTACGGGTTGCCGAAGGAGACGAGCGCGACGTCCGTGTCGTCCTCCATCAGGCGGGTGAGGAAGTCGCGGTAGTGGTCGCTGAGGCCGATCTGGTTGCTCCAGGCGCGCACCCGCAGGAATGAGGCCACGAGCACGACATCCACGTAGTTGACATCATTCAGGACGGCGTCGATGTCGTCTTCGTCGGCGTCGGCGTCGAGGCGGCGGACGGCGATGCGCTCGAAGGCGGGCGTACCGCGCAGTTCGCCGATGAAGCGGTCGCCCACGTCGGGGTCGTCGCTGTCGCTGAGGGTGACGACGAGCGCGCGTTTCGGATTGCGGGGCGTGATGGGTAGCAGATCGGTGGCGTCGCGCAGGAGCGTGGTCGAGGCGCGGGCGATGGCGTCGCGCAGCACCTGATGGGGCTGGATGGACACGCGCTCGGCCACGGCCTGCAGGTCGACGGTGCGTTGCTCGGGCAGGCCCATTTGCGCTTTCGCTTCCAGGATGCGCCGCACCGATCGGTCGATCCGCGCTTCCGTCAGTCGGCCATTGTTGACCGCCTCCAGGATGGCAGCGCGCGCCCACCGCGGATCGGTCGACATCAGCAGGACGTCGGCGCCGGCTTCGAGGGCGCGCACGGCGGCTTCGCCCACGCCGAAGCTATCCGTCACGCCCTGCATGTTGAGCGCGTCGGTGACGACGAGGCCGTCGAAGCCCATCTCCTGGCGCAGCAGCGAATCGGTGATGGCGGGGGAGAGCGTGGCGGGGATGGAGTCGGCGTCGAGCGCGGGGAGGGCGAGGTGGCCCGTCATGATGCTGGCCACGCCCGCGTCGAGGGCCGCGCGGAAGGGGACGAGTTCGAGCGTGTCGAGCCGGGCCCGGTCGATGGGCAGCACGGGCAGGTCGAGGTGGGAGTCGGTGCTGGTGTCGCCGTGGCCGGGGAAGTGTTTGGCGGTCGCCATCGCGCCGCCCCGCTGCGTGCCGTCGACGAACGCCGCCGTCATCTCAGCCACGAGGCCGGCTCGCTCGCCGAACGAGCGGATGTTGATGATCGGGTTCGCGGGGTTGTTGTTGACATCGGCCACCGGAGCGTAAACGTGCTGGACGCCGAGGGCGCGCGCCTCGCGGGCAGTGACGTAACCGGCCATCCGCGCGAACGCCGGATTGCGCGTCGCGCCGATCGCCATTGCGGGCGGCAGCGTGGTCGTCCGATTGATGCGCATCCCGGCCCCCCACTCCATGTCCTGCGCCACGAGCAGCGGCAGATCGGCGCGGCGCTGGAGGTCGTTCGTGAGCACGGCCTGCTCCATCGGGTCGCCGCTGCCGAAGATGAGGCCGCCGACCTGGACGTCCTCGACGAGCGCCGTCAGTTCGCGATAGTCGGGGTCGTCGGTGCTCTGGTAGTAGCCGCTCACCCAGACGGAGAACAGCTGGGCCACTTTTTGCTCGAGCGTCAGCGCGTCGAGTTGGGCTTCGACCCAGTCGCTTGTGTCGGCGAAAGGCGGCGGTGTTGGCGGCGCGGCGGATCGCTCCGTGCCGGTGCCGAAGCTGAAGGCCAATCCGGTAGCGATGACGAGGGCGGCAATCCAGGGGAGGCGGGACATGGGGCAGTCGTTCACTGCGAGATCAGGGGGCAGTAGCGTATCGGCCAGGGGGGAGCATGTTCGCGGTCAGGCGTCGCCCATCGGCTCGAAGACGGCGATGCGCTCGGTGCGGCGCAGGTCCCACCAGAGGCCGAAGGCGGCGGCGCCGGCGACGAGCAGGCATCCGAGGCCGACGAGGGTGGTACCGAGCAAGACGTAGCCGATGCCGAAGAGCGTCGCGTACACGAGCACGACGCCGAGCGCCCAGTCGAGCGCAAGCCGCCCGAGGCCGGAATCGGGCGTGACGTCGGGGTGGCGCCGGGCGACGGGGCGCCAGCCGGGACCGCCGGGGTGGACGCGCCGGAAGAAGCGGTCGAGTGTGGTGTCGTCGGTGGGGCGCGTCAGGAACGTGGCGGCGAGCCAGACGACGGTGGTGAAGGCGACGACGGCGTACAGGTTGAGCGGAAACGCCGCCTGCAGGCCGGGCACGTCGATGCCGTAGGCGTTGAGCCCGAGTGCGGCGACGGCCAGCGCGATGGGCGACACCGTCGCGGCCAACTCGCTCCACGCGTTGACGCGCCACCAATACCAGCGCAGGATCAGCACGAGGCCGAGGCCCGCCGATGCCGAGAGCACGAGGCCCCACGCCTCGGCGATGGAGCCGAGGTTCGCCGTCACGAACAGGCTGACGAGCGCGAGGGCAAACGTCAGGATCCGCGCGACGCGGACGTAGTGCGCTTCGCTCGCGTCGGGGCGGACGAACCGCGCCCAGAAGTCGTTCACCAGATACGACACGCCCCAGTTGAGTTGCGTCGAAACGGTGCTCATAAACGCCGCGAGGAAGGCGGCGAACAGCAGCCCGAGCAGCCCCGGCGGCAGCACGTCGCGCATTACCATCACGAAGCCGGCGCGGGGTTCATCGAGGCCGGGGTAGAGGACGAGCGCGGCCAGCGCCACGATCACCCACGGCCACGGCCGCAGGCAGTAGTGCGCGATGTTAAACCAGAGCGTCGCGAAAAGCGCGTTGGGTTCGTCTTTGGCGCTCATCATCCGCTGGGCGATGTAGCCGCCCCCGCCGGGCTCGGCGCCGGGATACCAGCTCGCCCACCACTGCACGCCCGCGTACGCCGCAAACGCCAGCACCGACAGCGAAAACACCGCCGCGCCCTCCGCCGCCCCGCCGATGGTGGGCAGCAGGCGGAACGTCGCATCGGGCAGCTGCTCGCGCAGGCCGCTCAGCCCGCCGATCTCCGGCCGATCCAGCACGAACACGGCCAGCACGATCGTCCCGCCCATCGCGATGCCGAACTGGAAGAAGTCCGTCACGACGACGCCCCACAAGCCTGACAGCAGCGAGTAGACGCCAACGACCAAAATCAGGGCGCCGACGATGAGCAGCGCCGCGCTGAACTCGGCGCCCAGCACGGTGACGGATGACTGGCCGAAGACGGTTAGTTCCGGGAAGAGCGTGTCGATGACCGTTTCCATCGCCAGCGCCACCCAGCCGATGATGACGATGTTCATCAGCAGGCCGAAGTAGAGCGCTTTGATGCCCCGCAGCCACGCGGCGGCGCGTCCGCTGTAGCGCAGCTCCACGAACTCGACATCCGTTAGCACCCCGCTGCGCCGCCACAGCCGCGCGAAGAAGAACACCGTCAGCATCCCGCCGATGGCTGCGTTCCACCAAATCCAGTTGCCCGCGATGCCGTCCTGCGCCACGATTTCGGTGACGAGCAGCGGCGTATCGACGGCGAAGGTGGTCGCGACCATGCTCGTGCCTGCAAGCCACCACGGCATGTTGCGGCCCGTCAGAAAGAACTCGGTCGTGTCGCGCCCGGCCCGCCGGTAGAAATACAGCGCGATGGCGAACGAGAAGACGAAATACGCGCCGATGAGCAGCCAGTCGAGCGGAGCCAAATACACGAGCGGAAGCGGTGGGGCGAGAGAACGGATTGCAACTCGTCGGCCGGAGCGGTTTCTTGGGATCCGGATGGCGGATCGCCACTGCGCGACCGAGCGCCTTCAACCTATCGCACCCCTTCGGTAAACGCAACTGTATCGTGGCCGGCTCGTGGCTATGTATCGGATTGGACGTCGGCGGCTCCTCGATTGAGGGGCGCGCCCGGATGGCGGAGGCCGAGGCACCGACGCCGCTCGACGGGTCCGGCGCCAATCTGCAGACGGCCGGCCCCGCCGCCACCGCCGAGCGCATCGCCGCCCGGATCCGTGAGGCGCAGAAGGCCCATCCCGAGGCGCAGGCGGTCGCCGTCTGTGCGGGCGTCGCGGGCGCCGGACGCCTCGACGACCGCGAGGCGCTGGCGATGCATCTGCGCGATCAACTGGGCGTGGCGTCGCCGGATCACCTCGAAATCGTCCACGACGGCGTGATTGCGCTGGAGGCAGTTTTCGGCGCTGAGGCGGGCGTCGTCGTCATCGCGGGCACCGGATCCGCCGTGTACGCGCGGACAGCGGAGGGCGAGCTGGAGCGCGCGGGCGGATGGGGACCGGTGCTGGGCGACGAGGGGAGCGGCTACGCCCTCGGCCGCGCTGGGCTCCGTGCCGTGGCCCACGCATTCGACGGCGGCCCCTCGACTGAACTCAGCGCTCGCGTGGCAGAGGCGCTCGGCCTCGACATCCGCGCCGCGTTGGTCCAGCACGTCTACCGCGATGACGCGCCGCTCCAGCAGGTTGCCCCGCTCGTCCTTGACGCCGCGGCCAACGGCGACGCCATCGCCCGACGGATCGTCGACACTCAGACGGGCCGGCTCGCCGATCAGGCCGCGTGGCTCGCCGCCCGCTGCTCGGATCTCCCCCGGCGCATCGCTACCCTCGGCGGACTCACCAGCGCCGACACGTATGCCGATGCCCTCCGCACCGCCCTCGAACAGCGCCTGCCCGGCTGGTCCGTCCGCATCGCCCCCGAGCGCCCCGCCGATGGTGCGCTGCACCGGGTCCTCCGCGCGCTTCCGTCGTCCTCTTGACCAGTCCCCCCCGCACGTCAAAAAAGTCATGCCCGACTCCACACGAGGGCGCAGCCTGATTGACGGAGCGAAGCGTAGCTAATCCGCGATCTCTTTGGTCAAGCCGTCACATTTCCGAGGAGATTCTGAGTAGATCCCCGATCGAGTCGGGGACAGGGCTCAGAATGAAAAATTGGATTTCAATCAGTCCCCGCCCCATCATGCTGACGACGCTCGATTACGTGATTCTGTGTGGCTACCTGCTCGGCGTGGCGGGGCTGGGCATCTGGGCGGGCGGGCGCCAACAGTCGACCACCGACTACTTCCTCGGCGGGCGCGATCTGCCGTGGTGGGCCGTGTGCTTCTCCGTCGTCGCCACCGAGACGAGCACGCTCACCGTCATCGGCATCCCGGCGGTGGCGTACGCCGGCACGCTCACGTTCTTGCAGATCACCTTCGGCTACCTGATCGGGCGCATCGTCGTGAGCGTCTACTTCCTTCCGCGCTACTACGCCGGGCAGCTCCGCACGGCCTACGCGTTTCTGGGCGACCGCTACGGCGGGGCGATGCAGGGCGTCGCCTCCGTCACCTTCCTCGGCACGCGCCTCCTGGCCGACGGCGTGCGCCTCTTCGCGACGGCCATTCCGCTTAAAGTCATCGCCGACACCGCTGGATTCGCGTTCAGCTACTTCGAGATTATCCTCGTGATCGGCCTCGTCACGGCGGTCTACACGCTCGTGGGCGGCATCAAAGCCGTCGTGTGGATGGACGTGGTGCAGATGCTCCTCTACATCGGCGGGGCCGGATTGGCGATCGGCCTGCTGCTCGCCGACGTGCCCGCCGATTGGTGGCAGCGCGCCGCCGACGCGGGCAAGACGACGCTGATCGACTTTGGCGCTGACTCGTCGTGGGGCCGCTGGTTGACGGAGCCGTACACGTTCGTCACCGCCGTGCTGGGCGGCGCGGTGCTCTCGATGGCCTCGCACGGCACCGATCAGCTCATCGTGCAGCGGCTCTTGACGTGCCGGAGCACGGGCGACAGCCAAAAGGCGCTGATCGGCAGCGGCGTCGTGGTGATGCTCCAGTTCGCGCTGTTTCTGGGAGTGGGGCTGCTGCTGTGGGTGCACTACGGCGGCGCCTCGCTCGAGGCGCTTGGTCTCCGGCGGGGCGACGAGGTCTTCCCTAAATTCATCATCGAAGGGATGCCGCCGGGCCTCTCCGGGCTGATGCTGGCCGGCATCGTCGCGGCGGCGATGAGCACGCTGTCGTCGTCGCTCAACGCGCTCGCCTCGTCTTCGCTGAACGACCTCTACGAGCGGATCGCCGGCGCCCCGCCGGAGCCGGCCCGCGCCCTGCGCCTCTCGCGCGGGCTGACGCTCTTCTGGGGCGTCGTCTTCATCGGCTTCGCCAGCCTCTTTCAGGACAACGAAAATCCGGTCGTCGAACTCGGCCTCTCCATCGCGTCGTTCACGTACGGTAGCCTGCTCGGCGTCTTCCTGCTCGGCCTGTGGCATCGCGGCACACGTCAGCTCGATGCCATCATCGCCTTCTGCACCACGATCGTGGTGATGGTCGTCGTCATCTTCGGCGTGTGGCACAGCCCCGAGGCGGGGTGGGTGTTCACCTTTCAGCCGACGGAAGCGGAGATCCGCGCGCTCGATCTGCGGTCGATCGGCTGGCCGTGGTACACCGTCATCGGGACGAGCGTGAACCTGGCGATCGGGTCGCTGCTGGCGCTACGCCTCCGATGAGCCCAGCTCCCGGCCCGACGGCGCGCCCACGGGATCCATCTGCCGGGGCAGCCGCACGGAAAAGCAGGTGCCCTCGCCCTTGGCGCTCTCCACGTCGATCGAGCCGCCCATCAGGTCGGTCAGCTGGTGCGTGATGGCGAGGCCCAGCCCGGAGCCTTCATAGGCCCGCGCTGCGCCGGTCGACTCCTGCTGGAAGGCGTCGAAGAGGTGCGGGAGGAACGCGGCGTCGATGCCCACACCCGTATCTTCGACTTCGAGGGTGAAGCGGTTCTCGTGCGGCAGCACGCGCACCATGATGCGGTCGCCGGGCTCGGTGAACTTGATCGCGTTGCTGAGCAGGTTGCTCACGATGCGGCGCAGGGCGGCGCTGTCCAGCTCGGCGGAGAGGGGGCGGTCGGGCGTGTCCACGACGAGCTCCACATCGTGCTTGGCCGCTCGCGGACGGAACAGCTCGGCCGTCTCGTCGATCTCCCCGACCACGTCGAGGGGCGCCGGCGTGAGGCGCATCGAACCGGCTTCGAGCTGGGAAAGGTCGAGCACCGAGTTGAGCGTATCGAGCAGCCGCTCGCCGCCGCGGCGAATCAGCTCGATAAAGCGGCTCGATGCGCCGAGGTCTTCCTTACCGAGCACCTCGGCAAAGCCGATGATCGAGGTCAGCGGCGTGCGGATCTCGTGACTCATGTTGGCCAGGAAGACCGATTTGAGGCGGTTCATCTCTTCGGCCTCCTCTTTGGCTGCGCGCAACGCTTCCTCGGCCTCTTTGCGCTCGGTGACGTCGCGGATCGACCCGATAGCCGCATACTCGCCCTGATACGTGATCGCTTGCACGCTGAACTCGCCGTGGCGCACGGTGCCGTCCTTGCGGACGAGCCGCGCCTCATAGCGGGGCGGCGCCTCGCCTTTGCGGCGCTTGATGGCGTGCTCCTTCACCTGCTCGCGATCGTCCGGATGCACCAGCTCGAAGATATCGATGTCGAGCAGTTCCTCCTCCGAGTAACCGGTGAGCTCACACGTGCGCTGGTTAACAAAGAGAAGCCGCCGTCCCCGATAAATGTAGATGGCGTCGTGGCTGCGCTCGACGAGCGTGCGGTAGCGCTCCTCGCTCTGGCGCAGAGCCTCCTCGGCCTTCTTGCGCTCGGTGATGTCGAGCACCACGGCGACGAACAGCGGCGGCGTATCGTGGCGCGAGAGCTGCAGGCGTACCTCAACCGGATATGTGGAGTCGTCCTTGCGTTGATGCGTCGTTTCGAACGTAATAAGCTCCGCCTCGCCGGTGCGCAGCGGCTCGATCAGCGCCTCGAACTCAGCCCGCGTGTAGGGCTTGAGGTCCATCGGTGTCATCGTCTTGAGCGCCTCCTCCGAGTAGCCCAGATTCTCGCGTGCGCCCTGGTTGACCTGGACGAACTGGAGCGAGCCGGCCTCGAACACGTAGATTTCATTGACCGACGCATCGAGCAGACGGCCGAAGCGCTGAATGATCGATTCCTGTTGCTTGCGCTCGGTGATGTCCGAGATGGTGCCAAGGACGCGGGTGGTGGCTCCCGTCTCGTCGGTCAGCGGCTCGCCGCGCCCGCGCACCCACCGGACCTCGTCGGAGCCGGCCGGTATGATGCGGAACTCGACGTCGTACGGCTCGCCGTCGCGGCGGAGACGGTGGCCGGCCTCTCGGGAGGTCGCCTGATCATCGGGGTGGATCAGGGCCCGGACGGCCTCTGCGTCGTGCGGGATATCCGGATCGAGGCCGAAGATACGCCCGGCCTCTTCGGATAGCTTGATCGTGTTGGTGGCGATATCGAGGGTAAAGTTGCCCGTCTGGCTGATCTTCTGCGCCTGCTCCAGGGCCATCTTGCTTTCGCGGAGGGCCTGCTGCCGGTCGTATTGCTCGGTCACGTCGCGGAAGACGAGCACGACGCCCA
This sequence comes from uncultured Rhodothermales bacterium, assembly GCA_964448045.1. GTDB lineage: Bacteria > Bacteroidota > Rhodothermia > Rhodothermales > Salinibacteraceae > CAYUVF01. The sequence continues at coordinate 40,568 of CAYUVF010000038.1, forward strand.
GCATCTCGTCCTCTTTCGTGCGGATGGGCGCGGCGCTGTCGGCGATCTGGCGCTCGGTGCCGTCGTGGGCGATGAGCACGGTGTGGTTGGCGAGGCCCACCGTCTTGCCGTGGCGCAGCACCTCGTCCACCGGGCTCTCGACGGTTTCGCGCGTGTGGGCATTGCAGATCTCGAAGATCGAAGTGAGCGGGCGCCCCCGGGCTTCGTCGCGCGACCAGCCCGTGAGCTCCTCGGCGACGGTGTTCATCCGCGTCACGCGGCCGTCGAGATCGGTGGCGATGACGGCGTCGCCGATGGAATTGAGCGTCACCGCGAGGTAGCGCTCGCTCTCCTGAAGCGCGCGCTGGGCCTCGACGCGGTCGGTGACGTCGTTGGCCACCACGAGCGCACTCTCGTGGTCGTCGTAGGTCAGGACATGCGAGATGATGTCGGCGTGGAGGATGGAGCCGTCCTTGCGCTGATGCCGCCAGATGCCCGCATGCTCCAGCTCGGTGCGCATGGAGTCGACATCGTCCAGCAGCTTGGGAATGTCCTCCTCCGGACGAATGTCGGTGATACGCATCTCCAGAAATTCGTTCTCGCTGTAGCCGTACCGGTCGACCGCGGCGTGATTGACCGCGAGGAAGCGGAGCGTGTCGAGATCGTACACCCACATCGGGAGCGGATTCTTCTCGAAGAGCAGCCGGAAGCGCCGCTCGCGCTTGCGGAGGGCGACTTTGTGCTCGTGCCGCTCGGTCACGTCTTTCTGGACCGACACCCAGTGCATGATGTCGCCTTCGTCGTTGTGGACCGGGGCGATATTCCACTGGACGACGAACGGGGTGCCATCCTTGCGGTAGTTGATCGTCTGCCCCGAAAAGGGCTCGCCGGCTTCGAGGTGGCGTCGCAGCTCGGCCAGCATCTCATCGTCGGTTTCGGGGCCTTGCAGGAGGCGCGGCGTTCGCCCGATGAGCTCATCGGGCGCATACCCCGTCATGGCGGTGAACGCCGGATTGACGTAGACGATGTGCGGACCCGGCGGATCGAGCATGGCGTCGGTGATGAGGACGCCCTGGGTCGTCTGCTCGATCGTCTTCTCCATCAGGGTCAACCGCTCCTCACGCGCCTTACGCTCGGTAATGTCGAGGAAGTAGACCGCGAGCCCATTCGGATGCGGATATGCCCGCACGCTAAACCACGTCTCCAGCGGATCGTAGAACGCCTCGAACTGCACGGTCGTATTCTCGCGGACGGCCCGCTCGTACTGGGTCTGGAAGATGGAGTCGCGCGCAGCGGGAAACTCCTTCCACACGTTGCGCCCGATCAACTCCTCGCGGGAGCGCTCCAGCAGGTGCTCGGCCTGCGGGTTGAGATACGAGAAGCGCCACTGGGGGTCGAGGGCGAAGAAGGCGTCGGTGATGCTTTCGAGGATCTCCTGGGCGCGGCCCTGTGCGGCGCGCAGGTTCAGCTCGTCGACGGCGATGGCGGCCAGCTCGTGCAGCGTCTCGATCGCCTTGGGCGCCAGCTCGCGCGGCGCGGTGTCCACGATAGCCAGTGCACCCACGGGGACGGGCGCGTGCATGCGCGCCGGACCCTCGACGGTGAGCGGCACGCCCGCGTAAAAGCGCGCCGGCGCCTCGCGTTGGAGGAGCGGATGATCGGCAAACTGCTCCTGCTCGTGCGGATTGTTTATCGCGAAAAAGTCGCCGCGCTGCACCGTTTCGGCACAGAACGAGTACGCGGCGGCGTGTTCGCTGAGGTCGGCACCGTGCACCGCTTTGTACCAGATGCGCTCGCCGTCGACGAATCCGATCGTGGCGATGGGGGCATTCAGGAAACGAGCGGCCAGGCGGACGAGCCGGTCGAAGGCCGGGTCGGGTTCGGTGTCCAGGATGGTGTACTCACCGAAGGCGCGACGCCGATCAGGATCTGAGCTCGACTTTAGCCATTTGAACGCAAACGGGGAGGCAAAGTACAGCAGGT
>CAYUVF010000039.1:0-42069 GCA_964448045.1 uncultured Rhodothermales bacterium
GAGGTCGCTCATCTCCAACTGCCCCGCCGAAGCGGTCAGCGGGCGCAACGAGTCGGCACGGGCGGTGCTGGCACGCACATGCCGCCCAGCGCGCACACTCCCAGATTCATTCCGTCGCAGGGTGTACTGGTCCCACTGCATACCCAGATGGTACAGGCTGGTATCGCCCGGCAGCACCATGCGCGTCGAAGGCAAGAATGCCTCGTCCCCGACCGGCCGGGCTGGCACCAGATGGCGTTGCTCGTGCGTCTGCTGCGGGCGATAGGCGCCATCCATCCGCTTCGCCGTCATGTTGATGAGCACATTATCGAGCGGAGCACCCGGCACGGCCAGGCTGCCCGCCTCTCCCTCAGCGGCCACCCCCCAGTAGATCTCCGTCTGCGTCTGGCCCTCCGGCGTTAGGAATCGGGCCGTACGAGCGACGATGGGAAGCGGCGCGACATCGTTGAGCGTGTTCGTGACTGTGGAGGGAAGTCGCTCCTCCTGCCGGTACGCGTTCGTTCGATCGGCGCGCTGCGCCTGCGTAATCGCCTGCCGCGCAAACTCATCGGGCGTATTCCCGGACGGGCGCCCACCGGCCTGGTTCATCAGCGCGCTATTGTCCGATCGTTTGTCGATGGTGTACAATTCACCGCCCACGTTGCGGTCATAATCGGCCTTAATCTCTTTCATCTGGCCGAGGTAGTTATCGACCGCCGTGTAGCGCGGTCCATAGTCGAGATGATAGTGCGCGAGCTGCTGGTATACCGTGCGGAGCGCCTCCAGCACGACATCGGCCTTAGCTCCACCTCGCCCGGTATCTTCGTCGATCCCGTTTTGCAGATGACCCGGGATGAGATCCATGACCGTGCCGCGCTGGTAGGCGTTGCCATCGTCGACGAAAAGGTAGTAGTAGGGCTGATCCCCGCGCTCGTACAACCAGAACTCGTTGTCGGCGAAGTCGGAGAGGCTCACGATAAGATTATTTCTGATGGCCCGCCGCAACTCGCCCAGGGTATCCATCATTTCGCGCGTGGCAAAATCGATCTCCTTCGACTTCGTCGGCGGCCCGAACCGCACGTAGATCGCCCCGCGGGCGTCGTATCCGGCAGCGCTGCGCTCGTCCCCGTAGTGCTGCTCCGCATAGGTTACCCGTTTCAAGTGCTCGATCACCCGCTCGTTCTGGGCTGTGGCCGGACGCGAATCCTGGCCTCGCCACCAGGCCGCCACCGCATGCCCACCGTTCCGCGACGTGTCCACGTGAGGCCCGCCGTCATCCGTACGCCGAAAGGCTCGATCTCGCAGATCGGCTGGAAGCACACGTTGGACCTGCGCCAGATGCTGATCGATGATTGCGTGCTCGCTGGCTCCCAGCTGCGTATCGGCCAATTCGAGCAGCGCGAGATACACCTGGGCCGCCTGACTGTACTCCGCCTCGTTTTCCTGGCGAAAGACGCTCGCGACGTACGCATCGGCAGCGTGAACGTCGACGGTATTCTGCCGAAGCGACGCCTGCAGCCCGGCCCACCACATCCGATGCGCCAGCTGCTCCCGGCCCATCGCCCGGTAGGTTTGTCCCAGCCAATACGCCACCGACCCCGCGTTGTCTTCGCTGTAAAAGGTGGGATCTGCCTGGAAGACAGCGCGGAGCTTCGCTTCGGCTGTGGTCAGTTGATGGTTGTGATAGGCCTCGGTCCCTGCCTGCATCTGAGCCTGGAGCGGCGAGCGATCCAGGGTATCGGCAGGCTGCGCCCGCCCGTCAGCCGCCATCAGCCCAACGAGTATCCCTGCGATTCCCACGAACCGGATCAGTGCCTGGCAATCGTTCATGGCATATCAAATGGTAGAAGCGGAATAACATCCGATAGTATGCCGGCCGAAGCGGTACGCTCTTGACCTCCCCGACGCTTGACGAAGCGCCTGTAACGACGGATGCGATGGGATTTCTCCTCCAGCCGACGGTGTGAAGGTAATACGAATCGGCCTATTTGTTTCGTCCTCAGGCAGCTTCGGACTCCGGTTCGACCCGCCTTATCCCTTCATACGCACGGCTCGTCCCAACCTCCTTCAAAAACAAACGGAGCCCCGGAGAATAGCCCGGAGCTCCGTTGGGTTCATCGAATGATCGCTTCACTTACATGCCACTTAACATGCCACTTACATGCCCGAGTAGCCGCTTTCATTCGCCGGGGTTGCCTGGAACGTGCCCGGAATGGGCTCGGGAGCATTGGCGTTGGCGTTCACCTCGACCTGCGCGATCAAGAAGCGCTGTGGCAACTGATCGCCGGTCTTAGGCGGAACGCCGAGGAAGTTATCCGTCCGCCGCAAATCATTGAACGTCTCAATGTGCGCCATGAGCGAGAGATACTTCTCTTCAAGAATCTCGGTCAGCAGCGCGTTTTCCTGCGACATGCCATCCGGATTGGCGATGCCGCCATCGGCGAAGTCACTGAGTTCGTATGCCTCGTACCCGCCATCGAAGGCCGCACTATTGGCAGCGCGGGCGGTATTCAGCGCCGCCAGCGCATCCGCTGCCGATCCACCGGACTGCAGGGTGGCTTCGGCCTTGATGAGCTCATTCTCGACGTGGGAAACGAGCGTGTAGTCGGTCGCCTGCCCGAAGTAGCCGCCTTCAGCGGTGTTCAGGTCATAGCCCGCGTCGGTCGTGACGAAGTAGTGGCCGAAGCGGGCCGACTCGTCGGTCTTGGCGTTGCCGCGGTAGGCGTCGGTGGACGCATCCAGCAGGCGGGCTGCATATGAGTCGTTGGCCGTCAGGTATCCCGTACGTTCGATGTCGTGGAAGAGGTAGAACGGATTGGCATCGACGTAATTGGAGTTTCCGTGTGGTGCGACCATGTTGTTCGACGGATCCGAAATGCCGCTCTGCGCAGCCGTCAGGGCCGCTTCGTACTGTCCCATGTGCATCAGATAGCGGGCCTTGAGCGTGTGTGCCGCTTCGATCCACGCGTCGGCGTTTCCGTTGTAGAACACGTCGAGACCACCCGGGCTAATTCCGCCTGCTTCGAGGTCGGCGATAGCCGCATCGAGCGAGTCGACGACGCCCTGATAGATCGTCATCTGGTCGTCGAACGCCGGATTCAGGTTACTCTCGCCGGCAGCCGCCTGGCCGAAGGGCACGTTGCCGTGCAGTGCCGTCAGTGTACCAAAGGTGTGCGCTTCGACGACTTTAGCGATACCCACCACGAGACGATTGTTCGCCGCTCGGGCTTTTCTCTTGGCGACGGTCAGGTCGCCAATCACGTCGGCGTACGCGGTGATCCACATGTTATCGAAGTCGCCGGCGACCACGCTGTACGTATTCATGCGCGAATACTGGCGGTCCGACCCCGTCAGGTGGCCGGAGAACATGCCAGCCATGCGTGCGTGGTTGCCATCCTGAAACAGGATGGAGGCCACCTGCGCGCTGTTCAGCACCAGGTCGGCCGGGGCATCGGTCGGCTGGTTCGGGTCCTGATCGTACCCCTCGGTTAAAGAGTCACACCCCACGAGCCCAACGACAAGAAGCAGGGCCAGCAGAGCACCGGTAAATGAGTTATTGAGCGTTCTCATAGTAACAAGAGTCATTCTAATTCGAAGAGCAGTTTGGAGGGTTCTCAAGCAAGCGAGAGGGGAGTGAGCTCCCTGCCCGGAAGCAGGGAGCCCTGCCCTCATTCACTGCTCTTAGTAGTTGAACCGGAGCGTGAACTGGTAGGACCGCGTGTTCGGGTTGTTGAAGTAATCCAACCCTTGACCGTTGGACGGCCCCGTCAGGTTCGTCTCGGGGTCGATGCCCGAATAGTCGGTGCTGAGCCAGAGGTTGCGCCCGGTGAAGGACACATCCACGGACGACAGCCCCGCTCGCTGGACGAGCCCCGAGTTCCAGTTATACGAGAGGGTGACCTCGCGGAGGCGGACGTAGCTGCCATCTTCGATGAACTGCTCGCCCGGCCCGGTGAAGCCGCTCCCTGGCCCGCTCCAGAAGTAACTGCCATCGACGATGACATCGCCCCCTCCGAAGTCTTGCACGTATCCCCGGAAGGTGTAGGAGCCATCATCATTGACAATCGACTCCGGATAGAGCCCAAAGGCAACCATCTGCTCCAGCGTGAGGCCCATGTAGTTCGTCAGCGAGCCCGCTTGATCGGCACTCACGGTCGTCGTCCAGTCCTGATCGCCATGGCGACCGAAGAAGTAGAGCGCGCCTTTGGTGCCGTTCCAGACGTCGCCCCCGACCTTGACGTCGAAGAGGACATCGAGCGAGACGCCTTTATACTGGAACGTGTTGCCGATGCCGGCCTGCCAGTCGGGATTCGGATTGCCGATCACGCCCTGCGTGGCTGCCTGCACGGGGAAGCCACTCGGGTCCAGAATGCGGCCATCGTCGGCCACCGAGAAGCCATTGCTCTGCTCCTGATCGGTCAGCGGCGCGAAGTCAGCCCGGCGCCAGCGGTTGCCATAGAGCACGCCGAACTCTTCGCCCTCAACGAGGCTCGACGCCGTACTCACGAACCCGGCCAGGCCAACCTGCTCCACACCGGCCAAGCTCACGACCTCGTTCTCGTTGGTCCACCAGCGGAAGTTCGTGCTCCACCGGAAGTCGCCCCCCACGACCCAGTCGGCATCCAGCTGCAGCTCGACGCCTCTATTCTCGATCTCGGCGACGTTATCCGTCCGGCTCGTAAACCCGGCGCTTGGCGCGACGTCGACCGGGAAGATGACATCGGTCGATTGGTTGAAGTAGTACGTGCCATTGAAGCTGAGGCGATCATTCCAGAACCGCAGGTCGAGGCCCGCTTCGTACTCGGTGGTTTCCTCGGGCTGGATGATGCTGTTGCCGAGGTTGTTGTTCTGCTCAAAGCCTCCGCCGTAGCCCGACGCCGAGAGCGTCGTGCCGGTGTAGCCGTCGAAGAAGCTTCCCGAACTGAAGTACGTGAAGGCCTGATACGGCCCCGGCTCCCGGCCCACGCGTGCGAAGCTGGCCCGCAGCTTACCGAAGCTCAGGAGATCGCTCTCCGGGAGGAGATCGGTGAACTGCCAGGCCGCCTGCACCGACGGGTAGAAGAAGGTGTTGTCTGCCTCGGGCCCGAAGGTCGAAGCCTGGTCGAAGCGGCCCGTCGCCGTTACGAATAGCTGTTCGTAGAAGCCGAGCTCCACCTCGCTGAAGACGCTGGCCGTCCGCTCCACGCTCTGCCCGGTAAACGCCGAGATATTCGACGCCACCGAGTTACCGAGACTGCGCACCTCAATCGGGTTCGAGAAATCATTGAGCGAGCCGCCCAGATTGTCGAACTCGCGGTGGCTGAAGTTGAAGCCCACCGTGGCCGACCCAGTGATGTTATCCGTCAGGGCGCGTGAGGCCCGTCCGAGCACATCCACGTTGATCCGGTACTCGCTCAGTTCCTGCTCACTCATCGAGCCGTCCGGCGCCGAGGAGTTAAAGATCGGGAAGAAGACCTGGCGCCGATCAGTGTACGTATCAAGGCCGACCCGAGTGGTCAGGTTCAGCCAGTTGGTCGGATCGTACGACCCCTCCACTTTGCCCAAGAACCGGTTGACCAGCGTCGTATTCGTGTTCTTGTTCATCGTGAAGTACGGGTTGTCGTACCCGGCTCCGTTGGACGACCCCAGCGGGGCCCGGTACGAGCGATGCAGGTCCTCACGCGCGGCCCCGTCCAACCCGTTCGGGTAAAAGTTCACCGTGTAATCCGCGTTGTTGAAGTCCGGCGCCGTCCGGTAGGAGCCGAGCAGCAGGCCGCTAATGTTGGATCCCTGCTGGACGCGATCGGAATTCGTGCGGACGTAATTCGCCACGGCCGACACGGATACTTTATCACTGACCTGCCGCTCCGCGTTCAGGCGGATCGAGGTCCGGTCGTAGTTGCTGTTCTCCGGGATGATGCCGCTCTGGCGCGTATTCCCGATGCTCAGGTAGTAGCGCCCGTCGGGACCGCCGCCGCTCACGCTGAGCGAGTTGTTGAAGCGGGTGCCGGTCTCGAAGAGATCACTGCCGTGATCAAACGTTTCTTTCGAGTTTTTCCCGCCGTGCGGATTTGCAGGCGTGCCATTGGGAACCTGATAGTAGCGCGTGCCCGTCTGCTGTCCCACAGCCACCGGATCGTTGGGGCCGTCGAGCACCTCGTCGGCTCCTCCGGCGCGGGTGGCAACGCGGTCGCCCCAGGAGAAGGCATCACCAAAGGCATACTGCATGAAAAAGCCCTGGCCGTAGGCTTCTTGCAAATCCTGGGTCTTATTCAAGGCATCGGCAGTCAGGGACGACTTGAAGCTTACGTTCGTCTTGCTCTGGTAGCCGCCCGATTTCGTCTCGATGACGATCACGCCACTTTGCGCGCGCGATCCCCAGAGCGCGGCAGCCGAGGCCCCCTTCAGAATCTCGACGGAGGCGATATCTTCAGGGTTGATGTCGTTGAGGCGCGACTGCTGCTGCACGCCGCCAACGCCCTGGCCGATGTTCTCGTTACTTACAGGCACGCCGTCGACGACGATGAGCGGTTGGTTGTCGCCCTGAATCGTCTTCGAGCCGCGGATGACGATGCGTGCGCCCGAGCCTGGGTCGCCCCCCGTGCTCGTCACGTTGAGCCCCGGCGCCTTGGCCGAGAGCCCCTTCAGCACGCTCGTCTCCCCCGATTGGGTGATGGCATCGCCGGAGACATTAGACTGCGACGCCCCCAACTGGTCGCGCTCGGTCCGGAAGCCCAGTGCCGTGACGGCGACCTCATCCAGCTCAAGCGCGCTCGGCTGGAGGTCGATGTTCACCGTGGCGGTTTCGCCCGCGCCGACGTCAACTTGTTGCTCGTAGGTTTCGTATCCCACGAAGGTGGCGCGGAGCGTGTACGAGCCCGGCGCAACGCCGCTGATCTCGTATTCGCCATCGACGCTGGTAGCCGCACCCTGTTGCGACTCCGCCAGCGCGACGTTTACGCCGGGAAGCGGCTCATTGGTGTCGGCGTCGACCACCGTCCCTTGAATTGTCCCCTCCTGCGCCCAGGCCAAGCCCGGGACCAGGAAGAGCGCAAGAACGAAGGATAGTATCGTTGTGCGCATGAATAACCTCTGTTATGATTGATTGTGTGCTATTGGTGTAGTGTGGGGCTCAGCGCCATCCTCTCTCCCGGGGACCCTCATAAGCGAGAAGCCCTGAACGGCTTATCACAGCCGGGCCATTGGCAATCGGCATCTCATCCAGGCAACGCCTCGCCAGTAATCATCCCCAACCTTCACCGCATGCATATGACAGCTCAGTTTTGGGTCATGTATTGCTGGAGACGGTCCCGGATCGAGGTGCGGAGATCGTCAAACTCATCGGTGATCCGAGGTGGGGGCTCGGCGGGCTGCCACTGCCCGTCGCGATACACTTCGTAGGTGATCCGCATCTGGGCGCGATAATAGCCCTCCGCACGTTTCGAAAGCGAGATATAGGCCTGATCGCGCCGCTGCGTGATGTTGACGGCTCCACTGCTCTCAACCTGGCGCGAGCGCCAGCCCGTGCGGAAGGACGAACCGCCCGTTCCTCGCAGTTCATACCCAAAGCTTTGCAGCTCACTGCGTATGATCTCTGTCAGCAACGACCGGCTTGGCGCCTGCCCCAGCTCGGCCCGATAGATGCCGCTCGCAGCGCCCATTCCACCGCACCCGGCGGTCGCGATAATCCACCCGCCCAGGAGCGCCAGCATGAACCACGATGTCCGACAAGAACGCATCGTACGCAGCGACATTCGAATCTATCGATCCCGAAAACCTCGAAGCGAGGCGCAACGGCACGTATTCACGGTTCGTTGTCCTCCCTCACAGCCCCCGTTATACTTTCGTTATATCTTTGTTATGAAATGGCGCGATGATAGTCAAGAATAAGACACACTCTCTCCGGAATATGTAAACTATGATAGACACAATGCTGACCCCTAATTACCTTGCCTACCTGATGAGCGCACCAAATGGACCGGATAACCCTACAGTATGAATTTAAGACGGATACACCACGAATATTTGATAGGCCGATTTCTCGCATTCGGCTGATTTGCACGGAGCGTTGGATGCATTTGGGACTTGACTCTCCGCAGATCGGCCTTGTCTCTTCAACTCGTGACGCTCTCCGATGGCGCGAGGGGGATCCCTTCACACGGATCCAATCTGATCGCACTTTAAGTCCTTACCCCACCGCTAATTTGATTCTGCATCGGATATAGCATCAGATCGGCCCCGACGCAACTGCCGAAACGCCTACACTGAACGCAGCAATTTCCTCGGGTACGACTCGTTTCCCGGTGCCCTTTGTGCTACTGAATGTAGCATGTCGGGCGTGCTTTATATCAACATAGAGACTCAACGCATTATTCCGCTTCGGCACCTTTCTTGTCTTCTGATTCTGTTAAGCGGAGCTGTCCACTCAAACCTACGAGAGCACATGGCCGGGTACTGCCTGTCCCGCTCCGCTCTTCTCTGCGCTCCAGCATACCAATACCGCACGCACGCACCGCACGGAATCTAAAGCGGGGGCGCCCAACCATCGGTTGAGACCGGCGCCTCAATAGGCCGGTGCGCCTCTTCCTATCGACACAGCAACATGTCCCCCGCGGCGACCTATAAGTACCTCACGTTGCGTGTCATTTACTACGCGATCTCGCTACGCTCGATTCGGCCCCTGGTCCCAAACCGGCCTGCGAGAGACTCACGCGAGTAAATCTCTCTGAAACGGTCCAGGCCGTTGGAAATTCTGAAACACGTTCAGAATGACAGTCTGTAGCGTACGGCGCAACTTGGGTTAAGTAGATGTGTGGTTGCGCTTGTCCACGCCCGATTTTCCTGCTGATACTCCCCCCTCTATGCCAACCGCTCCGCCCTTGCCTGCCCCCGCGACTGACGCGCTGCACGACCGCCTCGGATCGGATCGTCTGCAGCGCGACGTACCCCTTGCCCCTTTCACGACGTTCAAGATCGGCGGCCCGGCGGACTGGTACATCGAGGTTGACACGGCTGAGGAGTTAGCCGCAACGCTACAAATCGCCCGTCAGCACGATATCCCGCACTTTCTGCTGGGGGTGGGCGCGAATGTCGTGATCGGTGACCGGGGGGTTCGGGGACTCGTCATCCGTAACACGGCGCAGCATCTGGCGGTGCACCCCGAGCGCCACCAGCTGTGGGCCGAGAGCGGCGCCGTCATGTTTCCGACGGTCATCGAAACGGCCATCGACGCCGGGCTGTCGGGGCTGGAGCACTACGTCGGCATCCCGTCAACCGTCGGCGGCGCGCTCTGGCAGAACCTCCACTTCCTCTCGCCGCCGCCCGAGCGCAGCCGCACCATGTTCATCGAGGAGGTGCTGCACGAAGCCGAGATCCTCACCGAGGAAAACGAGCGCCGCACCGTCGGCACCGACTACTTCGAGTTCGGCTACGACGACTCGATCCTCCACCACCGCGACGACATCGTGCTATCGGCCACGTTCCAGCTCGAACCGGGCGACCCCGAGCGGATGCGCGCCATCGCCACGGCCAACCTGCAATGGCGCGCCGAACGCCACCCGCCGCTCGACACCGAACCCAGCGTCGGCTCCATCTTCAAGAAGATCGAAGGCATCGGCGCGGGCCGCCTGATCGACGGGTGCGGCCTGAAGGGCACGCGCATCGGTGGGATCGAAGTGACGCACCGCCACGCCAACATCTTCGTCAACCGCGGCGGCGGCACGGCCGCCGACGTGCAGGCGCTGATCGGGCACGTCCAGGACGTGGTTCGCCGCGAAACGGGCTATGAACTGGAAACGGAAATTGACTTCGTCGGCGAGTTCGATTCGCCGAGCACAGCCGAGCCCACGTTCGTCCCGAAAGACCCCGATCTGGTATCCGCCGAGGAGCGCGCCCGCGCCGCGGAGGGGAAGTCCTCTCTGTCATCCTGAACTTGATTCAGGATCTCCTTGAACGTCAGCATTTTTCCGGAGAGATCCCGGATCAAGTCCGGGATGACACACCTCTCCCTATATTCTCTCACCCCTTCTCCCACGCTTCAAGTCGATCTGCAAACGCCTGCGCCTGCGCTTCGAGGTCGGCAGCGGCTTCGAGGCCGTCGTGCCATTCGTCGGGGAAGGCGCTCCAGCCGTGGAGGGCCCCGAGGAGCGCGCCCATCATGGCGCCGGTGGTATCGGCATCGCCGCCGACGTTGATGCCCGAGAGCAGCGTGTTTTCGACGAGATGCGGCGCGCGGGCGAACATGGCCGCAGCGAAGGGCCAGGCCTCATCGGCGCGGATGCTGGCGCCATCGCACAGATCGCGCAGGTCGAGCGGAAACTCGCGGAGGTGCCCGCGCAGTCGCGTGAGCCGCTCGGAGACGCGGCGGTCGTCGCCCAGCTGCTTCTCGGCCCAGGTCGTCGCCTCCGTCAACGTGCGCCAGAAGTCAGTCCGATCGAAGTCATCCACCGACTTCTCGAACGCCAACTTCACCGCAAACGCCTGCCCGACTCCCGCCGCCAGCGCCGCCGGATGGCGGTGCGTGATCGCCAGCAGCGGATGAATGACCCCGAACGCGTCCTCGCGCGAGGCGCCCGTCACCGCCCACCACAACCCGAGCGGCGCCGCGCGCATCGCCGCGCCGTCGGTGGGGCGGTCGGAGTCGCCGCTGTCCTTCCACGACGCCCCCTCCGCCAGCCGATCGACCGCCGCCGTGGTCATCGGGCCCCAGCGCCGCGCGTCATCGCGCAGGTCGACGTACGCCGCGGCGGTGCGCGGCGGCCAATCGTCCAGCCCTTCCGCCTTCACAAACGCCTGCGCGAGAGCGAACGTGAACTGCGTATCGTCCGTCCACTGGCCGGCATCGAAGTCGCCGCGCTGGTCATCCGCGCGGTATTCCTTGATCCCTTTATAATAGGTGCGAACGTTCTGGTGGCTGAGCCCTTCAATCGGCATGCCGAGCGCATCGCCCACAGCGGTGCCCATCAGCGCGCCCACGATTTTATCCGATCTCATTTGTTGGTTGTCCGTGCTGTGTGGTAGATAGAGGCGGGCCTCGATCGAACCTACAAAATAGACCCCAACGAACCGTAACGAACTCGCGATGAACTGGCTCCGCGGCGCCTGGGCGGTCTTTCGGAAGGATGTGCGGCTGGAGCTGCGCAACCGATACGCCCTCAACACGCTGCTCATGTTCGTGGTGGCGGCGCTGCTGCTGGTGGCTTTTGCCGTGGGGCGGGAACCGCTCACCGAGCGGATTCAGGCCGCGCTGCTGTGGATCGTGATTCTGTTCTCGGCGGCGATTGGGCTGGGGCGCTCGTTCATCAGCGAGGAGGAGCGCGGCACGGTGCTGCTGCTCCAGCTCAACACGCGGCCAAGCATGGTCTACGCGGGCAAGCTGCTGTTCAACATTTTGCTGATCCTCGGGCTCAACCTGGTGGCGCTGGCCCTGTTCGTGTTTCTGCTGGATGTGCCGGTGGTCGATCCCGATGTGCTGCTCACGACGCTCGTGCTGGGCGCGCTGGGGCTGGCGGGCGCGACGACGCTCTTGGCCGCCATCATCGCGCGGACGGCCCGCCGCGGCCCGCTCCTGCCCGTGCTGATGCTGCCGCTCTTGGCGCCGCTGCTGCTCTCGGTCGTGAGCGCCTCGCGCAAGGCCATCTTAGGCGCCGGATGGACCGCCGTCGCCTCGGAGATGCTGACGCTCGTCGGCTTCGCGGGCGTGACGATCACAGCGTCGGTGCTGCTGTTCGATTACGTCTGGAACGATTGAGCCAACCAGTAAAGGGGTGTTTCCGTGCATTCAAAACCCCATTCCAGGCATGTCATCCCGAGCTTGACGAGGCGCCCTGAGCGAAGCGAGGAAGTGCTCTTGGGGTGGATCTCTTAGCCAGAAGCACCACCATTTTCGAAGAGATTCTTCGACAAGCTCAGAATGACACGTCAGGGTTTTGAATGCACGCAGCGCAAACGGATGTTCGCAGCCCATGCACCGTCCGCTTTTGACGTGAATTCACCGACGATCGGGACAGCACCGCCGGAATTGAACGTTAGATTGATCTCCTGTTAGCATCCGCCGACTCGCCCGAATCGCCATGGCTGCCCCCACGCTGGACCGGACCGACGCCGGGGTGAACCGCCGGCTCTATCAGATTGTCCGCAACACCGTCGCCGTCGTGCTGACGGGCGTGGTGCTGGGCGGCTTTTGGCTGGCGATCCCGCAGATCCAGATACTGGAGGAGACGGCGCGCAACCTCTATTTCCACGTGCCGATGTGGTTCACGCTGATGGCGGCGACGCTCGTCTCGGCGTATCACTCGCTCCGCTACCTGCAGACGAACGACCCGGTGCGCGACATCCGAGCGCGAGAGGCGGCGCGGCTGGCTATCGTGTTCGGCGTGCTCGGCATCGTAACGGGCATGGTGTGGGCGCGGTTCACGTGGTACGAGGGCACCGGCAAATGGTGGAACTTCGACCCGAAGCAGTCCATGGCCGCCGTCCTCCTGCTGATCTACGGCGCCTACTTCGTGCTCCGCTCGGGCATCGAGGTGCCAGCCAAACGCGGGCGCATCGCGGCGGTGTACAACCTGTTCGCCTTCGTGACGATGCCGTTCCTGCTGTACGTGCTGCCGCGGCAGATGACGAGCCTGCACCCCGGCGCCGAGGGCAACCCCGCCTTCAGCGAGATCACCGCGCCGATGATGCGGCTGGTGCTCTATCCGTCGTTTATCGGCTTCATCGGCCTGTTCTGGGTACTCTACACGCAGCGGGTGCGCCTCGCCCTGCTCAAGCGCCGCCTCACCGACCCCTTCGAGCTGTAACCTCCGGCTGTCATGACGATTCATCCCGTCCCGCAAGACGCCCCGGCCGATTCGCTGCGCTCCACCGCCTACGACTCGGTCTGGACCGCTGAGTCGACGCCCACGCAGCAGCCCGAAGGCTTCGAGCGCACGATGGTGGCCGACGGCAAAATCAACGTCGTCCTCGCCGTCGTGCTCATCATCTGGTTGGGGCTGCTCGCCTTCCTGTTCCGCACCGATCGTAAAATCGACCGGTTGGAACGTCAGCTCGACCTCGACGAATAATAGATGGATCCGCTGCCTCTGCTGAGGCGCCTCCTTTTCACCCTGGACTACGCCGTATTTATTTATGAAGCCTAAAACGATCATCGGTCTTGTTGTGATGGCCGGATTTGCGGGGCTGCTCCTGATGAGCTTTGGCGATCAGGTCAGCGGATACATGAACTTTGCCCAGGCGGAGGAAAGCGGGGCCAAAGCCCACGTCGTGGGCACCTGGGCCAAGCAGCAACCCACCCAGTACGATCGCGCCGATAACGTCTTCACCTTCCACATGAAGGACGAAGCCGGACACATCCGCAAGGTGCGCTACGCCAATCCGAAGCCGTCGAACTTCGAGGAAGCCGAGCAACTCGTCGTCGAAGGCTACGCCCGCGACGACGTATTCGTCGCCGAACACATTCTCGTCAAGTGCCCCTCCAAGTACAACGACGCGAAGGGCCTCGACAAAGCACAAGCCGCCGCCGACCGACGATAACACGTGCTACGTGCCCTTCTCTTTTCCCTTATCCTCACCGCCGCTCTCGTGACCGCTTCCTCGGCTGGATCTGCCCGACCGGACAACCCGCTGCCGCCCTGCCCCGATTCGCCCAATTGCGAGCGCACGACGCGCACGTACCCGGTCGCGCCCGATTCGCTCTTTTCCGCGGCGCAGTCGGCGCTGTCCGACCTCGGCCCCGTCGAACTGACCGTCGAGCCGTCCGATCATCGCGCGCACGCCGTCTACCGCGTCGCGCTGATCTTCAAGGACGACGTCGACCTCGCCGTGACGCCGCACGAGAAAGGCAGCGCGCTCCACATCCGCAGCGCGAGCCGCGTCGGCCACAGTGACCTCGGCGTCAACGCCCGGCGCGTCCGCCGCTTCTTCCGCGCCCTCGGCCAGCAGCTCGCCACGGCGCGCTGACTCAGCTCGATCAGAGGTACAACAGCGAGGCCATCAGAAAGAAGATCGCGAGACCGATGATATCGTTGCTCGTGGTGATGAACGGCCCCGTCGCGATGGCCGGATCGACGCCGAAGCGGTCGAGCATGAGCGGAACGACCGTGCCGATACAGGCCGACAGGATGATGACGGCCAGCAGCGATATCCCGGCAGTGAGGGCCAGCCGGAGGATGTTCGGATCGGCGGCGATGCTGTAGCCGAGTGCAACGAGCACCTTCGGCAGGGAAAAGACGAACCCGCCCAGCAGCAGCGCCAGCGCGAGCCCGTTGATGAGCGCCACGGCCAACTCTTTGCCGAGGCGCCGCAGCAGGTCCGATGTCCAGACCTCGCCCGAGGCGAGCCCCTGCACCGCGATGGCCGCGCTCTGGATGCCGACGTTGCCCGCCATTGCCATTACCACCGGGATAAACGTCGCCAGCACGACGGCTTCTTCCAGCGCCGTCTCGAACGAGCCGATGACGAGCCCCGACAGCCCCGCGCCAACCAACCCGACGATCAGCCACGGGAGCCGCCCCTGGCTAATTCGGAAGACGGAGTCGGTGGGCTCCTCGCCGCCCGCGACGCCGCTCATAATCTGCATGTCCTCCTCGGCCTCATCGCGGATCACATCGACCACATCGTCGATCGTAATGCGGCCCATCATCCGCCCCTCCGAGTCGAGCACGGGCAGCGACACGAGGTCGTAGCGCTGCACGATGCGGGCCACCTCCTCCTGATCGACGTCCGTCGACACCGAGATAAAGTCGGACTCCATGATCTCGCGCACCTCCATCTTGCTGGGCGAGAGCAGGAGTTGTTTGAGTGAGACGACGCCCTCGAGCGTGCTATCCTCGGCCACGACGAAGGCGGTGTAGACCTCATCGATTTCATCGGACTGGCGACGGACCTCGTCGATAACCTGGCTGAGTGTCCACGTGGGGCGGACGGCGATGTACTCGCGCGCCATGATGCCGCCGGCCGTTTCCTCGCCGTAGTCGAGCAATTGGGCCAGGTCCTCGGTGTCTTCGAGCGTGGGCAGGACGCGGAGGGCCTGCTCATCCGGCAGGTCGGCCAGCACATCGGCCGCATCATCAGTGTCGAGCTCATCGAGCAGCTCGGTCAGACGGTCGGGCCGGACGCCTTCGAGAAGAGCGGCGCGGAAGGCATCGTCCAGCTCGGCGAGCGTTTCGCCCGCTTGCTCCACCGGCAGCCAGCGGAAGAGCTGCTCGGCTTCCTCGAAGGGCAGGTGAATGAGCAGCAGGGCGAGGTCGGCTGGGTACAGATCGGCCACGAGGTTGAGCACCATCCCGCGCTGGCCCGACGCCAGCAGGGCGGCAATGTCGTCGACGACGGCGG
This sequence comes from uncultured Rhodothermales bacterium, assembly GCA_964448045.1. GTDB lineage: Bacteria > Bacteroidota > Rhodothermia > Rhodothermales > Salinibacteraceae > CAYUVF01. Next base: position 15,289 of record CAYUVF010000039.1, read on the forward strand.
CGTCCACTTCCAGCAGGCCGGGCGAGGCCTCGTGCGCGTCGGGCGTGGGGGCAGGCTGATTCATAGCGCGACGGGTTTGGGTAGCGGAAAGGCAGGTGTACGGTAGCGCAGCCGGAGCTCCCTACTCCGAAGAAGCCGCATCCAGTTCCCGGCGCAGGTGCTGCGCCAGCGTGATGAAGTCCTCGGGCTCGAGCGATTCGGGGCGGCGGCGCCCCCAATCGTTGGGGAACGCGATCCCCCGGTCCTTGGTCCACACCCGCAGGCTGTTGCGCAGCATCTTGCGGCGTTTGTTGAAGGCGGCCTTCACCAGCGTGCGCACCCACGACGGATCGACGTCGGCATCGGCGGCCGGGGCGTTCTCGAAGGTGAGGCGAACGACCGCGCTGTCGACGTCCGGCTTCGGATAAAAGACATGCCGCGAAACGGAAAAAAGCAACGCGGGCCGCGCGTAGAGTTGCAGGACAACGCTGAGGATGCCGTACGCTTTGGTGCTCGGTTCCGCGACGAGGCGCTCGGCGACTTCCTTCTGCATCGTGAGCACGGCTTCGGCGACGTGGGCGCGCGCCTCCAGCAGCGCAAAGATCAGCTCCGTGGTCAGATAGTACGGCGTGTTGCTGATGACGTGCAGGGGCCCGCCTTTCTCGCGGGCGAGCGCGGCCCAATCGATCTCCAGCGCGTCTTCGGCCCGCACGTCGAGCCCCGGGATCGCGCCCCGCAGCACCTCGACGGCCCGATCGTCGATCTCGATGGCCGTCAGCGTGTCGTAGCGCTCGGCCAGCGCTTCGGTGAGCGCGCCCGTGCCCGCGCCGACTTCGACGACGTGCGCTTCGGGCAGGGCCTCCAGTGCATCGACAATCTTCCGCACCATGTTGGGATCGTGCAGAAAGTTCTGGCCGAGGCTCTGCTTGGGGCGGAATGGAACACGCTGCGGCATAAGGGTGCGGTCAACCATCGAGGAAGCAAAGAAAAAGCCGCCGGAAAGCGGCCGGTTGCTGAATACAGGTTGAACCGTTGGCAGGTTGCAGGTCGTGAACCTGAACCCTGAAATGTGGACCCTAAACCCCGAAACCTGCTCCCAACTATCGCAATCGTTTGCGCCGGTTGCGCACGTAATCTTCAAAGAGAAATTCGCCGAGGTTGTCGAGGTCGGCGTAGTAGGCGCGGCCGCGGTTGGCCTCGGTCAACTTGCGGACGAAGTCCTGCAGATACGGATCGCGGGCGATCATGAACGTCGTGATCGTGATGCCTTCGCGGCGACAGACGACGGCTTCGTCGAGCACCTTGTTGACGATCCGCCGATCCAGCCCGAAGGCGTTGCGGTACATCCGCCCGTTTTCGATGTGGCAGCTGGGCTTGCCGTCGGTGATCATGAAGATCTGCTTGTTGCGGTTGCGGCGCCGGTGGAGAATGTCGCGCGCCCGCTGAAGGCCCGCCCGCGTATTCGTGTGGTACGGGCCCACTTCGAGGTACGGCAGATCCTTCACCTCGACCTCCCACGCCTCGTTGCCGAAAGCGACGATGTCGAGCGAGTCCTTCGGATACTGGGTCATAATCAGCTCAGCGAGGCCGAGGGCCGTTTTGCGCGCCGGCGTGATCCGGTCTTCGCCGTAGAGCACCATCGAGTGCGACAGGTCGATCATCAGCACCGTCGCCATCGTCGACTGGTGATCCGTCTCGTGGACGCGGAAGTCGTCCTCGGCCAGATTCCAGTTCGATCCGATGCCCGCTCGCTTGAACGAGTTAGACAACGTGCCGGTGACGTCGAGCATGTTGACATCGTCGCCAAATTTCCAGCGGCGCGTCTCCGGCAGCCGGTCGCCGCCCTCACCAGCGTATGGCGTTTGGTGGTTGCCGCGGCCGTGCTTGCGGAGCTTCTGGAAGATCTCTTCGAGCGAGCGCTGGCGCAGCGACCGCTCGGTGCGCGCGGTAATCTGCACGGTGCCCGTTTCTTCGTCGTCTTCGAGATAGCCGCGCTTCTTCAGCTCCTCGACAAAGTCGCCGATGCCCATCTCCTCGCCCTCGGTGAGGCCGTACTGCTCATCGAGCTGAGAAAGCCAGTTGAGCGCCTCCTGCGCATCGCCGGCCGTGTGCTCCAGCAGCTGCTGAAACAGATCGAAGAGCTGGTCGAAGAGTGGTTTATCAGAGCCGTGCCGGGTGGGATCCCATTCGGTATAGCGGAAACGCATGGCAGTCCGGGTGTAAGTCCAAGGCTGATAGGGGATGCGATACGCCGAGGCGCATCGGTTTGTTTTTGGCGACCCCCGCCGATCAGCCAGAGTATGGCGTCTCCAGGTAGCGTTCGGCGCGCTCGTGGGTGCCGTGGTGATCGTCCATCTGCAGGACTTCGCGGTAGCGCCGCTCGGCGGCGGCGCGGCGGTCGAGGGCATCGTAGACCATCCCCTGCCGTAGCCGCCCCAGCGCCCGGTACGGCGTGGCGCCGTCGTCGCGGGCGGTAAGCGCATCGAGCTGAACGAGGTACTGCAGCGCCTCATCGTAGGCGTCGCGGATCATCCGCTCGCGGGCGAGATAGTAGAGCGCTTGCTCGGCGATGGCGTCGGTGTAGCCCGGCTGCTGGTTGCGGTAGCGCTCCACCACGGAGGCGAACACCTCGCGCGCCGCCCGCCAGCGTCCCCACCGGGCGTAGACGCGCCCCTCGTAGTTGTGGAAGTAGGGGTTGTCCGGGTGCTGATTGCGGAGCCACTGCACACGCTCGCGGCTGATCGCGTAGTCGTCTTCGTACAGGTAGTGGATCTGCAGGAGGAAGTAGACGGCCTCGGTCTGTATAAAATGGCCCTGCTCGGCGGCTCGGCGGAGCTGGGCGAGGCCGCGCTCGCGGTCGCCATCGGGCAGGAACAGCATCAGGGCGCGCCCCATGGTGTACTGCTCGGGGATGATGGCGGCGTAGTAGTCGTACATGCCCTTGCCGAAGAGGTAGTCGGGCAGGTCGTCGGCGCGTTGGCCGGCTTCGCGGACGTACCCGATGGCGCTCTTGCCTTTGCGCGCGGCGGCAAACCAGTCCTCGCGGTTCGAGTGGAGCCGCGCCTGAAAGCCGAGCGCCGCGCCCTTCAGAAACAGCGCATCGAGGGGCTCGGTGTCGCGCTCCAGCATCCGGTCGCAGCGGGCGACGACCGCGTCCATTGCCGCAAAGAAAGCCTCGTCGTGCGACGGATCGGTCAGATCCAGCATGATGTGATTCCACCAGATGTTCAGCCCGCGCAGAAACGGCCCGATGGGGTGATTCGGATAGCGGCGGACGATCTCGTCGAAGATGGCGTTGGCCCGCTCGAACTTCATGTCGTAGAGCAGATCGAGCCCCTTCTTGCCCTCGGTGCGGACGTACGGATCGTCCAAAATTGAACGCGGGGCGCTGTCTGTTTCGGCGGACACCGGGACGGCCTGCGCGAATGCCGCGGATCCGCCCGCGAGGCCGAGCCCCATCAACAGCGCGGCGCACAGCACGGCTCGAAATGGCGGAAAGCGGACCATCATGGCGGGATTCGTTTCTGCTGCGAGGACAGTTTAACCGGCGCCTTCGGACGCCAGTTCCGTGCCCTTTCCCCATGCAAAAAGGGCGCCGCCGGAGATGGCAGCGCCCTTCTGCGCAATGCTCGGGATGATGCTCATGATGGCGCAGGCCTACTCGGCCGAGCCGCCGAAGAGCTGCCGCGTGCCGGTGTAGATCAACCCGACGCAGAGGATCTTGGCCAGGTCGATCAGCACGAAGCGGAGCCAGCCTTTATCGATGGATTCCATCCACGTGGCGTGGTCGGCAAAGTAGTGGAGCCAGACGACGCCGCCCGTGAAGAGCACCGCCGATCCGACAAACATCGCGACCATGCTGCCGCTGAGCGAGTTCCACCGCTTCGACACGGCGCCAATCGCCGCCGCCGAGAGCGGATACGACAGCAGATACCCCGCCGAGGCCGCGCCCAGCAGGTACCCGAGGCCGTGCCCATCCCCGGCAAACACGGGCAGAAACAGGCCCAGCAGCAGGTAGAGCCCCTGCGCCAGCAGACCGCTGCGCCAGCCCAGGTAGAGGCCGCTCGCGTAGACCGCCGCTGTCTGCAGCGTGATGGGCACCTCCCAGAGGTAGATGTAAAAGTTGATCTGCGCGCCCAGCGCCGTCAGCATCGCGAAGCCCGCAATGCCGAGCGCCTGCACGAGCGTGGAGGCACGCTCTTCGCGAAGGCTATCCACGAACGCAGTCCGCGGCGATCGAAGTTGAAGCAGCTCAGTCATGGGTTCCAATTCGGTTCAAAGGATACATGTCGGGCGCAGGAGCGATGATACAAACGCGGCGATAGAAGTTCCACCAGCTGCGCGGGCCGCAGCGCCATCTTCGCAGTGGCTTCGCCGAGGATCCGCCCTTCTCGAATTTCATTCAAAGCAGCAATCCGCCCTATTCCCGCGGCGGCCTGTGCGTTATGTTACAAGCCCACGCCTTCTGCTTTACGATTCATCCGCGTCATGAAACGCTTCGACGAGCTCTTTGCGGAACTCCGTGCCAAAGTCGATCGCCAGGATCCCAACTCGGGCACGGTGCGCGCTGTCGCCGAAGGCAAGCACGCCATCGGCAAGAAGATTCTGGAAGAGGCCGGCGAAGTCTGGATGGCCGCCGAGCACGAATCGAAGGAGCGCACCGCCGAGGAGATCTCGCAGCTGCTCTATCACGTGCAGGTGATGATGGTGGCCTGCGACCTCGACCTCGACGACGTGTACGAATACCTCTGAGCACGGGCGAGCCCCGTCGAACGCCCATCCGCCCCAACGTCCCACCCTCCCCCAACGCATTCTCCCTATGCTAAAGATCGCCCTCCCCAACAAAGGCGCGCTCTCCGACGACGCCGTCACGCTCGTTCGCGAAGCCGGCTACAGCTGCCGTCGCCGCGGCCGCGAGTTGATGACGCGCGACGCCAAGAACGAAGTCGAGTTCATCTTCCTCCGCCCGCGCGACATCGCCACGTACGTCAGCAACGGCGTGCTCGACCTCGGCGTCACCGGGCGCGACCTGATGATCGACAGCCATGCCGATGTGGAGGTGCTGCTGCCGCTGCGCTTCGGGCAGGCCCGCTTCTGCTACGCCGTCCCGAAGGGCAGCAACCTCACACCCGATACGTTCACGGCTGAGACGCGCATCGCCACCTCGTACACCCATCTCGTGGAGCGCGATCTGGAGGAGCGCGGCATCGACGCTACGATCGTCCCGCTCGATGGCGCCGTCGAAATCTCCATCGAGCTGGGCGTGGCCGATGCCATCGCCGACGTGGTGCAGACGGGCCGCACCATCGATGAGGCCGGGCTGATGACCGTCGGCGACCCGATCATCGCGTCGGAAGCCATCCTCATCGCACAAAACGGCACGACGGCGCAGCTCGATCAGGTGCAGCTGTTCGTCGAGCGGCTGCGCGGCATCATCGTCGCCCGCGAGTACGTCATGGTCGAGTACGACCTGCCGGAGGAGCAGCTCGAAAAAGCGCGGGAGATTACGCCGGGCATCGAGTCGCCCACCGTCTCGCCGCTGAGCAAAGACGGCTGGCTCGCCGTCAAAGCCATGGCGCGCGAGGAGCGCATCAACGAAATCATGGACCACCTCACCGCCCTCGGCGCCAAAGGCATCATCATCACCGACATCCGCACCTGCCGGATTTAATTGTTCTGGGTTCTGAGTTCAGAGTTCTGGGGTTTGCGTTCTGGGGGCTACTCTGAACTCCCAACTCGCAACCCTGAACTCAGAATTCGGCCCCCGAACTCAACGCCGGAGGAAATCGAGCACGGCCTCGGCGAAGGCCTCGGGCGCGTCGGCGTGGACCCAGTGGCCGGCGTCGGAGATGGTGACGAGCTCGGCGTTCGGGAAATTCTTGCGGATCATCGGCAGATCGGCATCGGTGATATAGTCCGATTCCTCGCCGCGGATGAAGAGCGCCGGCCCGTCGTACGTGCGGTCTGTATCGAGCCCCTTGTTGATCCGGTCGTACTGGTCGTGGATCACATCGAGGTTCATCTTCCACGAGTAGCGGTCGCCGTCGTAGTCGAGATTCTTCAGCAGAAACTGGCGCACGCGGTACGAATCGACGTAGTCGGCCAGCGCTTCGTCGATGGCGCTCCGGCTGGCGTAGCGGTCGAGCTCCAGCGCCTTCAGCCCCTCGAACAGGTAGTCGTGATGCGGCGGATAGGTCTTCGGCGCCATATCGACGACGATGAGCTGGTCGATGCGCTCGGGAAAGCCGAGCGCGGCGTACATCGCCGTCTTGCCACCCATCGAGTGGCCCATCAGATGCGTCGATTCGAGGTCGTGCTCGCGCATGAACAGCCACAGGTCCTCGGCCATTGCCGGATAGCTGAAGCGCTCGCGGTGCGGCGAGCGCCCGTGGTTGCGCTGATCGACCGTAAACACGCGAAAGTGCTCGCTGAACGCCTTCCGGCTAAGGGTGTGCCAGTTGCCGCTGGCACCCAGCAATCCGTGCAAGATGATTAGTGGATGGCCCTGGCCGTACTCCTTCGAAAACAGCGAAACCGGCGCGTCGTCCATAATTCGTCCGTGTTGCGTGAGGGGGAAACCGACGGGGAGCGCGGGGGAACGCCCCCTTCTCTGCGTAAGCATGCTGCCATCAACTGTTGCGCCGCAGCCGGCCCAATCGCCCCTTCCAACGGCCAATTTTGCGTCAAGCGTGCCGCCCGCCGCACCGCCTCCGCTTGAACCGTACCCCGCCGCACGTGTACATTACAGCCGCTCTGTTCCCGCCTCCAATCCCCCGACTGCCGTAATGGGACGTTTCTACGCCTCGCTTTGGTCTGCCCTGCTCGCGGTGAGCCTGATGGCCGCCGCCCCCTCCTCCGCCTTCGCCCAGGACGACCCCATCGTCGCTACCGACCTGCTCAAGATTCGCCAACTTGGCGATGTCACCGTATCACCCGATGGGCGGCGCGTGGCCTACACCGTTAAACACATCACCGAAACGCCGGCAGAGGACCGCCCCTACGCGTACCGGACGCACATCTACTACGTCTCCGGCGACGGCCGCGATGGCCCACGTCCCCTGACGCGCGGCGAACGCAGCGCCTCCCAGCCCGACTGGCACCCCGACGGCGACCGGCTCGCGTTCGTCCGCGCCGTCGATGGCACGCCCCAGGTCTTCGTCCTCTCCCTCTCCGGCGGCGAACCGATGCAGCTGACCGACTTCGAGCACGGCGCCTCCAATCCGCAATGGTCGCCCCGCGGCGACCAGCTGCTGTTTTCGTCATCGCTCTCCGGATCGGAGGTGCGCGCGATGACGGACGATCTGCCCGAGTGGGACATCGAGCGGCCGGGCCGCACGCCGCAGGACACGACGCTGGCGCTCCCGCCCGATACGCTGCTCGTCCTGCGCGACTCACTCACCCGCGCCCCGCTCGATACGCTCGCACTCGACACGCCCGGCGACACCCTCGCTCTCTTTTCGGATTCGCTCGCCGCCTTCCCCGACACCATCACCATCGCTCCATCGGATCCGCCGCCCACCGCCGCCGATCCCGACGGCTCGCTCCTGCAAATCCGCAAGTGGCTCGCCGAGCGGCGCCGCGACGACAACCCGCGTGTCTTCCACTGGCTCGACTTTCAGGGCGAGTTCGACCTGCAGGCCGAGCGCTCGTACAATCACTTTTTCGTGCTCGACGTTGATGCAGACGGCGCCACCTCCGATCCGCGCCCCGTCACCCGCGGCTACTACAGCTTCGGGGGCGGCACGTGGCTGCCCACCGGCAATCAGATCCTCGTCCACGGCGCTCCCTATCCCGAACAGCACCCCGACCGCACCCGGCGCAGCGCCCTCTTCCTCGCCGATGTGGATCGGCCGCAGCTAACGCGGCTGCTCCGCCTGCAAAATCACGGTATTTACTCACCCCGAATCACGCCGGACGGGACGACGGTCGCTTTCCTGACATACGACCTGGACAACCCGAGCTACAGCCAGCCGGAGATCGGCCTCTTCCCGCTGGACGGGCGCACGCCGCCGACGTTCATCACCACCGAGTTCGACCGCGCGCCGGGCCAGCTCCGCTGGGCGCCCGATGGCTGGTACCTCTACTTCACCGCCGCCTCGGAGGGCGCCTTCCCGCTCTACCGCGCGACCCCCTTTGCAGCCGACACCACCGGCGGCGCCGCGCCTCCGCCCCGGCAAGAACCCTTCTCCGGCGATACGTTCGCCGTCGATTCGACGCTCTACCGTCCGGCCCCCATCACCCAACTCACCGGCCCGGCACAAGGCGTGCGCAGCTACGACGTCACCGCCGCCTCGGCGTACTACGTGCGCACCGAGGCGACGAATCCGTACGAGCTCTACCGCACCAACGCCGAGTTCGCCCGCGAGCAGCGCGTGTCGTCGCACAACGCGTCGTGGCTGGCCGAGAAGCGCCTCAGCACCCCCGAGCCGTTCACGGTGCAGAGCGACAGCTTTGCGATCGATGGATGGGTGATGCGCCCGGCGCCCTTTGCCGACAGCCTGCAGTACCCGCTGCTGGTGGAGATGCACGGTGGCCCCTCGGCCATGTGGGGGCCCGGCGAGGCGACCATGTGGCACGAGTTCCAGATGATGGCGGCGCGCGGCTACGGCATCGTCTACAGCAACCCGCGCGGCTCGGGCGGCTACGGGCGCGCCTTCAAAGCCGCCAACTACCAGAACTGGGGCACCGGCCCAATGAAAGATGTCCTCCGCGCCGCCGACCGCGCCATCGCCAATCACGCGTGGATCGACTCGACGCGGCAGGTACTCACCGGCGGCTCCTACGCGGGCTACCTGACGGCATGGATCGTCAGTCAGACGAATCGGTTCGATGCGGCCGTGGCCCAGCGTGGCGTGTACGATCTGCCCGTCTTCTTCGGCGAGGGCAACGCGTGGCGGCTCGTGCCGTACCACTTCGGCGGCTACCCGTGGCAGGGCGACCGCCCGGCCCCCATCGGCGTGGCTGATAGCGTCTGGGCCGCGCGCGACACCGTGGCCGCCGACTCGGCCCGCGGCCTCGCTCCGCGCGAAGCGCTGCTCCGCAACTCGCCCACGACCTACGCCGACCAGATCCGCACGCCGCTGCTCATCATGCATGCGGATAACGACCTGCGGACGGGCGTCATCCAGAGCGAGGCGCTCTACAAAAGCCTCAAGGTGCTGGAGCACCCCGTCGAATACGTCCGCTACCCCAACGCCGGCCACGACCTCTCCCGCTCCGGCGACCCCCAGCAGCGCATCGATCGGCTCCTGCGCATCTATGAGTTTCTGACGCGCTACACGGACGGAGCCGAACCGACGCCCCGCCCAATGCCCCGGCGCTGATCCGTTCCACTCACCGGCGATCCGACAGCTGCGCAAGCGCATCCTGTGCGGATGTGGCGCCGTCGCACTCGCCGAAGACGCCCGCGAGAAACCGCATCAGAAAGCGATCGGCCCAGTGCCAGCTGTGGGCGGCATCGGGATGCAGGGCGACATCGATGGGATTGGAGCCGAGACGACATCCCTGCTGCCGAAGAAGCCACACGAAGAACCGCGCGCGGTCGCGGTTGCCGCGGTTGCCTTCGCCCGCCGCGCAGGCGATCCAGAAGGTGGTCTGCTGCATCGCTTCGCGGAGCGGCTCGCCAGCCTCGCAGAGGTCGTCGGTGGGGTTCCAGCGCGCCATCGCCTGCGGGTCGCGCGGATCGCCGAAGGCCGGGTCGAAGATGGAGGCCCGGCACCAGACCCGATCGGTGCACGGGCCGCGGCGCGTCCGGCGCGGATCGCGGTGATCGGGCCACATGAACAGGCCGTCGTAGATGGCCGCGTGATGGAAGTCCCCAGGGCGCTTTAGCGCGAGCAGACTCACGGTGTATCCGCCCAGCGAGAAGCCCGCCATGAGGCGCGGACCGCTTTCGATCTGCACATAGCGCGCGTCGATGGCGGGGATGAGCTCATCGGTGAGGTAGGTCCAGAACCGGCCGGTGCCCAGGCCCCGCGTCCGCTTCGGCCAGGTGCCGGCCATATCGATGCCGAGCGAGGGAATCCGGTTGTCGTCGCTGTTGAGGCCGGGCATGACGACAAGCATCGGCGGGAGCGCGCCCTTCTGGATCGCCCGGTCGAGGTCTTCGATGGCGGTGGAGCGCTCGCGCGAGTCGTCCTCCTCCATGTTGACCCACTCGCGCTCGTGGCCGCGAAACAGGTAGCACACCGGCAAGCCGCGCGCCACCTCCTCCAGCCCCGGCGGCTCGTAGACGTAGTACGGCTTGGGGAGGCCGAGCGCCTCCGAGCGCAGTCGCCGCGCGCGAAGCCGCCCGTGGAGCCGCCGCCGGTGCCGCGATAGAATGGGGCGTGCCCGCTCATTCATGACAGCGGCGCCTCGGGGGTCGTCAGAGGCTGCGCGGCGCGGATGGCCCGCTTCAGAAAACACGGGACGACGGCATCGTACGTCGGCACCAGGTACTCCGGATCGCGGAGCCGCCGGAGGAGCCGCTCGTACCGATCGGCGCCAAACGTGCCGATGATGGCGTCGCGGCGCTCGGGCTTCTGGAAGTGCGCCAGCATGCCGTCCGGATCGGCCTCGGGGTGGAACTGCACGCCGATCATTTCGGGCGAGAGGCGGAGGCCCATCACCGCCGGCTCGCGCGGCTCCAGCGGCACTTGCTCGCGAGCGATGATCGCCGCGCCCAGCTCCGTCAGCCGATCGGGACGCGGCTGGATGACTTGCCATTTCCGGAAGTCGGCCGCGAAAAAGGGATCGCTCAACGCGCGCAAGAGCGGATCGCGCCGCCCGGCCTCGGTGCGGTGCACGGGCACGATGCCGAAGGACTCCCGATGCCGCTTCGTGACCGCGCCCACCTCGAAGAAGCGGCACATCATCTGAAACGAGTGGCAGATGAACAGCGCGTGCTTCGGCTTTGCATTGGGGCGGATGTTGTGCTGCCAGAGCGCCTCAAGCCAGTCGAAGTACCGCGCTTCCCATTCGGTCCCTTCACCGTCGAAGGGGCTGCCCGGCCCGCCCGAGGAGATGTACACGTCGTACGACAGATCGGGCACAGCGGCGCGCTGGCGCACGTCGAACGTGTCGACGCGTAGGCGGCGGCCGTCGTATCGCCCATCGGCGGCGTCGATCAGCCCCCGAAGGGCGCGCATGCCCTGATTAGCGATGCCGTCGTAGAGATCCAGCACGGCAATCCGCACCGGACGATCAGTGTCCATTTCCATAGGTGTTGCGAAGAATAAACATCGGGAGCGTGCCGCCGCCGGCCGTCACATTGGCGAGGTTGGTGGCCGAGGTGCGCGTCAGGCAGCCGCCCATGAGCGGCCCGTTAATATACGGATCGAGGTCGATGATGGTCGGCACGCGCTCCCATCCGTGGTCCGTCTGGACCAAAAAGGGCTCGCGGTGGATGTCGACCGTTTCCTGCACGACGTGCCCGTGCGCCAATCCCTGCTCGATGGCGTCGTCCCACTCGGATTGGTCGGCGGCGAAGCCGAGTGTGACGCCCGCGCCGCCGTATGCGTCGTTCGGCTTGATGACGAAGTAGCGCCGGTTCGCGCGGACGAACTCGACGAGGTCGATCGTCAAGCCGCGGAACGAGGTGGTCTGCTCACGCAGGCGGCGCGTCCATGGGATGTGGGCGCGCACGGCCTCGCGCTGCGGCACGTCGAGCACGTGGGTGTACTGCTCATCGGTGAGCAGGGCCAGTATCGCTTTCTTGTGGACGAGCTTGGCGCGGAAGCTGTTCAGGTAGCACGTCTTCTGCGCGCGGTAGCCCTCCAGATAGGCGGCGCACTCGTCCTTGATCGCGTAAAACTCATTCATCAGCAGGCGCCGGTAGAGGATATCGATCTTCCGGCCGTTGGCGTAAATCCACCCATCGCGGCAGTCGAGCGCCTGCGGCTCCACGATCTCGCACGGATAACCGAGCCGCTCCATGTATTGCTTGATGAGCTGAAACTCGTGGATCGTCGGCCCATCGAGGTGATCGACGATGGCGAATGACGGCTGGAGCTCCTCGCCCTCGAACTGCTCGTGGTAGATCAGCAGAAAGGCGAACAGCGTGTGCTCCAGTGGAGACACAAATCGTACCGGAAACTGCTCCTCGAACCGCTGAAAGAGCGGCAGCTCGCGATACATCTTCGCAAGTTCATGAATGTAGGCGATGCCCGCCGGGCTCTCGCCGTTGAACTCGACGAACTTGAACGAGCCCTCCGTCATGAACGCATCCATCCGCGCATTCGCCGAGAGGCGGATCACGTTCGTCGGAATCGAGGCCAGCTCGATCTCCCACGCCTCCATGCCCAGCTCTTCGCGCAGCACGCGCTCGTCGTTGAAGAACGCGGAGGCGATGTTGAGCACGGCCTCCCGGATGAGATAGACCGTCTCCTGCACCTCGGCGTACTGCGCCTCGGTGAGGAAGGTCGGACGCAGGCTGTGCGCCATCGGCCGGTCGCCGAAGAGCACGTGGCGGTCGTGCTGCATCTGGCGGAGCTGGGCGAGCTGCTCCTCGGCCGCATCGAGATCCTGCTCGATCAGGCCGTGGTAGTGCTCGATGGCGGGTCGGGTGGACGGGCGCATGGTTCAGAAATGGGGAATCGGTGAGTTGGGGAAACGGGAGACGGGAGCAAGGGAGAGACAGATACAGACGCCCTAATCCCCCATTTTCTCTCACCCCCGTCCGGGCTCCAGCATGCCGTTGGCGCTGAACTGGGGCGGGGTGCGCTCCTCCAGCGCCTTTTCGACGGCGAACTCGGCCATGGCGCGGATGACCCAGTCGAAGTTGTCACGGCCTACGGAGTGATAGTCGGCATCCGGGGCGGGATTCATGAAGTCGATGGCGTAGGGTACGCCATCGCGCACGGCAAACTCGACGGTGTTCATGTCGTAGCCGAGCGCTCGGCAGATCGCCAGCACGTCGCGTTCCAGCTTTTGGAGGCGCTCTTCCGAAATCGGCGCTTCCGGCACGGCCTTGTAGCGCTCGTGCATCGGCACCGACGGATTGTACTTCATCACCCGCGCCTTCGTCTGCCCGATGCCGTAGCAACGGTAGTATTCCTCAAACTCGATAGCCTCCTGCAGCATCATGCAGTCGATGCCCGACTGGTCGTAGGCGGCAAAGAGCTCGCCCTCGTCGTCCACTTTCGTGACGCCGCGCCATCCGCCGCCGTCGTACGGCTTCAGAAACGCCGGAAAGCCGATGTAGTCGAAAATGTTCTCCCAATCGACCGGATAGTTCAGATTGCGGAACGTCTCATCCGAGGTGTTGGGCGGATGCACTTTGTGCGGCAGAATCACGCTCTTGGGCACCGCCACACCCACTTCTTCGGCGATGGTGTTGTCGATGAACTTGTCGTCGGCGCTCCACCAGAAGGGGTTGTTGATGACGTACGTCCCGTGAAGCGCGGTCCACTTCAGGTACGAGCGGTAGAACGGGACCTCGTGCGAGATGCGGTCGATGATGACGTCGAAGTCAGGCGTGGCGTGGGTGCGCACGTGGTCGAGCTCGACGAAGGCCGCCTCGACCTGATCGCCGTAATCGCCGTTGATGTGGGCGATGAGCGCGTCGGGGAAGGTCGTTTCGACGCCGCGCAAAATACCGATTCGTTTTGGACTCATAGGATGGATTCACTCGATGAATAATGCAGGTCAGCGATCATGGGGCACTGATCATTGGTCAGGCCCGCCGCAGAGATTCGTCGCTCCTTCGGAGCTTCTAAACGCCACCGGTGCGACGAAGCCTCGTAGCCGAGGGTGCAGCGCAGCGCAACCCTCGGCGCGATTGGAGGTGATTCATCACGGGCCGACGGCCATTCGTTGTTCCAATAACCACTGCTCATTCTGATTCACTGAACCGTTCAGGCGTTGACGCCTCGCGCCGGCCAACCGCCGCCTCTCTATCCCACATGCCGCCGGATCTGGTCTTGCCACCAGGGCCAGTCGTGTCCGAAACCGTGGGCCCGCTCATAATACGGCCCGACGCCCTTCTCGTGCAGGATGTGATTCAGGTACTCGGTGCCTTCGCGGCAGGGATCGTGCTCGCCGGCGGTGAGGATTATGTGGGTGTCGCGCAGCGCATTGAGCGTGCCCGCATCCGAGAGATTCGGCAGGTAATCGACCGGGTTGCTAAAGTACACGTTGTCATCATAAAATCCGCCCATAAACGAGCGAATGTCAAACGATCCGCTCATCGCGATCAGCTTGCCGAACTGCCACGGCTGCTTGAAGACGAAGTTGGCCGCATGGTACGCCCCGAAGCTCGCCCCCGCCGAAATGATGAAATCATGCTGCGCGCGATCGCGCACGAACGGCATCACCTCCTCCAGCACGTAGCCCTCGTACTGCTGCTGCCGCACGATGCGCGTGTACGGATCGGCCCAGCCGTTATAGAAACTCTCGCCATCGACCGAGTCGAGGCAGAACAGCTGGTTGTGCCCGTGCTCCAACTGATGCGCGAGCGCGCCCACCATGCCGAAATCCTCCCACTCGTGGAAGCGCCCCATACTCGACGGGAACGCGACAATCGGCGCCCCGGCATGGCCGTACAGCAAAATGTCCATGGGACGATCGAGGCGGGGGCTCCACCATTGCACGTGTTCGCGATGCATACGGATGAGGGGGCGTAAACCAGTACTGTTCGTTGTTGAGGGGCGGCCTTCTTCGCCCGCCGGCCCGATCCGTTCCTCCCGATGCGATAGCGTGCTAAAAATTCACGACTCGGGCGGGGACTCCGCCGCCACCAGCGCCAGATGCGTCCCCTCCGGATGAACGGCGAGGCGGGTGACGTCCGTCAGCGGCGCGAGATCGGCGACGGGCTGCCATCCGGTGGCTGCCGTCCAGCGGTGCAGCGTCGATCCGCGCGCCATCAACAGCGCGCCGTTGGGCAGCCAGGCGTGATCGTCGCCGCCGTCGGGCGCGTCGGTGAGTGGACGCGTGGCATGCGCGTTCACGTCGAGCTCGTGGATGGCCGTCGTCGTGTCGGAGGTCTGCTGCACAAAGCTGATGGCCGCACGTCCCGGAATTGTCTGCAGCGATCGGCCGATGCGCCGCGCCAGCGTGTCGGGCGAGGGGACGCGCGTGTCGGCCAGCTGCAGCGTTGGCGGCTCGCCCAGCACAAACAGCGCCACCTGATGCCGATTCGCCCACGCGTGGTAGCCCACAGGCGCCACATCGGGCAACACCATCTCCGGATTCGTGCCGTCCGCCGCGACCTGCCAGAGACGCTGCGTGCCATCGGCTTCGACGCGGACTACGGTGATTCCACCGCCGGGCCGCGGCGTCGGCGAGTATTCGCTTTCCGGCGTATCCGTCACTTGCTGATGGGTGGTGTCCGCCAGCGCAACGCGATAAATATCGGCTTGGTCGTCGCGGATCGACGTGTAGAGGAGCGCCTGCCCATCCGGCGTGAACGCAGGCTGATTGTCGTAGCCCGGCCGCCGGGTGATGTTGCGCGGGGGGCCGATCTGCAGGCCGTCGTCCGCGGTGGTGAGTTCGGCCAGATAGACATCGGTCGACGGCGCCTGCGCGGTCGTCGTATCGGCGGGAGTGGACTCACCCAAGTCCGAGGGCTCGGCGCATCCGACGAGCAGGGCGGCGATCAGTAAAATGGAGGCGATCCGGAGCATGGCTTCGCGGGCAGGTGGTGGGGGCGATACTCCGAAGATAGGGCCTGGCCCGCGGATTGTCAGCCCCGCGGATCGACGGAGGCATCGGCGGGGGCGTCGACGGTCGTCAGAAACGGCGGCACGGGCACGTCCAGCGCGATGGCGACGGCGCGCAGCAGCTCGGCTTCCTGCACCGCCACCTCGTCGTCCGTCAGCACACAGTGGGCGCAGGCGTCGATGACCTGCCGCTTGAGCTCATTCGAGGTCGCCGCCAGTCGGTCGAGCGCCCCGTCGATGGCCGATGGCGTGACGCGGTCGATGGGGTTGCGGAAGCCGATGTCGCCCTTCTTGATCGCGGAAAAGCGGCTCAGCCCAGATCGGAAGGCCAACCGGATGGTTTCAGCATCGCGGTGTCCGACGTGCGCCAGCGCGGAGAGCAAGATGGTGGCGTCTTCTTCGATAGCGCCGAACCGCTTGAAGCGCACGCGCCCGTCCGTCGGCTCGCCCAGTACGTGCGCCAAGCGCCGTTGCACGATCTTTTGGAGCGCGTACTCGAAAATCGTTAGTTGATCGTCGGCTGCGACGAGGGCGTGCACCGTGTCGCGAAAGTGCTGAATCTGATCGGACGAGAGCTCGCGCAGCGACGGCGCGGCGATCTCCAGCAGCGGAAGGCGCAGGCGCCGGTCCAGTTGCGCTACCGTGGGATACAACCGCTCGGTTTCGTCGACGACCTCGGGACGGGCGGATATGCGCAGCGCTTCAAACTGCTTCTCGCGCATCCCGTCGTCGGGATCGAGCAGCAATCCGTATGCGAGGGCGACGGCGCCGATCGGCTCGTGCGCGGCTGTGCGGAGCGCCTCGGGGATCGACGCGCGTGCCTCGGCGCCGTAGGCCATGTGCGCCGCCGTTAGCGTGCCCGTCTGCTCCACCACGTCCTCCGCAGCGGATTGGCCGGTTGGCTCGGCCCTTCCGTCGGCCCTTCCGTCGGCCCTTCCGTCGGCCCTTCCGTCGGCCCTTCCGCCGTGCAGCCCCATCACAGCCTCGGATGCCCTGTCCTCCGCTTCGCCCACCGGCTCCACGGCCGGGAACGTGCCCTCGAACGCCGGGTCGATCCGCTCGATGCGCTCCTCCAGCGGCGGATGCGTCGAAAACATCCCGCGGCCCAGCCAGCCCGTATCGAGCGCGTAACCGAAGAACATGTGGCTCGCCTCCTCCGCCTTCGAGCTGCTCACGAACGAGCCCGTCGCGTGCCCGCCGATCTTCTTCAGCGCCCCCGCGATGCCATCCGGATTGCGGGTGAACTGGACCGCCGAGGCATCCGCCAGAAACTCGCGCTGGCGCGAGATGGCGCTTTTGATGAGCCGTCCGCAGAGCACACCCGCCCCGCCGATGACGAACAGCGCGAGGCCGCCGAGCAGAAAGGCAATCTGCCCCTTCGAGTCGCGGTCGCGCCGCCGCCCGCCGCCGTACGCCGCAAAGCGCATGATGCCTCGCCCGATGATGCTGATCAGCAAAATGCCGTGCAGGATGCCGACGAGGCGGAGGTTGGTGCGCATGTCGCCATTCAGGATGTGGCTGAACTCGTGCGCGATGACGCCCTGCAGCTCCTCGCGCGTGAGCAGCTCCATGCATCCGCGCGTGACGCCGATGACTGCGTCGTCGGGCGAGTTGCCCGCGGCGAAGGCGTTGATGCCGGGCTCATCGAGCACGTACACGGCCGGAACCGGCGTGCCCGAGGCGATGGCCATCTCTTCGACGACGTTGAGCAGCCGCCGCTCCTCGAAGCCCTCGGCCTCGCGGTCGAGCGGCTGCCCGCCCAAGTCTTCGGCAACGACGTGGCCGCCGCTGCGCAGCGCCATCACCTTTGTGAGGCTGCCCGTCCCAATCGTCATTAGGCCGCCGCCCGCGACGGCCAGCAGCAAGCCCGGCTGCCAGAGCGCCCATCGGCCCGTCGTCCAGCCCATCAGCCCAACGAAGACGACGTACAGCGCGCCGATGATCAGCCCCACGGCCAGCGCGAACAGCACCACCAGCCGCGTCGTGTTCTGCCGCGCCCGATCCTGATGTTCGAAGAAATCCATACCTTTAGGAAATGGCTATGGGGAAATGGGGAAGCGGCTCTTACCCCTTACCTCTTCCCCCTTCCCTAAAACGACACTTCCGGGGCTTCGCGTTCTTCGGCGATGCGGATTTCGAAAAGCTCGGCCGGGTTGTAGCTGAACATATTGGCGACGAGGTTCGTGGGGAACGACTCGCAGGCCGTGTTATATTTGGTGACGGCGTCGTTGTAGGCCTGCCGCGCGAAGGCGACCTTGTTTTCGGTCGAGCGCAGCTCTTCCATGAGCTGGTTCATCGTCTCGTTTGCCTTCAGCTCGGGATAATCCTCGGCGACGACCATGAGGCGGCCGAGCGAGCTCGTGAGCATCTCCTCGGCCTTGTTGAGCGCGTTCATCACATTGGGCTCGCCCGGATTCTGGGCGGCCTTCGAGTTGGCCTGCATGGCCTGGTTGCGCGCCTGCGTCACGGCTTCGAGCGTTTCGCGCTCGTGCTCCAGATAACCCTTGGCCGTCTCGACGAGGTTGGGGATGAGGTCGTAGCGGCGCTTGAGCTGCACGTCGATCTGCGCATATGCGTTCTCGTAGCGGTTCTCCAGCGTCACCAGCTTGTTGTACTGGCTAACGGCATAGACGCCGATCAGCGCGACGAGGGTGAGGAGGACGATCAAAGCAATCATAAACTCACGGGCATCAGTTAGAAGAACACCAACGGGGCCTGTATACTAAAAAGCGCAAATGCACAGGCACTCCGGACTGAGGTGCGACAACGTCCATGCCGCACGTGCAGAATCTATGAAACCCGAATGGCCGCGCAAGATCCCATCGGCCCTACTCTGCTCACTATCCGCTGCCCCTACCCATGATGGCCCGATTGCGCGACGAATGGAGGCGCCTACGCGCGGCTACGGCCACGCTCGACGCCCAGACCGTCACGGTGCTGATTGCGTCGGTCCTGCTGATCTTCGTCCAGTTCACGTGGGGTGACCGCGATATTTTCCTCGCGCACCTGGCCGATGCCGTGCCGAGCGCGTGGCGCGGCGTGCTCTCGTGGGGCTGGTGGTTTGGGATGCAGGGCGTGACCGGCTTCATCGTCCCCGTGCTGATCCTGACGCTGATCTTCCGCCGTTCGCCTGCGGAGATCGGCCTCGGCTGGGGCGATTGGAAGCTGGCTTCGGTGCTCGCCGGGCTCTACGTCCCGATTGTCGCAATCGGAACGTGGGTGCTCTCCGATGGGGCCGAGTTTCAGGCACAGTACCCGCACTACCAGCCCGCGGCGACGAACTGGCACTTCTTTGTCGTCTACGAGCTGCTCTTTCTTTTCTACTGGATCGGCTGGGAGTACCTCTGGCGCGGATTCGTGCTCTTTGGCACGGCGCGCACGTTTGGCCTCTACGCGATATTCGTGCAGGCCGTGCCGTTTGCGCTGCTGCACTTCAACAAGCCGCTGTCCGAAGCCGTGCTCTCCATCGTGGGGGGCATCGCCCTCGGCGCGCTCGTCTGGCGCTGCCGCAGCTTCTGGATCGCCGTGCCCATCCACGCCGCCCAGATGCTCCTGCTCGACCTCTGGTGCAGCCTGCGCATCCGCACCGGCATCTCCGGCATCGGGTGGGACGCGTTTGTGGAGGTGATTCGTACGGTTGCAGGGTAGCCGGTTTCAGGGGTGCAGGCTCTGCGTTCTGCCTCTCAACCGGCACCCTTTCAACCGGACAACGGGCCAACCGTCTCACAAATAAATCTGCAGCGTGAGCAGGTGCATCCCGTCGCGGGTGTACGGCTCGATGACGACGGCGTAGCCCGCTTCGACGTCGAGGTTGCCGACGCGCTCGCGGACGCCGAGGCCGGCGCTGGGCCGCAGCCCGACGGTATCATCCACCCCGATGCGGCTGAGCCCGCCCCGCAGCGCCAGCACGTCCATCACGCGGTAGGATCCACCGAGGCGAACGCGCCCGCCGTGCACGAGCAGGCTCTCCGTCTGAAACGTCGTCGTGGGCGAGCCGCCCGTCGTGGCGGGCACGCGCGTCCGCTGCTCCAGCGGCGTGAAGCGCGACTCGTACTCGGCCGTGACGCGCGCCTTGCCGTCCATGAAGCGGTAGGCACCAGCCAGGCGCACACGCACGGGAAAGCGATCGGTGGTGGAGCGGCCGCCCTCGAACGCGCTCGACGTATCCCAGCTGTAATTCGCCAGCAGATCGCTCACCACGGCCCCGACGTGAATCTGCTCGGTGACCTGCAGATGCGCCCCCACGTCCACCCCAATCGTGATGACCGGATCGACGGCGTCGAGGTAATCGGCCTGATAGAGCTTGAGTGCCGCACCAGCCGAGAAGCGCTCCCCGAAGCGATTGCCGAACGCCAGAAAGAGATTAAACTCGTCGGTCGAGAGATCTTCGGTGTGATAGCCGCTGTCGTCGCGTCCGTCGATGCCTGTCACGCCCGCGTGGATGAGTCCCAGCGCGGCGCCGGCGCTCGGCTGGATGGGCGTGGCGAACTGGAGGAACTGCAGCTCCCGATCCATCGACATGAACGCGGCGGAGGCGGAAAGCTGCTGCTCGGCCATGTAGGGCGCCAGCGCCGGGTTATAGTACGGGCTGGCGTTGCCCCAACCGTCGGCAGCGATGGCGTTGCCCATAGCGATGCCGCGGGCGTCGAAGCCGTTCCGGGCGAACGAGCCGGCCGCGGCGTCCTGCGCGAGCGCCGGGCGCACCCCGGCGCCGATGAGCAGGAGCAGCCCTCCGGCCAAAAGAAAGCGTTGTACGTGCGTCATAGGTTCGTTCGATTGGTCAAGTGCCACAGCGCCGGCGGATGGGCTACTCCATGATCAGAATCTTGCCACGCAGGGTCTGATCGCCCGTGTCGACCGTGTAGAAATACGGCCCGTTCGCCACGCGCACCCCGCCTGCATCCGTGCCGTCCCACTCGGTTTCCTGCTCGCCCGCCGGCTGGCCGGCGTCGACGATGCGGCGCACGAGGTTCATGCTGAAGTCGAAGATGCGCACCTCCACGTCGGCGGGCTGATCGAGCTCGTAGCGGATGCGCACGACGCGGTCAGCCGCCGGCGAGAACGGGTTCGGATAGGCGTACGTCTCGACGTCCGGCACGGCCTCGCTGGGCGTCTCCGGATTGACGGGCACATCGGCGCGGAAGAGCGACCACGCCTCGGCGCCGACCGGCCGGCGCAGCAGCCCGTCGTCGGTGCCCGCCCAGATGGCCGAGGTCGTCGTCGCCACGGCGCGGACGCTCACGTTCGAGCGGACGAACGCCTCCGGATCGGTCAGCTCAAAGGTGCGGATCGACTGCCACGTCCGCCCGTCGTCGTCCGAGATGAACAGCCCCCGATCGCCCGCGGCGTAGATCCGCCCCTCGTGGAAGGCCAGATCGAAGATGCGCTCGCCGACGAGCATCTGCTCAAAGGTGGCGCCGCCGTCGCGCGTGACGGTGAGGCCGAAGCGCTGGCGATCCCCCTCGGCGATGTTGAAGGGCCAGGTGGCCATCCAGATAGCGTTTGGTTGCCCGTTGCGCACCTGCTCCTCAATGGTAACGACGCGGTTGCCCGTCAGCCCGTCGGGCGTCCGGTTGTAGGTGAAGCGCTGCCAGATGCGACCGTTCGGCTGGATGTCGCTGGGACGCGAGCGGTTGACGCCCGCCGCCGTCCCGGCCCAGACGGTGCCGCTCTGGTCGACGAGCACGTCGAACGCGATATGGTTGAGCCATCCCCGATTCTGGCGCGGCGGTCCGACGAAGAAGCTGTATGTGCTGTCGGGGAAAATGGCGCGCAGCGAATCGGGCGGGAGCACCACGCGCCCCCACGATCGCCCCTGATCGGCGCTGCGGCGCACGCCGCTGAAGCCGCCCGCGACCCACACGTCGCCCGTCTGCGGATCGAAGTCGATGCCTGTGGGGGCGTTACCGGCTTCCTGGGTGATGGGCGCAGCCTCCAGCGTCGAAACGCCGTACGGCACGCTGCGGTTGTCGGGGCTGTCGAGCTGCGGCAGGCGGTAGGTGAACGAGTCGCCGCCATCGGTGGAGAAGCTAAAGCCGCCGGCGCCGGCCTGCCCATCGCCCGCGTCGAACGCGAGCCCGGCCCAGACGACCGATCCGCCGCCCGGCTGCCCCTCGACGTCGAAGGTAAAGACCTGGTTCTGATTGTTGCCGAGCGCATCCTGCGGAGCCGATAAAAAGGTCTCGCCGCCGTCCGGGGTCACGTTGAGCAGCGGTCCCACCCAGAGCGAATCACCCTGCGCGTGGAGCACCTGCACGAAGTTACTGGGGATGCCCGCCGTGGGCGTTAGCTCGGCCAGCTCATCGGCTGAGAGCGTCGTCTGCCCCTGCGCCGATCCGGCCCCCATCAGCAGCCCGACTCCCACCAGCCAAGAAAGAAAACGCAATGTGTTCATGTGCTCAGACCCCATGCAGCGAAGAACGAAAGGCGGTTACTCGGATTCGGGTGCGATCACGCGGAGGGAGCTGACTACCTGATTGCTCACCTGCTGATCGTTGTCGATGGCAAACGCGCGAAAGGTGTAGATTTCGTCTTGCTCGGCATTGAGCGTCAGCTCTCCCGCAATGCCGTACGTATCGCCCTCCAGCTGCTGCAGCGAATCCTGAATCGTGCTGCCGGGCGTGGATGACGGTTCGACGGTGAACACGACCCGATCGATGGTGCCATCGGCGTCCTGCGCCGTTACTTGCAGCGCAAACGGGATGGCAGCCTGGCCGTCTGTGACCCGCTCGGGCGGCAGCTCGGCGATGCGCACCGTGTCGGGTGCGAAGGCGAGGTTCGACACCGTAGGCGCGGCGCGGTCGAGCGGTGCGGGGCCGGGCGTCGCATCGCACGCGGCGAGCACCAGCGCCAGCACAACGGAGCAACATCCGATCCAGAGCAGACGAGACATACAGGCAGCAGGTTGAGCGAGGGAGCAGATCAGGCCATGTAGATGGGCCGCAGACTGAAGCACAGGATGAAGATGACGATGGCGGCGTAACCGAGCCAGCGGCGGCGCGGCGTGAGCGCCTCGGGCCGGACCACCGGCGGATGGTCGACGCGGATGAACAGGACGATGAGCAGCGTCCAGATGAGCCATCCGGTATACGCGAAGTGCTCCACGACGGGTTCGAACGCCTGCCCCACGGCGACGACCGCGAGCACGCCCAGGAGCGCGGGGGCCACGTAGCGATGCTGCCCGCCGAACGTGCGACTCAGGTAATAATACAGGATCGCTGCCAGGATAAACCACGAGGCCTGCCCGGCGAGCGGCGCGTAGTCGTACAGCATCGGCGCTATGCTGTCCATAAACCCAATCCCGCCCGAGACGAGCAGCACAATCACGAAAGCACGCGCGAGCCGGCTGTGCCACTTGCGCCCGAAGAGCGCGTAGAGCACGTGCCCGCCATCGAGCTGACCGACGGGGAGCAGGTTGAGCGCCGTAAAGAACAGCCCGAGCCATCCGGCAAATAGCACGGGGTAGTGATACATCTCGTACATGGGCGGCACGTTGGGGAAGACCTGCGCCAGCATCCAGTAGAGCAGCGTGTTACCTACCATAATCTGCGCGGCGCCCTCGCCATCGGCCGATCCCAACATCTCATCCGGGAAGGTGCCGTTCTGGCGGATGTACTCTTTCAGCGCCTCGTGGCCGGCCTGATCGAGCAGATACTCCGGGCCCGGCAGCGTCGCCATCGCGTACAGCAGCACCCCGAATGCCACGACGAATCCAGCCACCGGCCCCGACACACCCACGTCGAATAACTTACGCGTGCTCGGGATAGGCTCGCGGATGCTGATGACCGCGCCGAAGTTGCCAATCCCATTGAACGGAAACGGGATGTAGTAGGGCAGCGAGGTGGCGATCCGGTGCCGCCGCGCGGCGAAATAGTGGCCAAACTCATGGACCGTCAGAAAAAGCAGTAGGGGGATGGCGTAGCGAACCCCGTCCCACACCTGCGCCCAGTAGCCCACCTGCTCGTAATATTCATAGCGGCTCACCCACTGCATTCCGGCATAGACCGTCGACGCCAGCGTAAGCGCAAACAGCAAGATGTGGAGCCAGTACCGGTCGGTCGCCTGCTGCGCATCCGGCTGCTGATACGCCGGGCGCCGCGGTTCCGCGGGCTCCGACACGTCGGTAGAGGGCGTTGCAGATTCCACAGGCGGTACTCCAAGCGACAGACAGTTCGAGCCAATGATGTGCAGATGCGGGGCGGCACCTCGGCGCGGCCCACATGCACGATCCCCGTTACGCGCCCTCTCCTCCAGAGTTCAACCCGCGCAGGCGCTTCGCCCCGGCGCCGCCGATTAAATCGAGCGCGACCGCCCGAACTCACACGATTTTCCCCGCTCGGCTACCGCAGGGCTGCGAGGCCCGCTTCGATGCGGTCCATGGCGGTTTCGAGATCATCCATTGACGCGGCGTACGAAATGCGCAGCCCGTTCGGCGCGCCAAAGGCCGCACCCGGCACCAGCGCCACGTCGTGCTCCTCCAGCAGGTAGAAGCACAGGTCGTTGCTGTTCTCGATGAGCCGCTCGTCGGGCGTTTGCCGGCCGAAGAACGTTGCCACCTCGGGGAAGACATAGAAGGCGCCTTCGGGGGTGGGGCAGCGCACGCCGTCGATGCTGCGGAGGCGCTCCAGCACGAAATCGCGGCGCTCGCGGAACGCCCGCACCATCCGCTCGACCGGCTGCATGTCCATCTCGATGGCGGCCACGCCCGCCTTCTGCGAGATACTGCTGGGCGCCGAAGTGAGCTGCCCCTGCACCTTCGCCGCCGCCTTCGTGATCGGCTCCGGCGCGGCCAGGTAGCCGAGGCGCCAGCCCGTCATCGCGTACCCTTTCGAGAAGCCGTTCACCGTCACCGTCCGCCCCTTCATTCCCGGCAGCGCCGCGAAGGAGACGTGCTCGGCATCGTAGAGGACGTACTCATAAATCTCATCCGAGATGACGAACAGATCGTCGTACTGGCCCACCACGTCAGCGAGTGCGGCCAGCTCCTCCGGCGAGTAGACCGACCCGGTCGGGTTCGACGGCGAGCACAGGATGAGCAGGCGCGTTCGCTCGGTGAGGGCATCGTCGAGCTGCTCGGGCGACAGCCGATAGCCCGACTCGACGGGGGTCGATACGACCTTCGGATCGGCCCCGGCGAAGCGCGTCATCTCCGGATAGCTCACCCAGTACGGGGCGGGAATCAGCACCTCGTCGCCGGGTCCGCATAGCACGTGCGTCGCCAGCGCGATGGACTGCTTGGCGCCGTTCGAGCAGAGGATCTGGCTTGGCGCGTAGTCCAATCCGTTCTCCGCCTCCAGCTTTGTGCAGATGGCCTCCCGCAGCGCCATCATACCGGCGTTCTCAGTATAGTGCGTAAAGCCGCTGCGGATGGCCGCGACACCGGCGTCGGAGATAGGCTTGGGCGTGTCGAAATCGGGTTCGCCCGCGCTGAGGCTCACCACGGGCCGGCCGGCGCGGCGCAGCTCGGTAGCGCGGGCCGACATCGCGAGCGTGGCCGACGGCTGCATGGACGCCACCCGCTTGTTGAATTCGATGGACGATACAGGCATGATGCGTAGTCGAGAGTAGGTGTGTGGGAATATGGGTGAGCAGCTAACGAGCGGAGCCAACTAAGAAAACTAAGAAAGAATATGGTGATCCCGGTATTTTCTTCCCTCCATCGCTTGCCCGTTACCTTGTTCGCCGATCCGCCATCTGCCATCCCCCGTTGTTCGAAAGATAGCTCCACCGATGGGCAACCATCCATCCGGCAGCATTCATGCGTCACCGGCCGCGTTTCGCTTGCGCTTCAACGCGTCGACCACGGGCGGCGGGACAAACTTGGATGCATCGCCGTCCCAGCGATGCACGTCGCGAACAATGGTGGCGCTGACGAGCGCGTAGCTCTCCGAGGTCATCAGGAAAACCGTTTCAAGCTTGGGCGCGAGTTTGCGGTTGGCAAAGGCCATCCGAAATTCGTAGTCGAAGTCGCTGACCTGCCGCAACCCCCGCACGAGCGCCGTCGCTCCCACCTCGTGCGCCCGGTCTACGATCAGCCCCTCGTGCGAAGCGACGCGGACGCCATCGAGGTCGGTCGTACACTGGCGAATAAGATCACACCGTTCCTGCGTCGAAAAGAGCGTCGACTTGTTCACGTTGACGCCGACGGTGACCTCAACCGCGTCGAACAGGCGCAGGGCTCGCTTGAGCACATCGAGGTGGCCGTAGGTGAAGGGATCAAACGTTCCGGGATATAGCGCGAGTTGGCCATTCATGGCATCCAGGCGAGCGAAGAAAAGGAGGAGCTACGTCGCAGCGTCGTCTTCGGAGGGGGCTGCTTCTTCGGCGTCCTCGTCGGGCTCCAGTGCCGGGCGAAAGAGGCTGACGATGGTACGGCCGTAGGGGCGGCTCGTCATCAGCCGGGGATGCTCGTCGAAGAAGATGCGGGAGTCATGCTCCAGCGTGAAAACGCCATCGTTTTTGAGATGCGGAATAGCGAGATCGGGCATGCGGTCCATCGCCTCCAGGTCGTACGGCGGATCGGCCATGATGAGGTCGAAGGACGGTCCGCTGTAGTGCTCCAGATAGGCGACGGCGTCGGTCTGCAAGAAGAAGCACTGATCCTCGACTTCGAGCATCTCCGCATTCTCCCGCGCGACGGCCAGCACCTCCGCATTGTTCTCGACGAAGGTGACGAAAGCGGCACCGCGGCTAAGGGCTTCGAAGCCAAGCGCCCCGGTGCCGCAGAACAGATCGAGCACCTCGGCATCTTCGATGAAGATCCGGCTGTCGACCAGTCCAAAGAGCGATTCCCGCGTGCGAGCGGTGGAGGGGCGGGTCAGGTGCCCCTCGGGCGAGTTGAGAACGCGTCCGCGGAAGCGGCCGGCAATGATGCGCATAGCGTGTAGGGTGGGCGTGCAAGAAGGCGTGCATCAAGTAGTAACGCCCGGAGCGACCGATGTTCGGACGGCCGCTACAAGACGGCGCCGATGCAGGGGGCGTACTCAGCCGGCTCGAAGTGGTTGTCCATCTTGTCCGGCTCGACGCCGACGACCGCCAGCGGATCGAGGCGCTGCAGCGGTGCTTCGAAGACGGCGCGCAGGGGCTCAAACGCGTCCAGGTCGAGATCACGGCCGTAGAGGTAGAGGCGCCCGACCTCGGCGATGGAAACGTCCAGGCGGTTGAG
>CAYUVF010000040.1:0-40350 GCA_964448045.1 uncultured Rhodothermales bacterium
GAACGGCTCATAGACGCCGTTTGCTACCCTGCATAACGCTAAAGTCGAGCTGAGGAGAACATATAATGAGATCGCAGGGTGAGGGAGCAACCGCGATAAGCCGAAAAGGCGGAGTACGCACGCTCGAAGAAGCTGATGTGAGGATAGATGCACAGCCGGCACGAATAAAGTTAACGAGCGCACGGTGCGTGAGCCTGATCGGCGACGGAGCCGAATGGGCCGTGCAAGCCTGAGCCCTGCACCCAACGGATGCTCGCTTTACGGGCACAGCGCAGCAGAATTACTCGGCGCGCAGGGGCTGGCATCTTGCACGTCCCCGTATTCGCGGGCCGCAACCAGTCCACCAAACAGCTTCTGCGTCTTTTCGAGTCAATGTATTGGATTTGGCGCGTAAAAGGTAGGCGATGTGGTGATGCTGCCACTCCGTCTTTTTAAGATAAGGGACAGACTAATCTTCATCGAACTCAGATCCGGATTCGTCGAAATGAACCGGCCATCCGTCGAAAAAATAGCGGATGGATCGGCGTCAGCGCTTACACTGGTTTATCCCATAACAAACACAGCCGGCGCAGTGCTGCTGCGCCGGCTGTCCCACCATCAAACAAGACCGTAGAGTTGACGGAAGAGGTCTTGTAGAAGAGGTGACCCCCAATATAAAAAATCCGGAGGCAAACTGTAACTCAGCCTCCGGATCGGGGGCAATTCACACGGGGATAACGCAAATCGCCCGATCGCGCCGCCCATCCCGCACCCAGTGTAAAGCTGTAAAGCTCAGCCCAGAAGCGAAATCACTCGTCAGGCTGCGGCCTCTGGTCATCCGGGTTGTGCACCACGGTGCTGGTTGGTTTATTGGGGGCGCCCAGTGGATCCCTTTCATTGCCGCCTCCCGATGTGTCTGATTCCTCGCCCCAACCGCCCTCGGAGGACCGCCTCGTGGGCGTTGATGTAGGTGGAACGTTTACGGATTTCGTGGCGCTGAGGGAGGGCACACTTGAGGTGCACAAAACGCCGACGTCGGCAGACCAGCACCGCGCCGTCGCCGACGGCCTGGCGGCCCTGCCCGTGGCGGCCGAGGCGCACATCGCCCATGGTACCACCGCGGCCACCAACGCGCTACTCGAACGCCGCGGCGCCCGGACGGCCCTCCTCACCACCAAAGGCTTCGCCGACGTGCTGGCCATCGGCCGGCAGCATCGCCCGCACCTGTACCGCCTGAGCCAGACGCGCCCCGAGCCGCTCGTTCCGGCGAGCCGCCGCTTCGAAGCCACCGAACGCCTCGACGCCGACGGAAACGTGCTCACGCCGCTCGACGAAGCACAAGTTCGCGCCCTGGCCGAGCAACTGCGCGCCGATGAGGTCGAAAGCGTCGCGATCGTTTTTCTGTTCTCCTTTCTGGATGCTACCCATGAGCAGCGCGCGGCCGCCATCCTTCGCGACGAGCTGCCCGATGTCACTCTTTCGCTCAGCAGCGACCTCCTGCCGGAATATCGCGAGTACGAACGCACCGCGACAACTGTCGTCAATGCCTACGTGCAGCCGAGCACCGGGCGGTATCTGCAGCAGCTCGATGCCGCCGTGGGCGACCGCTCGGTGCGGGTGATGCAGTCGAGTGGCGGCACGATGGGGCTCGCGCAGGCTGGCGCCGAGCCGGCCCGCCTCGTACTCAGCGGTCCTGCAGGCGGGGTCGTCGGAGCGTTTGGGGTGGCGCAGCGTGCGCTCGAAACGGAAGCGCCCCGCATCGTGACGCTCGATATGGGCGGCACGAGTACCGATGTGGCTCTGTGCGACGGCGCCATCCCCCGCACGGCTGAGCACACCATCGCGGGCGTACCGTTGCGCTTGCCCACGGCCGACATCCACACCGTCGGTTCTGGCGGGGGCAGCATCGCCCGCGTCGACGCCGGCGGCAGCCTGCGCGTGGGGCCGGACAGCGCGGGCGCCCGGCCCGGCCCGGCCTGCTACGGCCGCGGCGGCACCGATCCCACCGTCACCGACGCTCACCTCGTCCTCGGCCGCCTCCACCCCGAGCGGTTCCTCGGCGGCGAAAGCAAAAATCAGCTCGATGCGGAGGCGGCGCGGCAGGTGATGACGGCGCTGGGCAATGCCCTCGGCCGCTCGCCCGAAGCGGCAGCGCTGGGGGTGCTGCGCGTCGCCAACGCCACGATGGAGCGGGCGCTCCGCCGCGTCTCCGTCGAGCAGGGCCACGATCCGCGAGCGCATACGCTGGTGCCCTTCGGCGGGGCGGGGCCGCTGCACGCCTGCGCACTGGCCGAGGCGCTTGGCATCCGCCAGACCCTCATCCCTCCGGCGCCGGGCGTGCTCAGCGCACTCGGATTGCTGATGGCCGATATCGTTGCCGATACCTCGCAGGCCCTCCTGCAACGCGCCGAAGCGCTGCAGGCCGATCCCGACGCGCTGGCGGCCCACGCCCATCGCATGGCCGATCAGGTGCGTGCTACCCTCGCCCGTGAGGCCGATGCCGCGCCCACCCTCGATGCGGCGCTCGACCTGCGCTACGCCGGGCAGAGCTACGAGCTGACCGTCCCGCTCCAACTCCCCGTCACGGCCGAGCACGTGGCGCAGGCCGTGTCCGATTTTCACGCGGCGCACGCTCAACGCTACGGCCACGCCCGGCCGAGCGAGCCTGTGGAGGGCGTCACCCTTCGCGTGCGTGGCACGGTCCCCGGCGCCCAGCCCGACCTCCCGACCGAGCCTCCCACCCATGCCAGCTTCGCGCAGGCGCAGATCGGAACGCAGCCCATCTGGTTCGATGCCGAGGGCCCGACGACCACCCCCGCCCTCGCACGGGACGACCTCCGGCACGGGCATCGCTTCGAGGGCCCGGCAATCATCTATCAGTACGACACGACCATCGTCGTGCCCGCTGGATGGCGCGTGCGCGTCGATGCGTGGCGCAACCTACTGATTGAAAGATTCGAAATTGAGAATTGAAAATCGGCAATTTGCAATGGACTCGATTCTGTTGGAGTTGTACCGCCACCGCTTCGCCGGCGTGGCCGACGAGATGGGCGTGACGCTGCAGCGGACGAGCTATTCGCCCAACATCAAGGAGCGGCTCGATTTTTCGTGCGCCCTCTTCGATGCGCAGGGACGACTCGTCGCGCAGGCGGCGCACATCCCCGTCCATCTGGGCGCGATGCCCGCCAGCGTGCACGCTGCGCTCGGCGCGGTCGACGGCTGGGCGCCCGGTGATGTCGTGGTGCTTAACGACCCGTACCGCGGCGGCACGCATCTGCCCGATGTGACGATGATCTCACCCGTGTTCGAGGACAAGGCCGATCCGCCCGTCTTCTTCGTCGCCAGCCGCGCCCATCATGCCGACGTCGGTGGGATGACGCCGGGGTCGCTGCCGCTCTCGACCGAGATCTATCAGGAGGGGCTCATCATCCCGCCGATCAAGCTGTACGAGGCAGGCGCTCGGAACGAGGCGCTGCTCCGGCTGATCCTGCGCAACGTGCGCACGCCGGAGGAGCGGCGGGGCGATCTGGCGGCGCAGCACGCCGCCCATGCGGTGGGTACGCGTCGCCTCCACGCGCTAATGGATGTGCACTCCCGATCCGAAGTCGTCGACTACGCCGGGTATCTGCAGGCGTACAGCGAGCGGCTCGTCCGTGCCGCCCTCGCCGAGTGGCCGGATGGTACGTACACTTTCGCCGATGCGCTGGAGGTGCAGGACGGATCGACGGTGGCGATTCGGGTGGAGGTCGCGATTCGTGGCGAGGACGTCACTTTCGACTTCGCCGGCACCGATCCGGCCGTGGAGGGCGCCTTGAATGCAGTGCAAAGTATCACGCAATCGGCGTGTTACTACGTGGTGCGCAGTCTGATGGATGACGACGTGCCCGTCAACGCCGGGTGTTTTGCACCGGTGACGGTCCACGCGCCGGCGGGCAGCGTCGTGAATGCGGAGCCGCCGGCAGCGGTAGCCGGCGGCAACGTCGAAACCTCGCAGCGGATTGTGGACGTGGTCCTTGGCGCGCTGGCCGAGGCGCTGCCCGCGCGCATCCCGGCGGCGTCGCAGGGGACGATGAATAACCTCACCATCGGCGGGCAGCGGGTGGACGGCACCGCGTACGCCTACTACGAAACGATTGCAGGCGGCATGGGCGCGAGTGCCGAGGCAGAGGGGCTCAGCGGCGTGCACGTCCACATGACGAATACGCGCAACACACCGATCGAGGCGCTGGAGCTCAATTTTCCGTTTCGGGTTCGGCAGTACGCGCTGCGCAGCGGCAGTGGCGGAGCCGGCCAGCAGCGAGGCGGAGCCGGTATCGTTCGCGAGTACGAGGTCGAGGCCCCCGCCACCGTCACCATGCTCAGTACCCGCCGCACGACGGCGCCGTGGGGGCTTCGCGGCGGGGCCGACGGCCAGCCGGGGCGCAACGTGCTTCGCCGCGGTGATGTCGAGGAGGTGCTGCCGGGGCACTTCACCCGGCGCCTCAACGCAGGCGACCGGCTCCGCATCGAAACGCCCGGCGGTGGCGGATACGAACGCGAGCCATCCGAGCCGGACGAGTGAGCGCGGCAGATGCCTCGGTTGGGTTTGATGGGGATGGTTCCTCCGCCTATCTTTTGAACCCCCGGCGTGCTGCGCTCCTCCCATTTGAACGCTGCAGAGACGTGGCGAGTGTGCACGACACCAGCCACAGGTGCATCCTGCGATCGGCGGATGGTCTGGTTCTTGCCCGCATGAGTATCCACGGAGCATCGCGGAAAACAGGCGCCGCCGCGATGCTTCTCTCGACGTTTACACCCCAGCTATTGTCGCACCCACGGGTTCGAATCTCCCATGCGCATCTTAATCATCGAAGACAATCGAACCATGGCCCGCATCATCGAGCGGGGCCTGGAAAATGAGGGATACACCGACTACGTCCTCGTGGAGAGCGCCGAGGAGGCCTTCGATGCGCTGCTCAACCAGTCGTTTGATCTCTTTCTCGTGGATTGGATGTTGCCCGGGGTGAGCGGGCTCGACTTCGCGCGGCTCTTGCTCGACAGCGACACCTACGGCAACAAGCCCATCATCATCACCACAGCGAAGGATCATTCCGACGATGTGCGCGAGGCGCTCCAGGCAGGGGTGGATGGATACATCGTCAAGCCCATCAATTTTGAGGCCTTTCAGACGAAGCTCCGCAACGTGCTGCAGCAGTATCCCCATTTGCCCGAGCCGCCGGCGCTGGCCCGCTCGGTCACGCGCGAGATGCTGCACTCCATCGGCGGGGTGCTATGGACCGCCTCCGAAGATGTCGAGCGGCTGCTGGCCGCCACACCGCCCGAGGGGGCACTCTGCGGCTACACCGTGGGCGATCTGCTGCGTCACCCGCAACTCTGGTTTGCGCGGATGCACGATGAGGATGCCGAGGACTTCCGCGACGCGCTCAACACGCTGCCGGTGGGCGACGCCCACGCTGGCCGGTATCGGTGGCATGATCCACAGGATAGCATCCGCTGGGTGGACACCTACGCGTGCCGGTTCGGTGAGGGGCGGAAGGCATATTTTTCCGGCTTCTCGGTCGAGGTGACGGACCGCATCGAGGACGCCGATACGCTGCGCGATCGGGTGGATGAGCTGGAGGAATTAAATGAGGCACTGCAGATCAACAACGAGTATTTGCAGACCTCCGTGAACGAGCTCCAGCGGGCGCTCGATGAGGGATCCGTCGTGGACGAGTAGTTTTCTCGCGTGGGTGCGGCTCCCGCCGGAAGGGCGCTACACGCCCTGCTCGGCCATCTGGTTGAGGCGTTCGATGCGTTCCTCCATTGGCGGGTGCGTCGAGAACAGGTTGGCGAGGCCGCTCATCCCGCCCGAGAATGGGTTCACGATAAACAGGTGCGCGGTGCTCTCGCTGCCCGCCTGCATCGGGCGGCGCTCGTTGGCCTGGCTGAGCCGCGCCAGCGCATGCGCCAACCCCCGCGGGTTTCCGCTAATCTTTGCGCCGTCACGGTCCGCCGCGTACTCGCGGGTGCGCGAGATCGCCGTCTGAATGAGGATAGCGGCGATGGGCGCAAGGATCAGCATCAGCAGGCCGCCGAGGAGTCCGCCGCGGTCGCGCCCGCCGCCGAAGAAGAAGCCGAAGCGCGCCAGCAGCGTGATGGCCGAGGCCAGCGTCGCCGCGATCGACGACGTCAGGATGTCGCGGTTTTGGATGTGCGCCAGCTCGTGCGCGATGACGCCTTCGAGCTCGTCGCGGTCGAGCGTGCGCAGGATGCCCTGCGTGACGGCCACCACCGCGTTATCGGGGTTGCGGCCCGTCGCGAAGGCGTTGGGCGTATCCTTCGGGATGATGCAGACGCGCGGCATCGGCAGGTCGGCGCGGCGGCGCAGGCGATCGACCATCCGGACGAGCTCGGGCGCGTCCTGCTCGGACACCTCCTGCGCCCGGTACATCTTCAGCACGATTTTGTCGCTGAACCAGTAGCTGAAGAAGTTGACGCCGATGGCGAACACGAAGGCGATCATCATGCCGCCGGGGCCGGCCAGTGCCCGGCCGATCAGCGCAAACAGCACGATCATCACGGCCATCAGGGCCCCTGTGCGAAGCGTATTCATAGGTAGAGTCGGTCAATCAGTGCGGGATGATACCGTGGGTTATACGCATCAGACAAAGCATGTGCCGGGGCGGGCCGGCTGCCATTCTGGCGGAATTAGCCGAGCAGGCCGGTGACGAGCATGACATCGTAGAGCGCGTGCGTCCACGCTGCCACGCCGAAGCCGCGCCAGAGGAACAGCCCGTTGAGCGCGAGCCCGAAGACGAAGCGGAAGGTGAACGACAGCAGCGTCGGCACGTCGCCGAAGGGCCCGAGGTAGTGCACCCCGCTGAAGAGGGCCGCGCCCACGACCGCCGCCAGCGGATACGCCCACGCCGGATTCGCAAGCACGCCGCGGAGGACGACGTACAATCCGCCCACGAGAATCACCCGAAACACCAGCTCCTCGTACACGCCCGCGCCGATGGAGAGCGCCAGCTCGGTCCAGATGCCGGACGGGGACGCCGCCGGCGCCATCGCGAAGATCGCGCCCACGAAGCCGGAGACGAGGAACGCCACGACGACGGCGTACACGGCGCTCTCGGCGATGAGTCCGAGAAAATAGCTACTTTTCAGCGGGATGGATCGGTCGCGCTCGTACCAGAAGATGAACGCGCCGGCGACGAGCACGCCGAGGCCCAGCACCACCATGCTCGCCCCGCCGACGAGCGTCAGCAGGCTCTTGAGCCACACCTCCGCCCCGATTCGCACCTGCGCAATCCGCCCCTGGTTGACGGCGAGGATCATTCCCTCGTAGAGCAGCAGGAGCGGCAGCGCGCTCAGGAAGCCGTAGGTGGCCGTGCGCGTCGTGCGGTGGTAGGCGTGCCAGTTCATCCGGGGCTCCGTTTATCGCGGGATCCGCAGTTCAATGGGCGCGCTCGTGGTGCCCTGCATGCCCAGCTCCTGCGCCACGGCGGCCGACACGTCCATCAGTAGGGCCTCGTCGACGGGGCCGCGGTCGATGACGCGGGCGAAGATGCTGTGACCGGTGCGCGGATGCGTGAGCAGCACCACCGTCCCGAAGGGCAACGACGGATGGCTGACGACGAAATCCGCCGGATCGTACGCCATGCCGCTGGCGGTGAGGCGGCCTGCGAACGTTTCGGGGTACACCGTCACCGGCCCCTCGGCTTCGATGGGCGGCAGTGCGTGATCGGGCGGATCGGGCGGGCGGCGGCCGGGGATGCGCAGGCGCTGGCCGGGTGTCACCTCGCGATCGGCCAATCCGTTTGCGCGCTGAAGCGCCCGGGCGCTCACGCCATACGCGGCAGCAACGTCGTAGATCGTCTCGCTCGTGTCGACGACGTGCGACGGCACGGCGAAGGCGATGGGCAGGCGCAGCACGCGGCCCGGCGGCAGTGGGGCGGTGTGCTCGCCGTTGAGCGCGAACAGCGTATCGGCGGAGAGGCCGTAGCGCACCGCGACGCTGTAAAACGTGTCGCCTGGCTGGATGGTGTGCGTGCCGTAGCGAAGCGGATCGATCGGCTCGCCCACCAGCGTTTGCTCGGCCGGCACCTCCGAAAGCGGCTCAGTGCGGCCGAGGGGCGGAGCGGGGGGATCGGACGGCTCGGGGGAGGGCGTGCGGGCAGTGTCGGATGGAGGGGCTGCCGTGGTGTCGGCGTCTGCGAGGGCCGTGTCGGGGGGCGCTGCCGTCGTATCCACCGCCGTCGTATCGGGAGCCGCTTCGGGCTGATCGGTGAGGGCGGTCGTATCCGGCGCGGGCGATGGGGCCGGGTCCTCCGGGGGCGGGCGGATGCGGAGCGTCTGGCCGATCTGCACCGTATCGCTCGACAGGTCGTTCCATCGGCGCAGCGCTCGCACGGATACGCCCTGCTCGCGCGCAATGCCGTAGAGCGTATCGCCGCGGCGGACGGTGTACGTCGAGTCGGGCGCGGCGTCGGGGGAGGCCGGCGCCGCAGGCGGGTGCACCCGCAGCCGCTGCCCGATTTGCACGGTCGTGCCCGGCAGGTCATTCCACTGCCGCAGCGCCCGCACGGAGACCTCGAACCGCCGGGCGATGCTGAACAGCGTGTCGCCCTGCTTGACGACGTACACCGAGTCCGCCGGTTGCACCTGTGCCGTCACGGGGCGGGTCCAGCCCGCGACGCAGAGCCACATCAATCCGGCAAGCAGTGCGATGCGTTTCATCCGTTGAAATAGTGCGGTGGTCTCGCAGATCCCGAATCAACATGTGTCATTCTGAACTCGACTCAGCCTCTCCTAAATAAAGCAGTCTCGCCGATGGGAAGATCCGGGGTCGGGGCCCGGGATGACAACAGCTTGGAAATTTGGAGGCCAAGTTTAGTCGTCGAAGCCGACGCCTTTGGCAGCCATCCGTGCGTCCTGCAGCTCCGAGAGATCCTTTGCGCTGCGCTGCTCGCGGGCCACGTCGATGCCGGCTTCGTACGTTTCGATGGCGTCGTCGGTGCGGCCGAGGCGTTCGTAGAGTTTGCCGAGGTGGTAGTAAGTGCCCACGTAGTCGGGGTCGGTGGCGACGAGCTCCTCGAAGAACGCCAGTGCCTTATCGGCGTCGCCGCGCTTCAGGTATTCCTGGGCGAGGGCGAACCGCGTGAACGCGTCGTCCGGGTCGTCCTCGTAAAACTCCTTCAGCTTTTCGAGCCGATCCATAGCGATTGTCGATTTGCGAGTGACGAGTGATGCATGTAGAGTGGAGCGGGCGAAGGGAAATTCGCAGTTCGAAAATCGAAATCCGCACGTCTGATCACCAGCCGCCGCCAGCCCCGCCGCCGCCGAAGCTGCCGCCGCCGAAGCCGCCAAATCCGCCGCCTCCACCGCCGAATCCTCCCCCTCCGGAGCCGCCAACGCCGCCCCCGCCGAAGATGATGAAGGGTAGGCCGCCGTCACGGTCGCGTCTTCGGCGTCGTCCGCTCCGTCCCGAGCCGCCCCCACCTCGGGTGCCTTTCAGGGCGAAGTAGAGGATAATCAGAATCATAAAGATGTTGGCCGTGCTTACGCCGCCGCCCTCGTCGTCGGTGGAGCGGGTAGCGGTGGCATCGGCCTCGTATTCGCCGCTGGCGGCGGCGATGATCGCATCGGTGGCGCGGTTGAGGCCGCGGTAGTAGTCGCCTTCCCGGAAGGCCGGCCGGATGATATTGCGGTAGATCCGGTTGGCGATGGCGTCGGGGATGGCGCCTTCGAGGCCGTAGCCCGGGGCGATGAACACCTCGCGGTCGGCCTCCGAGACGAGAACGACGACGCCGTTATCTTTGCCTTCTTGCCCGATGCCCCACTGGCGCCCCAGTTCGGTAGCGTACATGGCGGGGGGGACGCCGTCGAGGCGTTGGATGATGGCGATGACGACCTGGGTGGAGGTCGAGTCGGCGTAGGCGCGGAGCTTCTGCTCCAGCATGCGCTGCTCGCTCGACGAGAGCATGCCCGCGCGGTCGTTCACGAGCCGATCCGATTTGGGGATGACGTCGACCTGCTGTGCAGCAGCCGGGGGAAGGTCTATCAGCATCAGCAGAGCGCCGATCAGCAGTCCGAGTCCAAACCGGCAGATGCGTCTGTTGATCACGAGAAGACAGCTTCAATGCAACAGAATGAAGATAGCGGACGGCAGACGGCGAGCGGCCATCCGCGGTCACGGCTCAGTTAGTTGAACTGGACTTCGGGCGCTTCTTCGGCGCCTTCTTCGGCCTCAAACGGAGCGCGACGGTCGAATCCGGCCATGCTGGCGACGAGGACCGTCGGGAATTGGCGAATCTGCGTGTTGTACTGGCGCACGGCTTCGTTGTAGTCGCGCCGCGCGACGGTGATGCGGTTCTCGGTACCTTCGAGCTGGGCCTGCAGGTCGCGGAAGGCCTCGGTGGCGCGAAGCTCGGGATAGTTTTCCGAGACGGCGAGCAGGCGGCTCAGCGCGCCGCTCAGCTGCGATTGCGCCTGCTGGAACTGCTGGATCTTCTGCGGATCGCTCAGGTCGCCCGGCTCGATGTTGATGGAGGTCGCCTTGGCGCGCGCCTCGGTCACCGACTGCAGCGTTTCCTGCTCGAAGTCGGCTGCGCCCTGCACCGTGTTGACGAGATTGGGGATGAGGTCGGCCCGGCGCTGGTACTGCGTCTCGACGTTGGCCCACGACGTCTCGACCTGTTCCTCGGCGGCGACGAGGCTGTTGTACGTGTTGCAGCCTGCACATCCGGCAAAGCCGACGAGCAGGACGATGACGACCAGGACGATAGTACCTTTGCTTCGCATCAGTGGAGTGGGGTTCAGTAAGGGGAACGGGTGGAGAATGCGGGTTCGTTAATCGAAGGTGACGACCAGTTGCAGATGGTAGGGGCGCGCCGCATCGACGTGGTCGGGCGACTGCAGGCCGAGTACGACGACGCCTGTGAAGGCTTCGACGCGCTGGAGAAAGTACTCGATTGAGGTCGGCTCCTCGTCGCCGCCGAGCGTATCGGGGTGGCGCCAGTCGAACAGCATATCGACCTGATCGAAGAACAGCAGCGCGCCCTCTTCGGCGGCAGCGTCAAAGGCCTTGCGGAGGCTGTTTTGCGTCTGCATACGCCGCTCGCCGATGAGCGCTGGCATCTCAAACTGGTGGACGCGCCCCACGGTGTGCTCGGACAGGTCGGCCAGCGCCTGCTGATGAGCGGCCCGCGAGCCGCCGGAGAAGGCGATGCGCGCGCCCTGGCCGGCATCGTACTGCTGCGCCAGCGTCGCGAGCGCATCGTCGAAGGCCTCAGTGCTGAAAGGCACCACAGGGATGTCGGGGGCGTCGTCGCCAGCAGGCATGGCAGCGTGAAGTCGGGTTGCAGAA
Organism: uncultured Rhodothermales bacterium; assembly: GCA_964448045.1. Taxonomy (GTDB): domain Bacteria; phylum Bacteroidota; class Rhodothermia; order Rhodothermales; family Salinibacteraceae; genus CAYUVF01. The sequence continues at coordinate 11,330 of CAYUVF010000040.1, forward strand.
GGAGCAGCGACCGCCGAAAATGATCCCTGTCAGTAAGCGCCGAGGCGGGGCGCTTGTTCCGCTCGGGACAGGGTCGGTGCCGGGTTATCCGGTGCTCTGCATGGCGGCGGCGATGCCCTGGATGCTGATGAACAGCGCCTCGCGCAGCGCCTGCTGATCGGCGGGCGCGGCCGAGCGGTGGCGGCGCAGCAGTTCTACCTGAAGGAGGTTGAGCACGTCGGTGTACGGGTTGCGGAGGGCGATCGAATTTTTGAGGACGGGGTTGTTATCGAACAGGGCGTCTTGCCCGGTGATCTGGAGGATCGCGTTCTCGGCGCGCTCAAAGTCGGCCGCGAGGGTGTCGTGGAACGAGCGGTCGGCGTCGTCCGTCAGCGCGTCGTAGTGGGCGGCGATGGCGAACCGGGCGCGGGCCATCTCGCGCTGAGCGCTGTTAAGCACGGTACGGAAGAAGGGCCACGTATCGTAGAGCTCGCGCAGGGTGGAGCGGGCTTCGGCGTCGAGCGCCGCGCTCAGGGCCTGCCCGGTGCCGTACCAGCCGGGCACGATATAGCGTGTTTGCGTCCAGGCGAAGACCCACGGGATGGCGCGCAGTTGCTCGAAGTCGACCTCGTCGCCCCCGCGCGAGACGGGGCGTGACGCAATCGGCAGGTGGCTGATCTGCTCGATGGGTGTGATCTCGGTGTACCACGTCCACAGGTCGGGGTCGTCGATCAGGGTGCGATAGGCCTGCATGCCCGCCTCGGCGACGTGGTCCATCAGGTCGACGGGTGCGGCATCGGGCTTAATGCGCTCAGTCGCATCCGTCATGTGGCCGGCTGAGGTGGCGAGGGCAGTCGATTCGAGCATGGCGCTCACGAGCTGCTCCACGTGGCGCCGGGCGATGTCGGGCAAGGCGTAGCGGAAGGAGATGATCTCGCCCTGCTCGGTGAAGCGGATGCGCCCGTTGTGGATAGACGGCGGCATCGCGCGGATGGCCTGATAGGTGTGCCCGCCGCCGCGCCCCACGGTGCCGCCGCGCCCGTGAAAGAGGCGCTGGTCGATATCATGCTTGGTCGCCATTTTGCCGAGCCGGTCGATGGCCTTGTGCAGCGCCCAGTTGGCCATCCAGTAGCCGCCGTCCTTGTTGCTATCCGAGTAGCCCAGCATCACCTCTTGAAAGTGATCGCGCTGCTCCAGGTGCCGGGCGTACACCGGGTGCTCGAAGAGTGCGTCCATCCGCTCATGGGCGGCGCCAAGGTCCTCGATGGTCTCAAAGAGCGGCACGAAGTCGAGCGAACAGGTGAAGGTACCGTCGACCATCCCGCCGATGCCGGCTTCTTTGGCGAGCAGCATCGGCTCCAGCAGGTCGCTCACCGTGTGCGTCATGCTCACGATGTAGCTGCCGATGGCGTCGGCGTCGCGTTCGAGGATGTCGCGGATGGCAACGAAGGTGCCAAGCACGCGCTGGGCGTGCTCTGGCAGATCGGTCGCAGCGGGCACGAGCGGCCGCGGGTTCTGCAGCTCGCGGCGGAGGACGTCGAGCTTGGCGGCTTCGTCGAGGCTTGCGTAGTCGTCGGTAACGCCGGCACGGCGCAGAAGCGTGGCGAGGGCCGCTTCGAGCACGCCGCTATGCTGGCGAATGTCGAGCGCGGCGAGGTGAAACCCGAAGGTCTCGGCCAGCACGCGCATCCGGTGCACCCGCCCGATGTGCGCCGCGTCCTCGAAGCCGCTGGCCTCCAGGCTGGTGGCGATCAGCTCCAGATCGCGCACGAAAGCATCACTCGAATAGGTTTCAGGCCCTGGCGCCACCGTCGCCTCGCCAATCTGGTTGATCAGCCGCTGGAGGCGCGTCTGCATGTAGATCAGTTTGAGGCGGTACGGCTCGTTGCGGACCGGGTGGATGCGCTCGTGCGGCAGCGGAATCTGCTCGGCATCGGACTGGATGGAGGCCTGCAGCGCGTCGGAGGGCGGCGCCTGATCGGCGGATATGCTCAGGTCGTCTTGCAGCGCCTCCAACTCATCGAGGTAGTGCTCCAGCGTGGAGCGGCGCTGCTCGGCGAAGGTCCAGCGCGTGACCTCGGGTGTCACGTTGGGATTGCCGTCGCGGTCGCTGCCAATCCACGAGCGGTACTTCAGGAAGGGCGGCAGATCGGCCGTGGTGCCGTAATGGTGGCGGAGGGCGTGCTGGAGGTCGCGGTGGATCTGCGGGACGGTGTCCCAGATGGCGCCGTGCAGGAAGTAGTGGCCCTGTTTGACCTCCTCGCGCACGGTGGGCCGGTCCTCCTGCACTTCGTCGGTTGTAAGCAGGAAGGCGATCTGGTTGTAGAGGGTGTCGAGGGCGTCTTCCTGCTCGTCGGGGGTGGCATCGCGCTGTTGCAGCGTGCTGAGCAGGGCGGCCACGCGCTGCTGCTTGCGGAGGACGGTGCGGCGCCGCGCCTCGGTGGGGTGGGCGGTGAGCGTCGGCTGGAGGTCGAGCTGGTCGATAAGATCCAGCACCTCATCCAGTGAGCAGCCCTGGTCTTTCAACTCGGCGATGGCGGCGTCGATGGATTCGGGACGCGGCTGCGCCTCCGATTCGGGGCCGGTGTCCAGCGGCAGCCCTGGGCCGCCAGCATTGCGAGCGCGAGCCCGATTGATGCGAATGATCTCGCGCTGCTCGGCCTTGTTGACGAGGTGGAAGAATGTCGTGTAGATGCGCAGCAGCTCGGTGATGCCGCCCGTATCGAGCGACTGGATGATCTCGGCCGCTTCCTCGCGCAGTGACGGATCGCCGGTGCGATCGGCCCGCTTGCAGAGCAGGCGCAATTGCTCCACGAGGTCAAGCATGCCGGGGCCGCTCTGCTCGGTGACGACCTGGCCGAGCATCGATCCAAGCAGATTGACCTGTTCACTCAGGGGGCGGGAGATGCCGGTTCCTTCGGCTTCGACGTCGAGTCCGTGCCAGCGGCTCATAGGAGGTGGGGCGTTGATGCGAGAAGAGGCGTACCCGCAAGGTAACAAACAGCCGCCCCCGATGACAGCCCCCCGATGACAGCCCCCGGATTCACCACGCGCTGAAGGCGGTGAAATACCCGAGCGTCAGCGCCGGGCCGGCGGGGAGGTTTTGCCCGTGGACGGGGAGGCGCCCGCCCAGCTCAATCGTCCCCGGACCCGCACGCCAGCCGATGGTGGGAAGGAGCTGAAGCAGTTCGCGCGTGTCGTTTTCGAGGGCCAGTTCCACGCCCGAAGGCAGCGTGCGCGTCGGCGGGCGGCCAAAGAGGCCATCGACGGCGAACTCCCATGTAAACTGCCGCCACGTCCCGCCCACAGCGGCGTAGATCAGCCGCTCATCGCCGGGTTTGCGGCGGATGGCCGTGTTCGTTGTGCGCCACCGGTAGCCGATCCAGCCCATCGCGTACACCGGGAGCGGATGAAAGCTGTGGCCAAGTTCGAGCAGCAGCTCCCAGTCACGCTGGCCTTCGGTAAGCGGAATGATCTCAGCGTCGACGGGGAAGTCACCCACAGACAACTTGACGCCACCGCGAAGGGCTACGGGCACGGGGCTCTGGTCTATCCCAAATAGCTCTGGCCCGATGCGCACGAATACCCGCGGATCGCCCAGCCCGGTGCTCGTGCGCTCGCGCACCGCGTCGTCGAACTGGAGCCGGTGCACGGGCAGCTGGGCCCATACGTCGATGCCGCGGACGAGGCCGAGTGCGCCCGTCAGGAACGCCGAGGTGGTCACCGAGCGGCTATCTTTGTTGAAAAGCGGCTCGATGGTGCCGTTTTCGTCGAAGCGCGTGTCGGTAGCGTGGTGCGCGAGGCTCAGGTCGATCCAGCCGGTGCCTGGCGCCTGCACCCACTGGCCGCGGGCGAGTGAGGGCAGGAGCAATACGGCCAGCAGTCCAGCGATACACGTACGAGCCCACCGGCGCATCAAGACCCCTCCTCCCACAGGCGGGTGGCTTCCTCGAACGCGGCCCAGGCGAACCAGAAGGCGACGTATGCGTCGCGGATGGGCGTCAGGCGGGTGCCGGTGCGCGGGCCGTCGATCGCTTCGCCGTCGACGGTCCAGGTGCTCTCGGTGGCGGTATCCACGATCTGCCCGTCGCGCACCTCGAAGGTGGCGGGCTGGCCGTCGATAAGCGGGCGGAATGCCATCGCGCCGCGCCGGTCGCGGCTCCAGAAAACGACGACTGGATTGCCATTGACGGTGTCCTCGACCACCCGCATCGGTCCCTCCGCATCCAGCGCGCCGAACGGAAAGGCGATGCTTTCGCTGCCGCTTCCGGGGATGCCCAGCACGCGCTCCTTGGGGGGACGCCGGTCGTCAATCGGCATGTCGAACAGCAAGCGGTCGTTGTCGATGCGTTCGTAATTGCCGTACGGATAGCCCGAGGGCGTGTAGTTGCGGCTGAAGCCGGTGTTGTTCGAGACCACGCGCGTATCGGGATGGAGGGCGCGCCACCCGTCCCATCGCATCTCGACCACCGGAAACGTCGTGAGCTGCGCGTCGAGGCGGGGCCCGCAATCGGCCTGCCGGTTCATCTGGGGCCAGAGCGACTCCTGATTGGTGCGGTCGAACATGGTCAGGTTGTTCTGGAAGAGCAGGCCCGAGACGCCGAACTCGCCCCCGTCGATTACGGCGCGGTCGAAGGCGAGGCTGGAGCCCGTGAGCGGGCAGTACGTGACGGCGAGCTGGATGCTGTCGAAATTGAAGTTGATGATCTCGTGCCACCACAGGATGTTGTGCGGAACGGCGATGGGCTGGCCGTCCACGATGAGGCCGATCACACGGCTGTCGTCGGCCAGGTAGCCGGCGTTGCTCGGATCGGTGAGCGACGGATCGGTGAGGGCGGGGATGCCGTCGCGGCCCACGCCGCCGTCAATCAGCTGGCTCTCGGGAATGCGGCAGTTCAGGTCCGGGCCCTCGTTGTCGTTCGATTGAAATCCGGTGTCGCAGCCGATCCACAGCAGGGCCAGGACGGCCAGCGAGCCGAGGTGCCAACATGCGGGCCGGGAGGGGAAGAGCATCATCATGGGAGGCGGGGTCAATTCGCGGCGTAGAGTTCGGTGTCGGGCTTGAAGGCAAACCAGGCGAAGGCGAAGTAATCGCCGTGGGCGTGGCGGGTGAGCTGGGTGCCTTCGAGCGGCCCGCTGAGGGCGCGGCCCGTGATCGTCCAGGTGCTGCCCGTCTGCTCATCGACGAACTGCCCGTCTTCGTAGCGAAAGCGCAGCGTCTGTCCATCCGCCCGTGGATCGAACACGCCCGTGGAGCCGACTTCCTTTGACGCTTGAATCTGCCGCTCATCCAGGGCCGAGACCGCACCTGCGCTGTGGAAGACAACGACCGGCTCGCCGCCGATGGTGTCGTGGATCACACGCCGGTCTTTCGTGACGCGGTGCGGGTACGCCTTGGCCGTGCCGCCCACCGTGAGGGCGACGACCTTTTCCATCGGCGGCAGCTTGCCGTTCTCGGGGCCATTGTAGAGAAAGGGTTTGCGGTCGATGTCGTCGTAACCGGCGTACGGGTTCTGCCCGTAGGGGCGGTCTTGGCCGGTGTCGCGGGAGAGGACCTGGCCGCTCGGGAAGGCGTCGCGGAACTGGGCAAAGCTGATGATCTGCGACGGGAGGCGCTCCAGCTGCTCGCCCGTGCGGTCGCCCACGATGGCCTGGCCGTTGAGCTGTTGCCACAGCGTCTCGGTTTTGCGGTCGTACATCACCAGGTCGGAGTGGCGCAGCAGGCCCGATACGCCAAATTCGACCGGTTCGCCGTCGAGGGTGCGCTTGAAGGTGATGGCGCTGTAGCAGAGCGGGCAAAACGTAACGGCCACCGGCACGCCGCCCACGCGGTCGTTGACGATCTCGTGGAAAGTGAGGATCTGGAGCGGATAGGCCCGTGCCTCCCCGTTGATCTCCAGTGCGATCACGGGTTCCTCTGGGCTGATCCAGTGGGCGGCGCCGCCGGGCGGGACGAACGCCGGGTCGTCGATCGAGGGGATGCCGTCCTTCGGCGGGCCGCCGGCGCGTAGCTCGGCGAGATCGATCGCGTGGCGGCCGAGATCGGTGTCGAACTGTTGCAGGTGCTGTTCGACGCGGGTGGATTGTGCGTCGGCGCCGAGGGGGAGTAGCAGCACAAGCAGCAGGCTGGCCGAGGCAAGCCGGATCAGTAGTCGAGCCATCATTGGGAGGGAGGGTGGTGAAGGAAGGCCGCTTCATCCCTTCAGAGGCGCATCCCCCCGATGATGTTACACGGCGCGGTCGGGGGGCGGTGTAACGCCGGGGGAGAACCCGACGACGAAGCTCCCGAGCGCCTGATGCAGGGGCGCCACGAATGAATCCGCTTTTTGAATCAACATCAGACGGTTATGAATCGCCTCAACGCACTCGCGCCGCAAGCGCACTGGCTGCTACGGATTGGTCTCAGCAGCGTCTTTCTCTACCACGGACTCACGAAATTTCCGATGCTCGGCGGGCTCGCGGAGATGATGGGCATGCCAGTCTTTATGGTGGCGCTCATTGCCATCCTGGAGACGGCGGGCGGCGTGCTCGTCCTCGTGGGGGGCTTTGGGCCGGACTGGGCGACGCGCCTCGGTGGGCTGTTCATCGCGCCCATCATGCTCGGCGCTATCTTTATGGTGCACCTGCAGCACGGGTGGAACTCGATCAACATGGGCACCGGCAATATGGGCCGCGGGATGGAGTTTCAGTTTGTGCTGCTGATGACTGCGCTCTACTTCCTGCTGGCCGGCAACAGCCACAGCGGCACGACCGAGGCCGCGCCTCAGGCCGCGACGCAGGCGGCTGGACGCTGATGGTCTGATTGGGAGAGGGGCGCTGATGGGGACCCGATTGAGCGCTTCGTTGCTCAGTAGTCGTAGCCGGTCGCCTCGGCCTCGGTGAACTCGACGCCGAGGCCTTCGGCGATGCGGTTGACGAAGTTGAAGTAGCTCGTGATGAGCGTGATGTCGAGGACGTCGGCATCCGACAAGCCGACCTCGCGCAGGGCTTGCACGTCGTCTTCGGATACGGCGGCGGGGGCCTGTGTGAGTTGGGCGCCGAAGCCAAGCATTGCGCGCAGCCGCTCGTCGTCGATCGCACGATAGTCGTCGATGAGCTGATCGACACGGGCTTGGTCTTTCCAGTAGGCTTGCAGCGCCTCGGCGTGGTGGCGGGTGCAGTAAGCGCAGTCGTTCGTGACTGAGACGACGGTGGCCAGCGCTTCCCGTTCGGCCCGCCGTAGCCCTGATCGGCCGAAGAGCAGGCACTGGTACAGCGCCATGTGCGCCTGCATCGCCGCCGGATTCAGGCTGTGGATGCGCATGATGTTGGAGAGCTTGCCGCGCGCGTCGAGGATCTGGTCGTACGTCTCGCGCAGCTCGCCGGTCGCGTCGTCTTCGTCGATAACTTCAATCCAGGCCATGAGGGTATGAGGTTGCAGGGCAATCAGAAAAAGAGGAGCGGTCAACCTCAGCAGTGCTGGCGCAGGGCGCAGCGTTACGCTTCGGCCGGAGCGGTGTCGAACCGTTCGGCCAGCCGCTCGACGATGAGCCGTCCGATGTTGAGCGAGGCCGTCGCCGCTGGGGAGGCGACGTTGACGGCATTGATGACGCGCTCGGTCTCGCGGAAGAGAAAGTCATCGACGAGCGTGCCATCGGGCCGGAGCGCCTGGGCGCGCACGCCGGCGGGCGAGGGGATGAAGTCGTCCATCTGCACCTCGGGGATGAGGTGACGCGCGGCGTTCAGGTAGACGCGTTTGCTGAGCGACTGGGCGATTTCGGTGAGGCCCTTCCGCCAGTATGTGGCGCTAAGGCGCAAAAAGCCCGGATAGGTGAGCGTCTCCCACAGCTCGCTCCAGTCGACATCGGAGAAGAAGTAGCCCTCCCGGGCGAAGGCGAGCACGGCGCTTGGGCCACACTCGACGCGGCCGTCGATCATGCGGGTGAAGTGGACGCCGAGGAAGGGAAAGTTGGGGTTCGGGACGGGATAGATGAGGTCGCGGCAGAGATGACGCCGCTCGGGCACGAGCTCGTAGTATTCACCCCGGAACGGGACGATCTTGACGCCGGGATCGATGCCGCTCATTTCGGCGATGCGGTCGGCGTATAGGCCGGCGCAGTTGATGACGTAGCGGGCACGGATGGGCCCCGCCGTGCTGTCGATGGTCACGTCGCGCGGCGTGACGTGGAGGTCCTGCACCTCGGCGCCGGTGGCGATTTCGTGGCCGTGTTCTTCGACGATCTCCGCCATCCGCTCGGTCATGCCGGTGTAGTCGACGATGCCCGCGCCGGGGACGCGCAACGCAGCCACGCCGCGGGCGTGCGGTTCGATTTCGGCCAATCGCTCCGGGCCAATCCACTCGCATTCGACGCGGTTCTTTTGGCCCTTCTCTTGGATCTTTTTCAGCTCCGGTAGCTCGTCCTCCGTCGCGGCCACGACGACCTTGCCGCACATGTCGTAATCGACGCCCTCGCGTTCGCAGAATTCGGCGAGCGCCTGCTTGCCCTCGCGGCAGTTTTTGGCCTTCATCGAGCCCGGCGTGTAAAAAACGCCCGAGTGAACCACACCCGAGTTGCGGCCCGTCTGGTGCGTCGCCACGCGGTCCTCCTTTTCGACCACGATGAGCGCATGCTGCGGATACTGGCGCGCCAGGTGATAGGCCGTCGCCAGCCCGACGATGCCGCCCCCGATGATTGCTACGTCGTACGTGCTCATGACGCCATCTCGTGCTGTCTGGTAAAGAATATCTTTTCAAACGTAGCACGCAGGCGCCCGAACTGCGATGCTCGATCTTGAACATTAAGCAATTTTGCAGAAGATCCCGCAGATCGAGAAGGCGCCGCTGAGCAACTTGCCGCCGCTGAAGGCGTTCGGGCATCAGCGGCGTATTGGAGGTAAAGCGTCTTGCGCATGACACGATGGAAAGGGATGTATTGGATTGGAGCGGCCGTGATGGCCGTGCTCGGGGTCGCCTGCGCATCGGAGGCGCATTCGCCCGAAAGCGAGGCTGATCAGCCCTCCGCGCCGGTGGCATCCACGTCCATCCGCGCCATCACGCTGGATGCGCGCGACCGCCCCGATCCGGCCCTGCTGGACAGCCTCCGCGATCTCGGCGCGACACACCTCACGCTCGTGACGTTCGGCTTTCAGCGCGGAATCGACGTCTCCGAAATCCGCATGCACACCGAGGGCGGCTGGTACAGCGAGAGCGACGCCGGCATCCGGACGCTCGCGCAGCAGGCCGAGGCGCGCGGGATGGGGCTCATCCTCAAGCCGCACATCTGGGTTGGCGGCTACGACGACGGCGAACAGAACCGCCAGGACATCGCCTTCGACACGGAGGCCGATTGGCAGGCGTGGGCGCAGCAGTACCGCCGGTTTCTCCTGCACTACGCCCGGCTCGCGCAGGCCGTCGATGCCAAGATGCTCGTCATCGGCACGGAGCTGCGCGGCGTCGTCACCGCCCGGCCCGGGTTCTGGCGCCGGCTCATCGCCGAGGTGCGCGCCCGCTACGACGGGCAGCTCACCTACGCGGCCAACTGGTACCAGGAGTATCAGCAGGTGCCCTTCTGGGATCAGCTCGACTACGTCGGCGTCCAGGCCTATTTCCCGCTGGCGGAGGCGCAGAATCCATCGACCGAGGCGTTGCAGCGAGGCTGGCAACCGCATCTGGAGGCACTGGAGCGCGTCGCGAAACAGGCCGGCCGGCCCGTGCTGTTTACGGAACTGGGCTACCGGAGCGTTGGCTACGCGGCGGCGACCCCGTGGCGCTGGCCCGAGCGCCGCGAGCAGGCCGCCCCCGCGCCCGATCTGCAGGCGCGCCTCTACCGCGCCTTCTTCGAGGCCGTCGCGCCGCAGCCGTGGTTCGCCGGCGCCATCGTGTGGAAGTGGCACCCCACGGCGGAGGGCGCCCGCCCGCTCGGCTTCACGCCGCAAAACAAACCCGCCGAGCAGGTCCTCCAAAACGGATTCACCGCTGACTCGTGATGCTCGCCCGTTCTCGATTTCATCCGCTCGTTCTGCTCGCGCTCGGCGCGGGCCTGCTGCTGACCCTCGGCGCGATCGGCTCGGCATCGGAGCCGGAAGCGCCCGCGCCGGAGACATCGTTCTCGCCCGAGCGAACGGCGCTGGACGTGCGGTTCGCCGGCGAGCCCATCCCGTACCGCGTGATGGCCGTCTTCGTCATGCCGGGCGCCACCGCCGATCTGTCGCTCGCCGCCTCCCCATCGGAGACATCGGGCGGACGCGTGACCGTCGACGCCGCGGCCGGAGCGCTGACCGAAACGGCCCGGCACGCGTGGCAGTGGACCGCGCCAGACGTGCCTGGCGTCTATCCGATTCGGGTGCGCGATCGCGCCTCGGGGGCGACGACGCGGCTCAATGCGTTCGTGCTCACGCCGTTCGATCACGACCGGCCGTCGCTCAACGGCTTCCGCATCGGCCAGTACGAGCCGGAGCCGCGCAAGGGGTTAGCCGTCTACGAGCCGCCGCAAGGCTTCATCGAACTGACGCCGGAGACCGCCGACGTGCGCGTGTCACCGCACTTTACGCTCGGGCAGTTTCGCTGCAAGCAAACGGGCGGTCCGCCGGCGTATCTGCTGCTGCGCACGCCCATGCTCCGCAAGCTGGAGCTGATTCTGGAAGCAGTAAACGCCCGCGGCCACGCCGCCGCCACGCTGCATGTGATGAGCGGCTTCCGCACGCCGTACTACAACCGCGCCATCGGCAACACCACCTCGTACAGCCGCCACCTCTACGGCGGCGCCGCTGATGTTTTTGTGGACACCAACGGCGACGAAATGATGGACGATTTGACCGGCGACGGCCAATCCACCAAAGCCGATGCGCACGAGCTCGCCCGCATCGTCGAGCAACTGATGCGCCAGCCCGATCGCCGCGATCTGGTTGGCGGCCTCAGCGCTTATGGCGCCAACGCCGCGCACGGCCCGTTCGTCCATGTCGATGCGCGCGGCTACCGCGCCCGCTGGTGACACAGCATCGATACAATTCGGCCCGAACACGCTGCGCGAGGGCTCGGTTTGATTGGGCTCGACTGGACTCACTCACCGACGCACGCCATCGCGCATGATCTACAAAACTATTCAAGGTGACAGCGTCCCCGCGCTCGGCTTCGGCACGTACAAGCTCACGGGCGCGGCCTGCCGCGAGGCCGTGGCGCACGCGCTGGAGATCGGCTATCGCCACATCGACACGGCGCAGATGTACAACAACGAGCGCGCCGTGGGACAGGGATTGGACGAGGCCGCCGTCGACCGCGACGACGTGTTTCTGACGACCAAAATCTGGCACACGAACCTGCCCCCGTCCGATGTGCGCCGCACGGCAGAGGCCAGCCTGCGCAAGCTGGGCACCGACTACGTCGATCTGCTGCTGATCCACTGGCCGAACGATGCCGTCCCGCTGGAGGCCACGCTCGATGCGATGCTCGCCCTCCGCGAGGCGGGCAAGACGCGGCACATCGGCGTCAGCAACTTTACGCCGTCGCTCGTCCGGCAGGCGCTCGATCACGCGCCCCTTTTCGCCAATCAGGTCGAGTATCATCCGTTCCTTAGCCAGGACGCGCTGCTCGATCTCGCTCGCGAACACGATTTTATGCTGACAGCCTATCAACCGATTGCACGGGGCACCGTGGCCGATAACGAGATGCTGCAGGCCATCGGCGCGGCGCACAGCAAAACGCCCGTGCAGGTGGCACTCCGCTGGCTGCTCCAGCAGGAAAAGGTGACCGCCATCCCGAAGGCGGCCCGCGCCGCGCACCGCGCGGCCAACTTCGATGTGTTCGACTTCGAGCTCTCCGCCGACGAGATGGAGCGGATCGGCAGGCTGGCCCGCGGCGAGCGGCGCGTCGATCCCGGCATCGCGCCGGCCTGGGAATGAGGAGCGCGCGAATGAACGCGAGCACGCACCGCCGAAATATTTTCGGTTTAGAACGAATCAACTATAAACTTTTTGGTGTAAGCGCTTTCGGGCACTATTAGATTTGACAGAAAGAGCGAATCGTGTTAAAGTGTTTGGCGATTAACCACAATCGCCGAAATAAGTCGTGCAAACACGTTTCATCGCTCGAATGTCTATGCTTCGTCCGTTCGCTCGCGTCGCCGTCCTTGCCCTTGCGCTCGTGCTGTGCTCCGAGGCCAGCTGGGCCCAATCCGCATCCGACGACGCCATGGCGGCCGCGCAATCCACGCAAGTCAACCTGAATTACGTTTGGACGATTCTCGCCGCGGCGCTCGTCTTCTTCATGCAGGCCGGCTTTGCCCTCCTGGAAACCGGCTTCACCCGCGCCAAAAACGCCGTCAACATCATCATGAAGAACGTGATGGACGCCTCGGCGGGCGCGCTCATGTTCTTCGCCCTCGGCTTCGGGCTGATGTTTGGCACGAGCTGGGGCGGGTGGATTGGCACCGACGGTTTCTTCCTGATGGGCATCGAGGGGCAAGAGCCGACGTGGACCTATGCCTTTTACTTCTTCCAGGCCGTCTTCGCCGCCACGGCCGCCACCATCGTCTCCGGTGCCGTCGCCGAGCGGATCAAGTTCACCGGCTACCTGATGTTCTCCGTCGTCATCACCGGGCTCATCTACCCGATTTTCGGCGCGTGGGCGTGGGGCGGGCTTTTCAATGGCAGCGGATGGCTCGAAGGGCTCGGCTTCATCGACTTTGCCGGGTCGACGGTGGTGCACTCCGTCGGCGGATGGGCCGCGCTCGCCGGGGCGCTGGTGGTCGGCCCGCGCGTCGGCAAATATGACGACGCCGGACGCCCGCAGTCGATTCCGGGACACAGCCTGCCGCAGGCCGCGCTGGGCGTCTTTATTCTGTGGCTTGGCTGGTTCGGCTTCAACGCCGGATCGACCACAGCCGGCACGACGGACATTGCCCTGATCGCCATGAACACGTTTATCGCGGCGGGCGCGGGCGCCGTCGGCGCGATGGGAGTGACGTGGATCCGCAGCGGCACGCCCGATGCCACAATGACGCTGAATGGCGTGCTCGGCGGGCTGGTTGGCATCACGGCAGGATGCGCGAATCTGCTGCCCGGTTTCGCGCTGCTGACAGGCGCCATCGCGGGCGCCATCGTCGTGTTTGCGACCGAGTTCATCGAGCGCTTCGTCGACGACCCGGTCGGTGCTATTGCGGTGCACGGCGTGTGCGGTGCGTGGGGGACCCTCGCAGCGGGGCTCTTCGCCATGGGCGGATTTAGCTGGGTGCAGGTTGGCGTGCAGGCCCTGGGCATCGTCGCCGCGTTTGCATGGACGTTCCCGCTCAGCTACGGCCTGTTCACGCTGCTCGACCGGGTTGTGGGCCTGCGCATTAACGGGGAGTTGGAGCAGGTGGGGCTCGATCTGCACGAGCACGACGTGCGGGCTTATCCCGAGTTCGTCAAGCGCAACGCCTCGGCGCCCGCCCCGGCATCGGTAGAGGCGTAGCGTTCATCTGCACATCTGCACATCCACAGTAATCCATCCATAGGAGCGGGGCGGCGTCCGGTGCGGCGTCGCCCCGTCGGTCGTTATGCGCTCCGGGCCCAGCGCTGTCGCAGCGGCGAATACGCCAGACCGAAGCTCTCGCGGGCCTGCTCGTAGACGGGCATCCAGCCGTCGGGATGATGCTGGCTGAGGCGCTGCACGACGGCAATACCGGAGGGGAGCAGGCCGGCCGATGCGTCGGGGTCAACGAGGCGGACGACCGTCTCCGTCGGGCATGGGCGGCGGTCCTTCGCCGTCGGGTGGGCCAGCGCGCCGATGTTGAGTCGCCCCCGCTCACTGAAGAGCACCGGGTCCCACTGCGCGACCAGCGCGAGCAAATCGTGGGGTCGGTCCAGTAGATCATCGGCCCGGAAACGGTAGAGCACATCTACCGCGCCGGTGCCCATGCAGAGGGCGTCGCGCAAGCGATCGCCGTCGGGGCCCGCCGCCGAGGCGCTGCACATCACCCCGATGCGAGTGTCCGCGTGCTCGATTACGAAATCGAGCTTCAGTGTCATCGGCCCGGTGGGGATCTCGACCTGATGACGCAGGCCGGCGTTTGGCGTCAGGTACTTGACGACGTACCAGGCGAACGTATCTTCGGCCTCGGTGGCGTACGGCGGATCGTAAAAGAGGGCCGGTTCGGCAAAGATCGGCGGCGAGGAAGCGGCCTCCGGAGTGCGGCGGCGCGGGCGGGCCGTTTGGGGGGAGCGGGTTGCATACATCGGCATAAGCGGTCGTCAGTCCGTGGCGATGATCACGCAATTCAAAGATAGCGCCCCGGGGTGTCGCCTGTGTGTCATGGGGGCGGCTCGCATGTCGCATGTGCCACTGATGGGAAGGAACGGCCCGGCTATCAAAAGGCGTTTGTCACCCGTCCTTATTATTGTGTACCGTATATATTCCGCCGTAAAAGAGGGGCCGCCGATACCTCAGTGCTACGGCCTGCCGCACATAACCGGACCGTCGTCATGAATCAGACGCGAGCATACTGGCTCTGCCAGGTTGGAGGCTGGACTACGTACGCCGCCACGCGCTTCATCCTGTATGGACTGTTTCACTCCATCGGGTGGAAGCACGCCGTCGGGAATGCGGTGCTGGCGGCCGTGGGGTTGTTCTACACCCACCTGTACCGGGCGGTCATCCATCACCGGAACTGGAAGCAGATGTCGATCGCGCAGCTGGCGCCGCGCGTGGTGGGGACGTCGATCTTCGTGGCCGCGCTGCTCCACTTCACGGTCGATCCAGTGGGGCGCTACCTGCTGGAGTTTCAGTTCTACCAGGACATCGAATCCGAGTGGGGCCTGATTGTGGCCTCCGTGGCGAACGGGTCCTTCCTGATCCTAATCTGGTCGCTCATCTACTTTGGCGTGCATGCCGTGTGGAGTCATCGCCGCGCCGAGGTGGACCGGTGGAAGATGAAGGCGCAGATGGAGTCGACCAAGCTGAAGGCGCTCAAGCTGCAGCTCAATCCGCATTTCCTGTTCAATAGCCTGAACAGCGTTCGCGCGCTCATCGTAGAGGATGCGCCGCGGGCCCAGCGGATGGTGACCGAACTGGCGGGGCTGCTGCGCAAAACGCTGCGGTCGGGTGAAACGTCGACGGTGTCACTGCAGGAAGAGCTTCGCACGGTGCGTTCGTATCTGGATCTGGAGGCGGTGCGCCTCGAAGAGCGACTCCGCTACGAGATCGACGTACCCGAATCGGAGCGCTACTGGCCGGTGCCTTTCCTGCTGGTGCAGACGCTCGTTGAGAACGGGATCAAGCACGGGGTCGCCAAGCAGCCGGAGGGGGGGCAGATCGTGATTGCGGCGCGCGAGGTAGACGGGCGGCTGCGCCTGCGGGTGGACAACACGGGCCAGCTCGACCGCGCCGCCGTCACCGAAGGCGTAGGCCTGCAGAACGCCCGCGAGCGGTTGACGCTCCTCTTCGGCGACCAGGCTTCGTTGACTGTTCGCGAGGTCGACGATGCGACCGTGCGCGCCGAGGTCATCCTGCCGCCGCTACCCACCGGCCAGCCGCCCTTTCGGGAAGGCGACCGCGTGCCCGACGCCTCGCTCGCCCTCACTGCTTATTCTTAGTGCGACACGTCTATGCTCAGAACGCTGATTGTTGATGACGAGCGCTTGGCGCGTAACGAACTACGCCGCCTCTTGGCCGAGCACGACTGCATTGACGTCGTCGGCGAAGCGGCCAACGCCGATGAGGCCGAAGCCGCCATCGGCGAGCTCCACCCCGATCTGCTCTTTCTCGACGTGCAGATGCCCGGCGCCAGCGGGTTCGACCTGCTCGAACGGCTCGATGCCGTTCCGTTCGTGGTGTTCGCCACCGCATACGACGAGTACGCCCTGCGGGCCTTCGATGTGAGCGCGCTCGATTACCTGGTCAAACCCATCGAGCCGGAGCGCCTGGCCGAGGCGGTAGAGCGCGTGCAGGAGCGCGCCCAACAGGCCGAACCACAGAGCGCGCTCCCCGATGAGGAGCCCGTGCCCACGCTCACCGGCGAGGATCAAGTGTTCGTCAAGGACAACGATCACTACTGGTTCGTGCGGCTCAAAAACGTGCGCCTGTTCGAGTCGGAAGGCAACTACACGCGCCTGTACTTCGACCAGAACCGGCCGCTCATCTACCGCTCGCTCAGCTACCTCGAAGAGCGGCTTGATCCCAGCCAGTTCTTCCGGGCGAGCCGCCAGCACATCATCAACCTGGAGTGGGTGGAGGACCTGGAGCCGTGGTTTAGCGGCAAGATCATCGCTAAGTTGAAGGATGGACAGGAGGTAGAAATGTCGCGCCGCCGGTCGAAGGAGTTTCGAGAGCGAATGAAGCTGTGATCGCCCTCGGCGCGCCAATCGTAACGAGCGCAGTTGATGGAAGATACCGACGCGACCGGTCCGGCTCGATCGCCCGCATCTCGGGGCCACTGCCCGAACTGTGGCACGCCCCTGCGCGGGCCATACTGCCATCAGTGCGGGCAGGAGGCGCGCGAACGGATTGCCCCTCTCGGCACGGTGCTGAAGGACCTGCTCAATGAGACGTTCAACTTCGACACGCGGGTCATTCGCACGC
Source organism: uncultured Rhodothermales bacterium (assembly GCA_964448045.1). Classification (GTDB taxonomy): domain Bacteria; phylum Bacteroidota; class Rhodothermia; order Rhodothermales; family Salinibacteraceae; genus CAYUVF01. The sequence goes on from CAYUVF010000040.1 coordinate 27,840, forward strand.
TCAAGCCGCTGCTGGCCGGGCCGGGCCGCCTCACAAAAGAATACATCGCGGGGCGCCGGGCGGACTACGTGCCGCCGCTGCGTCTCTTCATCTTCTCCAGCTTCGTGCTCTTTCTGATGCTGGGGTTCATCGGTACCTGGGTGATGGGGGACGGCTCGCCGTGGATGCCCGCAACCGCCGAGGCGTCCGCCTCCGCTGATACGACGCGCGCCGTTGGCGTTGATCTCGAAGCGATGAGCGAGCCCAACCAGAATAATGTGACGCAGTTGCCTCCAGCCGCTCGTGACTCACTTAAAGCCCTGGCGGATAGCCTGCGACAGCGGGGCACGCTGGGCGCGCAGTTCCAGTATGCGCTAATCAACGGCACGCTGCAGTCCACCAGCGATCCAGAGCGCTTCGTGCAGAGCGCCGTCGGGCGCCTCTCGGGGCTGTCCTTTCTGATGCTGCCCGTCTTTGCGCTGCTGCTGAAGCTGCTCTACATCCGCGCGGGGCGCTACTACGTCGAGCACCTCATCATGGGGTTGCACACGCACGCGTTTCTGTTCATCTTGCTGATCGTCGTGGCGCTGCTGGGCCTCTTGGGGTCGTCCATCGCGTCGATCGCGGCGGGCACGCTCGCGGCGGTGGCCCCCCCGGTCTACCTGCTCCTGGCCATGCGCCGCGTTTACGAGCAGGGGTGGATGTTTACCGTGCTGAAGTGGATTGCTCTGCTGTTCGTCTACTCCATGGTCCTGGGCATCGCGTTTGGCGTCTATCTCATCCTCACGCTGGCGCTGATGTAGGGCGTTATCTGCGCCGCTGATGCCCGGGCCATCAGATCCTCTCCCGCCATCGGTGTGAGCTTTTTGGTCAGCGAGTAACAACGGGGCACCGCCACACGTCGGGTAGGAAAAGCTGCTGCATGAGTGCGATCCGGTGCCTCGCCGCAAGACGAATACTACGCGATCGGGCACGCACGTGTGCGTACTACGCGATCGGGCACGCACGTGTGCGAATGCGCGCAGGAGGCACGCGATCCATTCGCGAAGCAGACCGGCTGCAGGGTTTTTAGAGCGACTGCAACCATTCCGGCATTATACCTGCCTTATAGCGTGTGAGAGGACGCCAAACGGCGCCGCCGGTTGTGGGATAAACAGAGGAGGATGACATGGAGCACTCAATAATGGATTCGTCGTCGGGCTATTCAGGTGCATCGCAGCCGGTGGCGCAGAGGGTGGGTTCGCGGGTCCCACCCCTGGCGATTCGACGGAGTGCTGGGACGATAGCCACGCTGGCGCTGGCCGTGCTGATGCTGGTCGCCGCGCTGGCCGCGTCGGTCGATGCGCTGGAGCGGGCCTCCGGGGAGTCTGCTATGGTTACGGCGCGGACCTCCGGCGCCGAGGTCATGATCCGCCCCACGCTGCATCTCGAAGTGCGGTCGTTGTCCATGTTTGGGCCCTCTGCGAGCCCGTGCTCCTGATCGTCGAGCAGGGAGCGAGGCCTCGAAAAGGATGGAATCGCTTCCACTGCAAACGGGTGTTTTTGTGGGAGCGCTTACGGTTTAAGAAGGGGTTAAGTTATTGGTTCAAAAGCGCTTACAGAAAGCGATAAGCCGAACTTGTTCGAGCCCACTTCTTAGCAGATGGCCCGAGACCGGCGGTGGCAGTCCAAACACCTGACTGCCGACTGCGTCTTGGCGTGCTGCCAGTTCGCAGCGTGGAGATTCGCATTTGCTACCACGAACGATTCCCCAACCCCCAATATGAGAGCCTTTCTACGAAGTGTTCTCCCGCTCCTTATTCTACCCATCAGCCTGTTGGCGCAGCCAGTGGCGGCACAGTCCGCCGATTCCACGGCGCAGCCGCAGTGGCCCCAGCCCGAGCCCGTGTGGGCGGTGATCTTCGAGCAGCAGGTAAACCAACTGCTCGACATGCCCGATGCCGAGCGCCAGAACGGAGCGATGCAGCTTATCGTGCAGTACGCGCCGGTGACAAACGCGGAAGGCGAGCAGGTCTTCAACTTCGAATTTGCCGCGTCGGACCTGTTGACGATTTACCAGGCAGAGCCGAATCCGCAGCGGCGGATACTCGCGCTCTCGGCGCTGAACGCGATTGGTGATGAAGCGGCGATGCGTACGCTCGCCCAACTCGTCCAGCACGAGCCCTCAGAACGGATTCGTCGGCACACCCTATATGTGCTCAGCGCGCATCAGCAGGCGAAGTAAGCTGCGCATCCACCCCTTGGAACGAGAAGCCGGCAGGGCCTTCGGGCGCTGCCGGCTTTTTCTGTGGAGGGGCAACTTCGACCGGTTAGCGCAGGTACTCTCTGGTGTGTTATAATGCGGCGCGATTCAATGGTCGATCCTCGCATAGTCCCCGCAGGTAACTGCCGTTCCCGGGATGTCTTCGCGCTCCTTCTTTGGAATATGGTTCCGCCGCGGGGCTGGGGCAATGATTGTGCCCGCCTGACGTGTTCGGCGGGCCCCGGTGTCGTCGCAAGCGTTGCGGCAGCTGGCAGCCACCGACGAGACGCTCGTCCGGCCTGCGCTGCACCTGGAGGTGTGCTCGCTCGCCCTGTTTGGGGATGCGGCGAGTCCGTGCTCCTAAGGCACTCGGCGCTTCCGGACTGAGCCGAGGTGCGGGCGTCATTCCAGCGCGATCATCCCAGGGCGACGTCGAGCAGCATCATGACGGCGAAGCCGCCCATCGCGCCCATCGTGGCGAGGTCGGTGTTGCCGTAGCGCTGCGACTCGGGGATGAGCTCTTCGACGACGACGTAGATCATCGCGCCGGCGGCGAAGGCGAGTGCGTACGGCAGGAGGGGCCGGATGGTGAGCACGGCTGCCGCGCCCAGCACGGCCGAGATGGGTTCGACCACGCCCGAGAGCTGCCCGTACCAAAAGCTCTTCCCGGCCGAGATGCCCTCGCCGCGGAGGGGCATCGCCACGGCAATGCCTTCGGGAAAGTTCTGCAGCCCGATGCCGATAGCCAATGCGATGGCCGCTGCCAGCGTGGTTCCCGTCGCTACATCCAACGGGGTGGCGGCGGCGCCAAACGTCACGCCCACCGCCAGTCCCTCGGGGATATTGTGCAGCGTGATGGCCAGCACGAGCAGCGTGGCCCGGCGCCACGAGGTTGGGATGCCCTCGGCATCCTGCATTTTAGCGCCGGGGTGGAGGTGGGGAAGCAGGGCGTCGGAGATGCGAAGGAAAACGCCGCCGAGCAGGAAGCCCACTACGGCCGGCATCCAGGGAGGAAGCCCCTGCGCCTCTGCCATGTCGATGGAGGGGGCGAGCAGCGACCAGAAGCTGGCAGCAATCATGACGCCCGCTGCAAAGCCCATCATGGCATCAATCAGGCGGCGGTTGACGGTCCGCGTGATGAATACGATAGCTGCGCCGAGCGCCGTGACGCTCCACGTAAACAGCCCCGCCAGGAGCGACTGGGTAAGGGGCGACAGCGATTCGAACCATGCCATCATGGGCAGTTGGACTTACGATTGGACATCCATTCGGGCGGCTAATTCGGCGCGCGTCTGCTCCAGTTCCGCCTGGAGGCGGTCACTGAGGACGACGTTGTACGGCGGATTGGCGGGGGCGATGCGCCGCAGCCGCTCGGGGAGGTGCTGGCGTTGCTCGGCGGCGTACTGGCGGATGCTGTCGAGCGACCGTGGATGCCCGGCCTCCGTCCGCTTGCCGCCTTTCATCACGCACGCCAGCAGGGGGGTGCCCTCGACCGATTCGTCGTGCGCTGCAATGACATCGCGGGCGGCCGTGCCGTCATCAACTTGGCGATAGATCTGCTTGCGGCCGGGTAAGTTGGACTTTTCCTTGGAGAGCTTCATCCGCGGCTGCCCGGCGTAGCCCGAGAGCTTGTAGGCGCTATCGAGGTACGGTTGATCGGCCATCGTGCCCATTTTAGTGCCCACTCCGAACCCGTCGATGGGCGCGCCGCGATCGAGCAGGCGCGTGATCTTGTGCTCGTCGAGCCCACTGCTCACGAAGATGTCGACGGTCTCCAGCCCGGCCTCATCCAGAATCTCGCGGGACTGGATGGCGAGCTCGGCCAGATCGCCAGAGTCGAGCCGGAGGGCCTGCACCTTGAAGTCGTCGCCCCACTCCTCGGCCAGCTCGACGACCTTGCGCACGCCGTCGAGCGTGTCGTAGGTGTCGACGAGCAGCGTCGTTTCGGGATAGAGTGTGGCGAAGGCGTGGAATGCATCTTCCTCGGTGTCGTGCGCCTCGATGTAACTGTGGGCCATGGTACCGGTGATGGGCACGCCGTAGACCTGGCCGGCCCACACGTTGGAGGTGGAGTCGACGCCAGCGATGTGGTAGGCGCGAGCGGCTTTCATGGCGGCGTCGATGCCGTGCATCCGCCGCATGCCGAAGTCGGCCACGAGGCGATGTTTTCCGCCCTGGCGGGCCGCTTGCACCACCCGCGCGGCCTTGGAGGCCAGTCCGGTCTGGAAGGTGATCTGGTTGAGCAGAAACGTTTCCACCAGCTGTGCCTCGCCGATGGGCGCGACGACCTCCACGATGGGCTCATCCGGGAAGACGGGCGTGCCTTCGGGAAGCGCGTACACATCGCCGGTGAAAGTGAAATCGGAGAGATACGCCAAAAAGTCGTCGTCGAAGAGGTCCTGCTCGGCGAGGTAGTCGATCTCCTCTTCCGAAAACACGAGTGATTCCAAGTATTGCAGTACAGGCTCCAATCCGCAAGCGATCAGAAAATTACGCTTTTTGAGCCGCCGCACAAACAGGTCGAACACGGCGTTGGCCTCCAGCCCCTCCTTGAAGTAGGCCTGCAGCATCGTGAGCTGGTAGAGGTCGGTAAAGAGGGGCGTGAAAGCGTCTTGGCGCGCAGGATCGACGGTCGACATGAGCGGGGAGGCAGTTGGTCCGGAGGCAATGGGGATCCGAGATTGGTCGGAGGTTCAATCATCTAACAGAATATACACGACGACGTCCCTCACTTTGTAGCACGCGCGTCATAGATCGGGCCGGGATTAACACATTTTCAAGATAGCACGCCGGATCGCGACAAACTTTCCGCGCTCAGTTGGGTCGGTGTATGCGTGCGGTGCGTGGTGAACCAGGGCGCGCACCCAAGCTCCCGTCGGATTTTCTCATGTTGATCGATCTGATTTCGTGTCTCAGTCCACCTCTGCGTCCGTTCAAAAGAGCCGGCTCGTCCAAGGCGTGCCGTTTTATTACGGATGGATCGTGCTGGCCGTCGCCACGGTGGGAATGGCGGCGACGCTCCCGGCGCAGACGGCGGGCGTGTCGCTCTTCATCGATGCGCTGATTGACGACCTCGGGCTCTCCCGATCGGCCGTCTCGTGGGCATACACGGTGGCGACGGTGGTAGGCTCACTAACGCTTCCGTACGTGGGGCGGGGGCTGGATCGCTTCGGTCCGCGACGGATGGGCGTTGCCGTCGTCCTGGTGCTTGCGCTGACGTGTGCAGGGATGGCCTACGTCGGCGGATGGGTCGCGCTCATCGTCGGGTTCACGCTCCTGCGCGGGTCGGGCCAGGGGGCGCTGGCGCTGGTCAACAACCACTCGGTAAACCTGTGGTTCGAGCACCGGCGCGGACTCGCCATCGGGATTCTGGGCGGGGGCATGGCGGCGGCGACGGCGATCTTTCCGCCGCTCATCAACGAGCTGATCGTGGACTACGGATGGCGCACGGCGTATGTCGTCATGGGTGGCGTCGTGGCCGCGGTGATGCTTCCGCTGGCCGCGTTTTTCTACCGGGCCGAACCCGAGCAGTACGGACTCGACCCACAGAATCCGAGTTCCACATCCGAACAGACAGATCCCGAGGCGGACGCTGCTGGTGGGCAGTCCTACGTCGCCGGGCTGACGCTGGACGAGGCGTATCGGACGCGCACGTTCTGGCTGCTGACACTCGGCGGCGTGTGCACGGCGGGGCTCGGGACGGGCCTCCTGTTCCATCACTTCTCGATTCTCGAGGGCAACGGCATCGGGCGCGACGTAGCGGCGGTGCTGTTCGTGCCGCTCGGCGTGCTCACGGGCGCGTCGAACCTGGTCAGCGGATGGCTGGTGGATCGCTTCTCGCCCCGGCGGCTGCTCGGCGGATTGCTGCTGCTGTTCGGTGCGATGATGGCGGCAATTCCATGGGTGGATGTTCCTGCGCTCGTGTGGGCGTACGGCATCGTCTTCGGCATCGCGCAGGGAATGCAGGGGGCGATTCTCGGCAGCGCCTATGCGCACTACTTCGGACGCGCCCATCACGGCACGGTGCGCGGCACGGCGACGACGATTTTCGTGGGCGGAACGGCCGTCGGTCCGCCCCTCCTGGCGCTCGGCCCCGACTGGTTTGGCAGCTACGATCCGGTGCTGTGGGCGCTCGTCCCGATTCCGCTTGGGCTCGCCGTAGCCGCGTTTGCCGCCGAGGCGTTCCGCTGGGATGCCGAGCGCCTCGTCGCCGAGTGATCGAGTTGCGAGGCGAACCCGTTCCCGGATGGCCGCGTACAGAACACTTCAGCGTCCCGCGCCCCGCGGTGGATCGCTGGTAGCTGACCGCTGAAAGCAAATCTTTCTCTCCGTCCCATGACCCGCGACGAACAGCAGACCTTCATCGAGCCGCTTGAGGAGCTTATCGAAGAGCTGGAAGCGCAGTTGGCTATGGCCGACGCTTCAGACGAGAGCGTCGCGCCCGACAATGCCATCGGTCGGCTCACGCGCATGGAGGCCATCCAGGCCCAGTCGATGAACGCGGCGGCCCGGCGCGAGAAGGAGCGCCGCCTCTACCGGGCGAAGCGGGCGTTGGAGCGCATCGAAAAAGGCACCTACGGCCAGTGCGTCCGGTGCGATCAGGAGATCCCGAAGGGACGCCTCGAAATCATGCCCGAGTCGCCCTACTGCGTGCGGTGCGCGGCCCGCAGCCGGTAAGGGACCGTTCTCAGTTCCACGTCGTTGACGCGCTCCCTCCGTGAAAGGAGGAGTCGGTATCGGCGGATGACCCCGTCGATGCGGCCCAGCGTGTCCAGATCCGGTAAAGCGTGGTAGCTGCTATGGCGGATACGACGAAGATGAGCACCTTCGGATCGTCCATCCAGGCCGCCAGGCCCAGGCCCACGGGGATGAAGATGAGCGCGACGAGCACGAACGCGCAGCCGTGGTACCACCGAAAACGGTGGATCCATCGGCTCAAGCGAGCGGATTGACGCTGGACCCAGGAGGTCGGTTGTTTCTGGGCCGAAGGGGAATGCGAGTCCGCAGGGGACGCATCGGAGGACGAGGACGCGGTGGCCCCGTGCGCGGCGCCGGCTGCTCCGCCGAGGGCGGCAGCCCCTCCGGCCGAAGCGCCGCTGGCCGATCCTGCAGCGGTGCCCTGCGCCCCGGCGGCCGCGCTTCCGCTGAACGATCCGGACGCCCCGCCTCCGCCGAAGCTGCCTCCACCCCCTTTGAACACGGCAGCCGAGCGCGCCAGGTTGAGAATGGATCCGGCTCCGGCACCGATCAGCGCGCCGCCCGTGAGCGTCTGCTTCCACGTCTCGTACTGCTCGTCCGGCAGTTGCTTCGCGCGTTGGAGGGCGTAGATCCATCCAATCGGGTATCCCCAGAGGCCGAGATGGATGCCCGCGCTAAAGATGACGCCCCATCCAATCACCTCTTCCCAGATCCCTCCGAAGAACATGCCCGTGAAAATGGCGGCGATCCAGCCCAGCCCGAAGATGAGGTACCGGAGGCAGCCCGAGTCCATGAACACAGACACTGCCGCAAAGCCGACCACGAACGTGCCCACGATGGCGAACAGGATCCCCATGGAAATCGCAAGCACGATGAACTCGAACACCGAGTCGACCCCACCGTGCGGAACGTCATTCCCGATGGAGATGGACACATCGCTGCTCGATTCGTCCTGGGCCGCAGCGAGCGAGTCCGCGACGCGCCGCGCTTCGAACATGGAGTCGCGCTGTGCCTTTAGGATTTTACGGAACTCTGAGGGGGACAGCACCCGCGCGGTATCCTGCGCCGCGACGGGGGCGGCGAGCAGAATCAGCAGGAGCCAAATGCCGAATCGGAGACGGACAGGCATGCCGGCTTATTCGTCACTGACGCGGAGGCGGCTGGAAAGCTCGTCGGGATCGTCGGGACCGGCGTCGAGTCCATGGGCGTCGAGAATTGCGCCGCATCGCTCGATGCCGTCGATCAGTCCCTGCGTGAGTTGGCCGGACTCGATGCCGTCGCGAATGCGAGCGGCGACCTCCGACCACACCGCGCCGTCCACGGCCTGATAAATGCCGGCGTCGGCGATCACTTCGATGCGGCGTTCGAGCAGCGAGACGAACAGCAGGATGCCGGTGCGGTTGCGTGTGGCGAAGACCTCTTCGTCGACAAACGCCTTCATGGCCCGGCGGTGGACGGCATCGTCCATCCGGTCGGCTCCGGCGAAGAGGCGGGCCAGCGCCGGGACGGACGCAGCAGCAAACGCTCCGAGCCCGCCGAAGCCCAGCATCAGCACGAGGGCGGCGCCGTCGGTCGCCAGTCCGTCCAGCACGCCGAGCGGGACAACACGGGCCAGGGCGACGAGGGCCAAGGCGGCCAGCCCGCTCAGCACGCCGCCGCGCCAGGGTACGGCTTCATACGGATCGCTGCGCGGCACCACGTACGGCACGATTTCGCCAGAGGTGTCGGCCTCGGCCGCCTTGATAGCCGCGGCAATGCGCTGCCGGTCGTCGTCGGAGAAGAGCGTATCCATCGAGATAAGGTTTGGTGGAGGGACCCACTTTCAAACACGAAAGATCGGCATCGAATCGGACAGCGGCGTCACTACCAGCGCTCCGAAGCCCCGCCGCCGCGGAAGGGGATTGCCCGGGTGGAGGGCGTCTCTGCTTGAGGGCGGTTGTCCGGCAGCACGAAGAGGCCAATCTCTACGAGCCCAGCGATCGCTCCAACGATGGCCAGATGCCCGTACGGCGCCCCCGATTCGGCAGCAAGCACTGGAGAAATAAAGAACACAATGAACATGATAGCGCCTACCGCCCTGGACACGTTTCCCTCGGGCATGGCCCGGCCAAACAGCAATAACACCCGCCACAGGGTATACACGCCTGCGATCCAGAGCAGCAGGCGCGGACGTTGAGAGATGACCCCCACACCCATCCCCACCGGCAGAAAGACGAGCACGATGAACACGAACGCCGCGCCGTGATACCACCGCAGGCGCTGTAGCGAGCCCCAGAGGGCATGCCCAAACCGCCTGACGCGGCTGCCGATGGAGGAGGCGCCGCCTGGGTTGGCGGAGGCCGCTGCGCGAGCGCCCACCACGCCCGCCGAAGCGGCTCCGGCCACTGCGGGCGCCACGTTGGACGACAGGACGGCTGCACCTGAGGCGCCCGCGCCCTGGGCCGAGGCCGCCGTCACCTGCGCGATCTGTCCGCCGCCGAACGCGCCCGAGGCGCCCCCGCCGCCGAAGCTCCCGCCACCGCCTCTGAACAGCGCCCCGGCCGAGCGCCACAAGCTGGCCGCCGAGCTTGCGCCCGTGCCCAGCAGTGCGGCGCCCGTGAGCGTGTGCTTCCACGTCAGGCGTTCCTCGCGTGGGAGCTGCTCGATATATGCCCCGGCTCGTGCGTACAGGATCAGGTAACCGATCCCGCATACGATTACACCCGTCCAGATGAAGAACGCCCAGCCGCCGTCCAGCATTGAGCCCAGCAGGCCGCCGGTGGTGAGCCCGCCGACGAGGGCGGCGCCCCATCCCATGACGGCCAGCACCATCCGCAAGCAGCCCGACTCCGAGAAGAGCGCTACCGCCCCAAACCCGAGCGCCGACGCGAGCGGGAGGACCATGAAGCCCAGAACAATCAGGACTACCATCAGCCGAGGTGGCAGGACATCGTCCAGCGCGTTGAGCCCGCGAAGAATTGCGTGCTGGTCGCCCTCCGACGTGTCGGCTGCCGCTCGATCCGCAGCTTCCGCAGCGGCGATTGAGTCTTCGGCGGCGATGATCGAGTCGATGATCGGCGTGTGGAACGGGTCGTGCTGCGCCTGCGCAGGGAACGCCAGCCCGCCCAGCAGAAGGGCAGTCAGGGCGAGGCCTCCGACGGTCGCCCCGATGCGCATCCGGTGCAAAAAGGCGAGCAGGGCGTCCATGAGCGGGAGCGAGACGGGAGGGGTTTCCTCCACAAGCGCAAAAACGCTCGCTCGCGGGCCAGCTGACCGGAATCAGTTCATCCGCGGGTCATCGGGGAAGTTGGCGAGGATGGCGTATTCGCCGCCCATCTGGCGGAGGATAGTGCGCCAGAGGGTTGAGGGGTCGTTGGGGAAGAGGAACGCGGCATCCGTCTGCGTCACGATCCAGCCGTCGTTGTCGATTTCGCCCCGGAGCTGGCCGGGTGACCATCCGGCGTAGCCGACGAAGAAGCGGACGTCGTCGCCGGAGAGTTCACCGCCCTGCAGCAGCGTTTTGACCCGGTCGAAGTCGCCGCCCCAGTGTACGCCGTTGTCGAGGGCGATCGACTCGGGGATGAGGTCCTCGCGGCGGTGGATGAAGTGGAGCGTGTTGCGCTGGACAGGCCCGCCCAGGCCTACGGGGTCCTCGAACGGCAGGTAATCTTCGAGCACATCGTTCAGTTCGATGTCGAGCGGGCGGTTAAGAATCAGGCCGAAGCTCCCCTCGTCGTTGTGCTCGCAGACCAGCACCACCGTTCGCCGGAAGTTGGGGTCTTCCAGCATCGGGGGGGAGATGAGCACGGTACCGGGGCGAGGGTCGAGGTCCGTATCAGCCATGAGGAGAAGACGTGTGATTGAGAGTCCGATCCGCAGTCAAAACGAGGGGCTACGGCGCGCTATCTTGCAGCAGGGCGCGGTGAGCGCCGCACCACCAGTCGGCATTGCGCGTGATCGAGCGCACTGTCACATCCTGGAAGCGCGGCACGAGGTCGAGCAGTCGCGGCGGGAGGGCGTCCCAGTCGCTGGCGCGGATGAGCGCCTCCAGTTCCCGGGCGGCGGTGCGGCTCCAGCGCCAGCGCTCGCGCAGCGCTTCGGCCTTCTTCCAGTAGTTCTTCTCGTCCCAGGCCGCGGCGCTCTCGTCGATCGTCTGATAGATGCCGCGCAGGTTGACGACGAGGAAGGCGACCATGTCCTTCGCTTCGTCGTCGACGTGATCGGTGAGGCGGCGCTCCGCGAGCAGGCGCAGTACCTCGGCACAGGAGCGGCGGTGCGCGTGGCGGCGTTTAGCGGGCGTGTGGCCGGTGTTGATGATGCGACCCATCAGGCAACGGAGCGGAGTGAAGCGGAAGCGCGGGTTTTTCTCGGGGATTTACAATGCAGAAGTGAGGCGGGGGTTCTGAGTCTGGTCCATCTGATACGTGGTTGCTCCAGCGTGTGATGTCCCTGTGGGCTTGATCCAGACGACCCGAAGGCGACTCATGACCGGTAGGGAGCTAAAGGGACCTAAAGATCAAAGCGGTGAAAAAAAAGCCTGAAGGTGACTCCGGCGCCGCCCGCAAGATGGCCGCAAGGGCCCCTGAAAGTTATCAAACTCGCTCGCGGGGCGAGTTCAAACAAGATAAATTTCAGTCGCTTTGCCTGCGCCTCCATCCGGGCGGCTTTTTCTTCAAGGCCGAAGACAGGAAATCCACTTTCTCGTATGAGCATCGGGTGTACAACAATGGCTATCTGAAGTGCCCGCGCAGGCGGCCGAGCCAGGCGTTGAGTTCGTCGAAGCCGAGCGCGAACGCCGCTCCGAGATACGCCGCTGCATACGCGCCGACGACCGCGGCCGCCTGTACCGCGATCGGCCACGCCGGCAGCGCCCACCAGAGGGCCCCGGCCGGGAGCGTCGCGCCGAGCGCCAGCGCCGTCATCTGCCCGATACGCACCCACGGCACGCCGAGCGGGGCGTCGAGGTGGCGGCGGAGCGCCCTCAGCAGCCGCCACAGCTCCACCCACGCTCCGGCCGAGGCGCCCACCGCCAGCCCCACCGCGCCGAAGTAGAGTTCGTTCGGCGCGGTGCCGAGATAGGCGACATCGCCCACGCCAATCGTGTTCAGTTCCAGCATGAGCGGGACGGCCACGGCGACGGAGACGACGACGCGCACGACGGCGATCTTGGCCGGCGTTTTGGTGTCGTGCAGCGCGTAGAACGCGTTCTGGAGCAGCCGCGAGATCGTCGTCGCGATGAGGCCGAGCGCGTATCCGCCTAAGACGGCATAGACCAGCACGTTGTCCGCCACGCCGAAAGCACCACGCCGGAAGAGGGCGCCCACGATCAGGAAGCCGAAGGCGAGGTAGCCGACGAGCGTGGGCACCGTCAGAAAGAGCGTCTGCCGCATCGAGCGGCGCAGGCGCTTCAGGAAGGGCGAGAGATCCGCCGTGTGGAGGCGCGAGAGCTCGGGCAGCTCGGACGCCGCGACGGAGAGGCCGAAGAGGCTGACGGGCAGGATGTAGAGCATCAGCGCGGGGCGGAGGGCCGCAAGCGCGCCGGCGGCCAGCCACGAGGCGAGCACCATGTCGAGGTAGCCCGAGAGCTGGTACACGCCGCGCCCGGCCACGACG
>CAYUVF010000041.1:0-39674 GCA_964448045.1 uncultured Rhodothermales bacterium
TGGCCGTAGACGGCCTCGATGGCGTCGGCAGCGGCCTGCATGGCGGGATGCTCGCGGTCGACCAGGACGGGTTTCCCGCCATGCAGCGGGGTGAAGTCGAGCGTCATCGTGGGCGGCGTGAGAGCCTTGAGATGCGCCTCCATCTTGTCGTAAATGTCTTCGGTGCGTTGGTTCGGCACGAGGCGCATCGAAATTTTGGCGTGCGCCCTTGCCGGCAGCACGGTCTTGGCGCCTTCGCCGGTGTATCCGCCCCAGATGCCGTTCACATCGAGCGTCGGCCGCGCCGAGAGGCACTCCAGCAGCGTGTAGCCCGCTTCGTGGCGCACCGCATGAAGGCCGATCTCCGCTTTCCAAACCTCGGCGTCGAAGGGCAATTCGCGGTACGTCTGCCGCTCGTCCGCGGTCAGGTTGCGGACGTCGTCATAGAAGCCGGGGATGGTGATCCGGTGGTCGTCGTCGTGAAGCTGACTGATGAGGTCGGCCAGCGCGTTCGCCGGATTCTCGACGCCGCCGCCGTAGATGCCGGAGTGCAGGTCGCGACTCGGGCCCGTCAGCGTAATCTCGACATAGGCCATGCCGCGCAGTCCGTACGTGATCGACGGCGCGTCTTCGCTGAACATCGCCGTGTCGGAGATGAGCACCACATCGGCATCGAGCCGGTCTTTGTGCGTCTCGATGAAGGGCACGAGGTGCTTCGATCCGGTCTCTTCCTCGCCCTCAAGCACGAATTTGAGGTTGACGGGTAGGTCGCCTTCCTGCTGCAGATACGCCTCTGCCGCCTTCACCTGCATGAACATCTGCCCTTTGTCGTCACAGGCGCCGCGGGCATAGAGCGTGCCGTTTTTGCGCGTCGGCTCGAAGGGGGGGGTGGTCCACTCGTCGAGCGGATCGGGGGGCTGCACGTCGTAGTGGCCGTAGATCAGCACCGTCGGATGGTCCGGGTCGCTGATGTGTTCGGCGTAGACGATCGGGTGGCCCTCGGTGTCGACGACTTCGGTGTGCTCGATGCCGATGGCATCCATGTGATCGGCCAGCCACTGCGCGGCGCGCCGCACTTCGTCCTTGTATGCCGAGTCGGTGCTCACGGAGGGGATGCGCAGCAGCTCCTCCAACTGCTCGACGAACGTATCGTAATGGTCCTGGGCGTAGGCAAGAGCCTCTTTCATGAGAACGATGGCGTCGTGAAAAGGACAGGAGAAGACCGCACACAAGCGTCCGCAAAGAAAACACTTACGGGGCAAAGGCGCAATGCCTTCACACTGACGTGCGCCCATGCATGATGAGTCGCGGACTGCTGGGCGTGTACTCGGCGCCGTCGTAGTCGCCCACGACGGTTATCAGGTCGAGCCCGACGGATTCGTACAGCCGCTTGAAGTCGTACAGCGTCAGCAACCGGACGGATTCGCGGAAGGTCTGCGTTTCATCACCGCGCCGGAGGATAATTTTCTTGTTGATGCGTCCGTCGTCGATCCAGCGTTCCTGCTCGATTATGACCCCGTCGCGCGTTTCGGTGTCTTTCGGCGTCAGCGATTCGATGACGTGCGGCGTGTTCAGGAAGTCCTGAATCAGCCAGCCGCCAGGGTGTAGCGCATCGGCCATCCGTTGGAGGGCTTGCTGATGATCGGCATCGTCGTCGAAGTAACCGAACGCCGTGAAAAGGTTAACGACGCCGTCGAAATCGGCGTCGCCCATCGGGGCGCGCATGTCCTGCACGCGAAAGTCGATGTCGAGCCCCTCCGCGGCGGCGCGCTCGCGGGCTTGCTGGATGGAACGTTTGGAGAGGTCGATGCCCGTCATTCGGTAGCCGCGCCGGGCCAGCGCTCGCGCATGACGTCCGCGCCCGCAACCGACATCGAGCACCGACGCCTCCGGTTCCGGATCGACGAGGGTGTCGATCAGATCGGCGACGTGCTCGGCTTCGTCCTCGTCGCGCTGCTCGTAGACGAGTTCGTACTCATCGCGGTCGAACCAGTCTTCGTACCAGGGCATGGGGCAGGGCGTAAGTTGCAGGTTGCAGAAGGACAGGTTACAGGAAGATGAGCGAACCTGCAACCCGCAATCCTGCTACCGATCACTCATCCGTTTCAAACGGCGCCAACGCATCGTCGATGGCGCGCGCCTCGGGGAACCACGCGACAATTTTGCGCACGATCTCATCGAGGAGCGCATCGGGGCAGGAGGCGCCGGAGGTCAGCACGATGTCGACGGGGGGGGCGTCGGGGAACCAGTCTTCGGAGGTGATTTCCTCCTTCTGATGCAGGTCGAAGTGCCGGATGTAGGCGGGCGATTCGAGGCAGTCGGCGTCGTTGACGAAGTAGGTTGGCATGTGTTCCTCGCACAGCTCCACGAGGTGGCTCGTGTTGGACGAGTTGTAGCCGCCCACGATGAGTGCTACGTCGCCCCCGTCGTCGATCAGCGACTTCGTGGCGTTCTGATTCTCGTACGTCGCGTAGCAGAGGGTGTCGCTTGTATCGGCGAAGTGGGTTTCGAGCTCGGCCTCCCCGTAGCGGTTGGCCAGCGCCTCGCGCAGCAGATCTGCGATCGCCTTCGTCTCGGTCGCGAGCATGGTGGTCTGATTGACGACGCCGAGGCGCTGCAGATCGGTTTCCGGATCGAACCCCTCCGAGTAGCGATCCTCGAAACGGTCGAAGAAAAATTCGGCGTCCTCGTCACCGCGGATCACTTTCGCGAGATCCTTGGCTTCCTCCAGATCGCGCACGACGACCACCGGGCCGTCCTCTTTGGCGTGGGAGACCGTGGCCCGCGTTTCTTCGTGATAGCGCTTGCCGTGGACGACGATGCTGTAGTCTTTGCTGCCAATCTGGTGGCTCTTGCGCCACACTTTTTCGACGAACGGGCACGTCGTGTCGTACGCCGCGGTGTCGACGTCCCGCGCTTTGAGCTCGGCTTCGACCTCCTGAGACGTTCCAAACGCGGGGATGATAACGACGTCATCTTCGTTGAGCTTGTCGAAAGGGATGAGCTGCTCGCCCGCGGTCGTCCGCAGGAAGCGCACGCCGCGCTCGCGGAGGTCGTCGTTGACGTGGGGATTATGGATCATTTCGGAGAGCAGGAAAATCCGCTTATCTGGATTCTCCTCAATAGCCTGATAGGCAATCTCGATGGCGTTCTCGACGCCGTAGCAAAAGCCGAAGTGCCGTGCGATCTTGAAGCGCACCGGCCCGAAGTCGATCACCGACGGCGACAGGTCTTTCTTGCGCGGATCGGTGGCCTGGCGCGCGTCTTTGACCGTCGAGATGATCGGGCTCTGGTAGAACGTCGGAACGTCGAACTGACGCATGGGAGCAGGCGGCTGCGTGCGGGAAATACCGTGCGGGGGATGCTACGTGCAGGTGAGTGTCGAGTTCAGGGGGATAGGTTCCAGGTTCACAGGTTTACAGGTTCCAGGTTGGAACGGATCAAACTTGTAACCAATCAACCTGAAACCTGTAACCCAGACCTACAAAAGCCGGCTCACGCGCGGTTGGATCTCATCCTTCCACGTAGCGAATCGGTCCTCGGTGATGGCGCGCCGCGCCTCGCGCATCAGCCAGATGTAAAACGCGAGGTTCTGCAGCGAGGCGATCTGCAGGCCCAGGATTTCACCGGCTTTGTGCAGGTGGCGGACGTACGCTTTCGTGAACGTCTGCGAGGCGTAGGTCTCCAGACCCGGGTCGAGCGGCGAGAAGTCGTGGGTCCACTGCGCGTTTTTGATGTTGATGCGCCCCTCCGTCGTGTAAATGGTGCCGTTGCGGCCATTGCGCGTTGGGATCACACAGTCAAACAGGTCGACGCCGCGGGCGATGCTTTCGAGCAGATTGGCGGGCTTGCCCACGCCCATCAGATAGCGGGGCTTCTCCGCCGGAAGGACTTCGGTGACGACCTCTGTCATGGCGTACATCTGCTGCGCTGGCTCGCCCACCGAAAGCCCACCGATGGCGTAGCCGGGAAAGTCCATTGCCACCAGCTGCCGCGCCGATGCGCGCCGGATCTCGGGATACACCACGCCCTGCACGATGCCAAAGAGCGCCTGCTCGTGGCCGTACCTGGGGGCGGTGTTCGTCCAGCGGTCGTGGCAGCGCCGGGCCCAGCGGAGCGTCAGTTCGTTCGATTCGCGCGCATACTCTTCGGACACGTCGCCCGCCGGGCATTCGTCCAGCACCATCATGATGTCGGACCCGATGGCGCGTTGAATGTCGACGACCGATTCGGGGGTGAACAGGTGCTTGGAGCCGTCGATATGACTGCGGAAGGTGACGCCCTCTTCCGTGATTTTGCGGCGGTCGGCCAGGGAGAAGA
Organism: uncultured Rhodothermales bacterium; assembly: GCA_964448045.1. Classification (GTDB taxonomy): domain Bacteria; phylum Bacteroidota; class Rhodothermia; order Rhodothermales; family Salinibacteraceae; genus CAYUVF01. The sequence continues at coordinate 4,300 of CAYUVF010000041.1, forward strand.
CCTGATAGCCGCCCGAGTCGGTGAGGATGGGGCCGCTCCACTGCATGAAGCGATGCAACCCGCCGGCGTCTTCGAGCACGTCGGTACCGGGACGGAGGTAGAGGTGATACGTGTTGCCCAGGATGATCTGCGCGCCGATGTCGTCCGTCAGCTCGCGCGGCTCGACGGCTTTCACGCTGCCGACGGTGCCGACGGGCATGAACATCGGCGTCTCGACGGTACCGTGCGGCGTTTCGAGTCGGCCGGCGCGGGCGCGGGTGTCGGAGTCCGTCTGAATCAGGTCGAACTGCACGAAACGGGGGCGGAGCGATCGGGAGGGGCAGGCGTTGGCGGCGGGGCCGTGTGTCAAGCGAGGGCGTCTTCGGTACGGGTCTTCGCGCGTGCCGTTTCCAGATGCCCAGCGAGGGCTGCATGGTCGTCCGCGGTGTCGAGCCCGATGGCAACGGGGCCGCGCTCGGTGCGCAGCAGCAGCAGCTCGTCGCCGAGGCGCCCGATGAAGACGTGCGTGGCCGCGTAGCGTCGCTCGTGCCGGTGGAAGCGCCGCGCCCCGATGGGCTCGACGGACTTGATGGCGTCGTAGGCCACCGTGAGCTGGTTTGCCCCCTGGTGCAGGCGCAGCTCGCGCGCCTCGTCCCGGCAGACGACGGCCAGCGTCGGGCGCATCCCGAGGACGCCCAGCCCGAGTCCCAGCGCCCCCACACCACCGAGTCCGGCGACGTACCACATCGGGAGGGTCCCGGGAGGCAAGAGGGTGCTCACAGCGAAATGGATCAGGACGAGCGCCAGCGCGAAGCCGGTTCCGATCAGAAGGTGGAGCGCCTCGGCGCGGCGGCGGTCGCCCACGGAGCGGCGGAGCCAGCGGCCCAGCAGCGAGTAGCCGGGGTGGAAATGGCGTGACGTATGGAAGATGCGAGTCAACGGATAAAAAACCAGTCCGAGAAGAGTGCAGGGGCACCGTACGTGCGAGGACCCGCCCGGCGCGTTACGTGGCTCATTACGAGGCTCAGCCGTCGTTGGCGTTGGCCTGCGCCTCGGGGGGCGTACTGTACTCATTGAGGTCCAGCGTGAGTTCCTCGCGGTAAGCGCGGTAGCCCGTCATCAGGATGGCGGTTACCGGCACGGCAATCAGCAGGCCAAAGACGCCGAGGAACGAGCCGAAGACGAGCAGCGAGAGCAGCACCAGCAGCGGATGCAGGCCCACCTGGTAGCTCATGATGTTGGGCGTCAGCACGCTCTGCTCCAGCAGTCCTTGGCCCAGCAGCACCACAATCACGATGAGTGCCTTCACCCAGCCGCCGAGCGTGAGCGCCACCACCGTCCCGATGAACATCGTGATGATCGCGCCGATGTTGGGGATAAAGTTGAGCAGCCCGCTGAGCAGGCCGATCAGCAGGCCGAAGGGCACGCCGCCGATCAGCAGCCAGATTGACACGTTTACCGCCGAGATGGTGCTGATGAGGATCTGCCCGCGCAGGTAGTTGCCCACAATGGCCCCGGCGTCGAGGAGGTAGTCGCGCCGTCCCTCCAGCGTGGGAAACAGCTCGATGAGCGCGTCGCGGATGACCGGGTAGTCCTTGAGCGTGTAGAAGAGCAGCACGGGCACGAGCGCCAGCACCGTGATCAGCCCGAGGAGCGAGCCGATCGACTCGGCGAGCTGCCGCGCCGCATCGGGCAGCCTGCTGATCTGGTCCTGCACGAACGTGGTCAGCTGCGCGATCGCCTCCTTCCGGTCGATGAATCCGGCCGCCTCCAGGTTGTCAATGAGCGTCGTCGTCTGCAGCCACGTTCGCAGCGAGTCGACCCCGGTGATGAGGCGCTGCGCGAGGCTTTCGACCTGGCTGGCGACGTTTGGCGCGAGGATGAGCACGATAGCCACCAGTATCCCCACCGCGATGAGGGTGACGAGAAGCGACGAGAGCCACCGCGCAACCCCGTAGCGGCGCCGGAACAGGTCGACGGCCGGGTTCAAGAGATACGCCAGCAGGTAGACGATGGCGAACGGGATGAGGATGGCGCTCACCTTATCGAAAAACCAGATGAGCACGAGGAAGCCGCCCGAGAGCATCAGGGCGCGCACGGTCCGGTAATGGCGCAGGGGCCAGAGCAGAATGGCGCCCGCGGTGGCAATCAGCACGGGGTTCAGGAAGCCGGCCTCACGGGGCGGTGTCTTCATCTCGTAGAGCAGTACGAGAAAGAGGATGACGCCGCCCGCGATGAGCGTGGTCTCGAACGCCGTCAGCCGGTTGAGGCGGTTGGCCTCAGCCTTCGGCTCCGGAGCGTCCTCCTCGGGGGAGGGGGACGGAGCGGCAGGCGGAGAAGCATCGGAAGCCATGGCGGTCAGTGCGCGCGGTGAGAGAGGCGAGCCGGGCGGGGCGCCGGAGGCAAGCCCCCGGCGGCGTGTGCCCTAATATGCATATTCCCAGAAGAGATTCAAGCGAAAATCGGGATTGCGGTAGAGGGCGCGGACCAGGAGCCAGCGCATTAGCTCGTATTCGAGGGTGATGTTAGGGACGTTGAGCGTACCTTCGGGATCGTTGGCCGAGGTGGTGATGGCCTGTTCGATTGAAGCAAAGAAGCGCGGCGAAAGGTACTGCCCAGCCGTGAGGTAGGTGCCCGAGGCGCGGTTTTCGATCCGCACCACATCGAGCCCCAGCTTGGACGCCGCCAGGTTCTCGATCAGGTTGGCGGCCTGGCTAAACGCCACGCGCCCGGCCAGCTCCTGCCCATCGAGCCCGCCGCCCTGCCCGCCGCTGAACTGCCCACATGGGCGGGCGACGGCGATGTAGCAGAAGACATCGCTCGTGGCCATCTGGGGCGTCGACGAGAGCGAGAGGTTGAGCTCGTCCGGCCGGCCGGTGATCGAGAGGGTGATGGTGACGCTGCTCTCGGTTGTGCCCGTGCCTACGGTGCGGGGTTCGTAGGTCGCTTCCAAATCCAGGCGGGGCTCAAACGCGGGCCCGTTAAAGGTGAGCGTCCCTCGCGTGATGTCGAACACGCGGCCGAACTGCACGACGCGGCTGCGCTCGGGCACGACTTCGATGGTGCCGAAGACCTGCTCGGCCTCAGACGGCGCTTTGCTCACGTCGAGACTGCCGGTGAACTGCACGTCCATCTCCGGGTTGGCTCGCGAGCGCAGCCAGACGTCCCGCTCGATGTCGACCTCCAGTCCCATGTCGAGCGCTTCGTACGTGTCGAACGTGGTCGTGTCCGCTTCGGTGAGGCGGATGCCGAAGCGCCGCTCCAGCAGCTGCTGATCCTCCACCGTCAGCTGCACATTCGCCAGATCCGAATCGGAGCTTTCGGAGAGCAGGTAAAAGTCGGCGCTCTGTACCTGTACGGCGCCGCGCAGGACGGGCGCGCGAGTGGTGCCGCGCAGCGTGACGTCGCCGTCGACGGAGACGCGGTACTCGCGCGTGTCCGCCGCCAGAAAGTCGTTGGCTGTGAGGTCGAGGTCGTACGTGCCCAGCGTCAGCTCCGTGAGGTCCACCGTCCCCTTGGCTCGCAGGGTACCCCCGCCCGACTTCATCGTGGCCTGGTCGACGATGACCTGATTATTTTGCAGCTGGAGTTCCGCGCTGATGGCGTCGTAGCCGGTCCCCTGCGTGGGAAGGTAGACCGAGCCGTTGCGGACGGTCGCCTGCCCGTCGAGATCGGGTTGGCTACGCGTGCCGCCGATGGTCATCTGCGCGGAGAACTGCCCGGCTGCGTCGCGTGCCAGCGTGGGGTCGAGAAACGGGTCGATCCAGCCGATGGAGAATCGCTTGGCCTTCAGGGTGAGGTCGATGGGCTGAGCGTCGATGGCGCTCGTGTCCGGATCAGGCGTGTTGAGGCGCAGATCGAGCGGAAGGCCGCCGCTGAGCGTGAGCGTGCTGCCGTCGACGTGCGTCAGCAGCGCATCGGTCTGGAGACGGAGGTCAGTGTAGTCGAGGCCCAGCTTCAGCTCCCCCACGGGCTCGTCGTCGGAGCGCACGTCGAGGTTGAGCGTGCCGAGCAGGTGGGGCGAGGTGGCCGGCCCATCCAGTTCGAGGGTGCCGGTGAGCGAGCCGCCCAGCCCCTCCAGCCCGAACAGCCCGGCGAGCGCGTCCATCCGGAAGCCTTCGAGGGTGACGATGAGGCTCTGCCGGCCACCGAAGTCGATAAAGCCATCTGCCGCGAGCTGCTGCTGATCAGAGAAGATGAGCAGGTTGCGGACGCGGTAGACGTCGCCGTAGCCCACGGTGGCTTCCTGCAGGAGTGTCCACCGGTCCGGCCCGAGGCGCATATTGAAGCGCTGGAGTACGGCCTCTTCTTCCGAGGGATCGGCGGTGCCGGCGAGGTCGAGGATATGCTCGGCATCGAGCCGAGTGCGGGCGTTGAAGCGCACCTTGCGGCCGTCGTACTCCCCGCCGAAGCGCACGCTGTCGACGGTGAGAGCGGGGATCGCGATGTAGTTCACGTCGCCCCGCACTTCGAGAGCCGAGACGAGAGTGGTGTCGCCGCGGGCGCCGGCAATGTGGCCGTCGAACGAGCCGACGCGGGTGTCGTTGTAGAGCAGATTTTCGAGCGCGGCGGTGATATCGAAACGCAGCGTGCCGGGCACGCCGTAGACGCGCCCTTCGAGGTGGCCGCGGTCGAGCGCCAGCGTTTCGGCTCCGATGAGGCGTCGCAGCGGATCGAGACGGGTTAGGTCGGCCGTCACGAGAAAATCGGAGGCGTGTTGCTGTACGCCGTCGGTCACGGCGATGGTACCGCCGCCCTGCACCTGCGCGATGTTGGAGCGCGCGCTGAGCGTGTCGACCTGCAACTGCCCCTCCGCCAAGTGAAAACCGGCCCCCAGCGTGTCGATGCGGACGGCGCCGTAGCGCGAGGGGCGCGTCCCGAGGCGGCCCGCCACGCGCATCGTATCGAGCCGGAGCCCCGCCCCGTCCATCCGGGCCGCAAACGACACATGCGAGGCCACCGAGTCGGCGGCGAGGAAGGCGGCGAGGTCGAGCGAGTCGGCGCGGAGGGCGGCGCGGTAGTGCGGATCGGTGCTGAACGATTCACCGGAGGCCTGGAGTTGGAGTCGCCCGGGGCGCAGGCGCAGGTCAGCGGACACACGCGTGCTGTCGTTGCGCAGCGTGACGGCCATTTCGCCGCGGCGCACGGTCCCGGCGTTGAGCGTCGAGGCGTTGAGCATCAGTCGGGCGTCGAGGGTCATGGTGGCCGGGGTCGTGCCGGCGCCTTCGAGCGCGAGCGATCCGTTCAGGTGGGTGCGGGCCGCCGGCCAGTTGAGAAGCCCGCCGAGGTCGACGCCATCGAGCGTGCCGGTGCGGAGCGAGTAGCGGGGCGTGGAGGCAAGGTCGCGGATCGTTCCGGCCAGGTGCGATGTGCCCTCGGGCGTCGTCCACTGCAGGTCGGCGTCGAGGGTGCCGCCGCGGAGTGCCGTCTGCAGAGTGGCTGCGGTGATCGGTTGCAGGTTGACCTGCGACGAGTCGAGCTCGATGGTGGCGTCGGCCTGCATCGTCGCAGGGTCGAGGCCGGCCGCGCGGAGGGTGAGCGAGCCGTTTAGATCCGTGTGCTGCATCGAATCGGGCAAAAACCCGCCGAGGTCAACGGCTCGAAATGTGCTCTCCGTCAGCCGAAACGTGGGTCGCTCGGCGAACGGCTCGCCGGTCAGGTTCAGGTCGAATTGTCCCCGTTCGAGCTCGGCCTGCAGGGCCGATTGGAGGCGGCCGCCATCCAGTGCGAGTTGGCCGGTGGCGGTCGTCAGGACGTACGATCCGTACGCTGCGTCCTGCAGCGTGAAATCGGTCGAGAGCGTGAGTGCGGTGGGATCGGTGCCGGTGCCCCTGCCGCGCACGGTGCCGGTGAGGGTGCTGCGTGTGGTGTCGCCTGCCAGCGCCGCGATGTCCAGCCGGTGGAAGGCGGCGCGGTCGAGCGTGTAGCGCAGCGGATCGGCCAGGGTGATCTGCCCGGTGCTCGTCATTGCGCCTTCCGCTGTTTCGAGGGCGGCGTCCGCGGTGAGCGTGGCCTCGGCCAGGCGGAGCTGCAGCTGCCCGGATCGGATGCGTACGCGGTTAAGGATGGAGGGGGCGATCGATGCGTCGACCGTGAGGTCGGCCGCCTGCGGATCGAGGCCCGTGCCGCGGAGGTGTGCGGTGAACGAGAGGTCGCTTTGCTGGCCCGAAGCGGGCGCCAGCGCGCCGATGTCGAGCCGGTCGATGCGGGCGGTGAGGTCGTACGTGGGCATGCGGTCCAGCGGCCGCGCGGTGCCATCGAGCGTGAGCTGCGCGCCGGCGATTTGACTCGTCAGGTCGAGCCGGCTCTGGCCGTTGGTGAAGTCGGCCGTCAGGTGGGTCGCGTCGACGGTGTACCCGCTCAGGCGCGTATCGAACAGCGACGCCGTGACGGATCCGGAGAGCCGGTCGAGCGAGGGGCCGCGCAGGGCCATCTGCAGGTCGGCGTTGAGGCGATGCGTCGACGGCAGAGCGGCTCCGGCGAGGAAGGACGCGGTGAGGTCGCGCACCTGGGCCTTGCCCCGGTACGTTAGCGTGGCCGTGTCGGATGGTGCGGTTGCGGTGGGCGTGGCGAGCGCGTCGAGGGTGAACGAGCCGCCGGTGGAGAGCGTCCCCTCGGCGGCCGCGCGGAGGCGCCGGCCCGATCCGCGCACCTGCGCGTCGAGTTGCAGCTGCGCCGCCGGGTTGAGACCGAGGGCGGGGGCGAGGGGGGCGAGGTCCCCGAAGTCGAGCGGTGCGGCGGTCACCGTGAAGTCGACTTCGTCGAGCAGGTCGGACGGGCCGCCGGGGAGCCGCAGTGTGCCCCGGCTGCGGACGCGGCTGTTGGGCGCATCGAGCACGAGGGTGCCCAGCTGGAAGCGCCCATCGAACAGCTGAGCGTGCGCGCGCAGTTCGATGGGCACCGTGCTGCCGGGGGACTCTGCGCGAACGTACAGCGTGTCGATCTGGCCGGTCCACCGGGGCGCCGTGCGAAGGTCGCCCGCCCGGAGGTCGAAATCGGTCACGCGCAAAGTCGAGTCGCGGCCGGGAGCGTAAAAGCGAGCAGACAGGTGGCTGCGGCGCACCGTTAGGCGGTCGATTTGCGCCGTCCAGGCCGAGGGGGTGGCAGCGGTGTCCGGTTCCGTGGGCGCGAGTGCCGGCAGCGACCACGACGAATCGGGGCGCTGTTGCAGGACCGCCGTGGGACCCGCGACGGTCAGCTCATTTACATGCACGCGCTGGCGAATCAGCGGGAGGAGGCGATAGCGGAGGCGCAGCGTATCGACCTGTGCGAGGGGGACCCCCGCGGCACTGTCGGAGCTGGCGGGGCGCGTCAGCTGAACGTCGCGCAGTTCGAGTCCGCCGAGCCACGAGCCCTCGGCTTGGCCGATCCGGATGACGGCCTCCTCGAACGGGTTGGTCCAGTCCGCAATCCAGCGGGCCGCGTGAGTGCTGCCCCACGTTGTCTGGAGGACGCCGAGGATGATCAGCACGGCGGCGAGAAGGCCCGTGCCTGCGTAGCCGAGGCCCCGCAAAACGCGCCGAAGCTCCCGTCGCCAGCGCGGCGGTGGAGCATCGGAATCGGATGGGGCAGCGGGAGGCGTCACAGGGGGGCGGGAAGGAGCGGTCAGGAAAAAGCACGTGCGGCGGCAACCGGGGCGCGGTCAGAACGACTGGCCGATACCCACGTGTAGCGCAAAGCGATCCACGAAGCGGGGGCGGGCGTCGCCTTCGATGATGTTTTGCGGGGCGCGCAGATCGTTCGGGCCGGGGTTGAGTTTGTAGGCGAGGTCGAGCCGCAGGAAGCCCACGGGCGTCTGGTAGCGCAGCCCGGCCCCCGTGCCGAAGCGCAGCTCCGTCGGGCCAAACGAGCCGTCACGGACTTGCCCGGCGTCGAGGAAAACGGCCGTGCGCCAGTTGGAGTTCAACCCTGGAAACGGCAGCCGGAGCTCCAGGTTGCCCACAAGCTTTGCTGTGCCGCCAACGGGCTCGAAGAGGTACGAGACGGTCCCATCGGTTCCGAGCTTGCGCGCGATTTTTTCGCCTGCGAGTTGGTTGCGCCAGCCCCGCAGGTCGGAGCTCCCGCCGATGTAGAAAACGATATCGTCAAAGCGGTTTTCGAACGTGCGGCTGTCGCGGTCCAGCGCGGCTTTGCTGGCGCCCAGGGGCCAGACGCGCCCGGCAAAGAGGCGGCCCGTCGCGTCGATGCGCTCGGTCAGCGGCCAGTAGCCGTTGACTTCGCTGCTGGCTTTCACGTATTCGACATCGGAGCCGAGTATGGTACCCCCCAGTTCGATGGAAGGGCGAACGCGGAATCCGCGCGAGGGGCTCAAGTAGTCATCCAGCCGGCCAAACGTCCCGTCCAGCGTAAACACGCTTTTGTCGAACAGGTCGCCCTCGGTTGTCAGCGAGTCAGTGGCGGTGGTAGGCTCGGTGATGAACCGGGAGCGGGTGAACGTGTGCCGCAGCGAGAGCGTCCGGAAGGGCAGGATCTCGTAGATGAGCTGCGTGTTGAGGCCGAAGTCGCGCGCGTTTATGTCGAGAAAGGGGACGCCGAGGAAGGGCGGGTTGGGATCGAGTTTGGTGTTGCGCCGGAACTCGATGAACGGCTCGATGCCGGCCGACAGCTTCGGCGTAAACAGGTAGGGCTGCCGGAGGGTGATGGACGCCCGGTAGCGCCGGTCGGGCTCGGTGCGGGAGCTGACGCCGCCCAGAAAGCGCGGATTCGCCCAGATGCCCGACTCGGCCAGGAGGCTGATCGACAGGTTGCGTGCGCCTCCGAGGAAGTTACGGTGCGTCCACGTGCCCTCGTTCGTGAGGCCGGCCTGCGTCCCGTAGCCCGTCTGGGCCGACAGCCGGCGCAGCTGCGCCTCGCGCACCCGGTAGCGCACCTGCACGGTGCTGTCGCGGGGTTGCTCTGGCACATCGGCCAGGACGACGCGGAAGAGGTTCAGGCCAAAGAGCCGGCGTTGGCCATCGATGAGATCCGTATTCGAAAAGGTATCGCCGGCCGAAAACGGAAGCTCCCGCAGAATAATCGACCGCTTGATCTGCTCGTTACCCTCGATAGCAATGTCAGATACCGTGCCGCGCGGGCCGGGGTCGAGGATAAAGCGGATGTCGGCAGTCGAGGCGGTTGAGTCGATCCGCGTCACCGCGTCCACCTGCGCAAACGCGAAGCCCTGATTCTGGAGCCATTGCCGCACGTCATCTTCGATGCGGATCCGGTTGAAATCGGTGTAGCGCTCGCCGATGCGAAAGGTAGTCTGGTCGCGGAAGGTGGTCCACTTGTGGCGCAGGGGCGGCTCGAAGAGCGACGTGGCGTACCGGGTGCTGTCCGGCCCAAAATAGTTGGTGTCCTGGATGATCAGCGGCGGCCCTTCCTCGATGGCCAGGATGATGTGGATGGTGTTTGCCGTCGTGTCGAACTGCGAGGCTGGGTAGTCGATGTGCGGGGTGAGGAAGCCGTTTTGCTGGTAAAACCGCCGGAGCCGGACGACGTCTTTTTGGAGGACGACGGGGTCGAAGGGATACGAGCCCGGACTAAAGAAAAAGGGGACGACGCCTTTGATCCGATCCCAGAAGCCGGGCGCCTGGGTGGCCATCTGTTGCTGGAGGCGGTCGGTCGAGAACGTCTGCGAATCGACGAACTTGAACGAGATTTCGCGTACGGTCGTCTCGTCGTCGATGAGGTACAGCGGTGCCTGCGCCGCGGCGGGCAGGGCGCCGAGGAGGAGCATACTGATCAGCAAAAAGGTCCGGCGCGGGGTCATACGCATACAGCGCGGGCGTGCGACAGCATAGAGCAAAGGGTCCGCCGAGAGCCCGTCAGGATTTTGCCGAGCCCACCGGCTCGTCCTCGGGTGGCGCGTCATCCGGTGGGGCGGCGGCTGGGGCGCTCGCCTCGGGGGGAGGGGATGGCGCCTCCGCGGGGACCGGTTCCGGCTCGTCGGAATCGCCGGCGTCGTCCGCGTGCGCGGCATCGGCCTCCTGATCCCGGAGGCGACTGAACTGATCGTGCAGAGAGGCGATGACCGCCCCCAGCAGTAGCACGATGCTGGAGAAGTACACCCAGAAGACGAATGCGATGATCAGGCCGAAGGTGTTGCCCAGGGCGGTGAGGCCGGCATCGGCGTAGTCGCCCAGGCCAACGTAGGTGGCGTAGTAGGTAAAGCCGTACTTCATGCCTTCCCACAGGACCGAGGTGATGAGCGCGCCAATGAAGGCGCTGTGTTTGCGCGGATGCGGGTTCGGGACGAAATAGTAGAGTTGGAAGAACATCGCCGTGGTAATCAGAAACGGCGCGAGGAGCCCGATGATATGAAGGGCGTTGCGCCATCCGGCGCGCATCCAGGCGTAGTCCATGCCGAGCCAGCCCAGCACGGTGGAGGGGCCCAGCGAGCGCGCCATGAACGAGAGCCCGATCGTTAGGACGAACAGGAGGCCCACCTGCACCATCATGCGCACATCGAACAGGTAGCCGCCCACGATGGAGCGCCCCACGTGCCAGTCTTGCTCGAAGGCGTTGCTCACCGTGATGCGCAGGGTGATGAACAGCGATACCGCCGAGAGCAACAGGCCAATGGCACCGATCACGGTGAGCGCCCCGCTGGCGCCGTGCAGGTCGGCCAGGAAGTTGATGAGCTGCGCGCTCTGGGTGGGCGGGAGAAAGTCGCGAATGATTTGGGCGACGGCGTCGAAGGGCTCCTCGGAGCGCAGCACCCGGCCAATCAGACCCGTAATCAGGATCATGACGGGGACGATGGTCACCAGGACCTTGAAGGCAATCGCCTGCGCCCAGAGGAAGAGGTTCTTTTCGGTGATCTCCAGATACAACCCGCGCACGTAGTACTGGGTCGCGCGCCGGAAACGCGTCCCGAATGAGTCTGAGCTGGTGGATTGGGTCATGATAAGGCGGCGGTGCCGCGCGCTGGTCGCATCGACGTAGGTTCGTCAGAGGCCTATGACGTATGCGTACCCAAGATGGGGGAGAACAGGTCCCGGATGCACCGAAAATCAAATCGGGGCGCGGGGCGAGTCAGGCGCTGGCGCGGCGTTCTTCGTAGATGGGCGGCTGGCCTTCGCGCACAGTGGCGGCGGTGATGCGGCAGGTGCCCACGTTCGAGCGGGTGTGAATGTCGAACATGATATCGAGCATGGTATCCTCCATCACCGAGCGCAGGCCGCGCGCCCCGGTGCCCAGCTCTCGCGCGTGCTGCACGATGAGGTCCAGGGCATCATCCTCAAAAACAAGGTCGACGCCGTCCATCGCAAGCAGCTTCTGATACTGCCGCACGAGGGCATTGCGCGGCTCCAGCAGGATGCGTTTCATCTCTACATTCGAGAGCGTGCTCAGCGCCGTCATCACCGAAAGGCGGCCAACGAGTTCGGGAATCAACCCGTACTTCAGCAGATCGTCCGGCTCGGCGTGGCGGAAGATGAACGGATCGTCTTTGTCTATCTGCTCGCGCGACTCCGAGAAGAAGCCCATCGTGCCGGAGGAGATCCGCCGGGCGACGATGTCCTGCAGCCCGTCGAAGGCGCCGCCGCAGATGAACAGGATGTTGCGGGTGTCGAGGTGGACGAGGCTCTGCTCGGGGTGCTTGCGGCCGCCCTTGGGAGGGACGCCGGCGACGGTGCCTTCGAGCAGCTTCAGAAGGGCCTGCTGCACGCCCTCGCCCGAGACGTCACGCGTGATCGAGGCGTTTTCGGACTTGCGCGCGATCTTGTCGATTTCGTCGATGTAGATGATGCCGTGCTCGGCGGCTTCAAGGTCGAAGTCGCACGTGTGGAGCAGGTTCGAGAGGATGCTCTCCACGTCCTCGCCCACGTAGCCCGCCTCGGTGAGCGCCGTGGCATCGGAGATGGCGAACGGCACGTCGAGGATCCGCGCCAGCGTGCGTGCCAGCAGCGTTTTGCCCGTACCCGTGGGGCCGACGAGGAGGATGTTGGACTTCTCCAGCTCCACGTCCTTGTAGTCGTGGACGTACTCGTGCGCGTTGATGCGCTTGTAATGGTTGTAGACGGCTACCGACATCGCCTTCTTCGCCCGGTGCTGGCCGACCACGTACTCATCCAGTGCCGATTTAATCTCGTGCGGCGCCCTCGCGCGCGACTCCTCCGGAGCAGGCGAGGGGGCCTGATACGGCCCCGGCTGATCGCTTTCCACGATGCGCGCGGCCTCGTCGATGCATCGGTCGCAGATGTAGACCTCCGGGCCGGCCACCATGGAGATCGCGTCCTGGGCCGTCCGTCCGCAAAACGAACAGCGAATGGTATCGTGGCGGTCATCGTTCATGGCAATCAATCAATACCGATGGAAGAGGGCCAAAGGTCCCCGCAAAAGGCGCGCCGTCGAGCGGTCGACAGACCATCATGGTACCGATTGTGGGCTGGATCTGCAACTGCGTGGCCCCGCGAGCCCGTGACGCGCGGGGCCGCTAAAACGGCTCAGCGGCCCGATGCGAGCGGCCCGCAGCCCGATTGGATCAGTTCTCGATAGGCCAAAAGACGCCGAAGCGAAAGAGCTGGTTCGGGAGCGGATAGACGGGCACCATGAGGGTGCCTACCTGCAGATTCGTTCCTCCGAGTACATTTTCGAATGCAAAAAACAGCGTAGCCCCCCGCAGGCCGATGTCGGCGCGGATGTCGAGGGTGCTGCTCGGGCCGTAGCGCAGCGGCGTACCGGCTTGTACGGCGGCGCCCGGCGGCGGCACGGCGAAAAGGGCCGAGGGACCATGAAACTGGCGGCTGCGCATCCGTGTCCAGGCTCGCCCGCCGAGGCTCAGGTCGGTGTCGAGGTCGCCGTCGAAGGCGACGAAACGTGCGCCGATGCGGGCGCGCCCGAACGCATCCGGCAGCGTTGCGCTGATGCGCCGGTGTGCGCTGGAGACTGTCTCGTTGAACACGCGCACCGCCGTGGCCTGGGCTGTGGCATAGAGCCCGCTTTCGGCAGCGCGGCGCCAGCCGATTTGTAGGGTGGCCCCGGCTCGCTGCAGCGGATCGTCCAGCGCGCGGTACGCGAGGGTGTCGCCCGGCGCCGGCGCGAACAGCTCGATGGGATCGCGGATCTGATGGGCGAAGACGCGCATCTGCGCATCAAATACCCCCCAACGCCCCGCCCCGCCCAACTCGCCACGGACGATCGTTTCGGTCTGCAGCGCATCCAGCGGCTCGATCAGCGAGCCGAAGCCGTGCTCCTGGACCCAGGAGGTGGGCTGCCCCGCCAGCCCGGCCGAAGCGAAGACGCGAGCGCGGGCCCAGCGCTGCTCGATGCGTGCGCTGACCGACGGATAGGTGCGCCCGTCGTCGAGGTGCCCTCCGGCATCGAGTTCGAGGCGCGTCCGCCCCCAGCCGATCGAGTCGTGCACGGTCGCATCGAAGCGGGATCGCGTGCCGGGATTGGGACCGAGGGCATTGCCGCTGCTGGCGCGGTCCACTGCGCCGCTCAGCCGGGCGGTGAGGTGGTGGCGACCGCGGGTGACATCGTGGCGGACGAATCCGGCGAAGGTGTTTGTGACAGCATCGAGCGTATCGGTCGACGTGAGGTGGCGGAACGTCTGCTTAGTCCACCGGGCCGAGAGGGTGCTCACGTGCGCTGGTGTGAAGGCACGGCGCCCCGTGAGCGTGAGGTCGTTGCGGAGGGTTTGGCGGCGGGCTGTGTTGTCGCGCACCTGCGCGATCGTGGGGTTGTAGACCGTGCCGAACGCGCCCCCTACGGGCACGACACCGCCGTTGACGCCGGTGCGGTGGCGCGTGTGGAGGTCGGATAGCCTGACGGACCAGCCGGAGCGCCGGTACTGGAGGCGCCCCAGCCAGCGGCGCTCGCGGCGCAGGTCGCTATTGGGGTACGTATTGTTGGCGCCGCGGCCGAAGTAGCCGCCCACAATCTGGAAGAGGCCGGGCGGACCGCCAAAGCTGATCTCGCGCTGCTGGGCGTGTGCGACGGCGATCGCCTGCATGCCTTCGCTGTGGCGGCGGAAGCGCAGCTCGGTCAGCGGGCGTTCGATGTCGTAGCGCCGCGTTTCGGCTTGAGCGCCCACGGCCTGTCCGGAGGCGCCTGCCCCGATGCGGGGGGGGCGAAGGAACTCCATCGGCAGCAGGTCGAAGCGGGGCCGTCCGGTGAGCGGATCGGTGAAGGCGTGGCCGTCGAGGGTGAGGTGGGGCCGCTGAGGGTGGAAGCCCTGCATCGACCATCCGTGCGGCCAGCCCGTGGCGCCGAGGTCGTACTGGAACGCCCCCGGCGCTGTCGCGAGGAGATCGGTGACGTGGGCGGCGTTCGTTTCGATGGGGGGCGTCGCGGCGAGCGGTGTGCCCCAGGGGCTTGTCAGGAAGGGCAGGGGCGGGCGCAGCGCCGGCTCGCGCTGCGAGGTCGTATCGGCGGCGGGAGCGGGGGCAACCGTCGTATCGGGCGGTGGGGTGCGGGCGGTATCGGGCACCTGCGCCTGCGCCGGTACGGAGAACATCAGGAGCACCAGGAGGGTGAGGGCGCAGAGGCGTCCGCCTGGTTGGGGCGCTTCGCCTCGCTGTTCGTCGGGCCGGTTGTGCCTCCGGGTTATCATCGGATGGTTCCCCTCACGCTCATACGCCCACTCGCAAGCGCCATTATTCGTCGGGAAAGAGACCAAACAGGCGGCTTTCGACGCGCTGGATGACGTGGCGCCGGTCGTCCTCGTTGTTTACGAAGTCGAGCTCATCCACATCGATAATCATCTTCGGCCCGAGGTCGTAATCCTCGATCCAGTTCTCGTAATGGCGTTGCAGCCGCTCCAGGTAATCGATACGGATGGTGGACTCGAACTCGCGTCCGCGCTGTTGGATGTGCTCAACCAGCGTGGGCACCGAAGCGCGCAGGTACACCAGCAGCGTCGGCGGCCGTAGGTACGAGGTCATGATCGAGAAGAGCTGCGTGTAGTTGTGGTAGTCGCGCTTGCTCATGAGGCCCATCTCGTGGAGGTTGCGCGCGAAAATCTCGGCATCCTCGTAGATCGAGCGGTCCTGCACGATGGACCCCTCGGCGTTTTCGATGTCTTGCTGATGCTTGAAGCGGCTGGAGAGGAAGTAGACCTGCAGGTTGAAGGACCAGCGCCGCATGTCGTTGTAGAAATCCGTCAGATAGGGATTGTCGTCGACCTGTTCGTAGAAGGCTTCCCATCCAAAATAGCCGCTTAGGATGTCGGTCAGAGAGCTTTTGCCAGCGCCAATGTTGCCGGCGATGGCCACGTACTTGGAGGATCGGTGCTCGGAGTCCGAGGGGGTGTTCATGAGGAGGGTGGGGGCGTGCAATCCAGAAACCGTGTGCAGGGGCGTCGCATCAGTTTTGATCGTCCGGGGGCGAGATCGCGAGCAGCAGCCCATCGAAATCGATCGGAGCCCGGAGGCATGCATCAAAACAGCATCACAACATACGGCAGCCGCGCCGCGGGCGTGTAGCGTTTGTGCGAAAATCCGATGGGTCGAGGACCGTTCGCCCGGCCTGCCGCCCGGCGACGTTACCGCCGGAAGGTGCGCAGGTAGGCCAGGTTCTCCGGCGTGAACGGCGTATTCTCCACGTCGAAGTCGTCGAAGAAGGCGGAGGGGTCGCACGTGTTACCGGTTACCAGCATCTCCAGCTGGTCGATGGAGATCGGCGCGAGGCCGAGGCGGCTAAACAGCTTCACGAGCGGGCGCCCGAGCCAGAGGGGGAGGTGGAGCTTGGGTTTCGGCGCGACGCCCATGCCTTTCGCGATGCGGTCGAGCACGGTGTTGAACGGGAATGCCCGCCACCCCGCCGCGCAATACGTTTGGCCGGAGGCGGCATCGGTGGTGAGCGCCTGCACGAAGGCGTTGGCGACGGCTTCGACGGCAATGGGCGCGAGCTGGTAGCGCCCGTCACCGAAGACCGGGAGGATGGGGAAGGGGCCGATCAGGGTGGTGACGAGCCGCGAGGCAAACTCGATCCCGTCTGGACCCGGATCGCCGAAGACGATGGAGGGGCGGAGGATCGTCCAGTGGGCAAAGCCCGATTCTTTGACGTGCTGCTCGGCCCGCCACTTGGTCGTCTGGTAGGCCGAGCGGCCGTTCGGATGGGCGCCGTTTGCGCTCATGTGGATGAAGCGCTCGATGCCGGCCTGCCGGGCTTCGTGCACGATGTGGATCGTGCCCTCGACGTGGACGGCTTCGAAGGTGACGCCGTGGCGAGGCTGCTCGTCGATGATGCCGACGAGGTGGATGACGGCGTCGCATCCGTCCATCGCGCCCGCAAGCGTATCGGGATCCGTGACATCGCCGCGGACGGTTTCCACGGGATCGCCGCCTTCGACGAGCGAAGGCGAGCCGTCCCGCACGAGGCACCGGGCCGTGTGGCCCGCGTCGATCAGCGAACGGAGGACGTAGGAACCGACAAAGCCGGTGGCGCCAGTCAGGAAAACATGCATGGGCGGAGAGGTCGAAGCGTGCGAGAGAATGGAGACGGGGACGTTTAGGCAACGACGGCTGCGCCGTGGAGGTTACCCAGCCGTTCATTGAGATCGCTGACGCCGAAGGACGTTCCCAGGCCGCACCCGGCGATGAGCAGGGGCGCGGTGGACGGGACGGTGCGCGTCTGGCCTGCGACGGATTCGAGGTCGACGCTCGTGAGGTGGCCGTCCTGGATGGCGACCATCCGACCGAAGGTGCCTTCTGCGACGAGTGTCGCGGCATAGGCTCCGTAGATCGTCGAGAGGTTGCGGTCGAACGCCGTGGGGGTGCCGCCGCGCTGCATGTGGCCGAGGATCGTCGTGCGCACCTCGCTGTGGACCTGGTCCTGCAGCTGATGCTCCAGCACATGCCCGATACCGCCGAGCCGAACCGGATCGGGGCTGTCTTCGATGATTTTGCCGATGGCGCGCTCGCCGCCCCTGGGCTTGGCCCCCTCGGCCACGGCGATGATCGTAAAGCGCTGGCCGCCGTTTTCGCGCTCGCGGCAGACCTGCACGATCTCGTCAACTTCGTATTCCAGTTCGGGGATGAGGATGACATCGGCCCCGCCGCCGACGCCGGCATGCAGCGCAATCCACCCGGCGTAGCGGCCCATCGTCTCGACGATCATCACGCGGTGGTGGCTCTGAGCTGTGGTGTGGATCCGGTCGATGGCCTCCGTGACGATGGAGACGGCCGTGTCGAAGCCGAAGGTGCGGTCGGTGCCCATCACGTCGTTGTCGATGGTCTTGGGCACGCCTACGATGTCGAGGTCCTTCTGCTGGAGGCGGTGCGCGATCGACATGGTGCCGTCGCCGCCGATGGCCACGATGGCATCCAGCCCCAGATCGCGGTACGTCCGGATGGCGTCGGCCGAGCAGTCGGTCCCCCCGCGTCGGTAATAGTCGAACGGATTGGCCTTGTTGCTGGCACCCAGGATGGTGCCGCCCTCGGTGAGGATGCCGCTCACGTCGCGGTAGTCGAGCGCGATGATGTCGTGCTCGATCAGCCCGCGGAAGCCGTCTTTGATCCCGACGACCTCGGCGTTCTGTTGGAGGATGAGATTTTTCGTCACCGCCCGGATGACGGCGTTGAGCCCCGGGCAATCGCCGCCGCCGGTGAGCACGCCAACGCGAAGGGAAGAAGCCGGCATGGAAAGGAAAAGCTAAATTCAAAAGAGGAGGGTAAAGATGCAGCTGCACTTCCTTAAGATGAGGCGCTTGGACGTGGTGTGCAACCCTCGCGTGAAGAGCGCTGCGCTGGATGGGGGCGGATGCGTCGTGGCACCGACTTTCAATCAGTCTGCATCAGCCCCAGTCGGCATGATTCGATCCCGTGGAGCACAGCGGTTGAACATCGTTCCATCTGGTGCTTATTCTTGCGCAGGTCGTTTGTCCGGTTCGCCCGTGTGCGGGGGGCACTACGTCGGCGGACCGTACCGCATCTGCGCTACACCACGAAAGCATAATGGCTGAAACGGGGGATCACGCATACCGGGTGCCAGCGCCTCCGCGCGTTCTGGCTGAACCGGACCCCACCCCAGGTGTTTGTAGGCTCATTTGGGCTGCTCATCGCGCTGGGAACGCTGGGGTTCTTGACGCTTCCCGGCCTTTACACCGGTGAGGCGCTCTCGTTCATCGATGCGCTCTTCACGGCCACGAGCGCCATCTGCGTGACGGGTCTGATTGTCGTCGACACGGCAACGTATTTTACGGCGTGGGGCAGGCCTATATCCTGCTGCTCATCCAGCTGGGTGGGCTGGGGATCATCACATTCACGAGCTACATCCTGATGTCGCTCGGCCTGCGCATGCCGCTGCATCACGAGTCGCTCTCGCGCAGCACGGCTGATGTCGCCCCACTGGTGGACTACCGGGCCCTCGGGCGCAATATCATCCGGTTTACGTTCGTCATGGAGGGGATCGGGGCCGCGCTACTGTTTCTTTTTTGGCGGTCGCACTTTGGCACCGGCGAGGCGCTGGGGCACGCCGTCTTCCACGCCATCAGCGCGTTCTGCAACGCGGGCTTCTCGACGTTCAGCGACTCGCTCATGGGATTCCATCAGATGCCCCATTTGCTGCTCGTGGTGATGGGGCTCATCGTGGGCGGCGGCATCGGATTCCTGACCATCGAGGAGTTGCGCGTGATGAGCACGCGTTCGTCGGAGCGGTACCGGCGCCTGTCGCTGCACTCGCGCCTCGTGCTGGTGGCGACGGCGGTCTTGCTCGTGGGGGGATGGGGTGCGTACACGCTATTCGAATGGAACGTGACCCTCGCCGAGATGCCGCTGCTCGATAAGCTTACGAACGGTCTGTTTATGAGCGTCACCGCCCGCACGGCGGGGTTCAACACGGTCGACTACGGCCAGGTGGCCGACAGTACCAACTTCCTCACGATCCTGCTCATGTCCATCGGCGGCTCGCCGAGCTCGACGGCCGGCGGCCTGAAGACGACGACCATCGCCGTAATCGGGCTGCTCGCCTGGGCGCGGATGCGCGGCTATCGTGCGACGAGTTTCGCGGGTCGCTCTATCCCCGACGAGACCGTGCAGCGCTCCGTGGGGCTCTTTGTGTTTGCCTTTGGCCTCGTCACCGCCAGCATCTTTTTTTACACGGCCAGTGAGTTGGCCTGGCTCGCCCCCAGTCAAACGAACGGGCGCTTTCTGGAATATATGTTCGAGGCCGTTAGCGCCTTCAATACGGTGGGCCTTTCGATGGGCGTCACGGGGGATCTTTCCGGCTTTGGCCGGAGCCTCACCATCTTCATGATGTACGTCGGTCGCGTCGGGCCGCTCACCTTCGCAGCGGCGCTGTTCCAGCGGCGCCGGCATGCCACTCGCTCGTTTCGCTATGCACACGAAGATGTAGCCATCGGCTGATTGGCGGCGCGCCTCCGGTCCGAGCGGTGCACCCCCGGTCCGAACGGGCTTTCTGCCGTCCACCCACTCTCAATCCATTCGCTTATGCAACGACTGATCTCCGTCGGGCTCGGAACTTTCGGCTCGTACGTCGCCCTCACCCTCAGCGAAAAAGGCCACGAAGTGATCGCTATTGATGTCGATGAGCAACGGATCGACAGCATCGGCCAGCACGTTACTCGTGCCATCGTGGGGGATGCGCGGGAGAAAGAAACACTGAGGCAAATCGGCGCCGAGGACGCGGATACGGCGGTCGTCAGCACGGGTGACGACATGAGCGCATGCATCCTGGCCGTGCTTGCGCTGCAAGACCTCGGGGTGGAAACGATCTACGTTAAGGTGATTTCGGAGGATCACGCCCGCATTATGCGTCGCTTGGGCGTGGAGAAGACGGTGCTGCCCGAGCGCGACACCGCGCAGGACCTGGCCACGCAGCTGGCTCGGGGCGGCGAGGTGCGCAAGTACGTGCACCTCGGCCACGCGTTCAGCATCCAGGAGATGGCCGTGCCGGACGACTGGACGGGCCAGACGCTCCGTGCGCTCGATCTGCATCGCACCCATAAGGTTACGATCATCGCCCGCCACGACACCACGACCGACGCGATCGAGTCGCCCCCCGATCCGGATGTCCCGCTCGATAAGAACGATACGCTGGTCGTCGCGGGCCGCGATGATAATCTGCGGCGCCTCACGACGCTGGTGTGACGTCAGCTTCGCGTTTCCATCCTATTTGGTCAATACGCTTGACTGCCACAGTCAGGCGTCCGTAGCGTGAGGAGTGCGTCGAGGTATGCTCAACGCACCTCCGGAGCGACATGCTACTGGAACGGAGTTAGCCGTTACCCATGGAATGTTGCTACACCAATCCGTACACTACCCTTTTCGAAAGGGAGGGGTAGACCGTAAGCGAGATCTGCTGAGGTTGTGGCATACCCCCTTGTTCGCAGCCGATCCAGCGCACAGCGCGGTTACCCCGGAATCTCCCGCGGATAAAACACCGCTCTTGCTACAGAGACTCCCGGAAGGATACCCGGTCGCGTTCTGCGCGGACGCTTGAAACTGGTCGGGACAAGGGGCGGAATGACAAACTGATCGTTCTTATTTCTGCGGTGCGGCAAATTCATTCGCGCCGAGTAGGTAATCCGTGATCCCCCACTTCACGAAGTGAACGAGGTCTCCCTATGGCCCAAGACAACCTTCGCCGCGAGCTCGGCTTTTGGGATGCGCTGACCATCGGCGCCGGCACTATGATTGGCGCTGGTATCTTTCTGTTGGCAGGTGTTGCGCTCGAACTCACCGGCCCCGCTGCGATCTTTTCCTATCTGGCCGCAGGCATCGTCTGTATGATTACGGCGGCCAGTGCGGCGGAGCTGGCTACTGGCATGCCCACGTCCGGCGGCGACTATTACTTCGTGTCGCGCTCGCTGGGCCCGGCGCTCGGCGCAATCTCGGGTGTTGGCATTTGGTTGAGCCTCACGTTTGCCATCTCGTTTTACCTCTTCGGCCTCGGCGAGTACCTCACCCAGTTCCTGCCGATTACGCCGTTCTGGGGGGCCTTCGGGGGCGGGATCCTGCTTACGGCGCTCAACGTGTACGGGGCAAAGGAGTCGGGCAAGACGCAGGTTGTTGTGGTGCTCACGCTGCTGGCCATTTTGGGCGGCTTCTGCCTCGTGGGCGTCTTCAACATGGAGTGGGGCAACTTCACACCGTTCTTCCCCTTCGGCAGTGCGCCTGTGGCGTCGACGACGGCGCTCGTCTTCGTGTCGTTCCTGGGCTTCGTGAAGATTGCGGCGGTGGCCGAGGAGATCAAGGATCCGGCCAAGAACTTGCCGCGCACACTCATCGGCTCGGTGGCACTGGTGACGCTGCTCTACGTAATTATCCTCCTCGTCATCGGTGGCATCTTCCCGCAGGAGACCATCGGCGCGGTACGCGATCCACTGACGCAGGCGGCCCGCACGATTCTCGGCCCGGTGGGCGCAGGCGCCATCATTTTCGCGGGCTTGCTTGCGACCGTGTCCTCGGCCAACGCAAGCATCATGGCGTCGTCGCGGATCAACCTGGCGATGGCGCGCGACCGCATGGTGCCCAACTGGCTCAGCGAGATCCACAATAAGCTGCTGACGCCCTACCGTGCCATTGTGCTGACGGGCGTGCTCTCGCTCTGCTTCTTGCTCGTCGAAAGTCTGGAGGAGTTGGCCAAGATTGCAAGTGTGCTCCAGCTCTATAGTTATGCTGCGCTCAACCTGGGCTGCGTGGCGCTGCGTGTGGCCAAGCCCGAGTGGTACGAGCCCTCGTTTCGCACTCCGCTGTTCCCCTTCGCGCAGGTATTCGCTGCGCTGGCGTGTATTGGCATCATCATCTTCTCCGGCCCGTTTGCGCAGATCGCCGTGGTGGTGCTCATCGTCGTGAGCTTGGCCTGGTATGCCGTGTGGGGGCGTGGGCGGGTGACCATCGACCACGCTGTGCCGGAGCTGCGAACGCAGTGGGCCGAGCAGGGCTGGAGCGCGCTCACTGCGCCAACGCCGAAGTATGCCGCCACGTTGTCCGAGGCTGCGGTGCCCGCCGAGCGAGCGCTCTCGCCGATCGATCCGCGGCGGGTGGCGGTGGCGCTGGCGAATCCGGCGCACGAGGCCGACCTGCTTCGTCTCGGCCGTTACATCGCCACGGGGCGCGACGCCGGCGGGTACGTGGCCGGCCTCCACCTGGTGCGCGTGCCGATGCAGACGCCCCTCCGCACCGCCCGCGAGCAGTTCACCGAGGACCGCCCTTCCATCGAGCAAACCATCGCCGACCTCGCCGAGCAAGCCCAGCGCGATGCTGCCGCCGCCGGCTTGAATGGACACCGCCCCGTCGAAGAAACAGAGATCGAGTCGATCACCGACGTAGCGCACGATGTGTTTGGCGGATTGATCGACGAAACGGGCAAACAGGAGGCCGATATGCTGCTGATGGGTTGGCAGGGCGGCTTCAATGTGAGCCGGATCTACAACAGCCCGATCCAGCGCATCGTCCGCGATCTGCCGGCAGATGTGGGGGTGCTGAAGAATCGCGGTCTGGCCTCCATCGAGCGCATTCTGCTGCCGTGGGGCGGCGGAATCCACGCGCGCCTCGGACTGGAGATCGCCGTGCGCGTGGCTCGGGCTACCGGGGCTACGGTGCACCTGCTTCGCGTGGTGCGCCCGGACGTGGATGCCGTCCAGGAGCAGAACGCCCTCAACCGCACGGTCTCCAATATCGTGGGCGATGCCGCCGAAGAGATCGAGTACCTCGTGCGCGAGAGCGAGAGTGTTACAGAAGGCATCGAGGCCGCGCTTAATGCCAACGGCTACAACCTGACCATCATCGGCGCCTCGCGCGAATGGTCCATCCGCCAGGTCCTCTTCGGCTCGATTCCTGATGTTATTGCCGACCAGGCCGACTGCTCGGTGCTGATGGTGCGGCGTTACCTGCCCGATACGTTGAAGGTGAAAGCGGCCGAAGGCTTCAAGCGGTTGAAAGAGTCGGCGGGCTTCACGAGCTCGCCGGAGACCGGACCCAGTGCGCGTTGAATCGGCTCGGCTACCGGGGCGTCGAGACAATCCTTATCCTCATGTTATACTTGTGTGATAACTTGGTCGCGCGGGGGGAGTATCGTGTCACAGAGCGCGGGATGATGCCCCTCAACCGGGGGCGATGGGCCCGCCCGACGGTTCTTCTCACCAACCGCGACCCACAGTTATGCGCACGTATCAGCCATGTGTAGCCGATCAGGAGCCGGATGTGCAGGCCCTGCGACAGGGCGACGAGCACGCCTTCCGATGCCTGTTTGAGCAGGAGCGCAGCCGCTTGTTTCGGTTCGTGCTCAAGATTCTAAACGACGAAGACGAGGCCAAGAACGTGGTGCAGGAGACGTTCGCCGAGGCCTATCGGCAGATCGAGTCGTTCCGGGGCGATTCGAAGGTCTCGACGTGGCTCTTCTCGATTGCCCGCCACCTGGCGTACGGTGTGCTCCGCAA
Source organism: uncultured Rhodothermales bacterium (assembly GCA_964448045.1). GTDB lineage: Bacteria > Bacteroidota > Rhodothermia > Rhodothermales > Salinibacteraceae > CAYUVF01. The sequence goes on from CAYUVF010000041.1 coordinate 27,608, forward strand.
GGCCAAGCGCCACAACTACCTGGAGCACGACACCATCGAGTACATCAATGCAACCCAGGACGTGGATGCCGATGCGAACGCGCCCGAGCGCGTCGAGCGCACCGAGCGGAAGGCAATCATCCGGGAGGCCATCGACCAGCTTCCCGATCACTACCAGCGCGTGATTGAGCTGCGCGACCTCGAAGAGCGATCCACCGCCGAGACGGCCGAAGCGCTCGGGCTCACGAATGTGAATGTGCGGGTGCGCCTGCACCGCGCCCGGAAGGAGCTGCGCGATCACCTCTGCGCCCGCATGGAGCACGCCGCGTGTTAGCCGCGCCGCGTCTCCAAGGTAGACGTAGAAGGGAGACAGCGAGGGACGCTTGGCCGGCGCCTCGTCTGTTTCTGAGCCTCGTCGCGACCCGGTCCCCACCGCTACTTTGTTACCGCGCCCTGTTCCCAGCCTTCAGTGAAGATGCGGTTGCTGGGGCAGCCATGAGCTTCGAGCGTTGCTTGCGTGTCGACGACCATATCGGGCACGCCGCAGAGGTACACATCGGGAGCGGTGACGGGGGCGAGCACGGCCTCCACGTGGTTCTGCACATAGCCCGTAGGGCCGTCCCAGGATTCCTGCGAAAGCACGTACGTCACGTGCAGGTTGTCGTGCTCGGCGCAGAGCTGGTCGAGCGTTTCGCGGTACATCAGGTCGGCCTGAGTGCGCTCGCCGTGGACGAATGCGGCCTGTCCCGTGCCGTGGGCAAGGTACTGCTTCAGCATAGCCAGCATCGGCGTGATGCCCGTGCCCGTCGAGCCGAAGACCACGTCCGAGTTGAGGTCGTCCAAGTGCAGGTTGCCATTGAAATCAGTCACCGTAATCCGGTCGCCGACGGATCGTTCGTCCATCCAGGTGGAGCACGTCCCCTCATCGTACCGTTTGATCGCCAGCACGAGCTGATCGGTGCCGGGGCGGTTGACGGGGGAGTAGGGCCGAACCACGGGCGGGCCCTCGCCCGCTGCACGGATCATGGTGTGCTGGCCGGGGCGAAAATCAGTCGGTCCGTTTTCGAGCTGCAGCCGGTACTGCTTGACTCGGGGCGTCATCGCGTGGATGGAGCGCAGGATGGCAGATTGCGTCGTGCGAGACATGGGCAGCGGCGGTCAAATCGCGGGAGAATAGCGGATCACAATTCTATCGGTGGAGTGGGGAGATGATGCGCAGTCGCAGCGCATATTGCGAGGTCGTCACGCCAGCCGATCCTGCCCCAACGCGCCGGGGGTCTTGTAGTTGGCCCGCGCACTCGTTATGCTATCTGAGCGTTGCCCCACCCGGTGCCCAGGCAGGATCGGGGCGCGCTGAGACGCTGCTCGGTGGATGGATGCGGCCAATATAATATTACGCAGCGCAGCCCATCTGCCGAGCAGTGCGGGAAGGCCAACCACCATGAGGTCGTTCCCGAGCTGTAGGGCTCACCGGCCTGCCCACCGAGGCTGGATTGCGGATCGTTCGTACCGCTGTTATGCAACGCGCTCGCGAGTCATTCTGGATACTGGGCTGGATCGGCCTGTTCCTCCTGATGGGGAGCCTGCTGGCCCGGCCAGCGTGGAGCCAGCCGGGCATGCTCCCGGAGACGCGCGCCTATCAGGCCGAGTCGCGGGCCAATCTGTTCGTTACGCTGGATGCCGGCGACGCAGTCGATGGGCTGATCGCCCGGCTGCCCGCCGGATGGCGCCTCCGCGACGCCGTGTTGCTCCGCTACGGATCGGAGCGCGTGCCGGTGCAGGTGCGGGCTGCAGAGGCCGGCGGGCAGTATCTCCTCCGCTCGACCGAGCCGCTGCGCGGGCCGCACGAGGTCGTGCTGCGTGTCGACATCGGCCGCTCGCCCGGCATCGTCGAATGGTCGGTCGTGCCCTTCGAGCAGGAGCGGGACGGGCGCCGGCGCATTGAGGCGCATCGGTCGACGCATCGCGTGGAAGTCGACCGCATGGTGGGCTCGGCTGCACCGCGCAATCAGGCGCTCCACTTTTCTGGCGCTTCGGACCAGCCCCTGCATCTGCAGCGACGAGCGCTCCCCGCGATCGGACCGGAGGCCCGCTTCACCGTCGAGTTCTGGGTGAAGACGGCGGGGCTGGGCGAGGTCGTGCTCTCGACGTGGACGGGGCGCGAGCAGCAGGCCTACCCGATGGAGTTCATCGTCGATGAGAGCGGTCGCCTGCGTTACTACTGCGGGGAACCGGGCCGCCACCAGGGCCTGATGACCCCGCACCCTATCGCCGATGGGCGCTGGCATCACGTGGCCCTCACCCACGATCCGCGCACCGGACGGCTCCGGCTCCTGCTCGAAGGCACGCCCGTCGATTCGCTGACGAGCGCTCCCCTTCCGGATGATCCGACGATGACGACGATCGCGCTCGGCGGACGCCCGGCCGAGGCGTACGCGGGGGACTCCGAGGCGTCGGTACCGGCCTTCAGCGGGGTGCTCGATGAGGTGCGCTTCTGGTCTACCGTACGCACGCCAGCAACTCTCCGCCAGATGGCACGGCGCTCGCTCGATGCCGATGCCGAGGGCCGCGTGAGCCTCAGCTTCGAGTCTGACGTGCCGGACGCCCTCCTGGCCGACCGCGGACTGGGGGGGAAGCGTGCGCCCTCTGATCTGCAGTTTCGCACGCCCATCCGTGCACTGCGCGCCGCTGTTAATGATGAGGCCATCCGGCTGACGTGGGAGGGCGCGTCGGATCGCGTACAGGCCTTCATCGTCGAGCGCTCCACAGACGGGCAGGCGTTCGATCGCATCGATCGGCTGCCTCCGCAGCGCATCCAGCGTGGCACGACGAGCGAGGGCGCCCGGTACGAATACGTCGACCCGAGCGCGTCCGGACGCGTCGTCTTTTATCGCATCCGCCAGCAGTTTACTGATGGAACCGAGCGCGTCTCCGGCACGCTGAAGATTGGCCTCGGCACCGAGACCGACCGGGCCGGCGTGCGACTCGTGGGCAACTTCCCCAATCCGTTTGGCGACGTGACAACGGTGGCCTACGAGGTCCACGAGCGGCAGGAGGTAAGCGTCACGGTCTGGGATCTTTCCGGGCAGCGCGTGGCCCAGCTCGCCGATGGAACGCATGCTCCGGGCTATTACGAGAAACGGTTCCAGGCCGATGACTTGCCGAGCGGGACGTACTTTGTGCGCCTCCAAACGCCCGGACAGATGAAAACGCGGAAGATGGTGCTGCTGAAGTAATCTCCCTCAGCGTATTGACGAACCATGTCAACTTCTTCCTCCTCGCAGACGACAACTCCCGTTGCGGATACGCCCTACATCGGGGCGGAGCAGACGCTGCCTGAGATCACGTTCAAAGCCGTCGTGCTGGGTTTCATCCTGGCGGCGGTACTGGCCGGAGCGAACGCGTATCTGGGCCTCAAGGTGGGCATGACGGTGTCTGCGTCGATTCCGGCGGCGGTCATCTCGATGGCTGTGCTGCAGGCCTTCCGCGAGCAAAATATTCTGGAGAATAACATCGTGCAGACGGCGGCGTCGGCGGGTGAGTCGCTCGCGGCGGGCGTCATCTTCACATTGCCGGCGCTCATCATGCTGCAGTACTGGCAGGGCTTTCCGTTTTTGCCGACGATGGCGGTGGCCCTGTGTGGCGGCATCATCGGCGTGCTTTTTACCATTCCGCTGCGGCGTGCGCTCATCTTGGAGGCCGATCTCAAGTTTCCCGAGGGCGTTGCCACCGGCGAGGTCCTCAAGGCGGGCGAGGAAGGCGGCGAAGGCGCCAAATACATCGCCATGGCGGGCGCGGCCGGGGCCGTGCTCAAGTTTATGCAGACGGGCTTGAAGGTGGCATCGGATACCGTCGCGGGCGCCTTCTCGGCGGGACGGTCGCTCTTCGGCATCGGCAGCGGACTGGGCGTGGCGCTGCTGGCGGTGGGCTACATCGTGGGGCTCAACATCGCGACGCTCGTGTTCGTGGGCGGGGCGATCTCGTGGTTCGCCGGCATTCCGCTGTTCTCGGTCCTGGCTGATCCGGCGACGGTGCAGTCGATTGTCGGGGAGGCGACGGGATATGAGGCGGCGCTGGCGATCTGGGACGCGCGGATCCGCTACATGGGCGTCGGTGCGATGGCGGTAGGCGGCATCTGGGCGCTCGTTTCGCTCGTCGGTCCGATCCGCGACGGCATCCGCTCCTCGTGGGAAGCCGTACGGGCGGCCCGCCGGGGCGAATCGGCCGACATCCTGCGCACCGAGCGCGATACGCCGATCAATTTCGTGCTGTGGGGCACCCTGGCGATGGCGCTGCCCATCCTCGTCGTGTTCTTTTTCGTGATCGATCAGGTGGGCCTCGGCATCACGGGCGGCCTCTACTGGACGACGATCCTGTTTGGGGTTCTCTTCGCCTTCGTCGCCGGCTTCCTCTTTTCCTCGGTCGCCGGCTACATGGCCGGGCTCGTCGGCTCCTCGAACAACCCGATTTCGGGCGTCACCATCGCCACGATCCTGACCGTGTCGCTCATCCTGCTCGTGCTGCTCGGCTCGCAGATTGACTTCGCGGTGAACGCGAGCCAGGCCACGGCCGCGGCGGCGACGGCGATTCTGGTGGGCGCGGTTGTGTGCTGCGCGGCGGCTATCGCGGGCGATAACATGCAGGACCTCAAGGCGGGGCACATCGTGGGCGCGACGCCCTTCAAGCAGCAAATCATGCAGATGGTGGGCGTCTTCGCCGCGGCGATTGCGATTGCGCCGGTCATGCAGCTGCTGTTTCAGGCGTACGGGTTCGGCGATGTCCTGCCCCGCGCCGGCATGGATCCCTCCGAAGCGCTCGCCGCCCCGCAGGCCACCCTGATGGCGTCGGTAGCCGATGGCGTCTTCAACCGCAACCTGCCGTGGACGATGATCTGGCTCGGCGGGGGGATTGCGGGGGCGATCATTCTGTTCGACAAGTGGCTGGAAGCGCGCGACTTCGAGTTTCGCGCGCCGGTGCTGGCCGTCGCCGTTGGCATCTATCTGCCCATCGAGCTATCGGTGCCCATCTTCATCGGCGGGCTGATCGCCTTTTATGCGGCGCGGGTGGTGACGCAGCGGGCGGCCATCCGCGGTACTGATCCGGAGGCGGCCTCCGCAACAGCCTCGCGCCACGGATTGCTGTTTGCCTCGGGGCTGATTACGGGCGAAGCGCTCGTGGGCATCTTGCTGGCCGTGCCGTTCGCGTACTACGAGAGCGCCGATGTGTGGGCGATTACACCGGAGGCGCTCGGCCTTGGGCCCGGCGCATTCGGGACGATGGCGACGACGCTCGGGGTGGTCCTCTTCGCTGGATTCTGCGTCTGGCTCTACCACGTGGCCAGCCGCGCGGAGTAGAGGCGGCCCATTTGTGTGCCGGGACGGGGCCATGAATTTATCGTCAGATTACGTGCGGCATAAACACTGAAAGACGCGCGTTCGTACCCCTAACGCTGTCACCGACCCCGATCACACAACGGACACGCACCCATGACGCTAACCTATTTCGGCCACTCCACCTTTCAGATCGAAACGGACGGGACGACGCTCCTTTTCGACCCGTTCTTCAACGATAACCCGCATACGGAGGTGACGCCGGAGGAGCTGGATCCGGATGTGATCTTCCTCTCGCACGCCCACTTCGACCACTATGCCGATATCGGGGCGTTCTGCGAGCAGGGCAATCCGCTGGTGATCAGCAACTTCGAGATCATCACACGCGTCGGCGAGGACTACGACCACGAGAACGTGCATCCGTTGAATGAAGGCGGTTCGCTGGGCTTCGACTGGGGCTTCGTCGAGGCCGTGCATGCGCGCCACACCTCGTCTTTTCCCGATGGATCGTACGGCGGCGTCCCGGAGGGCTTCGTGCTGGATCTGCACGGCGCCACGGTCTACTACGCCGGCGACACCGCGCCCTTCGCCGAGATGGAGTGGATTGGCGATAGGTACAACGTCGATGTGATGCTCGCTCCCGTCGGTGATGTAGTGACGATGGGCGTCAACGGCGCTATCCAGTCTGCCGAGATGGTCGACTGCACCGCCATCGTTCCAATCCATTACGACACGTTTCCCTTCATCAAGGTCGACCTCGACGAGGTCACCGAGGCGATCGAAGATGCGGGATTCGATGCGCAGCCGCTCGACTTTGGCGGCACGCTGGAACTATAACTGAGAGCGGGAGCGTGGAGGAGCGGGAGAAAAAGCGCTCCTCCATCCGCCCGCGTTCCCATCCTCCTGCGCCCATGACCCTCGGTATCGTTTCCGATACGCACGGCTATTTTCACCCGGCCCTCGCCGAGGTGTTCGCCGATGTCGATTTGATTCTGCACGCTGGCGACCTTGGCGATCTGTCGGTGCTGGATGCGTTGGAAGCCGTCGCGCCCACGAAAGCGGTGTGGGGCAACGTCGACGGCTGGGAGATCCGGCAGCGCGTCCCCGAAAACCAGCGACTGACGCTGGACGGCCTCGACGTCCGCGTGAAGCATATCGCCGGGCGGCCCGGACGCTGGCAGGAAGGGATGGGCCGCGTACTCGCGAAGGACACGCCCGACCTCTTCATCTGCGGCCACAGCCATATCCTGCGCGTCGAGCGCGTGGCCGATCTCGATGACATGCTGTTCATCAACCCCGGCGCCGCGGGCAAGCAGGGGCTCCATCAGGAGAAGACGTGCCTGCGCCTCCGCATCGAAGACGGCGCCGCCAAAGACGCCGAAGTCATCCACCTGGACGAATGAGGCAGGTTCGGGATTCAGGGTTCTGCGTTTAGGAAGTGGCTCGCACGAGGAGGCAGCCCAACCGCCCTCACGCCCAACCGCTTAAAGGTGCCGTTCCCGCTCGGCCTGCGTCTGCTCGAAGACGTGCTTCAGCAGCGCGCGGTCGGCGTCGGTGAGCGGGTGATCGCGGCGGGCCATGACGGCCTCGGCCACGCGCAACGCCTTCTCCAGCCGATACGTCGTAAAGCCCTGCGCGGCGGAGCCCCACGCAAACGACGGCACAAACCGCGGCGGCAGGCCCGATCCGTACACGTTGCAGAACGTGCCGATGACCGTGCCCGTGTTGAGCGACACGTTGATGCCCGTCTTCGAGTGGTCGCCCATGAACAGCCCCACGAACTGCGCACCCGTATCCTCGAAGTCGCCGGTCGCCGCGTTGTAGACCGACACCGTGCCGTAGTCGTTTTTAAGGTCGGAGTTGTTCGTGTCGGCGCCCAAGTTGCACCAGCGCCCGAGGTAGGCGTGCCCCAGAAAGCCCGCGTGCGCCTTGTTGGAGTACGAGTGGATCACCGTGTCGTGCACCTCGCCGCCTACTTTGCTGTACGTCCCGATCGCTGCCGTGCCGATATTCGCGCCGATCTTGACCTGCGATTTCCGTCCGATGTACGCCGGCCCGCGGACCACGGCCTGCTCCATTACCGTCGCCTTGCGGTCGATGTAGATGGGCCCGGACTCGGCGTTGAGGATGGCGCCCGGCCGGATCGTGGCCCCCGGCGCGATGTAGATCCGCTCGGGCCGCACGCCGATGGCACGCGGGTGCACCGAGGCGTCGGAGCGCTCGTGGATCGTCTCCAGGATGTTGTACGGACCCGTGCGCGCCGCGAAGTCGCGCTCCAGTGCCGGCGCCAGCGCATCAAGCAAATGCCATAGGCGACCGATGCACGTCGCGTCCTCGATGGTCTCCATCGGGAGGTGGTCGAACAAATCCGGCGTGATTGGATCGCCCGATGCCAGCGCCTCGGGAGCGGCCGCGGCATCGGGCAGCCAGGCGGCGACGAGCGTACCCTTCGCCACGAACGCCCGCGCCGATTCCCGCTCGCGCACCGCCCGCCGCAGCCGGTCCAACGCCGGCCCCTCCGCTGCGACGAAGCGCCCGTTGACGAGCAACAATCCATCATCGGCTGGCAGAATGTTAACCGGGAAATCGTAGCGCTGCGCTGTCACCGCAGCGAGGGGCGCGCGGACGTGCAGCGTGGTCGCAGGCTGGCCGAAGGCGTCGCGCGCCGTCTGCAGGAGCGAACGGATTCCCAGCCGCAGGTCATACACGGCGCGGGCGTCGACGAGCGGGCGGAGGGGGGCAACCTGGTCGTCTTCAAACAGGCCAAGGTGGGGCATGAGCGGAGCAAGTTGGGTGCGAAGGACAGGGGAAGCGCGCAGATCGGGCAAGATTGTAACGAAGATAAAGCAAACTCAATGTACCAGCAGTCGTTACAATCGGCCCTTTATCGGACGAGGCCGGCTCGCCGATCCAACGCGGCATCCGCAGACCTCTGTTCCATTCCATCACCGACTGCGCTACTGCCATGAAATTTTTTATCGACACGGCCAACCTCGATGAGGTCCGCGAGGCGAACGATATGGGCGTCCTCGATGGGGTGACCACCAATCCGTCGCTGATGAAAAACGAGGGCAACGTGGACTTCCACGAGCGCATCTTCGCCATCTGTGAGGTTGTCGACGGGGACGTCTCCGCCGAGGTCACGGCAACGACCTTCGACGGCATGATGGAGCAGGCGCACACGCTCGCACAGATCCACGACAACGTCGTCGTCAAGATCCCGCTGATCCGTGCGGGCATCAAGGCGTTGCGGGCGCTCTCCGGCGAAGGCATTCGCACGAACTGCACGCTGTGCTTCTCGCCAACGCAGGCGCTCATCGCTGCCAAAGCGGGCGCTGACTACATCAGTCCGTTCATCGGCCGGGTGGATGACATCTCGACCGATGGCATTCAACTCATCGAAGAGATCGTCCAGATTTACGCCAACTACGGCTTCGAGACGGAGGTTCTGGCGGCGTCGGTGCGCCATCCGATGCACGTGAAGCAGGCCGCGTTGGCCGGGGCCGATGTGGCGACGGTGCCCTTCGATGTCCTGAACCAGCTGCTCGACCACCCGCTGACGGACCGGGGGCTGGAGCGCTTCCTCGACGACTGGGAAGATTACAAGGCGGCCCGCCGCGCCGAAGCGGGCATGACGTGAGTCCGTGCGCCGAAAAGAAACATTCAGAAAGGGCCCAATGTTTTCAATCCGATTCTGGCCTCTCTCCCTCGGGCGGCGGTCCCGAACTCCTTGTTGATCTCCATCGGACGAAGTCGACCTCATGAAGTTCATCGCACTGGGCGATACCGAAGACATCGGCGCGAGCTGCCATTTTCTGGACATCGAAGGGACAGGCCTCGTGCTGGATGTTGGATCGGATCCCAGCCGGGACGGGCAGGCCTCGGTGCCGCGCTTCGACCTGATCCACGAGCATCCGGATCGCTACGTCGACCACGCCATCATCTCGCATGCCCATCACGATCACATGGGCTCGCTGCCGGTGCTCATCAAGGAGTTCCCCCACGTGATGGCGCACATGACCGAGGCCACGCGGCGGCTCGTCGATTTCTTGCTGCCGGCGTCGGCACGGCTCCAGAAGCGCAAGCTCGAATCCGGAGAAACGGATACCGAGCCGCTCTTCGAGGAAGACGAGGTCGAGAATTACAGCCAGCTCTATCTGACGCATGCGCTGGAGGAGCCGTTTAACGTGACGGGGTTGCGCGGCGCCTCGCCGATCGAGGCGCAGTTTTACACGGCTGGGCACATCCTCGGCTCGGTGGGCGTGGAGCTGGTCTTCAAGCAGGGGGGCGAAGACCGCCGCCTCTTCTTTACGGGCGACACGAACCGCTCGGGCCAGACGATCCTCCCCGGCGGCCGCTATCCGGAGCGCACCGACGTCCTCGTGCTGGAGTCGACGCTCGGCAACGATCCGGAGATGGAGCAGACGACCCGCGCGCTCCAGGTACAGCAGTTCAAGGAAGCCCTGGAGCGCGTGATGAGCCGCGGCGGTACGGCCCTGATTCCGGTCTTCGTGATGGGCCGCGCGCAGGAGACGCTTGCGCTCATCGACCAGTTCAAACGCGAGGGCGTCATCCCCGACTTCGTGCCTGTCTACACGGCCGGCTCGATGCGGGCCATCGCCGACGTGTACGATCAGACGCGCCAGAGCACGCCCCGAAACGATCCCGATTTTCGCGTCTTCGGCGTCGATCAGCGCCGCTTGCCGTACAGTGACAACGGGCAGCGTGAGGCGCTGGAGGGGCCCAGCATTCACGTTATGAGCAGCGGCATGATGTTCGAGCCCACGCTCTCCAACATGCTGGGCCGCAAGATCATCGAGGACAAAGACAACGCGATCCTGCTGGTCGGCTACGCCGTCGAAGATACGCCGGCGCGCCGGCTGATCGATGCCGTCGAAGCGGGGGGCGACGACGTCACGCTTCACCCAGAAACCGGGCCGCAGCCAATTCGCTGCGAAGTGCAGAAATTCCGGCTCAGCGGCCACTCCGACCGCCGTGAGCTGCTTGATCTCGTGGGCGCCCTCCAGCCCGAAGACGTGGTGCTCATCCACGGCGAGACGGAGGCCCGGCAGTGGATGGCCGAGAACATCCAATTCTTCTACCCCGAAGTCAACGTCCACCGCCCCGCGTGGGGCGAGCCGCTGGAGCTTTAGGCTCAACTTGTCATCCTGATCCCTGTCCCCAACTTGATTACTCCGTCAGCACCACGGGCATGCCCTTCGGCCCTCGCTTCGCTCGTGTGGGGATCTACTCAGGGGCCCGGAGGGTCATCCCTTGCGGGGATCTCCTCGAAAAGAGCGATGATTTATTCTGGGAGATCCCGGATCGAGCTTGGAGAGTTCACGCCAGAAACCGGAGGTTCACGAAGTAAATCAGGGTCTGGGATGACAGCTTATCTCTCTCGGTAGGCGTTATCATCGTTCATGCCTGCTCAAGCGCCGCGCTGAGGTCGCGCCAGAGGGCATCCGCCTCTTCGAGGCCGACGGACAAGCGGATCAACCTCTCCGACACGCCGCTCGCGGCCCGCGTGTCCGGGTCGACGCCGTGATGGGTGAGGCCGGCCGGATGCTGGATCAACGTGTCGACCGAGCCGAGGCTGACGGCCGGTGTGATCAGCTCGACGCCGGTGACGACGCGGGCCGCTGCTTCGTAGCCGCCGTGGACATCGAACGATACCATCGTTCCGGCGCCGCGCATCTGTCGGTCACGGAGGGCAGCAGATGGCCCTTTGGCCTGTCCCGGATAGTAGACGCGGGCCACCTTCGGATGCTCGCTGAGGCGCTGGGCGAGGTTATCAGCGGTGGACTGGGCGCGGTCGACGCGGGTGGGGAGCGTCGGCAGGCTGCGGTGGAGCAGGTAGGCTGCCCACGGATGGAGCAGCCCGCCTGTCATCACGCGCACCTGGCGCAGCCGCTCGGCCCAGGCCGTGTTGGTGGAGACGACGCCCGCAATCACATCGCCGTGCCCGCCTAAGAACTTCGTCGCGCTGTGCAGCGAGAGCGCCGCGCCGTGATCGAGCGGACGCTGGATCGTCGGCGGTGCAAATGTCGAATCGACCAGCACCGGCACCGATCCGGCCTGCTCCACGGCCGCTTCGATGTCGACGAGCCGGAGCGTCGGGTTCGCGGGCGTTTCGAGGAGCACCAGGGCTGTTTCGGGGCGGATGGCATCGGCAATCGTCTCGGGTGGGGCCCACGTCACGTCGAAGCCGAGCAGATTGCTATCGAGCAGCAGATCCGTTGTGCCGTAGATCGGACGGAGCGCGACGACGTGGGAGCCGTGTTCACGCGCGGCCAGGAGCGCCGCCGTTATCGCCGCCATGCCGGAGCCAAACGCCACGGCTTCATCGGCGCGTTCGAGCTTTGCGATGGCCGCTTCCCAGCGCGCGACCGTCGGGTTGTGCAGCCGCGCGTAGACCGGATCGGGTGCCGACTGTGCGCCGTGAGCGAGCGCATCGAGGCTGGCGGAGGCCCGGTCGAGGTCGGTGAACGGGTAGGTAGTCGACAGGTCGACGGGCGGCGCATGGACGCCGCGTTCGGTGAAGTCTTCGCGTCCGGCGTGGACCGCATCGGTGAACGTAGACGAGGGCGCCGTGGGGGTGTCAATCATGACCATCAGAATATCCCGAATAAAATTCCATTTGATTGTAATATTCGCAATATTGTTTAAATGAAAGCAAGGAATCGGAATTTAATTCGATATTATACGGAATCCAAAAGTTAGTGTCGGCATAGAAGAAGAGTAGTCCTCTACCGTTT
>CAYUVF010000042.1:0-39033 GCA_964448045.1 uncultured Rhodothermales bacterium
TAGGCGCAGATCAACTTTACGGTACCAACTATCGAAGCCGTCGGGCCGGAAGTTGAAGGGCTCCCCGCCCAAAAAGTCGTTGTCGAAGCTTCCGTCGCCGTTAAGATCACGCCCATCGGTGGCATTGAGAGGAGTCGGGCTGGCAAGGGTAGCAAATCCGCTTACGCGAAATCCCCAGGGGAGATTATAAATCCCGTTAATGGTGAAGCGATGCCGCTCATCCCCCGCGCCGGATACGCCCTCGAATGGTTGCGGACTGCTCGGGCGCATCACGTCCGTGTTGAGCTTCGAAAGGGCGTAGTTAAACTGAAACATCCAGTCGTCCTGGTATTGGCGACGCACGGTGAAAAGCAAGGCGCGGTACTGCCGATCCCAGAAATCGCTGGCCAACAAGATGTTACCAAATTCGTCGGTTTCCGATCGGGCGCCCTCCTGTAGCGGATTGAAGTTCCAGCTTCCAAACCCGTGCCGCGTATTTTTGGCTACGAGGTTGATACTCGCCCGAATGGTATTTGTAAGCTGCTGCCGAACCCCGATGGAGTAGTCGTCAACCACCGGATGCTCAATGTCACGATCAAGCAGTGTTATATCAGGCTGAAGATTAGCAGCGCCACTCACGACGAGTTCGCGTAGGTCCTCTGGATCCTCGGTGGGATCAGGGAAAAAGGGGCGCACTTCATCGGGCAGAAACGGCGCGTTGTTGAAGATCACCGTATGGATTAACCAGTTCGCCTCCCGTTGCTCTCGATCTACGTCATTGGCAGGCGGGCGGTCGAACGAGCGCGCAAAACCACCTGAAAGGGTCGTCCGGCCCGTGCCGAATAGATCCCACGAAAAGCGAAGGCGTGGTGCAAAATTGTCCAAATCATGCTTCCGATCTCCTTTCGCGACAAACGACTCGGGCACGCCAGCCTCTCGCAACTTGGTGGCGAACCCCTCAGGCATCACAAAGTCATTATTCAAGTGCCCCGGCTCAGCCGACCATCGAAGTCCGAGCGACAACGTAAGATTTGACGCCAGATCCCATTCGTCTTGCGCATAAAAGGCAAGCTGCCACGAGTCGTTATTGACGACTGCGCTTTCGGTGTTGGTAAGATTAGGCGTCTCCCCTTCAATTACATTGCGCCCGACGCCGATCTGGGCCAGAATAGGATCTGCATTCGGATCATCCACTCCGTAGATGAAGGCAGGGGTTACGAGCAGCGGCCAGTCTTCGCGGAGATCTGAATAGCCCACTTCACCGCCGATTTTAAATATGTGATCACCAAACCAGTCGTTTTTTAGGTAAGTAAAGTGGTTGGTAAGTTTCGTCACGTTGTCGTTCTGCTTCAGCGGCCACAAGAAGTTTAAGGGGCCCATCGTGATCCCTGGAAACACGCGCGTCGGCTCATCCGATAGAGGCTTGGTGTACCATTGCCGGCGCTGATGTGAGACACTGAGGTCATTCGACACGTTGCCGCTTGGCGTGTAGCGGTGGCGAAGATGATAAACCGTTACTTTCTGATCCTGCGTCCACCCCCAGTCCTCAGTCACCGCGCCGCCGAGATGAACCGGATCGCCCTCACGGCGAACATGGGCAGTAAAATCCAGGGTATGCGCTTGCGATAGCCGGCCCGTCAGCCCGGCTGTTACGAGACGCTGCCCGGAGGAAAAGCTTTGTGTGCCGGCAAACTCGCTCCACGCCTGGTTTCCGGGCGAGAAGGTAACTGGCGTGCTCTCCTCCTCTTCCTCGTAGGCCACGTTGAAGAAGAGCCGATCCTTGACAATGGGCCCGGAAAGTGCGCCGCCAAACTGGAAGCGGTTCGAGTCCTCGATGTCGCCCTCCTCGAAGGCACCGCTTGAACGCAAATCACTCGAAAAGCCCTTTGTGAAAGCGCTTCCTTCGAACGTATTGGTTCCTCGCTTGGTCTCAACCACGGCCACAGACGCCCCGCCACGGTACTGCGCGTCGTAGCCATTCGTAATGAATCGCATCTCATCGACGGCCTCCTGCGTTAGCATACCGTCATCTTTACTGCCGGTGAGCGTAGCGCCAGCGCTGCGATCTTTCCAACTTACTCCGTCTACGATAAACTCATCGAAAACGGCCCCGGTTGGCGTCTGCGTCCCAGGCTGAGACGTGCCACCTCCAAATTCAGCTCCGCCCCCATCCCGAGAACGACCTCCCGGGACGAGCTTACCCAGCTCGAGTATATTCCGAGAGAACGTGGGCTGGTTCTGAATCTGCTCGGGTGTAATCGGAGTAGCTACAGACGGGTCATTCATTTCTATGGCTTCTGTTTGCGCAACGACCTGCACTTCATCCATCGCCATCGCTTGCTCCTGGAGCTCAAAATCCACGCGCAAGTTTTGTCCGATGCGCAGGGTAATATCTTGCTTGAGGACCGTCTGGTACCCCACAAAGGAAGCCTGAACCTCATAGGTCCCGGTTGGAAGCGACAAGATACGATATCGACCGTCACTGCTCACGGCCGTTCCCCGTTCCAACCCAATATCCGGATTGGTGACGATCACGGTCGCTCCTGGAAGCGGTTGGCCCTCAGAGTCTGTCACCGTCCCCTGAATCGATCCTGATTGCGCCCAAGCGGGGGCAGGGTCCAGTGACGCCGCGAAGATCATGGCAGCTGAGAGTAAAAAGCAAACGAACAACGGGAGCGAATAATTTGGTTGACACATAACACCGTATGTTGGCTAATTCCAGATCTCACTTAGTGGCAAATGGCGGGTATTATTGCATGAGGCGCCAGGGCATGGGTCGAATGCGGAGTGCGTGGGCGACATCGGCTTCCATTTCGGGCAACTCTATGATGAGATTGCGCCCGTCATGCCACCAGGAAAGCCCTTCCTCGTGGCCGAGGAGCTTGATCTCGGCACCTTTCGGTGCGCGCATGTTTTTGATGGCGATTTCGCCTTCGGAAGGAGTTTGCAGCAGCGTGGCATAGACCGCGTCATCTTTCCGAGTAAACCGGATCTCTATGCCTCGCTCCGTTTGCCCTTCTGCATCGACCCACGGACGCGTATCGAAGATCGCTTCCCCATTCACCGACAACCATTCTCCCAGACTACGAAGCCGCTCGACCTGTAGGGCCGGAATGGTTCCATCAGCGCGGGGACCGACGTTCAGCAGCAGATTACCGTTTTTACTGACGATATCGACGAATGAATCGACCAACTCGTCAACCGATAGCATTTCGGACGGCCCTTCGTTGCGGTTAAATCCGAAAGAATGGCCGATGCCTCGAGTCGATTCCCACTTCTGCGGTGTGATCTCCTCGTATTGGGCATACTCGGGCGTCGTAAAATCAGCATGCCCCCCAGTATCGTTCAGACCGCCCTCCCTGCGTATCTCACGAGGCGTACTCCACCTGTTGTTGACTACTCCCTTGGGAAACTCATTGTAGTAGTCAGCGAAGAGCTGATAGCGGTGGTGAGCGTCGGGGTAAGCAATGTCGTTCCACAGAATCGCGGGCTCGTACCGTTCGATGAGTTCTCGCCAATGCGCGTTTGCATACGCCGTGTACGCGCTGTCGGTAGGAACGGCAGCGATCAGGTCCTGCAGGTTCGTTATCACCGTGGGCTTAAAGCTCCAGTCGACCCCTCCAGAATAGTAAATCCCGTACCTCATCCCCCGATCGCGAACCGATTCTGCCAACTCGCCGACGAGATCGCGACTCGCGCTCTGCTGACCTGCAGGCAAGTGCGGATTATCTATTCGGCTCGGCCAGAGCGTGAACCCGTCATGATGTTTTGAGGTCAGAACGACGTAACGGGCCCCTACTTCCTCGAAGAGCGCCGCCATAGCGTCCGGGTCCCAGCCAGCAACTTCCTCATTGAACGGATCCGCAAAATCGTAGTATTGGGTTTCCTCGCCGTACGTCTGCTGATGATACTGCTGCGTGGGTGAGCCCTCGATTCGGAGCGTGTTTAGATACCACTCGGCATATGAGTTATTCGTAAACCACTCCTCGAACGGCACTTCGCCAAGTTCCCCTGCTGAGGTCGGCGCCCAGCCCGGCACGGAGTACAGCCCCCAGTGAATAAAAATACCGAACTTGGCATCTTCGAACCACTTTGGGAGGGGGTGCTGCGGAAGAGATTCTGGTGTCGGCTCATACTGAGAAGGTGGGCTCTGCTCTTGGGCAATTGCAGGAAACGTCTCTAAAAGAAGGAGCGACAATGCAAAAAAGACCGCGATACGTGCGACCCTGACGACGCTGCGATACAGCCCCTGCTGGCTAGACTTAATCCTCGGTAGAGTCTCCTCCGCAGCTTCCATAATAGGAGCGTTTTTGGAGAGACCGGAGGGTGTTAGCGTTAACATTGTTAGCGTTAACATTAGAGTGCAAAATAAGTTGGTCTGTGCACAAGGTCCTGCGTAGCGGTGCTGTGCAAAAACCACGGATCTGCCAATCGAATGAGACCCGCTTCTATCCGCCCATAAGTCTTCGCGAGCATCACGCAACGTTATGGTAACACTTCTCCGCGAACATGTCAAGTTAAGATGAATCGTCTTCTTGCAATCGGCCTTCTTAGCTCGACTTTAGCCATTTGCCAGAATGAAGTCGCTCATAACAGGACGCTGGGCCATATAGCAAAATAGTTTTTCGATGTCTGACCGCGAACCCCACACATGGAAAAACGCAAATCCCTGCCTATAGGCTGTATTAGCCGGTTTTCCGGCTGAGCGAAAAGGCGAAAGTCGAGCTTAGAACGTGTTGACAATCACAGTAGCAATGTTACGATCGAGGCCACGTGCAGGAAGGCCAAGTAGTTGCGCGAGGTCTTCTCATAGCGGGCCGCAATACGCTTCTTTTTCATAGGTCCCTCTCTTGGTGTGGAGACCTCAAGGTAGCAAAATTCTAACTCACAGGGCCTGCCCAGTTTTCGGGGAGCAGGTCATACTGCTGGGTCAATAGAACACCTGCTGGGTCAATAGAACCCCTTCCCCGCAGTTGCGCGTCCCGTTTGGGATTGCGCTCTTGCTCGCGGCGGCACCGGCCGTGCCTGCACCGAGGCAGATCAACTCCGAAAAAGACAGGATACGGAGGGCCCCGATTGCCACTTAGGAAAGCCTCGCACTCGACATGGTGAAACAAAACGGCCCCTTTCGGGGACAGGGCCCCTTGAACTTCAGTCACCGCCTGTTTACGACTCCACCCCGCACGAGGCGACTAATCCGGATGCGCCCGGCGGCCGAGGATGATGCCAAGAGAAATAGACCTGCTGGTGACCATGATGGAGCCGGTTGCCCAGCAGGTTGTGAATGCTACATACCTTCAGAGCGCTGGGGAAAGGGAAGGTAAGCGGCGGCCTGAAGTGCGTCAAAGCCCACAGCGCCTGACAGTTATCACATAACGAAGGTGTTCGATTCTTCTCACCTGCTTTCGTACATCTTCGTTATGCCCACTCGTCAAGAGTTTATCCTCCTCGAGCCCCGCGAACTCGACCGCCGCCTCGAACAGGCCGCCAAACTCGGCGCGCGGCAGGCGCTCGCCGAACACCGCGAGTACGTCGTCGAACTGAACCGGTCCCTCGAGCTGGCGCAGGGCCTGGTCACCAAGGCGACCCTCTGCCGCTGGCTCGGCCGCTCGCCCGATACGATCGACCACTGGGGGATTCCCCAGGACTGCAAGCGCGGGCGGCAGGTTTTCTACTGGCTCCCCGACGTCATCGAGCACCTGCGCGGGCAGGCCACGGACGAGACCCCGGCGCTGCCGGAGGCCTTGCAGCGCGTTCTGAACGGCGCCCTCGAGCGCGAGCCGTGACCGCGGGGGCCATTAACCCCGGGGGGACCAACGGGTCCCCCGACGCGCCGCCCTTCTGATCAAAGCATCCGGCCCCTGCGGGCCGCCCCTGGCCTCAGAACACGCTCCGGAAATCGTCGTCGAGCGAGTCGTCCTCGAAGCCGCGGAGGTACTTCTCGGTCTGTTGCACCGAGGCGTGCCCAAGGAACTTGCTCACCTTGTAGATATCGCCGAGTTCGGTGTAGGCCTTCCACGCGGCGGCGTTGCGCGCCATGTGAAACGAGATGTGCTGATCGATCTCGGCCTGCTCGGCGATCTCTTGGAGGCGCTTGTTCGCGAGCGCGTTCTGGCGCTCCTTGCGGCGGTGAATCGCGGCCCCGTCGCCGGGCTCAATCCCATCCATAATCGGAAAGACCCAGGCCTCCTTCCCCTGGGGCCGGTCGTCGTAGTGGTCCAGGATCGCCCGGGCCGCAGCAACGAGCGGAACGCCGACGCGGTCGGAGGTCTTCTCCATCCGGTAGTAGATGCGCCCGCCGCGGAGGTGCTTGCGCTGCAGCGTCGCCACGTCCGAAAAGCGCATCCCGCCGCTGTAGTACGCCCAGAGAAACCACCGGCGCGTCTCGGCCAGGCCGCTCCCCTCGGGCAGGTCGAGCGCTTCGATCTGTTCGATCTGCTCCGGCGTCAGCTTCTCCTTGTCCACCGGGTTCGAGTCGATCGTGATGTGCCCGAACGGGTAGTCCGCCCGCGAGATGTAGCCTTCCTTCATCGCTGCGCGCACGAAGGTGCGCAGAATGCTCAGGGCTTTCCCGGTCGTGTTGGGATTGTTGCCCCGCACCTCGTAGCAGTAGGTGCGAAAGTCGCGCACGAGCCGCACGTCCACGCGGCTAAAGGGCAGGTCGCTCCGGCCATACTCGGCCGCGTGGAGGGCCTTGAATTTCTTCCATACGCTCGAATAGGCCTTGTAGGTGCCGCGCTACTCGCGGCGGCGGTAGTCCTCGATTTCGCGGTCGACAAACGCGATGAAGTCCAACTCATCGGCCTCCCCATCCCCCGAAAAGAGCTCCTCGACCAGTTGCTCACGCACCCGGTCGGCCGTGATAAGCAGCCCCTGCGTTTTCATGCGGCTCACCACGGCCCGCCAGCACTTTCAACTCGAGCGAGATGTAGCGCTGCGTGCCCCGGTGGGAGATGCGAAGGTAGATGGGCGCGTAGCCGCGGCTGTCCCGGTCCGACGAGCGGAGATAATAGGAGATGCGCATGAAGAAACGAGGCGGTAAGTGTTGCAATATCCGTTGCAACAAAGATACCTCATATACGCGTCACGAGCAAGTTAAACGGCACAAAATCGGTGGTTTACAGCGACAAATGCGCGTCTGAGGCGCCACAAGCCGCAGTACGGGTTGTGGTTGGGAACGCCCCTGACCACGTCCCGAGTCGCGCTCCGCGGCTCGGGTTTTTATTTGGCTACACGCCGTCTTTCGATGTTGGAAAACATCTCATCAGGACCGATTGACTCCGGCAGGTTGTTGACCAGATGCAACCGGAACGGCCAGCCACCGATCGGCGGCTGTGGTGGAAACGAAGACCTCACGCTGACGCGACGAGGCTGGCAAACGTCGCAACAGGCGGCGGGCAACCACGGTGTCGAACCGAGACTGGGCAATAACCGCCGTGCGACCCGAACCCAGAAGCAGGGCTAAGTCGGTAGCCGATTGGATCAGATGCTCGGCGGCCACGGCGGAAGATATCCGCTTCCGAATGCCATGCGCATCCCAGACCAGATCATAGCCGGGCATCCACGCGTCTCGACCGACGCAATCAAATAGCGCGCGATACAGGGTACGAGCGCTAACCGTACCGCTTAAGGAAATGGTTGCGCGCTGAGCGGAGGAGTCGACTGCGATCGAGTAAGCCATGGCGGAGGGTGTCGTCGAATCGGGTGTCGTCGAATACAACTTACGTTATCGGCAGGTAAAGCTGCCCATTAAGCCCGCCCCCCGAGTCGTTTCTATTACTGATTCGCTTCTATTACTGATTGGAGGGCTGCCGATCGCGAATTAGATGCAGCGCGGCATCCAGAAGAGGCCGCAAGCCGTCCTCGTCGACGGTCTGTCTGGCCTCAGGAACGGATTTCCACTGCCGCTGCCGCTCCTGGACTTCGGGCCAATCGGAGTGGGTTTCCTCAACGGATAACAGATAGATCCGGATACGACAATCCGGCGGATCGCCGTGCCAGTACGTGCCCAGCACCGGTCGATGGAGTGTCCCCTTAACACCTCCCTCCTCGTAGGCTTCCAGAACGGCCGACCGGCGCGGACCCAGTTCGGTTTCGACGTTGCCCTTCGGGACAATCCACCGGCCGCGCGAGCGAGTGGTGATGAGCAGAACTTCGATCTGCCCCTTGCGCTCCCGATACGGAATGGCTCCAACCTGATCAAAATCCATTAACTCCTGCGGTATTTGCCGAAAGAGATCGCCGAGGATCTTACTTCGCCGCCTCGTCGTCCATCTGGGGTAGATACTCCATCGCAACGGTCGTCAAGACGCTGCCGCGGCGCCCCGTCAGGTCGATGTCGAAAGGCTGATCGGTACCCTCGACCGAGGCGCCAGGCAACCCCCGCCGCGCATTGGATGCATCGATCTCCTCGTGCTTCTTCAGCAACAGAGCAGCCATCGGCACGTCGGATACGCTGGAGTGCGCGACTGTCGCCATGAATTGCTTTTGAGCTTTCTGCCACCGTTTCAACGCCTGAGCTACCTGCTCCAGCACCGGCTCCTGCTGCCCCGCAGATGTGCCTGATGCCTCCGCGCGATCGAGCGCCTCCTCCAACGCATCACGAGCCGCATCGCAGGCCGTTACATAGCGTTCCAGTTCATTCACAACATCATCGGAAAGCATATCGGAGCACTGCAGATTATCCGAGCAATCAGTTGTGCCCCTTAAAATCGGTGTTCCACCCGCCGTTCCTTTGCTCTACTCACGGGGAAAGCCATGCAACCGCAGCGCTGGCCATGAAAAAAGCCCGACCCAAAATGGACCGGGCTTCTTTCGCTAAAACGTGTGGGAGCGTGTTACCACGCACCGCCGCCGCCCTCATTGACCGGCTGCACGTTACGTGCGCTCAGGCCTTTGGGGGTCTCTTCTACTTCAAATTGAACTTCATCACCGTCGCGCGGATCTTTTCCGTCCACTTCACTGTGGTGGACGAAAACATCTTCGCTTCCATCATCGGGCTGGATGAAACCAAACCCTTTCTCGGTGCTGAACCACTTAACTTTGCCAGTCTGCATAAACTCTTGTGTTGTGTTGTATCACCTCAGGTTCTCATCCACCTGGGGCTACCGAATCTGCCATAAGGCGCGATCCGATGTTCCAAATGTTTTGTTGATCTGATGGTGACATCAGAATGTTACTGTGTTATTAGGTCATACATCTGAATCCACAGATGGGTTCAATTTCTTTGCAGAAATCTGTGTGTCCCGCCCAAGTATCGGTCCCAATACGGTTTTTTGTCTTTTGAATCCACCCGCATCGTCGTTGGACCGCGCTTTTTGGCTCAGACCAAGATCTCACGAAGATGCACACATGTGCTCTCAATTCCGCTTTCGACAATGCTTCATATCTTTACGCTTGACGAATTCCACTGATGCGCTGTACCCTGTGGGCCCATAACATTTGCTGCTTTGCGCATGCAAACGGGTCCGGTAGTTCAGTTGGTTAGAATGCTGCCCTGTCACGGCAGAGGTCGCGGGTTCGAGTCCCGTCCGGACCGCTCGCCCCACTCTCCTTCCGAGGGTGGGGCTTGTATTCGTAGCGCCACCAAGGCAGTCCTTCCCCTCCGGCATCTCACCCCGCAGGCGCCTCGAATTCGAAAGCAATCACACATCCCGATTTTGGCCCACCCTTCATAGTCAAGTGGAACATTAAGCCGCCACTGGCTTCAAATTAAAATAGTTAATCAGGTCCGGTAGTTCAGTTGGTTAGAATGCTGCCCTGTCACGGCAGAGGTCGCGGGTTCGAGTCCCGTCCGGACCGCTCGCCCCACTCTCCTTCCGAGGGTGGGGCTTTTATTTTCTCCGAGCCGCTCTCCACAAAGCTCCCACCGATCATGTCGCGTACGCCTCTGACCTCCAAGCAACGCGCCCACCTGCGGTCCCTTTCTCACGATCTGGATCCGGTCGTACGGGTCGGGAAGGATGGATTGACGGAGGCTGTCGTCAATGCGACCAACGAGGCCTTTAACACCCGCGAGTTGGTGAAAGTACGGGTGTTAGATGCGGCGACGGAGGAAATCCGAGAGGTGGGTGAAACGTTGGTCGAACAAATCGACGATGCAATGCTGGTCCAGGTCATCGGCCATATCGCGATTCTGTTTCGGCCCGATGCCGACGATCCGGCGATCGAACTCCCGTAGGACTATCAGCAGTAACTCAGCTGTCGCGGGCGACGGAGGATCCGTACCTGGCGCCGTTGGTGCTCGATGCGGATTGCTCCGGCCATAATCCCCGCAAGTCTGCTGGCAGAAGGCGACGGAGCGCATCAGCATCCTTGGGGGCCACCTGTTGCCCCATCACTTTGATGACCGCATACGTGACCGACTCCGGCTCGTGTGCGCCCTCAGAACCCATCTCATCCGCAACGACCGTCATGAACGACCGTCGCGTGTAGGCCGCGGTGGGCGGGGCGTCATCGGGGATGATACTCGATCGTACGGAATCCGGGAGATGAACAGCAAGACGCGCGGCGGCGTCCGGAGAGAGATGGTAGCGGAGGGCCGTCAGAACAGCACGAAGGGCGCAAGCAGCCCCGTCGACATCGACTTCCCCCAGTTCGCGACCAATGGCTCGCAGCCACACTGCGACGTCCTGATGCGCCGGTAAATCCGGGCGATGCGTCCCCGTCGGTCTATCATCCATGGGTCACCAAGGCAAACCGGACAATTGATGAGGCAGGGATAACAGTCAGCCTCAAATAAAAACGCAGCAGAGGTTAGCCCGATGCCCCACTGATCCATCATCCACCCCCTGCGGATCCATCGGGCTAACCTAACTGCATGCGCTGGTTTTGGAACGAACTGTGTAGAACGTTCCGACCTGAATGCACCTATCAAGAACAGAGCGTCCCCGGTCGGATGCTGAGGGAGACTCTTGCAAGCGCAGGTGGGACATACCTGGATTTGTACGTAGTAAATTCTCCCACATGCGAGCGCTACTCCCCAGCGGCGGAACGCATTCAATGGGTTTCAATGGGTTCTGGTCGTTGAGATTCGTCCCCGATCCGTCGTATCTTGTGAACCCATTTTGATTACCGTGGATCAGGGGCGCTCCTCGCATGAAAGCCTTGCTTCTCATTTCGACTGATCGCATTCGTGAGCGGCTCCACGCCGCACTCCAGCGCGCCGATCATCAACTGACCACGTACACCGATCCCGAAGCGGCCTCCGCCGCAATCGAGCACAGCCGCCCCGACACCGTCTTTGTGGAGCACCCCCATTTTACCGGGATGGCGTCGCCCTCCTGCCCACTGCCCCAGCGTGAGTGCTACGTTTTGATCGCCGTCCTCCCTCCCGATGCCTCCCCAAAAGCGCTCACCACGGCTCCAGCGCTGGAGCCCGACTTTATCCTGGACCGCTGGCGCCCGGCTTCGTTGCGCGCGCACATGACACTTATTGAGCGCCGATCGAAGTCGCAAAGCACGTCGTGGACCGCTGCCCATGCCACCAGCGGCCGAACCTGGCTGAATACGTTCTTCGGGCGCTCACAAGATTCGGTGTATGTGATCGATCGGGCCGGCACCATCTTGGACGCGAATCCAGCCGCCTGTCAGGTCCACGGCGTAGAGCGAACGGACCTTCAGGGCCGGGTCTTTGACTCAGTGGTTGCCCTGCCAGATGACTGCACTGTGTCTACACTATTTGATGACGAACAACACATCTGCTCCACGGCGGCACCGAATCAGGAAGATTGCTTGTCCGTGACGACGTTGGCGACGCTGCGAATCACGTACGACCACGAGGAGACCGCGCTGATCCATGTCTCCGACCAGCCCTCCGCCTCTTCATTCGCCGAGGCCGTGCTCAACCGTGCAAGTGCCTATGCGGTGCAGCTGGATGCGCAGGGCACCATCAGCCGCCTCAACGCCGCGTGCGCCGATCAGCTGGATCCATCCTTCCATCCGACGAATTCCACGTTTGGCGAGCTCTTTTTTCCCGAAGACCGCGCTGCTGCAGTGGACGCGGCCCTGCGCGAACTCGATCCCGGCGATCCGCCCCAACGACACGGCACATGGTGGGTGGCAGATGACGGATCCGATGGATATATCGCCTGGACCGATACGTTGCATCAGCCTGACAGCAACCCGGTTGATGCCGCTCCACCCCCCCAGACTTCTGATTCCTCCCCTCCCCCCTCCGGCACGCTTCCCTTACTGTCCAAAGCACTCGAAAAGGTCAGCGATGCCGTCCTCATCGCCGACGCCACACGGACCGACCTGCCAACGGTCTACTGCAACCCGGCCTTCGAATCAATGACCGGGTACCGCCGCCACGAGGTGCTGGGCCGCAACTGCCGGTTCCTTCAGGGTCCCGACACCGACTCTGCTGCACGCGCCACGCTCCGCACGGCTCTGAATGAGGGTACGAGTTGCCAGACCACGATCAAGAACTACCGAAAAGACGGGACGCCCTTCTGGAATGAGATCACCATCTTTCCCGTCCGCGATGCCTCGGGAGCGGTAACGCATTTCCTCGGCATCCTCCACGATATCACGGAACAGCGCGCGCGCAGACAACAGATCGAACGAGGCGAGCAGTACCTGCGCCAGATTGTAGATGCGCTCCCCCAGTTCATTTTCCTGAAGAACGAAGCTGGCGAATATCTGCTCGCAAACGAATCGGTGGCGGCGGCCTATGGGACAACCCCCGATCAGATGGAGGGTGCGACGGACCAGGAGTTCGCCGCAGCCTCCGAGGGGCGTGACTTCCGGGCTGACGACCACGCCGTGATCCGCTCAAATGAGCCTCGTGAGTTCATCGAAACCATTGAAGACGCATCGGCGCGCGAGCGGATCGTCAAAACCGAACTACTCCCTTTCCAATCCGTCCACGCGGAAGAGCGACTGCTGCTCGGCATCTCGACCGATATCACCGAGCAGGTCCGCACCGAAGAGGCTCTGCGGCAGGAGCGCGATCTGCTGGACAACATCATGTCGACCAGTGTAGCCGCCATCGCAGTGGTGGATACGGCCGGGCGCTTCGTCTTTGCCAACGACCGCGCCGAGGACCTCCTCGAACTCATCCCCAACCCCAACGGGTATCCGTACGACTTGCCCCAGTGGCGGCTAACGACCCTCGACGAAGCCCAGCTGGCGGGAGACACGCATCCCTTTCAACGAGTGATGCGCACGGGCGAGCCCGTCTTCGGCGCCGAGCGCGCAGTGGAGTGGCCCGATGGGCACCGCCGCCTGCTGTCGATCAACGCCGCCCCGCTGACCGATGACAACGGCAACGTGGTGCGCGTGGTCACTTCCATCGAAGACATCACCGAACGCAAAGCGGCGGAGCGAGCCCTGCAGATCAGTGAGGAGCGCTGGCGCCAACTTGTGCGCTACCACCCCGAGCCTATTCTCATCAGCAGCGACGCGACCATCAAGTACATCAACGCGGCGGGCGCTCGTGTCTTCGGTGCCGATTCGCCCGACGACATCATCGGCCGCTCCATCCTCGAATTTGCGGAGCCGGCCGTCCACGACACCATCGAGGAGCGCATCAGCACCATTGAGGATGGCGGACAGACCTCCCCCCTGGAGCACCGGTTGCGGCGACTGGATGGCGAGGAGCGCATCGTGCAAGCCTTCTCCGTCCCCATCACCTACGACGGGGCGCGCTCCGCCCAAACGGTAGTCCGTGACGTTACGGCGCAGAAAAGCGCGGAACAGGCGCTGCGCGTCCGGGAACAGCAACAGGCCACGCTGGCTGAACTGGGCTTGTACGCGCTGGAGGAATCGGATCTGCAGGCGCTCATGACGGAAGCGGTCGCCCGTTTGACCGAGACGCTCGATATCAAACATGCCAGCGTCCTCGAACTGAAGTCCGATCTCCAGTCCATCCGCCTGCAGGCGCCGCCCCCGGATTCGGCTCCACCAGTCCACCCACTGGTGCCGCTCGATCAGTTCCCGCTCGCTCGGCACACGTTGCGCGCGGAGGAGGCCGTGCGGGTAGGGCCCGATGAACGCTTCACGGGCGAGGATTTTCCGTTGGCCAGTGACGTGGCGTGTGGCGTGTGTGTCCGCATCCCGGGTCGCGATCAGCCGTACGGCATCTTGAGCGCCTGCGCGGCCGAGGCCCGCACCTTCACCAAAGACGATGTCAACTTCCTGCAAACGGTTGCCATCCTGATCAGCGATGCGGTCGAGCGCACCCGCACCGAGGTCGAGCTGCTGCTGAGCGAAAAGCGCTACCGGACAGTCGTCGAGCAGCAAACTGAGCTGATCTGCCGTTTCGCCCCGGATGGGATGTTGACCTTTGTAAACCACGCCTTCGAAGCGTTTTTGGGCACCCCCGCTGAGGAGCTCACGGGACAGGCATTTGAGTCACTCCTTCTGCCGAGTGATCGTGACGCCTTCCGAGAGATCGAGTCCGATTTTAGTGCCGACCAGCCCGTTCAGAAGTACGAGTTTCGCCTCCTCAGTGCCGACGGCGAGGAGCGCTGGCTACAGTGGGCCATCCGCGCTTTCGTCGACCCCAGTGGCGACGTAGCCGAGTTTCAGGCCTCGGGGCGGGACATCACCGAGCGCAAGCTGCTGGAGCGTGAAATTCTGGAGGTCAGCGCCCGCGAGCGGCGGCACATCGGGCAGGATCTACACGATGGCCTCGGCTCGCATCTCTCCGGTGTGAGCATGCTCTGCCGCGGGGTCATCCGTAAAATTGAAGCGGGCGAGGCCGTCGACAAAACCGTGATCGAGGAAATCTCCCAACTCGTCCAAGAGAGCATCAAGCAGGTGCGCAAGCTGGCGCGCGGGCTCAACCCGGTGAAGATGGAAGACGAAGGGCTTCCCAGCGCGCTGCAGGAGCTCGTATCCACCACACGGGCTCATCCCGGCATCTCGGTCGCCTTCGACCACGACAACGACGTGCCCGACCCCGACAGCGAGGTCGCACTGCAGTTGTACCGGATCGCGCAGGAAGCCATCACCAACGCCCTCAAACACGCCGACGCCGATCAGATCGTCGTGCGCCTTGGAACGAAAGACGGTGCGCTTCTTTTGACCATTGCGGATGACGGCAGGGGCATTTCCCCTCACCCGCAGGCCCAATCTGGCATGGGCCTGCGGGTGATGAAATACCGGGCAAACACGATCGGCGCGCAGCTGCGCATCCGTCCTCGCCCCGATGGCGGAACCGCCGTGCAGTGTGCGCTTCCACTCAACAAGCTCCCTTCGCCCCCTCGCCCCCAATCGATCCCGTCGTAATTCATGGCCCAAAAAATTTACATCGTGGAGGACCATCCCGTGATGCGGCGGGGGTACACGTATCTGGTCGACTCCGAGATTGACTTGGAGATCTGCGGTGAGGCCGGCGATGCACAGACGGCGCTCGAAGAGATCCCAGAGATCGATCCGGATCTCGCGATTGTGGACCTGACCCTCCAGGGCATGGGCGGCCTCGAACTAATCAAGCGGCTCCAGACCGAGCGGCCCGAGTTCCCCATCCTCGTCGTTTCCATGCACGACGAAACACTGTACGCCGACCGTGCGCTGCAAGCCGGAGCCCGTGGCTACATCATGAAAAGCGAAGTGGAGGCCGAGGTCGTCAAGGCTATCCGGCGCATTCTGGACGGGGGCGTTTTCCTGAGCGATGAGCTGAGCACGAAGATCCTGCTTCGATACTCCGGATCGACAGGCAGCCTCCAGTCGGGCACGATCTCGCCACTCGAACAGCTCAGCGATCGGGAACTGGAGGTCTTTGAGTACATGGGACGCGGATTCACGACTCGCGAGATCGCCCAGAAACTCGTCCTGAGCCCCAAAACCATCGACTCGTACCGGGCTCGCGTGAAGGATAAGCTGTCGATCGACAAGAACAGCGAGCTGATGCGCCGCGCCGTGGTCTGGGTAGAAAATCAGGGAAACGAGGCCTGACCGCCCTCCCATCCGTTTCCTGTGCCGGTTCCTTTTCGCGCCTCTGAGCTCTTTTTTCCTGCCGTGTCTACTGCCCCCCGGCACCTGCTTTTTATCTTTCTCGATGGCGTCGGTCTGGGCTCGCCGTCGTCGCACAACCCGCTGGCCGTGCCCTCCGATCGGCGCCCGGCGCTCGGGCGGCTTGCCGGTGGCCACCCGTGGACCGGCGAGGCGCCGCACCGCGCCGAGGTCGATCACGTCTTTCACCCGATTGATGCCACGCTGGGCCTCGACGGCCTGCCCCAGAGCGGCACCGGTCAGGCGACTCTCTTCACGGGCGTGAACTGTGCCGAGGTCGTTGGGCGCCACTTCGGGCCCTTCCCGCACTCGGCCACCCATCCGATCCTTGCCAAGGATAACGTTTTCGCCCGCATTCAACGCCGCTGCGGACCGGCCACCACGGCCTTCGCCAATGCCTATCCGCCCCGGTTCTTCGAGCATGTTCGCCGTCGCAACCGGTGGACGGTGACCACGCGCTGCTGCCACGAGGCTCAGGTACCCATCCGCGGCCTCAATGACGTGCTGAACGGCCAGGCCCTCACCGCCGATCTCACAGGGGCCGGATGGGAACCGCTCGGCCACTCCCTCCCCCGGCTGTCTCCTGCCGAAGCCGGTCAGCAGCTTGTGCAGATCAGCCGAGCCCACCGCTTTACGCTGTTCGAGTACTTCCTGACCGATAAAGCCGGGCACGGCCGCCTCGACGCTACGCCGGCGACCATTCTCGACACGGTCGACTACTTCCTGCAGGGCACGCTCGATGCGCTGGATCCATCCGAAACACTGCTGCTGATTACCAGCGACCACGGCAATATCGAAGCGTCCAACCAGAAGACGCACACCCGCAACCCTGTCCCGCTGATTGCGTACGGCCGCGGCGCGCATCATTTCGCTGAGGTCGCCGGCCTCACCGGCGTGACGCCAGCCATCGTGCAAACGCTGCCCGAAGAGCTCTTGTGAGGGATGTCACTGCGCAGCGGCCTGCGTTTCGGCCTCTTCTTCCGTGCGGTACAGCTCACCGGAACGTAACTCGCGTGCAATACGGTCGGCCCCGTAAAAGTCCTCCAGAACCTCCAGGATGGCGCGCACATCCACCGAAATCGCCCGCGCCACCTGATCGGTATAGAGATACTGATTGGGCAACGCCTCGATGTTACTATCGAAGATGAGCCCGACAATCTCCAACTCTTTGCTCAGGAGGGGCGACCCGGAGTTGCCGCCGGAGATGTCGTTTGTCGACACCATATTGAGCGGCGTGGCAAGGTCAAACGCATCGGGAGGATCGAGCCACGCATCGGGCAGCATCCACGCGTCGTCGCGATAAGAAAAGTGATGGTCGTACAATCCGTAGAAATTGGTGAAGGGTGCCGCCTGCGTGCCATTGTACGCATAGCCGCCAACGACGCCATCGGCGATGCGCAGAGTGAACGTCGCGTCCGGGGGAACGCGGTCGCCCCCTACAGCGAGGCGAGCCCGCGCGAGCCGCGCATTCAGGTTCTGCTCTGTCGCGTTAAAGTCCTGCTGCTGCTGATTGAATGTAAAAAACAGGGGCGCAATCGCTTCGATGACGGGCACAGAGGGATCGTCACTGCTCAAGTACCCCGTTTCGAGAAGCGACCGAAAGCGCGTCGAGTCCGTTAGCGCGCTGTTCTGGGCGAGCGACCGAGCGAGCTGCTCAGGGCTGCGATCCTTCAGCAGGCGGCTGACTGTGGGATCGTTGGCACCGAGCGCATTGCGGATCTCGCGGAGGCGAGCGGCGATGAACGCCTCTTCCACGCCCGCGGGCCAGTTCGCTATCGTCATGGCCTGATCGCGGATCTCCTGCAACCGCTCCTCGGGCGCGCCCCGACGCCGCAGCTGATCGTGAAAGTAACCGTAAATGCCCCGCGTGATCACTCGCGAGCTGAGCTGGCTGCTGGTAAAGTAGGTAAAGGCCGAGGACCGCCGGGCCGTCACCCGCTTGGACTGCTGCAGCTGCTGGACCTGCGTGATTACATCGCCGTACTTGCGGTCGAGCGAATCCGTCGTCGCGATGGAATCCAACAGCGCTTGCTCGGCAGCGGTGCGGCGCGCGATCAGATACGGATTCTTGAGGCCGCGCAACTGCCCCTCCGAGGCTTTAATCGAGTTCTCGATCGAAAAGAATGTGTTGCGCAGATCGTACCCCTCTGCTAAGTTGGGATGCTGGGTAACATACCGATCGAGAAGATCCGCCCGCTCACGCAGATACGTGAGCTGCTGCGGAAGCGTCACGTCGCGCTCAAACTGGAGCTGGCTGACCGTGTTGAGGCGGCTCGTCGATCCCGGATTGCCGACCGCAAACACCGCATCGCCGGGCTCGGCGCCCTCGGTGCTCCACCCAAAGTAGTGCTCCGTTTCCAGCGGCTCGCCGTCCGCGTCGTAGGCACGAAAGAAGGCGACATCCAATGCGAAGCGCGGATACGTGAAGTTATCATGTGAGCCCCCGTAAAAACCGAGCTTCAGCGGCGGAGCCATCACGAGCCGCACATCGTCGTACCGGCGGTAGGTGTAAGCCGAGTAGCGGCTGCCGTTGTACAGCGCCACGACATCAACCTGCAGTTGCTCATCGCGCTGTTTGGCCTGCTCGGTCAGCTGCTCCTCCAGCTGATTGGCGCGTTGCTGCCGGCTCTGGCCCGTCGCGTCGTTGGAGCGGCGTCCCTCGCGGTTGTAGACGCGGTTCGTGACATCCTCGATTTCGACGAGCTGTTCGACGTACAGATCGGGCACCGGGCGCTCGTCCTCGGCTCGCCGGGCCCAGAATCCCGACTCCAGCAGATTCTCCTCCTCATGACTGACGCTACTGATGCTCTCGCGCCCGCAGTGGTGATTCGTCATGATCAGCCCGTGGGGCGAAACAAACGACGCCGAACACGACGACCCGAAACGCAGCGCCCCAAGCCGGGCCTGTTCGAACCACTGGGCATCCGGATCGAAGTCGTACGTCGAAGCAAAATACGCGGTGGGCGGATCATCGAACGTCCACATCTTCCCCTGATCGAAGCGCCGCGCCTGCACGGTGTCGTAGCCGGCGGGCATCGCGATGATGGGCGCCGTCGACGTATCCACCGGCTCCTCGGTCGAGGGGATCGGCTCCGGGCGCTCGGTCACGGATACAGTCTCACTGGACCCGAGGCATCCGGCCAACGTGACCGCAAGCAAAACGGCTGGGGCAACGATCAGACGCGAAAAACGGTGTAGCATGGCAGGCACAGACTGGGATAGAAAACAAACGAGAAGCGCCCTCACTCGGAGCGATCAGCAGCGTCGGCGGCGGCCTCCGTACGGACGAACGACCGGCCCGTCACCTCGCGCACCAGCCGATCGGCATCGTAGATTACGTCGAGGGCCTCAATCATCCCACGCACATCGACCGAGACCGAGCGCATTCCCCGATCGGGCATGTAAATGTAGTCGCCCGCGAGGCTCTCGATGTTGCCATCAAAGATCAATCCGACGACTTCGAGGTCTTTGTTCAGGAGCGGCGAGCCGGAGTTTCCGCCGGTGATATCGTTCGTGGATACGAGGTTGACCGGCGTGGAGAGATCGAACGCATCGGGCCATTCCTGCCAGCGCTGCGGCAGATCCCATTCGGTTCCAGGTCCATACTCGTGGAAGTGGCCGAGGAGGCCGTAGAACGTGGTGTAGGTCGGGGCTTGGGTGCCGTTGTAGGTGTACGATTGGACGCGCCCATCGGCGAGGCGAAGCGAGAACGACGCGTCCGGTGGAATCTGGGTGCCATACACAGCGTAGCGTGCCCGGCCCAACTGGCGACTCACCTCCTGCTGCCGGCCGCTCAGTCCGGCCCAGGCGCTTCGATACTCCTGAAAGTGCGGCATGAGGACCTGCGCAAGCTGCACGGCCGGATCATCGGCCGAGAGGGCGCTCATATCCAGCGCCTGCGCCGTCTGAGCCGAGTCGGCCAAAACGGAGTTGTTCAGCAACGCCGCAGCGGCAGCGCGGGGCGTCCGGCCCTGCAGGGCTTGCTGCGTGACTGGGTGTTCGCGTCCCAGGTACGTCTGAAAATCGGCGAAGCGAGCCGCGAGATACTGCCGGTTGAGCAGAGCCGGTTGTTCAGATACGCCGCGAAGCTGTTCGCGGACGTGTGTCAGCTGCTCCGCGGAGGCCCCCTGACTTTGCCGCTGGACGAGCTGATGCGCCAGCATGGCCCGCCGGAGCGTCGCCGAACTAAAGTTTGGATTCTGGAGAGCCAGAAACGCTTGAAAGGCACCGGCGTAGTCACGCTTCTGTTGCTGGATCGCGGCCATGCTGTCAATTAGCCCTCCGTATTGCCGGTCCAGATCCGGCTCCTCGCGGAGGGCGCGGTGGAAGTCGTCCTCGGCATCGGCGCGTCGCTTCAAGATGTACGGCTGATTGAGCGCGCGGATGCGTCCGCGGTACAGCTTAAGGGCATTCTTCAGCCCGAAGATCTGATTCTGGAGGGCGTCGGAAGGCGCCTCGGCAGTTGCCGCGTAGGCCCCCAGCGCGTCAACGCGGCTGGCGTAAAAATTGAGCACGCCGCGATCCTGCACATCCCGCCGAAACGTGAGCTGAGCGACCGTTTCCAGCCGCAACGTGCTGCCGGGATTCCCGACGACGAAGACCGCCTCCCCGGGCTCGCTGCCCCCCTCAGCCCAGGTGAAATACTGCTCGGGCTCGAGCGGCTCGCCGTTCTCGTCGTAGACCCGGAAGAGCGCCATATCGAGCGCGTACCGCGGATACGTAAAGTTGTCGGTATCCCCGCCGAAGTACCCCAGTTGCAGCTCCGGAATCATCACGAGGCGCACATCAGTGTAGCGGCGAAACGTGTAGGCCGAGAACCGGCCTCCATTGTAGAGCGGGATGACCTCGGTGCGGATGCCCTCCTCTGCGCCGCCGCGCGACTCGGTAATCCGCTGGCTAATATCGTTAAATATGGACTCACGAGCCGCCGAGCGCTCGGCATCGGTCTGGGCCTGAGCCAGCGCCGAATCGACCTCGGCCGTGACATCGGTAATGGCAATGAGTTGATCAGCATACAGCCCCTCGACGCGCCGCTCCTTCTCGAGCGACTCCGCGTAAAACCCTTCCTGCAAAATATTCTCACCCGGACGGCTGACCGATGTGGCATGATCGCGCCCGCAGTGATGATTCGTCAGCATAAGCCCATGGGCCGAAGAAAACGACGCGGTGCATCCCGGGATGCGCAGCGCTCCGAGGCGCGCTGTACGAAACCACGCGGAATCGGGACGGAAGTCGTAGGTGCCCTCGAAATAGTCGATCGGCGGCGCATCAAACGTCCACATCTTGCCATAGTCGAAGCGCTGCGCCTCGACGGTATCGAGACCGACTTCTTCAACGCCCCACGGATTGGGTGAGAAGGGCGAGATACCCGGTGCGGACCGCGAAGCGGTCGTATCGGCCTCGATCGTCTGGCCGTACAGCGGAGAAAGGTCCGCATTGAGTCCTCCGAGTATCACAGCAAAAAGCATCAATGAAACGCAGCGAGACGAAGCTATCATCACAAACGAAGGAGGATGAACCGGGAGAAGGTACTTGAATGCTGGGGAACGGCTACGTGAATACGAACTAAAATGCGACCCGAGTGCTGTACTCAGAGCCCGAGA
This sequence comes from uncultured Rhodothermales bacterium, assembly GCA_964448045.1. GTDB lineage: Bacteria > Bacteroidota > Rhodothermia > Rhodothermales > Salinibacteraceae > CAYUVF01. The sequence goes on from CAYUVF010000042.1 coordinate 21,543, forward strand.
GGCTGATCCGAACCGGAACTGCTTAAACGACGTGGAATATGATCGGACGGAATCGACTGATGTGAACCGGCGCCTGCGAAAGTGGCGGAATTGGTAGACGCGCGAGATTTAGGATCTCGTGGGGCACATCCCCGTGCGGGTTCGAGTCCCGCCTTTCGCACGACGCAAAAACCCCGCTCCGAGGCCGAAAACGGCGCTCCGGGCGGGGTTTTGTGCGTCGGCACAATGCTCGTGCGAGCGGACCTTGCAGGGACGCCGGGGCGGAGACATCTCAACTGTCTTCGTCCTCCATCTTTTTCTTCACCTTCTTGTACGTCTCCCAGTCCAGGAGCACCGCGTAGGGTTCGTTATTCTTCTGGATCAACACGCCCTTCTGGGTTTTGCGGACGTAATCGATGAGCTCCGACGTCTCCGAACGCAGTTCAGTGATCGTCGCAATGGTGTCGATGCCTTCGGTGTTATACATGGTGGTACGATTCGGTGGTTATTCTTGTGGCCTTTTCGGTCGTCATTCTATGGCGGGGACGGTTGCACCTCTTATTGGATAAATACAACGCCTAATAATTTTAACCCATATATCTGCACGGAAGTTCTCTATGGATCATCGTACGGAGTATCTGAAATAGAAGTTACCTCCGCCGCCTCCATTTCACTCAAATTGTAGATGCGCCCGCCCTAATTGACCAATCGGTCATACTCGGAGGTGTGGGAGGGATCGACCTGACTTAAGATGCCGTATGCCTGGCTCCTGCTGGGCGCCCCTTCGTACAGGGCCGCAAGCTCTTGATACTTGGCGGCAAAAAACATGTCGATGGCAAAAGACCGGGACACTTGCTGATACAGCGTTTGAACGCTCTGGAGAACGTCGAGAATCGTCTGACGCGCCGCCTCCGTATCCACCACAAATCGATCGAGCCCCCGAAGGTGGTACCGAAAATACGCGCGCCGAAGCGGTTCATACCGCTGGTCGAGTAGCTGGTTGATAAGATCCGTACGAGCCTGACTGCCCCCGATTTCGGACCAGCCGGCCCCACCTGCCGAGCGCGCCCGCTCAGCGATCGCCCGGGCCTGTTCGAAGTACGGCGTCCCACCCAGCTCGCTGAACGTATCATAATCGTAGCCCAGGATCATGTACGCGTAATAATCGAGCACCGAGGTGAGGGGATCGAAGTCATCGAGGTTGAACTGCAGCGGCGTCCCCCTCGCATAGCTGAAGCGCCAGTTCGTGTCGTTGAGGCGCACTACCGGAGTAGCCTGCGTGGTGCCATAAATGGGACGGAGCGTGGCGACCACGATGCGCGCACGAAACTCCGTTAGACTCACCGCCTCCTGGAGAATGATCTGCATCGAGCAACTGATACGCTCGGCCGGCTGATATCGATCGTCCGTCCACGACCGCTCGTTGATGTACGACTCGACGCGCCGGGATAGCTCATCCAGAAACGTGAAGTCCGATCCGCTCAGCTGTGAGTAGTCCACCGATACGCTGCAATCCAACTCCTGTGCCTGAACAGGAGCCGGCCTCATCAGCAAACATGCAGCAAACAATCCGGTGAGGAGCGCGCGATACGACATAGGCTCAGACAAACGCGTTCGGGCTGACAGGGTGAGGTAGGGTCCTCTAATGCACACCGGCAGATGCAGTTGCACGATGGACGGTGGCATGGACCAGAGAAATCTGTCCCGAATCGTGTTTTTATTGTCAGCGTATGTATATTAACGAATGCATGTACTGATTAGTGCAGGTGTCTCCTCTTCTTTCCTGCACTTTTCACCTCCAACAAATCGGACAACGCATCCTTTCTGGACGACTGCACTTCTGTTCGCCAACTTCCAACCTATTATGCCTTTTGCATCAGATCGCCATCCATCGACGCGCATTGCTCTTTGGCTCACCACGCTCATCGTGAGCCTACTCGCTCCTCGACTCGCCTGCGGACAAACCGGGATGGACCTCGTTGCTCCCGCACGGGGGGTGGCTCTCGGCGGGGCTACGACGGCCCTTCCGGGAGATTTTGGAAGCCATGCCAGCCCGGCAGCTGCTGCCCTCGCCACGGAGCGTGAACTGGTCTTCTACGCCCAAGAAGCCTACGGTTTAACGGCCCTTCGGCTCGCCGGCCTTCATACGGTTGTGCCCATAACCTGGGCGACCATTACGGGCGGCGTCGCGACGTTTGGCTTCGAGGAATATCGGGAGCTCTACGCTTCCCTGAGCGTTAGTCGTGGATTTTCGCTGGGCACGTCGCGCCGCATTTATGCGGGCGCCCGGCTTCGGTACTATCATACGCACATCGCGTCGTATGGCAGCGCTCAGACCCTCGGACTCTCAGCCGGTGCGCTCGTAGCCGTCCTCCCTACGCTGCACTTCGGCATCCACGCCATTAACCTGAACGGGCCTTCGATCACCGATGCGGCCGAGTTGCCCCAAGTGCTGGCGATCGGGGTCTCGTATCAGGCTACGGCAACAGCCCGTATTCTGGTGGATCTCGTGAAGGATATCGACTTCCCCCTGTCGGTGCGATCGGGGCTGGAGGTGTATCCGATACCCCGGCTGGCCCTTCGCGCGGGCGTCCACACCACCCCCACCCGATTCGCGGCCGGGACCGGACTACGCCTCGGACGCCTGCACGCTGATCTGGCCGCTCACCGACACCTCGAACTGGGCTGGACTCCCGCCGTCGCCCTCGGCCTCCGATGGTAACTGCTTTTCCTTCCCCCTGCTCGACATGCTTCTCCGACGTGACATGGCAAGATGGGCCGTTGCACTGGCTATGTGTTTGATCGGCCCGATCGCGACACATGCCCAGTCCCCGGTGGACACATCAGGCGTAGAGGCCGATCTTGAAGCGATCCTCGATGAGCTTGACCTCGACGCTCGCAGTGCCGCACAGCTGGCCGAAACGTTGACCGACTTGGCCGCCCATCCTCTCGACCTCAACTCGGCCTCCGCCGCTACCCTGAGCCAGATCCCCCTGATAACGCCGTCGCTCGCCTCCCAGATCGTAGCCCATCGCGACGCGCAAGGCCCCTTCGGCGCGGTGTCCGATCTAATTCGTCTTCCTGGAATCGGAGCCGAAACGGTTCGGCGCATCCGCCCTTATGTGCAGGTGCTCCCTACTGCATCTGCCACTGGTTCATCAGGCCGGCTGCGAGAGTGGATGCGTGACCTGGATGTCGAGGTGATCCAGCGGGTAACTCGCCGGCTGGATTTGAGTCGCAGGTACGATCCGGCTCAGTCTTCGTCGCCCTTTCTCGGATCGCCGGAGCGCCTTTACACCCGGCTCCGCGTGCGCAGCGAGCGATTGCGCCTCGGCCTCACCCTCGACAAGGATCCCGGAGAGGCGTTCCGATGGGATCCGAGCACGCAAACCTATGGCTACGACCACGCAACCGGCCATATCGCCCTGATGAACCGAGGACGGATGGAGCGGCTCATCGTCGGAGATTTCTCGGCGGAATTCGGGCAGGGACTGACGCTCTGGCGCCGGATGGCATTCGGCAAAGGCCGAGACCCGGTGTCGCCGCTGGTGCGCAGCGGGCGCGGACTGGTTCCTTACGGATCCACCGAGGAAAATCGTTTCTTCCGCGGACTCGCGGCCACGGTTCGCGTTCATCGGCGGGTGGCGGTCTCCGCTTTTGCCTCCCGACGCACCCTCGACGCTACTCTGACCCCCCCAGCCGACTCGGACTCAGCTGAGGCGCTGCTGCTGATTACGAGCGAGCCCGAAACAGGCCTGCACCGCACCGCCGCCGAGCAGGCTCGCAAAGACGCGTCCCGCGAAACGGCAATAGGCGGCGCGGTGGAGTACCAGCGGGCGGCGCTTCAAGCTGGCGCCGTCGGCTACCGGAGCGTTCTCGCGCATCCCCTCGATGCTGGACTCCGCCCCGACGAGCAGTTTGATTGGACCGGCACCCATCGCAGCATGTGGAGCGCCTACGCTAATGCCTCTCTGGGCCGGTATCATGTGTTCGGGGAAGTTGGCCGCGCCCCGGGCGGCACCTGGGGCGGCGTCGGAGGCCTGTCGATGGAGCTCTCGCCTCACGTCGATGCGCTGCTGCTGGGCCGCTACTATCCCCGCACATTCAACAGCCGCCACGGCTATGCCTTTGGCGAGCGGAACGGCGCCACCCAGAACGAGATGGGCCTGTACGCCGGGCTCCGCCTGCGCCTTAGCGACCGCTGGGCCGTTTCCGCCTCATTCGATCAGTACCGTTTCCCGTGGCTTCGCTTCGCCACCCCGCGTCCCACAGCAGGGTACGATGCCCGCCTCGTCCTCGATCATCGGCCCCGCCGCTGGCTTCGGCACTACCTGCAGTTCCGCACCGAAACGCGGGAGACAGCCGCTTCGGTTCAGGCTTCGCCCGTGCAAGAGTTGGAAGCGGTCCGCCCCGAAACACGGCAATCGCTCCGGTGGCATGGCCGATACGAGTTCAGCGATCAACTCCGCCTGCAGAGCCGGGTCGAGCTGAGCCGTTTTGCCCCTCCAACCTCAGGGGCCCGTACCGGTGTCCTCCTCTATCAGGACGTGCGCTGGCACCCAATCTCGTCGCTCCGCATTGATGCGCGCATAGCGTTCTTCGATACCGACGGCTTCGATGCCCGCATCTACACTTACGAAAACGACTTGCTGTATGCCTTCGCCCTGCCCGTTTTATCCGGCCGAGGCCAGCGCCGATACTTGCTGGGGCATCTCGACATCGGGAAGGGGCTGGATCTCCAGTTCAAATTCAGCGTCACACAGTTCAACGACACCGCTTCCCATTCGGCTGGCCCCTCCCTCCGGCGAGAAATCCGCGCCCAACTACGCTGGACACGTTGACTTTAATGCGTGCTGGAATACATTTTGAAGGAATCACTGCATGACTTGATGACGCTACACGCATCCTACGAGCCGTCGCGTTTCCACCCGTTGAATGTGAATCAGCAACCGACTGAAATCGCCCTCTCCTGCTTGGCTTACACTCCCAGCCTTTATGTCTCAGACTGATCCTCAGCGTATTCTTGCCGTTGAAGACAACCCCGAAACGCAGCTCCTGCTTCAGCATCTACTCCAGTCAAGCTTCAACATCGTTACCGCCGCCAGCGTAGATGAAGCCCTCGATCAATCGACCAATGGCCGCTTTCATCTCTTGCTTCTCGACATCAACCTCGGCGAAAAACGTACCGGGGTCGACCTGCTCGATATGCTGCGCGAAATCGAGAACGTGGTCGATGTCCCGGCCATCGCTCTGACAGCCTACGCCATGCCCGGAGATCGCGACACCTTTATCGACGCAGGCTTCGATGCCTATGTCAGCAAACCCTTTACGCGAGATGACCTGATGTCGACGATTAATCGTGTGCTGGGCTCACCGGAGACGCCATAGCTCGTATGCTGCAATAAAAAAGCAGGACTCCTGTTGGAGCCCTGCTTCAGGGTGGTGCAATGGATACCGGTTGGAATTAGTTCATGCAAACCGATTTGAGGATGTCGCGCCGGTCGGAGAGTGTGTTGCGCCACTCTGCTTCACGAACGGGCTCGTCGCCCACGTAGTATTCCCACTCGTCGACATTTTCATCATCAACCACGACCGTGTTTGTCATGTGGGCTACGCGTTTCAGAACCGGCGACGTGCCCATCTGATGAACATACGTGATCGTGCACTCTCCGGAGGCAGTTTTTTCCTTAACTGAAAGCCAGTTGTCACCACAAACCTGGCAGCTGTAAAAGCGAGACTCTTGCTCGCCTCCCAGCAGGTCGTCCACTTGGTCGTCCGTGTCTTCATCGAGGATGACCTGCATGGGCATTAAACTCTCACATCCGCAATTCTTGCACGTGAGCTTCTGCATAGAGCATGTACGGGGTAATTGGAAAGATCCCGATTCGCGAATATGCAACGGAATATCCACCCCGAAGTTCGATTTTCGACGAGATACAGCCCCGTTCATCTCCGTTTCTGATGCCGGTTGGTGGCAATTTCACAGGGTCATTGCATCTTCGACGCGGGCGTTCGCTCAGCGGTACACCACAGTGCCATCCCCGGGCTCCAGCCGATAGGCCCCGCCAATACGCAGGTCGAAGTCGAGCAGGTAAAAGAAGCGAAAGCGAACGCCCAGTCCTCCTCCGACAGACGATAGCCGGGGCCCCTTCGATTTCTCCAGGGCGTGCAGCGTCTGGCCAAAGCCGTAGGTGTAGACGGCCTTCACGTACAGTGGCAGCATCGTAAAACCGTCATCGACGAACCACAGCGGCTGCGTCACTTCGGCATCCAGTCGGAGAAAGGTACCCTCCCCCAATCCGCGGTCCTCGTACCCGCGCGGCACGAACGTATCGATATTCACGATACTGCCCCGATTCTGAGCGAGCAAACCACCCCCGACGCGAATGCTCGTATTGGTCCGGGGAAACAGGGGCAGATACCCACGCAGGGTCGAGCGCACGGCCCGGCTGGCCCCTACGCCGTCAGTCCACGCATCGATTTCGGCCGAGGTTACCCACACAACTCCGGCACTCGGCGCGAGGTCGCGGGTATTGGCGCGGAGTCGATAGGCCACCGCGGCGGCCGGATTCAGCGTCAGGCGGTCGCGAAACGATGTCAGGCCCTCGGCCTGCTCGTTGATAAGGCGCGTCTGCCGCCACTCCGTATCGAGCCGCAGCTGCGCTTGGGTAAAGTTTACGTTAGAGCGCAGGGTGATCGGCACCTCCATCCCCAGAGCCGCTCCGCGCTCCTCCACGAGCCCCTGCGCCAACAGGACCCCTCCCCCCTCGTCCTGCAACGCCACCGTCGTGGCAAAGGGACGATCGTAGACCGCAAGCGACGGCCGCAGCAGGAAGCGGCCGCTCTGGAACGAAGCCTCCCCCCAGGGCCGGCCCACCCGATAGTAGCTCTCCCCCCGATACGCCCAGCGCTGTAACGGATCGGCGCCGCGCACGGCTACGCCAACGCCCAGGCCTAACTGACTGTCGAGCCGCCCACTCGGCTCATCCACGTCGTAGCGGACGGTCGGATACACCATCCGGGGGGCGAGGTAGCGCCAGGCCTGGTACCGCCGCGTCGGACCGAGGTCGAGCGGAGCGGCCATCCGCTTCGGCTGATATGTCGCGAACACCTCCGGTGACGCATCCGTCACCTGCGCGCTCGTCAACTGCTGGGCCGACGCAGGATGAAACGGCATCCGGACGAGGTTGAACTGTTCGTGTTGATAGTTGACGAACGCGAGCGTCGACCCGTCGGGCGAGAGCGTTGGTTCCAGCGCGCCGAACGGTACGTTTGTTAGTTGGAGGACTCGATCGGTTGCAGTATCCAACGCGTAGATATTGGCGATACCCGATGGATCGGCTGCGAAAAGCAGATAGCGCCCGTCCGGGCCCCAGCTCACGTCGTAAATCACGCCCGTCTCCAACGCCACCCACCGACGCAGCTCGGGACCATCAGCCGTCATATCGGCTCGGTAGAGCTGCTGCTCACCATCGACATTGAGCACGACAGCCACCGTCGACCCGTCCGGCGAGGGGGCCATCTGCCGAAAGCGTGCGCGCTCCCGATCCGTCAGCGCTGTCACCGCCCCATCGGCCTCGATCCGTGCCCACTGTGTGAACGATCCGTCGTTCTGGATAGCCCAGAGCGTCCCATCGGGCGCCTCAACGGGGGCCAAGACGCGCCCGCCCTCGGTGAGCCGTTTGGTTGCGCCCGTCTGCAGATCGACCCGCTCGGCCTCGGCTGTGAATTGGCTTGGCGCCCACGAATCGGCCACGTAGCGGCTCATGTACAGCCCTGTCGTATCGCGGCTCAGGCTGTACGTAAAGTCCTCGGTGAGCGCTGTCGTGCGGAGGCGCTCGCGCTCCCCGGTCGCCGCGTCAATCCAATAGAGCCCGGCGCGCAGATCGTATCCGTGGGCGTACGCAACAAGCGTTTCGTTGTCGATCCAGTAGGGCCGCCGGTGGATCCGCCCTTCCCCCTTGGCGACGACAGTCGGTTGCGTGAGGGGGCCGAGGCTGTCGAGCCGGGCCTGCTCGCGGGCGCGCACCTCCGCGATCATCTGGTCGGCGAAGGTGCCCGGTCGTTTGCCGAGCCCGTGCCAGAGCGCGACCCCAAAGCCCAGAAAAGGCAGCCGGTGGTGCAGGCGCGTGGCCGCGCGGAAGAACTCGGCATCTGGGGTGCCATCGTCCTCGGCCATAGCCCGGACGGCCTGTCCACCCCCCAGGTAATGCCGATCGAACGGGCGGGTGTACGCCGGCGCTTCCAGCATCTGCGTCAGCGACCACGGATCGTCACTGAGCATGGCAGCACGATATTTCATCGTGGCCAGGGGCATGTTGAGCCGCCCCGCACCGGGCTGCAGCCGACTCTCGCGATGCACGGCGATGCCTTCGATAAGCCCCGCCGGCGCTGTGAAGTTGATGACACGGCTCCAGTCCGGCGCAAACCAGCGTACCACCCGGCCCACCCCAACGCTCGGATTCACCTCGGCGTGGGCGGCGTGAACGAGCTCGTGCGGCGCCACGGCAGCAGGCCATGACGTGTACCCCGTCGTGATGATGTTGTCCTTGATGCGCGGTACCTCAATCTCCTGGCGGAACGGGAGCGGACTGACAATGCCGTTGGCTCGGTCGTTGAACGCGTTCACCACCACCGGCATCTGCAGGCCGCGGCCGCCGAGCCCAATTAGCGCATCCGTCGCCAGAAGATTGGCCTCCAGGATACCCGCCATCAGCCGCGTCTCGCGCTCAGCCCCTACCTGATAGATCATGTCGAAGTGCGGCGTTTCGGCCACCCGGTAGGTCGCTTCCGGCGGACGGTACAGCACGTCGTAGAGACCCGGCCGATTGACGGCACTCTGGCCCCGGCTTGCGACGGGCGCTCCTATCAGTTCCACTAACAAACAGCACCACACAAAAAGATGCTTCATCGGCGACGAATGGATGATCGGACAAACGGACGCTCAAACATATGGCAACGTAGAGCTTAAAATTCGGCCCGGCTTGCGTGGGATCGCTCGCCACAGCCGTTTCCGTCTCGATGCTCTTCGCTGTTCGCTCAATTCCCCCGACACCATGACCCACGACGACTGGATTTGCCCCAAGTGCGAAAACGAGCACTTCGAAACCGCCGAACTCCGAGCCTCCGGTGGAGGAATTTCCTCGATGTTTGACATCGAAAATCAGCAGTTCACAACGGTGACCTGCACGCGGTGTCATTACACTGAGCTCTACCGCACGGATGCGAATTCAATTCAGCAGGTGCTTGACTTCCTTACCACATGAAAGGCTTTCTATACCCCAGGTTGTGTGTCATGTACTGGCGTGATTTCGCCCAGCTCGATTCAGGCTTGATCCGGACCCAACGCTTCAGCGCGACTGATGACATAATCTCTTCGAATAAGCCGCTAACTCCGTTGAGATCCCGACACGAGAGCGCAGTTCGACTGACCGGTGGTAATCGGAGTCCGGGAGGACAGCCTTTTTGGGGCACAACTTGGGTTTCTATAGAACCGCAGTGCAGAATCGCCGGTGTTTTCCTGGGGCCCAACCAGGCATAACCGCTCGTGGAGCCGACATCTACCCGCCCAGCAACAGGGGAAGAACCTCGCTCGCGACGATGGCCACGACCGGAATGATGATCATCGTGAATACGAACGCGAGCACGACCACGAGCCAGTTGGGAATCTCCATCTTGGTGCCGTCAGACCATTCGATTTTCATGAGTCGGTTGAGCAAAGTCAATGAAGCCAATGAAATGGGTGAAGCCTAAACCCGGTGGGCCGAAACCTGTGGGGTGCGATCCAACCGGGCAACCAGGAACACCCAGGCACTCTTTCCAAGCTATGACCCACACCCCACCGCGTCAACCTGTCGCACCAACCGGCCACGGCGAATGCATCAATCGGTGTAGCAATCCGTCGCCCTTTTGACGTCATTCCCGTCTCTACACTACGGTTTATACACAACGCAACCAGAAGTAGAGAACGGGGTTGAAGGGCGTTTTGGGCCCTTGTTTTTAGCCCTTGATGACCGGCCTTTTTGATACTATGACTTCCTACGCCAACCTCCTTCCAGATCAACGCTTGGCTCGCCGCGCGCATCAACTCGCCGCGGCGCTCGTTAGGCTCCGCACCATTAGCATTGTGCAACTGGCCACGAGTTGGGCCGAGCAGATGGCGTTCTATCGCTTTCTCGCCAACGAGCGTGTTACGGTTCAGCGGTTGGCCGCCGGGCTTTTTACTTGGTTAAGCAGATGGGGGGCTTCCGCACAAAACGAGACGCACTTGCTACTCATTCAGGACACGACCGAGGTGAGCTTCGAAGCCCACAGTGGGCGTATCCGCGCGGGACCGGGTTTGGGATGGCTCTCGAAGAACCGTCAGTTCGGGTATTGCATGCATCCGACGCTGGTGGTGGAGGCTACGAGGGGCCACGCGCTCGGATTTGCGGACCTGCAAGTGTGGGCCAAACCGACCGGCCAGCCGAACAAAAAAGAGTGCTCCTACCGCGACCTGCCGATTGAAGAAAAAGAATCGTTTCGCTGGATTGAAGCGGTAAGGGGCGCGGCCTGGCGGCTGGGAGTGGGAGAACGCCCCGGCCTTCGGCTGACGACGATTGCCGACCGGGAGGCCGATATTTATTCGCTCTTTGCTCGTCTGCCCACCGGTTGCGAGGCCATCATTCGCGCTTGTCGAGACCGGCGCATTGAGCAGTCGCCGGGCCATTTGTATGCGTTTGGGCCATCAGCCCATCTGTTGGCGTCTCCTCTCGACCCACTCGGTGACGTGTTTTGAGGAGGCCCAGCAAGTGTGCGGTTTCTACCGGCAGCGCTGGCACATCGAGCAGGTCTTCCGGCTCTTGAAGCGAGACGGATTGGATTTGGAGGCCAGCGAACTCGAAAGCGGAGAGAGCCTTCAGCGACTCGGCGTGCTGGCGTTGGGGGCGGCCCTTGACGTGTTTTGCTTGCTCTTGGCTGTGCGTGCGGAATCGTCGGACCAACCGCTTGGTGAAGTGTTCGATGAGAGCGAGCAGGTGTGTCTGGAGCATCTTAGCGAAGAGGTGAGCAGGCGAACCAAGAAGCAGCAAAACCCGCACCGGAAGGACACCTTGGCGTGGGCCGCCTGGATTATTGCTCGCCTGGGAGGCTGGAACGGCTACGCGAGCCAACGCCGCGCGGGGCCGGCGACCTACCACCGAGGTCTCCAACGCTTTCATACGCTCACTATGGGATGGCGACTCGCTCATAGAGATCTGTATAAACCGTAGCGTCTCTACAGGAATGACGGGGCTTACCTGATCGGCACAGCGCGACCTGCTCCGTATTGACTCTGAGATCACCTGGAATGGGCTTGATGCAATTGCCCTGCACTAACCGGGATCGTTCGTCGCCAGTCCACATTGCTTTCGACTGTGAGCCCAAATACAAAAACGCCCTCTGCGGGATGCAAAGGGCGTTTTAGCTGCCTTCCTGAAATAGCGGAGGGGGAGGGATTCGAACCCCCGGTACCCAAAAGGGTACTCTGGTTTTCGAGACCAGTGCGTTCAACCAGGCTCCGCCACCCCTCCGTATGTCAGATACTATCATAGGAACCAAAACGGGGATGGACAACGCTGCGCTTTTCAAAAACCGGAGAAAGCCCATCCGCCTGTTCGATTCTGCAGAGGTTGTGTATTCGCTGCCGCAGCCAGAGATCCGATTGTGCGCGGCGCCAGAACGACCGACCTCCGAATGGCACGCATTGTTGAACTGAATTTCACCGAAGTCCCGTGGTTACCATCGATGGCACCCATGGCGAAGGCGGCGGACAGATCGTACGCACAGCCCTGTCGCTGGCGGCGCTCACGCAGACGCCTATTCGACTCCAGCGTATCCGCGCATCACGTCCGTCGCCGGGTCTGTCGCCGCAGCACCTCGCAGCCGCCCGCGCCCTCGGTACCGTGACCAACGCGTCGCTCTCTGGCGCCACGCTCCGCTCCACCGAACTCACGTTTGTCCCTCGCTGCTCCCCTCAAGCGGGAACGTACACGGTCGACGTGGCCGAAGCAGCCGCGAACGGCAGCGCGGGATCGGTGGCGCTGGTGCTTCAGGCCCTGCTATGTCCGCTCGCCCTGGCTGACGGGGCCAGCACGGTGACCTTGAAGGGCGGGACGCATGTGCGATGGAGTCCCTCTCTTCACTTCATCCAACAAGTCTATCTCCCAACACTTTCTGACATGGAAGTTCGGGCATCGGTTGAGGTGCAGCAATGCGGATTTTATCCGGCCGGGGGTGGCATAGTCCAGGGGGCTATTCCCGCTGCACGTCCGCCGCTGGCGCCGATCCGGCAGACCGACCGGGGTACGCTTCAGGTGGTTCGCGGAGAGGCGGTAAGCTGCAATCTGCCGTCGCACATCGCCGAGCGGATGGCTCGGCGCGCCGAGCAGGTGCTGCAGCGATCCGGGCTGGAGACGGCCATCGATCCAATTGTCGTCGAGAGTGCCGGAGCCGGTGCCGGGCTTTTCCTCGCGGCTCACTACGAGCACAGCCGGATCGGATGCATGGCCCTGGGGCGGCCCGGCCGGCCTGCTGAACAGGTCGCTGAAGACGCCTGCCAGGCCCTACTCGACCTCCACGATCAGGGCGCCCCGGTCGACCCGCACGTAGCGGATCAGCTGGTACTCCCGATGGCACTGGCCGAAGGACGATCTACCCTCCGTACACCGGAGCGCACTGGACACCTGCGAACCAACGCGCACATCATCCAGCAGCTCATCCCCGCCTCCATCGAACTGACCACCGACCCCGAGGGGATGACGCGCGTCGAGGTCGACGGCATCGGGTGGACCGAAAGTACCTCGTGATCAGAGCGAAGCCAGCGCGTCGGAGATGGTACCGGCGTCCACGTTTTGGTTGAACGTCTCCATCGATACGTGATCGTCGAGCAGCACACACGTCCCGCGATCGGAAACCACGACGAAGCGCAGTTCGCCTTCGCTGGTTTCGTATTGCGCACTCACGGAGCGCTCTTCCTCCTCGGCCTGCTCCCGAAAGCTCGCAATCGCATCGGCAGTGGGCGGGCCGTCGAGCGTGAAATCCGGATCTACGTTTGTCATCGTTGATTAGGCTCAGTTGAATCCAACATCAGTGACAGCTCGCGGTGGCTGAGTTGATCAGTGCAGGCGCTCGTGGACGAGATCGGGCACGGCGGCCAGGACGTCATCCAGCTTCTCGGGCCGGCGGCCCCCGGCGGCGGCCAGCGTGGGCCGCCCCCCTCCGCCTCCGCCGAGGCGCTGCCCCAGGACCCCGACGAGGTCACCTGCCTTGAGGCCGCGCTCCGAAATCAGATCGCCGGCGACGGTGGCGACGACGTAGACTTTGTCTTCATCGGACTGCGTGCTGCCGAGCACGCTTACGGCACCATCGCCGAGGCGGTCGCGCAGCGTCTGGCCGAGCGCCTGAAGATCGTCCATGTCGGCCCCATCGATGCGACCGGTAACAATTTGTACGCCACCGACTTGCTTGGCCTCGGCGATAAACTGCTCGAGCTGATTCGCCATCTGGCTGCGCCGCAGCTCCTCGACTTCTTTGCGGAGGGCGCTGCGCTCCTCCAGCAGGTGCGCGACGACTTCGTCGAGCGACCCTTCGAGCGACGGGAACTGATGCCGCGCCCGCTCCAGCTCGTCCAGCTTCTGCTCGACGTGCTCCAGTGCCGCCTCGCCCGCGACAGCTTCCACGCGCCGCACGCCCGCGGCCACCGAGCCTTCCGAGAGGAAGCGGAAGAGCCCGATCTCGCCCGTAGCGTCGACGTGCGTGCCGCCGCAGAGCTCGACAGAGAAGTCGGAATCGAAGGTGATGACCCGCACTTCGTCGCCGTATTTTTCGCCGAAGAGCGCCATCGCGCCCCGCTCGATCGCCTCGTCGTACGGCACCGCGCGCTCTTCCCGCTTCGGGATGTTGCGCTGAATGGCTTCGTTGACCTGCACTTCGATGTCGTGCAGCTCCTCGTCGGTGAGGCCCTCGAAATGGCTAAAGTCGAACCGCAGCCGATCCGGCGCGACGAGCGAGCCTTTCTGCTGAACGTGCTCGCCCAGCATGTCGCGCAGCACCGCATGCATCAGATGCGTCGCCGTGTGATGCTTCTTGATACGCTCGCGCCGCGCGGCGTCGACCTCGGCGGTCACCGACGCTTCCACAGGAATTTCAGAATTAGAAGGAAGCTTGTTAATGTAGTGAACTATTTGACCTTGTTCTTTCTGAGTATCAAGCACACGAATCTGCTCATCCCCTACTCGAAGCACGCCTGTGTCACCTACCTGACCACCACTTTCAGCATAAAATGGAGTTCGGTCAAGTGTTATTAAAATAGACTTTTCTTCGCCCGACCTAACTATTCTGACACGCCGTATCTGAGCATCCTCAACTTTCGTTGTGTCATATCCAACAAAAACTGAATGCTCCCCTTCTGTAATCCACTCACTTCCTATTATTTCACGTCCTTTAGCATCTGACGCCTCTGCCTTAACCTCTACTCCAACCTCAAACCCAGAAGCCAACCGCGCCCGGTTCTTCTGCCGCTCCATCAGCTTCTCGTAGTTGTCCATATCCACGCCGAGGCCTTCTTCGCGAGCCATCAGGCGGGTGAGGTCGATGGGGAAGCCGTACGTGTCGTGCAGCAGGAAGGCGACCTGTCCGGGCAACTGCCCCTCGCGCGCGGTGCGGGCAAAATGGCGGAGAAGGTCGCTGCGGCCCTCGGCGTCGACGTACGCCTTCTCCAGCAGATCCATCGCTTTGGGATCCTGCTGAAGTTCGCCGAGGAGCCGGTCGGTCACCTCGCCGTCTTTTCCGGCGAAGCTCTTGACGTGGGGCGTGATCTGTTCGAAAAACTCGATGCCGGTACCGAGCGTCTTCAGGAAGCTCTCCTCCTCCGAGCGGATGGCCTGCTCCAGGTACTCCTGCCGCTGCTCCAGCGCATCGAATTGCCCGCCCATCTTTTCGCGGAGCGGCTCCACGAGCTCGTGCAGAAACGGCTCGCGCAGGCCCAGCGTCTGATACCCGTAGCGGACGGCCCGGCGCAGGATCCGGCGAATGACGTAGCCGCGCCCGACGTTGCCGGGCGTGACGCCGTCGGCAATGGCGAAGGCGATGGCGCGGATGTGATCGGCCACGACGCGCAGGGCGATGCGGACCTTCTCTCGCTCGGCGTTGTCGTCCACGTCGATAGCGGTGTAACCCTGGATCTCCTCGCGCGGCGAGAGATCGGCGGCGGCCTGGAGGAGCGGGGCAAACAGATCCGTGTCGTAGGTGGAATCGCGGCCCTGCAGCACGGCGCAGATCCGCTCGAAGCCCATGCCGGTGTCCACGTGCTGATCGGCCAGCGGATCGAGGCTGCCGTCGGACTGCGCGTTGTACTGGATGAAGACGAGGTTCCAGATCTCCATCACGTGCGGATGATCGGCGTTGACGAGTGTGCGGCCCGGTTTCCGAGCGCGTTCCTCGTCGGAGCGCAGATCGATGTGCACCTCCGAGCACGGCCCGCACGGGCCGGTATCGCCCATCATCCAGAAGTTTTCCTTCGAGGGCTCGTAGAGGATGTGCTCCGGGTTGATGTCGGTTTCGCTGCGCCAGTAATCGGCGGCCTCGTCGTCGGGATCCAGGCCGAGTTCATCGTCACCCTCGTGGACGGTGGCAAACAGCCGATCCGGCTCCAACCCCCATTCGTGCACGAGCAGTTCCCACGCCCAGCGAATGGCCTCCTGCTTGAAGTAATCGCCGAAGCTCCAGTTGCCGAGCATCTCGAAGAAGGTGTGGTGGTACGTGTCGTGCCCCACCTCTTCGAGGTCGTTGTGCTTGCCCGAGACGCGCAGGCATTTCTGCGTGTCGGCGGCGCGATCGTAGTCGCGGCTGCCCGTGCCCAGAAACACATCCTTGAACTGGTTCATGCCCGCGTTCGTGAACAGCAGCGTGCTGTCGCCCTGCGGCACGAGCGAGTCGCTATCCACGATTTCGTGGTCCTTGTCGGCAAAAAACTGGAGGAACGCCTCGCGGATTTCCTCGGAGGTTTTAATGGTGGGCGTCGTCGGCGTACTCATGAAATGGCGTCAGCGGTGTGTATCGTTTAAAAGAGTATCGAGCGGGCGATTCAGTCAGAAGAGGTGGAGGCGGCGAAAATCTCCTCCAGCGTGACCGTGATCTCGGTCGTGGGATCCTCGATGGCGCCTTCTGTGAAGGTCGTCGGTTTCAAATCATCCGTCAGCACCGTGATGGTCTGCAGCGAGGGCTGCACGATCCAGCACGAGCGCGTTCCGGCCGCGATCATCTGCCGGGCTTTATCAACGAGATCCTGCGTGGACTGCGAGGGACTCTCGATTTCGACGGCCAGCAGCGGTGGCTCGGTCATCCGCACCTGATCCTGCGTGAAGTCGACAGGGATGGCTGCATATACACAAATATCCGGGGTGACGGGCAAGTCGCCCAGTTCCAGGGAAAGCTCACTGAGGATTGTGTATTGAGGTTCGTATTTCGAAAGCGCGAGAATAAGCCGTTTCTGAGCGATACTGTGATTTAAACTCGGTATCGGCTTCCCTCGCTCTCGCGCGTAGTCAGATACGGTTGTTGTCGGTTCCATAATACGACCCTGTTTTGGTGATGCCTGCCGGCTCATTTAAATCACCGGCTGGAGTAGATGTACTATCGGTCGCGTGAAAACCCGTTCCGCCAGTACCGATGTGAAAGCCGCGAAAATGGCCCGGCCTCCAAGCGGCTCAGCGCTGATCGCTCGGCGGGGCCGGCGAAACGAACGGATGGTCCTCGACGAAGAAGCGCCACTCCCGCTCGACACCCTTGCTGATGCCAATGCGCGAGGAGGTGGCAATCGGCCCGTCGCCCTGCTCTTCAGGCGGAGCGAAATAGAGCGGTGGACGCGTCAGATCGGTGCCGTGCTGGGCGTCGTCGATGGCAAAGGCCTGTGTGAGCTTGCCGGGGCCGTTGGTGAGGTCCTCGGCGCGGCGAGCTGCTGGACGGCGTACCTGCATGGCCTCCTGCCCCTCCAGCGGCTCCACGGCGCGGATGAGCACGCCCCCCCCGGTGCCCTCGGCTTCGGTAACGACGTTGAGGAGCCAGTGCATCCCGTAGATGAGGTAGACGTACGCGGTGCCGGGCGCTCGGAAGAGATCGGTGCCGCGGCCTTCGCGCTTCAGCTCGCCGGTGGACGGATCGACGAGCCCCCAGCCGTGAAAGGCCGGGTCGTCCTGCGTGTACGCTTCCGTCTCGACGATGCGGCCGACGAGCATGCCGTCGGTCGGATGCTCCCGCACGAGCCGCGCGCCGATCAGGGCTCGGGCAACATCCAGCGTGGGTCGATCGAAATAGCGGGCTGGGAGTGGAGTCATGCCGTGCGTCTGCAAACCACAGATACGTGCGGATGCGTTGCCCTCGCCGTGAGGCGGCGCGTTGTCACCGGTTCAGCCGGTTAAAAATCTGATCCAGCTGCTTCTGCGCGATCCAGATTTGGCGTCGCGTTAATCCTGGACCCGAAGGGGGCGATGTCACC
>CAYUVF010000043.1:0-38564 GCA_964448045.1 uncultured Rhodothermales bacterium
GCCGCCTTCGGCGCGGGCGCCTCCGTCTTCGCCGACTGGTGGGCCTACAAGTTCGAGGTCTACTACTCGACGGCCTACAACGCGGCCATCCTCACGAAGAACGGCGTGCTGACCTCGATCAACTCCGACTCGGCCGAGCTGAACCGCCACCTCTACCACGAGGCTGCCAAGTCGCAGAAGTACGGCGACCTGACCGACAACGAGGCACTGCGGCTCATCACGATCAACCCGGCCCGGCAGCTCGGCATCGCCGACCGGGTGGGCTCGATCGAGGTCGGCAAGGACGCGGACCTGGCCATCTTCAACGCCCACCCGCTCTCGATCTACGCCGTCGTCGAGCGCACGATCGTCGATGGCGTGACGCGCTTCGATCGAGAGCTGGACCCCGACGACATGCGTCTGCGCGTGGACCCCGAGGCGGCCGTCGAGGTGGCGACCCACTGGGAGGGCACCCAGGACGACCGCTGCATGCAGGGCGCCTTCCTGCACGCCTCTGAGCAGGGCCTCCGCCTGCTCCACGCCCACTGACGAGACGAAGAACCGGTGAGACGACGAATCGGTGCTTCGCATTTCTCGACGCTTCGTCTCCTCGGTTCTTCGTCTCCTTTCATTCCTCTAGCGCGTTTCCACCTACCGCTGTTGCCTGACCCCATGCGTTTTCTCTCGCTCCTCCTCGCCCTGCTTCTCGTAACGACGGCCGGCGCCTCGGCGCAGAAGGCACCCGGCCAGCCCGGCACGTTCGCCCTCACCAATGCCCGCATCGTAACCGTCACCAACGGCACGATCGAGCGGGGCACGCTCGTCATCCGCGACGGCCGCATCGCCGCGCTCGGCGCCGACGTGGCCGTGCCCGAGGACGCGACGGTCATCGACTGCACGGACCTGACGCTCTACCCCGGCTTTATCGACGCCGGCACGCGGCTCGGGCTCGTGGAGGTCGGCTCGCTGGCCGAGACGCGCGACTACCGCGAGATCGGCGACCTGACGCCCCACATGCGGGCGCTCACGGCCGTCAACCCCAACTCGGTGAGCATCCCCGTCACCCGCGTGAACGGCGTAACGGCGGTCATCGCCGAACCCACGGGCGGGCTCCTGCCCGGCACGGCCGCGCTCATCGGCCTGCACGGCTACACGCCCGCGCAGATGCACCTCGGCGGCTTCGAGGCCGTCGTGCTCGACTACCCGTCGACCGGCCGCCGCGGCCCCTGGGATCGCCGCTCCGAAGAAGAGATCGAGAAGCAGGCGAAGGAGGCGCTCGAGAAGCTCGATGAGGTGTGGGACCGGGCCGTGCTCTACGCCCGCATCGACTCGGCCCACGCGGCCGACCCCGACCGCCACCGCGCGCCGGCGTTCTCGCCGGCCATGCAGGCGCTCGTGCCCGTCGTCCGCGGCGAGATGCCGATCCTGCTGAAGGCCGACGGGGCGAAGGACATTACCTCGGCGCTCGAATGGGCCGAGGCGCGCGACGTGCTCGACCAGGTGATCCTGAGCGGCGCGGCCGAAGGCTGGCGCGTGGCCGACGAGATCGCGGCCGCCGGCGTGCCCGTCCTGGCCGGCCCGGTCCTCTCGATCCCCTCGCGCGCGTCGGACCGCTACGACAAGGCCTACGCCAACGCCGGCCTGATGCAACAGGCCGGCGTCGAGGTCGCCCTGCGCACCGGCGAGGCCGAGAACGTGCGCAACCTGCCCTACCACGCGGGCTTCGCGGCCGCCTACGGCATGGGCAAGGACGAGGCCCTACGGGCCGTCACCATCGTGCCCGCCCGCATCTTCGGCGTCGGCGACGAGGTCGGCTCGCTGGAGGTCGGCAAGCGGGCCAACCTCTTCGCTGCGACTGGCGATCCGTTCGAGACGAAGACGGACGTCGTTCACCTCTTCATCGACGGCTACCAGATTCCCCTGGAGAGCCGCCACACGAAGCTCTACGACGAGTTCTTGGAGCGCACGCCGGGCCTTGCGAAGTAGAGAAGGGCTCGGGGTAAACGGCCTGTCCCGAGCGTGACGAGGATTGAGGATCGTCCTCAGAATCTAACGCCTGCTCGTCCCGGGACTCCGCCTCGAGACGACGTCTCCGGCGCGAGCACGTTGCGCGGCTATATCGCGGGAGACGCGGCGCGGACCCGTTCGCGCGCACCCCGAAGGCTCAAGGTACAGATGCTAAATTAACACATCCTTAACAATATAACCTTGATTCACAAAAAAAACACACTTATGGTGGCGGTGGGTCCTAGAAAACGGAAGCAGAGGAAAGATGCTGCGCCGTTTCACGTCTACATACGGACTGCTCTTCTCGGGAATCCTCGCGGCCTTGTTCGCCGGTTTTCTCTTCGCCGTCGCCGGTGAGTCCGCTTCTTCACCCCGTGTGTTACCGGACGCCTTGCGAGCCGGAGAGCACGAGGGCCCGGTGCTCGCTTGGGTCATCACACGCGACGCCTATGCCTCGTGTCAGCAACCGGCCTACGTACTACGCCGCATCCAGCAACGGTACGGCGAGGCCGTTCCGCTGGTCGTCTGGTACGAGGAGCATGAGCGAAGCGATGTCCAACGCATCCTCACGCGCGAGCGCCTCGCTGCCCGCCTGCTTCCGTTGAACGCCCGGGCGTACGAGCGATGGCTCGGCCATCCGCCTGTGCCCGCGCTTCATCTTCTCGATAACGACCGGCTGGTGAAATCCTGGTCGTACACGCGCCGTCCCGTCCAGATCGAGGACGTGATGGCTCTGCTGTGAATGGGGAAGGTCGTATCTGCTGTTTTCACCCATTCATTCTTCTTCGCGTTCATTTCTACTCACTCAAACCGCGAGAGAATTATGTCGAAAGTCTTAAAAGCATCATTACTCGCAATACTATTGATTGCCTTCTTAGCAATTGGTATAGCCAACTCCCAGTCTACATTGGCCACTGAACCTCCTGTAGCTATGGGAGTCGAGCAGTATGGTATAGGCCCCAGCGGGCCCGACTGTTTCGCTCAGTGTGCCGAGCCATACTGCTGCATTACGCCCGCTCCCCAACAGGAACTTCAGGAACTGCAATACTAGTCGGCAAGCTCAAGGCTAGGAACACACAAGATAGGGGGGGTATCCCCCTATCTTTTTGTTACGTATTTTGTGCCTGTTTACGCCCAATACCATGACCAAGCTCCGACAAAACACATCAAAGAACCCTCAATATATACTCTTACCCAACCCAACTACAAAATTTTTTATTTTATTTTGTCTTTCCATTATCATTTTTCCCAAACACTCTTTTTCCCAGAAGTTAAATGACTATATTATATGGAGCCAATCCCTTATCTTGGAGGAGCCAGAAAACATTTTCACTGTATCGCCCGAAGTCCGCATAGATCCTGAGGGTGGATTTATAGTTTCAGATACAAAAGAGTCCCAAGTGCGTTTATATAGTCGCTCCGGCAAGCTAAGGACGTATTTTGGACAGAAGGGACAAGGACCTAATGATCTTAACCGTCCACATGCTGCGCTTCGGATCGACTCAAACCGAATTATTGTTCCCCAACCCAGGAGGATCTCTATTTTCAGTGAAGAAGGCGATTACCTCGAGAGTTATCCTGGAGTCACGGCCGGACAAACATATCAGGTTCACGACCTACCAGGAGAGGAGATTCTTGTTGTTGGCGCGAGACAACGAAAACCGGGTGCCGCTCCATTGCTTCATCGTTTTCTCCCCTCCGAAGGAAAAATAGTAGACAGCTTCTTCCCGCATCCGGTCCCACCTGGAAGCTACGATAACTATCTTTTTACTATCTTAGAGCTTGCTACTGCTGACACGTACTATAACAACATCGTCGCATCCTTTGCCATTCTTCCTCGCCTGTACTTTTATGATTCGAATGGCAACCTTACCAGAGAAATCGACGTACCTCTTCGCCACTTTCGCACCCTCAATGAAATTACATCTCCCCCCACTTCCATCGAGGGAATTAACAGGTTAGCAGAGACACACTCAAGGATATCGGATATTTTCTGGATCGGTAACAATATAATACTTATTCAATATTTCGATTTTATTAATGTCAGCAGCATGCAACTGAGATGGAACCTCGCCGCCGTCACACCGAACGGTGAGGTGCTCTTCGAGATTACGGACACGCCCCAACTCTTTGCCGTCGATCCCGAAACGGGGGAGCTTTTCTTCAGCCATCCCGACCACGACTTCGAGAACCACTGGATCGTCGGCCGCCTCAAGCCCGAGGTTGTGCAGCAAGCAAACGGCTTCGCGCGGTAGGTAGCGGGAGCGCGGGGACGTCCCCACGCTCCCGCTCCCCCATGCGCCCACGCACTCGTCATTCAGACGCCACGGGCGCTGTCGGCTCGCGCGGAGTGCTGTGTACGCGCGGGTCGATCTCGCCGAGCTTGGCCTCCGGGCCCATCGGCTTCGGGTCGCGCACGTACTCGATCTCGCCCTTGCCATCCATAGACCGGCCCTTCGCCCAGCGGCCCTGTGCGCTCTCGGTGCCCTCGGAGCAGTTCCAGTACTGGTAGGCCACCTCCAACTTCTCGCGCTCCTGCGGGAAGCTCTGCGGCGCGGGCGTCGACTCGAGCCCGTCGGCCTCCAGCTCCTCGATGGCGGCGAGCCACTGGTTCTGGTGCATCGTGTCGCGGGCGATCAGGAACGAGAGCATGTCGCGCACGCCCGGATCGTCCGTCATCTCGTAGAGCCGGCACACCTGCTGGCGCCCCTGCGACTCGGCCGTCACGTTGAAGCGGAAGTCGGAGAGCAGATTCCCGCTCGAGACCATGTAGCGCGAGGTCCACGGGTAGCCGACACTGTCGGTCGGCGCCGCGCCGAGGCCCGTCACGATCAGGTGCTGCGGGTTCATGCCCGCGAGGATCACGTCCTCGATGTCGCCGTCGCCCATAATCGCGCCGACAAACGAGTTCTTGGCCGCCTCTTCCTTCGCCTCCACGGGCGAGGACTCGAGGAGCCGCGCAATCATCGTGGCGAGCATCTCGACGTGGGCGATCTCCTCGGTGCCGATGTCGAGAATCATGTCGCGGTACTTGTCCGGAGCGCGGCAATTCCAGCCCTGGAACAGGTAGTTCATCATCACGGTCATCTCGCCCCACTGCCCGCCCAGCACTTCCTGGAGCTTCTTGGCGAAGAGCGGGTCCGGCCGCTCGGGCTTGGCCTCGTACTGCAGTTCCTTGGTCCGAAAAAACATAATTCCCCCTTGATGCTCGTTGTTGCGTAGCGATGGCGGATCGGCCCGACCGGGCCGCCACACGGCGGAAGCGCTTCGGTGCGCTTGGTTGTAGAAGACGATCCGCCCGCCCGCGATGTTGTTACGCCACCCGGCACGGCTGTGACGATGTAGACAAGGGAATTGGGAAAGGGAGAATTAGGGAATGGGGGAAGAGCGAAACATTCGACTTCACCCTTTTCCCTCTCTCCAACTCTCCCTCTCTCCACGCACCTGCTGAAACAGCGCGCCTTCGATCGTGAGGCCGGGCCCGAAGGCCATGGCGACGCCGTGGCGCAGGTCGCTGCCCCCGCCGTGGGCGCGTGCGGCGCAGTGGCGGTCCAGAAACCGCTTCAGGATAAAGAGGATGGTGGGCGAACTCATGTTGCCGTAGCGGCGCAGCACCTCACGGCTGTCCGAGAGCACCTCCGCCGGCAGGTCGAGCACGGCTTCGGTTTTGTCGAGGATGGCACGCCCACCGGGGTGAAGCGCCCAGAAGTCCACGTCGTCCTGCGCGAGGCCGTGCGCGCCGAGCAGCTCGTCGAGGTAGTCGGGCAGGTGGCCGGCGATGACCTCCGGCACGCGCGACGAAAGGCCCATCAGAAAGCCCGTGTCGCCGATGTCCCACGTCATGTCCTCCATCGAGTCGTCGTCGAGACGGGCGCGGCCGCCGACGTACGCCAGCCGCCCTTCCGCCTCCTCGGCCGGTCGCGCGGCGAGGACGGCTGCCGCCGCGCCGTCGGAGAAGAGCGAGTTGACAACGACCTCTTCGAGCGTGCCGCTCGTCTGAAAGTGCAGCGTGCACAGCTCCGCGCAGACGACGAGCACGCGCGCGTCGGGCCGGCTCTGGCAGAAGCTGTGGGCCACCCGCAGCGCGTTGAAGGCTGCATAGCAGCCCATAAAGCCGATGAAGGTGCGCTCGGTGGTGGGCGGAAGATCCAGGCGCTTGACGAGTTCGATGTCGAGCCCCGGCGCAAAGAAACCGGTGCAGCTCACGGCGACGACGTGCGTGATGTCGGCGGGCGCCACGCGGGAGGCGGCGAGCGCCTTACGGGCCACGCCTTCGGCGAGCGGGAGCACGGCCTTGCGGTACTTTGCGTTGCGCGCCGCGGTGGAAGGCGCCGGCTCGAGCGACCAGTCGTTCGGGAAAAAGTCGAACGCCGCCGGCTCCTCACGGCCGTAGTCCGCCACGCACGAGTAGCGGTAGTCAATGGCCGAGCGCTCGTAGATGGCCGGCAGGCGCTGGCGCAGCGGCCGCGGCAGGCTCTCGATGCGCTGCATGAAGCGCGCCGCCTCCTCCTGCGGACGCCGCAGCGGCGGATTGCCCGTAGCGATGGCCTCTAGCACCGTGTACATGCTCCGACGAGGACGTGAAGGGCATGCAGAATTACGATCTGCCTGACGAGAAGATAACGACCGGCGCACCGAGATGTTGTAACCGGGATGATACGGTCCCCGACCGGTCGTCCGCGCGCCCTACGCCCGGACCGCCTCCATCTCACGCAGGCTACCCACCAGCACGTCCCGTGCCGCCTCCGGGCACGTGCACCGGCGCAGTTCGTCCACCATCTCGTCGGAAGCGACGAGCTCGGTGACGACCGACAGGCGCTGGAGGTACTGCTCCGGCGACAGCTCGGCCCCACCGACGAAGACGAGCACTACGTGCGCCGGCCGGGCGGTGCGCGGCAGCCGGATCCCCGCGCGGCTGACGCCGACGAGCAGCCGCGTCTCTTCCGGCTGCGCGGCGTGAACGTGATAGAGCACCACGCCCGGACGCAGTTCGGGCGCGTAGCCGCTCTCGACCCGCCCGAGATCCGCCACGAGCCGCTCGGCCGCGTCCGGCGCTTCGCGGGCGAGCGGCACCAGCACTTGGCGCAGCACTGCGTCCATCGGCCCTTCCTCCAGACCCACGGTCACGTCTCCGGCACGGATGGCCCCGTAGAGCGTGTCGGGGTGCAGCCGGTCGACCGTGTCCGAGACGACCGTGGCGAACGGCAACTCGGCCATGTAGGCGGTCAGGAACGTGTTACGGTCGAAGCGCTGGGCGATGAGGCCCGGCAAGCGGTTCAGGCTGGGCCGCCACGCGAGCGATCCTTCGCGCTCGCTGAGCAGCACGAGGGCGTCGGTAGGCTCCACGAGCGCGTCGAGGGCGTCGACGAGGGCGCTCCACTGCGGCACCGGATGCGCCCGCACCGGCGTGCGCGGCGCCGTCTGCTCCACGCACGCCATGATGGGCGCGATGGCGGCACGGGTCGACAGCACGACGAGCTCCATCCCGGCCCGGTCGGCCAGAATCTTCAGCGCGCGCATGGCGCCGGCGAAGCCCGACTCGCGCTCGGCAAAAGGCGGCACGGCCACCAGGAGCCGCTCGTGCGTGTTCAGCGGCCGCTCGATCTTGCTCACCACGATCATCTCGCGCGTCTCCTCGAGGAGCTGGTCGAGGACGCTGCCGAAGATGAACTCGCTGGCCGAACTCTTGCCGTGCCAGC
The DNA here is from genome assembly GCA_964448045.1 of uncultured Rhodothermales bacterium. Classification (GTDB taxonomy): domain Bacteria; phylum Bacteroidota; class Rhodothermia; order Rhodothermales; family Salinibacteraceae; genus CAYUVF01. The sequence continues at coordinate 7,686 of CAYUVF010000043.1, forward strand.
CGATGACGACCGTCGAGATGCGCTCCTCCTTCATCGCGCGGACGATGCCGCTTGCCACGTTCAGGTCCACGCGCGTGATCGGGACGACCGACACGTCCGAGGCGGCGGCATGCACGACGGCGCGGCCGAGCAGCCGCTCGCCCTTGGCCACCTGCGCCGGCGCCCCCTCGCGCACGATCGTGGCCGGATAGATAGGCTCTTCCGAGGTCTCGGCGTGCAGAAGGATCGCCAGGTCCATCATGTCCTCGGCGGTCTCGGGGTTGGCCAGCGGCACGAGAATGCGCTGCGGGGCGTCGGACGGCTCGTAGGGCCGCTCCGCTTCCTGCAGGGCCACGCGGCGGCCGTACCGCTCGACGAACCAGGGACCGACCAGGCACGTGAGGAGAATCATCACGATCACGGCGTTGACGACGCCCTCGTCGAAAAGGCCCATCTCGAAGCCTACGAGCGTGACGGCGAGCGTGGCGGCGGCCTGCGGCGTCGAAAGGCCGAAGATCGTCCACCCCTCGTCGGCCGTGTAGCCGTAGAGCGCCTGCGCAAAGCGCGCGGCGACCCACTTGCCTACCCAGACCATGGCCGCGAAGAGCAGCGCCAGCCCCCAGACCCTTCCTCCGCTCACAAGCGCGGCGACGTCGACGAGCATGCCGACCGAGATGAGAAAGAAGGGAATAAAGAGCGCGTCGCCCACAAACTGCACGCGCAGCATGAGCGCGCTCTGCATGGGCACGAGGCGGTTGAGTGCGATGCCGGCCATGAACGCCCCGATGATGGGCGCCAGGTAGACGAGTTCGGCCACGTACGCCGTCACGAACACGACGGCCACGAGGAAGACGAACTCCATGTCGGCCTGCCGACGGAACGTCTGCAGAAACCAGCGCCCGAGCCGCGGCAATCCGGTGAAGACGGCCACGCCGTAGGCCGTGATGAGGCCCGCGAAGAGCAGCCAGAACGTGAGCCCCGTCGCCCCTTCCACCGAGGCCGAGACGCCGGCCAGGACGAGCAGCGAGACGAGGTCGGTTACCATCGTGCCGCCCATCGTCATCGTCACCGCCAGGTTCTTCGCGAGCCCGAGGCGCGCGACCACCGGATAGGCCAGGAGCGTGTGCGAGCCGACCACGGAACCGACGAGCAGCGACGTGGCCAGGTCGAACCCGAGGAGCCAACGCCCCGCCGCGAGCGCCAGCGCGAGCGGCACCAGAAACGAGGCCATGCCGAAGACGAGGCTCCGCGTCTTGTAGCGCGCGAACTGGTTGAGGTCGAGCGAGAGGCCGGCCGTGAACATGAGGTACAGCAGCCCGACCGTGCCGAGCAGCTCGAACGTCGCGCCCCGCTGCAGGAGCCCGAGCGCGTTCGGCCCTACGACGGCCCCGGCCACGATGAGCCCGACGATGCCCGGAATGCCGAGGCGCCGAAACAAGAGCGGCGCCAGCAGCACGATGAGCATCACCGTGGCAAAGACCAGCACCGGATTGGTGAGCGGGAGGTCGATCATGGTGCACCGGCTACTGCCGGGGGAAAGACTACTTCTCGAGCCGCCTGAACAGGGGACGACCGGAGACGAAGAGTCGACGAGACGAAGGACCGATGCCCTCCCATCCGTAGGCCTCGTTTCCTTGACTCATCGATTCTCCGCCTCCACTTCCTTGGCCTCGTCCCACAGCGCGTCGGCCTCGGCGAGGTCCACGTCGGCCACCGTGCGGTTCGATTCGGCGAGGCGCCGCTCGATGTGCTGGAAGCGGCGGACGAACTTGTCGTTCGTGCGGCGCAGGGCATTTTCCGGATTGATGCCCGCACGCCGGGCGTAATTGACGAGCGCGAAGAGCACGTCGCCGAACTCGGCCTCCTTCGCCGCGGCATCGGCGCCGGCGCGCACCGTCTCGCGGAATTCACGCGCCTCCTCTTCGACCTTCTCCCAGGCGCCTTCGCGCTCGGGGAAATCGAAGCCGACGCCGGCCGCCTTCTCCTGCATCCGATACGCGCGGAGCAGCGCCGGCAGATGCGTCGGCACCCCGTCGAGCACCGAGCGCGGCTCGTCTGTCCCATCGCGCTCCTGCATCTTGATCTCCTCCCAGCTCGCCTCGACGGAATCGGCATCCTCAGCCGCTGCATCCCCGAAGACGTGCGGATGGCGGCGGACCATCTTGTCCGTCTCGGCTTCGATGATGTCCTTGAGCGTGAACGTGCCGCGCTCCTCGGCGATGTTGCTGTGAAAGAGCACGTGCATGAAAATGTCGCCCAGCTCCTTCTTCAACTCCTCCCAGTCTTCCTCGTCGATGGCCTCGACGACCTCGTACGCCTCCTCGATAAGCAGATGCTTGATGGATGCATGCGTCTGCTCGCGGTCCCACGGGCAGTCGCGGCGGAGTTGCTTGACGATCGCAACGAGGTCCGCGTACGCCTCCAGCCGGTCGTCGGATTCGGCAAACTGGGCGTCGTAAAGGGAATCGGCAGGCATGGACATCAGGGCGCAGAATGGGGAATCAGATCAGGTAGGCACCGGCGAAAAAGACAGCGTACAGCACCACGAGCACGCCCCCGGCCCAGCGGGGCACATGGTGGCGTAGCATAAACAGCGTAACGACGGCCACGGTCCCAGCGCACATCGGCCCATAAAAGTGAAGCACAGCATCGGATACCGGCACGGGCCGGACGAGCGCGATGAGACCGGCATTGCACAGAAAAAACGCCAGAATTGAGCCGATCACGTTGCCGACGGTGATGTCGGGCCGTCCCCGAAGCGCCGCCGGCAGTTCGCGCGCCAGCTCTTCGATGCTGACCAGCAGCGCCAGCGTGGTCATGCCGAAGACCGTCTCGGTGACGCCCATTGCACCAATGAGCGTTTCGGCCCCGCGCACGAGCAGTTCGCTCCCGATGAGGATGGCGGCAAGCGAAACAGCGAGCAGCCCCACCGATGATCGGGCGGGCGTACGCGCCTCGGCCTCATCGAGCGACTCGGCGACTTCACCTGTCGCGCGAATCCGCAGCCCGCGCCGCCCGAGCCAGGCCAGGTATGCGATCGACGCGAGGAAGGCCATTAACAGGAGCGCACCATCGGGACGGCTCAGCTGTCCGTCGGCCATCAATCCGCCCAACAGCAACACGGCCCCGACAGGCACGAGCAACACGCGCCGGGGGACGTGCGCAAACCGCATCGGGGCCAGCAGCGCCGTGATGCCAAACGCCAGCGCGATCGCGACCATAGCAGCTCCCAGCACCGATCCGAGCGCAATCCCGGCCACGCCGTCGTACGCGGCCATCGTACCCACCGCCAGGTTCTCGGGGTCGAATCCGATGAGAATGACGCTGATCAGAAAAGCCGATACGCCGAACCGAAGCGACGTTCCCACCGCACCCTCGACGAGCCGCTCGGCAAAGAACACGACAAGGGCCAGCCCCCCAACGAATGCCACCGATGCCCAGAGTACGCTCATGGCGGATCTGTTGGCGAATGCAACGCGCCCGCGGACGACCGCAACGTAGCCAATGCAACGGAGAAGTACGAATACGCTCGACGAGCGGCCGCGTGCCTAATCGGCCGATTCAGCCGTTTGGATGACCTCCATAAATGCCTCGCCGTAGCGCTCCAGCTTAACGTCGCCCACGCCGGAGATCTGCCGAAAGGCCTCGGGCGTCGTCGGACGGTGCTCCACCATGGCGCGCAGCGTGGCGTCGTGGAAGATGACGTACGGCGGCACCTCCTGGTCGCGGGCCAGATCGGTGCGACGCTGGCGGAGCGCCTCGTACAGCACCTGATCGGCAGGCGCCCCGGCGAAATCGTCGCGGCTGGCCTTCTTCGTGGTGGAGATCGTCTTCGGTGCCGGATCGTGGCGAAACTCGACGGCCTGCTCGCCGCGGAGGACGGGGCCGCACGCTTCGGTGAGTTGCAGCGCACCGTAGCCGGATACATCCACCCGGAGCAGCCCTTTGGCCACGAGCTGGCGGATCACCGAGCGCCACGCATTCTTACTGCGTTCTGCGCCAATGCCGTACGTGCTGAGCTGGTCGTGCCCAAAGCGGCGGATCTTCTTCGTGTCGGCGCCGCGGAGGACGTTGGTGATGTAGCTCGCCCCGAAGCGCTGCTCGGTCCGCGCCACGCACGAGAGCACCTTCTGCGCGGGCACCGTGCCATCCCACGTCTCGACAGGATTGAGGCAGTTGTTACAGTTGCCGCACTGTGCCCCGTCCATCTCCTCACCAAAGTAATTGAGGAGCACCTTGCGCCGGCAATCGGTCGTTTCGCAGTAGCCGAAGAGCGCGTTCAGCTTGTGGTGCTGCGTCCACTCGTGCTCGGCACGCTCGCCCTCGCCCTGCATGATCTTGCGCAGGCGCACGATGTCGGAGAGCCGGTACGTCATCCATGCATCGGCCGGCTCACCGTCGCGCCCAGCGCGGCCCGTTTCCTGGTAGTAGGCTTCAAGGCTCTTGGGCGCGTCGAGATGCGCCACGAAGCGCACGTCGGGCTTGTCGATCCCCATGCCGAAGGCGACCGTCGCCACCACGATGAGGCCGTCCTCACGGAGGAACCGCTCCTGATGTTGCTGGCGCGTGGCGTCGTCCAGTCCGGCGTGATACGGAATCGCATCGCGGCCTTTGTCGGCAAGCCACCGGGCGGTCTGCTCCACGCGCTTGCGCGAGAGGCAGTAGACGATGCCGGCGCCGTCGGGGTGATTCTGCTGGAGGAAGCGCCACAGCTGCTGCTTCGCGCTGCGCTTAGGCACGACGGTGTAGCGGATGTTGGGCCGGTCGAATCCGGCGACGACGAGCCCGTCCTCCGGAAGCTGCAGCCGCTCCAGGATGGCCTGCCGCGTCGGCGCATCGGCGGTGGCGGTGACGGCAAGGCACGGCACCTGCGGGAAGCGGTCGCGCACCTCGGCCAGTTGCAGGTATTCCGGGCGGAAGTCGTGGCCCCACTCGGAGATACAGTGCGCCTCATCGATGGCGATGAGCGCGAGATCCACCCCATCGAGCTGCCGCAGGAACGAGCGCATCATCAGCCGCTCGGGGGCGACGTAGAGCAGGTCGAGCGCCCCGGCGCGGAGCTGGCGCTTGACGTCGGCCTGCTCGGCGCGGGTGAGCGACGAGTTGAGGTACGCCGCCCGGATGCCGAGCTGCTGCAACGCCTCGACCTGATCTTTCATCAGCGCGATGAGCGGCGAAACGACGATGCCCACGCCGTCGCGCACGAGCGCCGGAATCTGATAGCAGAGCGACTTGCCGCCGCCCGTCGGCATCACCACGAGCCCGCTGCCCCCGTCGACGACGCGCTCGATGATGGCCTCTTGATGCGGGCGGAAGTCGTCGTAGCCGAAGACCGATTGCAGGACGTGGCGCGGGGACGTAGCGGTGGAGTTGATCATGGAAAGGGCGTTGAAACAAGAGAGGAAGTAACCGGCGAAAACAGGAACCGGGCGTCATGAAGTATCTTTCCGCGAAAGAACGAGTATTGATTTTCTCGTCTTTGGGGCGAAATTAGCGGAGGGTCTCAGGTAAATGCCTCCTCGCATACTCCTGCGAGACTAATTAGAAACCCGTCTACGAGAACAATAACCAAAATACCCGTACTCCAGCGCCGCGCATTTTTCTGAAAATGAATTTACTCGAGCTCACGAGTCGTATGCACAATCTCCTTCAAGATTGACCCCGGCAGCATACTCGTCGATCTCATGCAAGTCGTCAACATACGTAAACGAGCTGTCATCCATGTACTCCACCTTTACCCGTTGCAGCTCAACGCAACTGGCCGACGGCGCATACCACACATTTTCAAACGTCCACCCTCCAGTCTCACCGAGCTTGACTGGACCAACAGCCCGAACTTGCTTAACCGACTCGTCTTGCGTTCGTCCTCTGACCGGATCTCCTACTGGATTGAATGGCTGCATCGTGAATGTCAGATATTTCATTGTCCGATCCGGATCAACGTTTTTGACCCGGATGCTCACACTGACACCATCCGCTGAGTTCTTTGAGTCGATCATGCGAAGCAGCATGAGTCCAAAGCCCTTATCACGGAGTGACTGTTCGTAGGCTTCACGCTTTTGCGCCAGCGCTTTGAGGTGTTTACGTTCGCGCTCTCGGCGATTTTGCTCCTCTTGGTATTCTGCAAAGGGCGTTATCTCATTAAAGAAGAGCCAGCCCGAAGTGCCCTGATGCGAAACCTTGTAGTAATACTCGGTGGTTTCTTGGACAACCAAAGTATCTTCACGCTGGAATCGATGGATAACGGAAGCGAATCCCTCGGGAGCACTTCGCAACTTTCCGCTTTGCTTCACGACAATCGAATCGCCAGGTACGGCCTCCTGTGCCCAAACGTCCCCGACAAACGCGGCAAAGATCATAGTCAGCACAACCACACAAGAAATGTATCGCATCGGTACATAGATGTGCTTTTAACTCAGAAAACGGTCTATCTCAAAGACACGGCTGCACCTCGAATATAACTTCGGGTTCACCGAGGTCCTCATAGTTATAGTAGATCACTCCCATCGCCGCTCTCCATCTGGACTTACTCCACGTCAGCAGGAAGCCGGTCCTCTTCCAGCGGCTCGCGGTCGGAAGCCTTGTCTAAGACCTCGCGGGCGGCCTCTTTCAAGGATACGCCTTGTTCAGCAGCGATTTCTCGTCCGAGATTGCGCAGTACCTCCAGATACACCGATTGCGCACTGGCATCGAGCCGTGTCACTTTCTCGGCCACCGCCAGCATCACAAACTGACTCATGGAAATCCCCTCACACTTAGCAATCGAGCTCACCTGTTCGTGCAGGGAATCGGGAAGGCGAACGCTCAAGGCACCCATAGCAATTACTCCATTACAGGTCAATCAATCGCGCATAAATACGTCACTTATTGGTACTTGACTAAATCGCAGGAGATCACACCCTCGACAGCCGCCGGTCCCGAAACGTCTCGGGGTCAAGTTGCACGTCTCCAACGTGAATGGTTTCGACGCCTTCCAAACTACGGAGCGGGGTGTGCAGGGTCAACTCGTATTGGTCGCGACGGTCCGCTTTGATTAGCGCGAGGGTGCGCGCAAATCCGTCGGCATCTTCGAGCGCAACGAGCCGGTTTTGGTCAAACTGTGAAGCCGGGACGACGGCATATTCCGGCCACGTCAGCGTCAGCGACTCGGCGTCGGCGAAGTAGCACTCGAACCGGCGGGCGCGGTAGTCCTGGCGGGCGTGTTGGCTCCGCTCTTCGACGGCTTCAGACGGCTCCAGCGTCACGACGCGCAACGACGAGCGGTGGCGTGGCGCAACGGCGTCAGCAGACGCTCCAACTCATCGTCGCGCTGCAACGCGACAACGGTGCTCGGTTGCAATATGTCGACGAAGGCGTGCTTGAGATAGAGGCCGCCGCGGTTGGGGTCGACCAGGCCCGTCGTATCGTACACAATGGTATCGGCTTCCTTCGCCGCATCCACCAGCCGCCGCGCGCCGACGACCACGCGCAGCATGTGCCCCACCGGCGAGACGGCCCCGACGAACACGTGGCGCACCGAACCGTCCGGCAGCACATCGGGATCAGCAGCCGGATCGGCCAGCGTTAGCGTCGTGGGTGGGCCCAGTGCGCTCTGGCCCGGATCGCCGTCAAGCCATCCGACGCGCATTTCCCCGGCTTGCATCTGCCGGATCAGAGATCGGGCAAAGGTGCTCTTGCCGGTGTCGGTCGCGCCGACGACGAGTACGACGTCTCGCAGTTGCACCCAGTCGATGGCCTGCCACGGAGCCGGAACGTCGATGTCGAAATCCGTCATGACCGTCAGATCGACTGGAACCATCTCCAGACGAGTCGGAAAAGCCTGTCAGGCTACTTCCTCGAGAGGACGGATATCCTGCTCCAACTGGTCGCCAAGCTCGTCTTCGGCCGTCTCCAGATCATAACGTCCCTGCAGGTTCATCCAGAACTGTGGCGTAGTGCCAAAGAAGCGACCCAGCCGAAGTGCCGTATCCGCCGTAATGGATCGCTTGCCTTGCACAATCTCACTGATGCGCGGCGCGGGAACGCGAATCGACAGGGCCAGCTTGTTTTGGCTAAGCTCCAACGGCTCCAGAAACTCCTCTTTGAGAATCTCGCCCGGATGAACGGGGGGAAGTTTTTTCGCAGTCATATTCGTCCGTCAATCCTGTGATCAGATCAGTGATAGTCGGTGATCTCGAAATCGTAGGCGTCCCCTTCGCGCCACCGAAAGCAAATCCGCCACTGGCGGTTAATCCGAATGCTGTGCTGCCCCTCACGACCTCCTCGTAGCTTCTCCAGTCGATTGCCCGGCGGAACGCGAAGATCGTTCAGCTCTTCAGCCGCATCAATCATCACGAGCTTACGCCGAGCTCGCTGTTGTATATCTTCCGGCAACTTCTTGCTGTAGGTCCGATTGTATACCTTTTCGGTTTCTGAATCAGCAAAGGATCTGATCATGACACATCGGAAGATAGCCGAGCGCTGTTATGTATCACGTATTACGCAACGCGTAAGTTTCTTGCTGATCTTTGCCATTCCTCACTGCCCCGGATCGGTCGGCACCGGCTCCAACCCGAGCGTACGCCCCTTCTCCACGGCGGGCACGCCTTCCATCAACCACTGCGGCGCAGGCGCATCCTTCAGGTAGTGATCGAAAAACTGCTGCATGCGCCTCGTCCAGTCGCGCTTTTCGGCGAGGGTGACGGGCCAGTGCGGGGCGTCGTTGTAGTTGATGAGCCACGCGGGCTTGCCGAGGCGCCGCAGCGCCACGAACAGCTCGATGCCCTGCTCCCACGGCACGGCCGTGTCCTGATCGTTGTGCATCATCATCAGCGGCGTGTTGATTCGGTCGGCCTGGAAGATGGGCGAGTTGTTGATGTAGCGCATCGGCATGTCCCACAGGGTCCCGCCGATGCGGCTCTGCGTCTCTTCGTACTGGAACATGCGGCTCATCCCACTACCCCATCGGATTCCGCCGTATGCGCTGATCATGTTGGAGACGGGCGCCCCGGCCTCGGCCGCAGCGAACAGATCCGTCTTTGTCACCATGTACGCGATCTGGTAGCCGCCCCAACTGTGCCCCTGCACGCCGATGTTCTCGGTGTCGATGTAGCCGCGATCGATAATCTTCGTCACGCCCGGCATCACCGACTGCATCGCACTCTCGCCGGGGTAGCCTTCCTCGTAGTGGATGTTGGGCACGAAGACGACGTAGCCGCGGCTCGCGTAGAACGTGAAGTTGATGACGGAGCGGCCCGCCGCCGGCGCGTGGTGGTGGTGCAGCCGGTCGGCATACTGCTCGTAGAAGTACGTCATCATCGGGTACTTCTTGGACGGATCGAAGCCTTCGGGCTTGTAGAGCAGCCCCTCCAGCGGATCGCCGTTAACCGAGGTCCACTCGACCCGCTCCACCGTGCCCCAGCGATATTCGCTCTGCTGCGGGTTGACGGTGCTGATCTTCTGCGGATCGCTGAACGAGAGATCGGCGACCCACAGGTCGGGGAATTCCTGAAAGCTTTCGCGCGTGTACAGCAGCCGGTCCGCGTCGTCGGCCTTGCGCGGCCAGGAGAACACCCGGTCCATCATCATGAGCTGCGCGGGCTGCGCCGTGCCATCGACCTGATCACGATAGAAACCGTCGGCTTTCGTCTCGAGGTTGAACGCCGAGAGCATCAGTGGCGCATCGGCGTCGATGGCGTCTTCGTCGGGCGTCAGATCGATCATCCGGAAGCGCAGGTCGTTGTCGCGCCCGAGTTCCTCGGTGATGGCGCGCGCCGTGTTCGCTTCCATCGGATCGACGGCCCAGATGTCGTGCTTATCGTAGATGAGCACCTGCGCGTCGTCCTCCGTCCAGCCCGCGATGCCGTACGGCCCCGGCGGATAGGGGCGGTCGTGCCGCTGGTCGAAGACCGGGTGCGGAATGCCTGCAGAGAGCGTCATCTCGGCGCGGGACTGCCCGGCAAACACATCGGTCGTGAGGCCCTTCCACGCGCGCTCGTTCCGGTCCCACCAGACGACGTACTGCGCATCGGGCGAGAGATCCGGGATATCCTGTACCTTTGTCAGGACGCGCTCGCGTTCGCCGGTTTCGAGGTCGATAAGATAGGCGTCGTAAGCAGGCGGCCAATCCCACGACATCTGCTGGCGGTACGGGCGGTTCGTGACGCCGAGCGCCACGTTCGCTTCCCCATCGCGCCCAACGCTCACGTTGGGCACGTCCTCGGTCGCCAGCTGCAACAGCCGGTCGTCCTCCACGAAATAGGCGGCCTGATACGTCTGCTCCTTCCGCTCCTCGGCCTGCTCTTTCTGCATCGGCTGGAGGTACGGATCTTCCCAGTGCCAGATGTCGACCACGACTTGCTCCTCCTCCAGCAGACTGTCCTTATCGACGGGCGGAGGCGGCGGGGGCGCCGTGCCGAAGAAGAGGCGCGCCCCCTCGTCGGAGAAGCCCAGATCGGCCTGCTCGCTGACGAGCCACCCCTCCGGCAGCGCGGGGGCGCCGGACTGCGCTACGGCTCGCGGCGCATCATCGCCGACGCTCCAGTGATAGAGCGTATTGTCGTGGTGCGGGACGTCGGTGCTGTCGGGCCCGGCGAGGAACGCGACCTGCGTGCCAGCATCGTCCAGCGCCAGTTGCGGATATTCGTCGTCGCTCGTGTGAAGCGTTTTCACCTGCGGCGCGTCGCCGCCGAGCTGCGCGGCGTAGATGCCGTTGCCGGTAGTGTCGGCCACGGTGAAGGCGAGCAGCTGCCCGTTTTCGGCGAACGCGTATGCCGTGGCGTGCTCGTACGTCCACTCCTGCCCGTCGCTCATCCGGCGGAGGACGAGCGGCGCGCCCTCGGATTCGTCGCCGTTGCCCTCGGCCTCGGCGCTATCGGGCTGGGGCGGCTCGCGGTGGTACGCGATCCAGCCATGTTCCTCCTCGGGCAGCTTGAACGACTGCACCCGATCGATGCGCGTGACATCGCCCGATTGTAGATCGAGCAGACCGAGCGCGTCTTTCGGGCGCTTCGGGGGCGGCACATCGTCCAGGCGGGCCTGGCGCGTCGAATCGAACGGCGGCGCAATCAGGAAGGCGATGAACCGGCTGTCTGCGGTGAACTGCGGGTTCTCGCCCCGGGCGATGGCGTACTGCTGGTCGGACGAAAGCCCCTTCACGCGTAGCTCGCTATCGCCCTTGGGAGGCGCTACGGTAAACAGTGCCCACTGCCCATTGTCCGAGATCGCCTCGTCGTCGATTTCCTTCCATCGGTCGTAATCCTCGTGGTCGAGCGGTTGCTTCTGGGCAACAGCCGTGGTGCTGGCAGTGCACAGCCCGGCGACGAGGAGCAGAAATACAAAGCGGCGTAGCATGGTAAGCATGGAGCGGTGAACGAATACGTGCAGCCCCAAGGTACAGCATGCGCCGTGGAAAGGGAAGGGCGTTTTACGCGGTGTCGCCGAGGTCGCGATACGAGGTGAAGCGGATGGCATCGGGATCGGTGCCGAGGTGCGGCGCCAAGACCTCGTCCTCCCAGATTTGCCAGCGCTCCGGATAGTCGGCTTTGTCGAGCGGATCGTCCGGCGGGCCCCAGAGCGCCCCCCACGCCTCCGCGCTGGCGTAGATCCAGATGGCGGCGTAGCGATCCGCCCGGGCGCCTTTGATGCCCTTCAGCAGATAGTAATCGACGAGCCCCGGCAGATCGAGCAGTCCGCACTCGCGGGCCGACTGCACGGCCGCCTCGAACGCCTCGGGGTCGGCGTCCGGCTTCAGCTCATACTCGTGCACGCTGGCGATTCGTGCCATGACTCACGTGCCATGACTCAATGGCTCCACTCAATGGCTCAGATGCCCGAGGCAATCAGCAGTTCGATATCGCGATAGGCCATGCCGAACATCGTCGCGAGGCTCTTCTTCGTGAGGTGCTTGCGGTAGACGTACGTGCCGTTGCGCAGGCCCTCGTCGTGCCAGAGCGCCTCGTTGATCGACCCGGCCTCACCGATGCGGATGAGATACGGGACCAGCACGTGCGTGAGCGCATAGCTGGCCGTCCGCGCCACGTTCGAGGGCATGTTCGGCACGCAGTAGTGGATGACGTCGTGCTTGCGATAGACGGGCTCGGAGTGCGTCGTAGGCCGGCTCGTTTCGATGCATCCGCCCTGGTCCATGACGGCATCGACAATCACTGCGCCCGCCGTCATATCGGCCACCATGTCTTCGGTAACGAGCATGGGCGATCGCTGGCCGTCGCTCATCATGGCTCCGATCACCACGTCCGCCGAGCGCACGGCCTGCCGGATGTAGTGGTCGCTCGCCATGGCCGTGGTGATGCGGCGGTCGAGGTAGTGCTCCAGCGAGCGCAGCGGGCCGAGGTCGGTGTCGAGCACGATGACGTGCGCGCCGAAGCCCAGCGCCGTGCGCGCCGCCCACTCGCCGACGACCCCGGCGCCGAGGATCACCACCGTAGCGGGCGGTACGCCGGAGATGCCGCCGAGGATGACGCCCTTGCCGCCCTCGTTGCTTTCGAGGTACTGCCCGGCAATCTGGATCGCCATCGTGCCAGTGATCTCGTGCATCATGCGCACGAGCGGCAGCGTGCCATCGGTGTCGCGGATGAACTCGAAGCCGATGCCAGTGATACGCAGATCCATCAGCTGACGGAGGAAATCGGGCGTCGTACCGCCCAGGTTCAGCGCCGAGATGAGCACCTGCTTCTCCTGCAGGAAATCCAACTCGGCCTCATCGGGCGGTCCCACCTTAACGATCAGTTCGCTCTCGCCATAGAGGTCTTCGGCGCTGCCGACCACGTCGGCGCCAGCGTCCATGTACTCGTCGTTGCGAAAGTGCGCCTGCGCGCCGGCATCTTCCTGGACGAAGACGCGATGGCCGTTGGCGACGAGCGTGCCCACCCCGGTAGGTGCCAGCGCCACGCGCCGCTCCTCGTTGACGAGTTCACGCGGCACGCCAATTTTCAGCGCTTCGTGCTTGTCGCGCTTCGGCAGTCGCTGCTCCATAGTCATCAGCCCCCGCTCGACTGCCAGCCCTTGCAATGCGGGAATTTCCATAAATGATTGGTGTTATGTGCGACGAGTTGATTGGAGGATGAGCTCGATGGGACCGCCCAACATCCCAGTATACGAAAGACGCAGCACCTTTTTGAACCGTCCGGCTGCAGCACCAAAAATTCGACGCATTGGGAACCGGCCCTTAGGCCGACCCGATCCATTCGTAGACGAGGATGCCCGCGGCTACGGCCACGTTGAGCGACTCGGCCCCGCGGCGGGTAGGCGCGCCGGGGATGGCGACGGTCGCATCGAGTAGCGCCCCGACGGCGGCGCTGAGACCATGCGCCTCGCTGCCAAGGATGAGTCCCGAGGGCCGTGGCGGCGCCCATCGCTCGGCGCGCACGCCCTGCAGGTCGGCCCCGTAGAGGGCGAGGCCCGCCTGCTGGATGCGCCGGAGCAGCTCCGGCAGGTCGGACGCGCGCAGCAGATCGAGGTCCCAGTGACCGCCGGCCGCAGCGCGCATCACTTTGGGACCGTAGAGGCCCGCCGTGCCCGATCCGGCAACCAGCGCATCCGCGCCGAACCACGCCGCTGTGCGCAGGATGGTGCCCACGTTGCCGGGATCCTGCACGCGGTCGAGCACCAGCACGGTCGAGTCCACTCCCAGCCCGGCCAGCAGCTCATCGGCGCCGACGTACCCCCGTTCCGCCACCGCGAGCACGCCCTGGCTCGTACGCACATCCGAGAGCCGCTCCAGGGTCCGATCCGGCACAACGTAAACGGGAGCTGAAGTTCGGTCGCGCAGCGACTGCACCGCCGGCTCGTGCTCCACCGATGCGGCAACGATCAGCTCCGTGAGCGGCGCCGCGGCATCCAGCGCGGCCTCCACGCCCCGCCGCCCCTCCACGAGCGTCTGCCCGAGGCGCTTGCGGTACTTGCGCTGCGTGAGGGAGGCAATCTCTTTCTGGCGCCGGTTCGTCAGATGGGCCATACCAAAGGGGGACAGACGGATGAGCAGCGGACGGGCCCCTCAACGTAGGCGACGGCATCCGGAAATGCAGCCTGCACGTGCGCAAAGTTCACGTGTAGTCCAACAAACCGACTGGAACGAACCTTCAGATGTGGCGTGGCAGTTGCCTGATGCGGCTTGGCCGGCGTTCTCCCTCGCCCCCCCTCCCTGCGGATCGCGCCCTGCTTGCGTTCCGGGCCGCGCATGCTTGTCTTATTCACTACATGTTCTGCTGTTAATTGCTCGACGCCCATGCCTTTTAAACGCAACGTGTACGACCGTGCTGTCTACCGGGAGCCGGCCCCTATCTCCGACCAGGACAACCCGTTCCAGGCAATGGTGGAACGCTTCGACATCGCGGCCCAGATTCTGGAGCTCGACCCCGGCTTCTACGAGTACCTCTCGCGCCCGGCTCGCGTGCACATCACCTCGATCCCCGTCGTGATGGACAGCGGCCGAATGCGCGTCTACGAGGGGTATCGGGTGATCCACAACAACGTACTCGGCCCCAGCAAGGGCGGCATCCGCTACGCGCCGGATGTCTCACTCAACGAAGTGAAAGCGCTTGCGGCCTGGATGACGTGGAAGTGCGCAGTGGTCGATGTGCCGTTTGGCGGGGCGAAAGGCGGCGTCATTTGCAACCCGAAGGAGATGAGCCCCGGCGAACTGGAGCGCCTGACCCGCCGCTACACGGCCGACCTCAAGGACGTGTTCGGGCCCGACCGCGACATTCCCGCGCCGGACATGAACACGAATGAGCAGATCATGGCATGGATTCTGGATACCTACTCGATGCACTCGCGCCGCACCGAGAACGCCGTGGTCACCGGCAAGCCGGTGGAGCTGGGCGGATCGGAGGGGCGCAAGGAAGCGACCGGGCGCGGCGTCATGACCGTTACGCTCGCCGCGATGGACCGCCTCGGCATGACGCCTTCGCAATCCACCGTGGCCGTGCAGGGCTTCGGCAACGTCGGCTCCATCGCGGCCAAGCTGCTGAGCGAGCAGGGCGCCACCATCGTCGCCGTCAGCGACGTCACGGGCGGCTACTACAACGCCGAGGGCCTCAACATCCGCGAGCTGCTCGACTACGTGGGCTCGAATGATGGCACCTTGGAGGGCTACCCCAACGCCGAGTTCATCAGTAACGACGAGCTGCTCACGCTCGATGTCGATGTGCTCGTGCCCGCCGCAAAAGAAGACCAGATCACCCGCGATAACGCCCCCAACGTGCAGGCCAAAATCATCGCCGAGGGCGCCAACGGCCCCACCACGCCCGCAGCCGATTCGATCCTGCAGGAAAAAGGCACGCTCGTCATTCCCGATATCCTCGCTAATGCCGGCGGCGTCACCGTGTCCTACTTCGAGTGGGTACAAGACCGCCAGGGCTACTTCTGGACGCTCGACCGCGTCAACCGGCGCCTCGACCGCACGATGCGCGAAGCTTTCGACCGCGTCTTCGCCACGGCCCAGAAACACGATGTGTCGCTCCGCATCGGCGCCTACGTCATGGCCGTCCGCAAAGTCGCCGATGCCCTGCGTATGCGCGGGATCTACGCATAACGACTGGGAACAGGTGAATAGGTAGGTGGAAGAGTTGGAGGGGAGCCATCGATGAACCGGGACAGCTTTACTCCTCTCCCCCATTCGTTCCTCACACTTCTCCTTTCCCTCTTCCCCCTTACCCTCTTCCTCTCGTGCGCCAACCCGATTCCACCGAGCGGCGGCCCGCGCGATCAGACGCCGCCCTCCATCACCCGGTCGCAACCCGCCGACGGCGCCGTCAACGTCGAGCGCCAATCCGTCACGATCGCTTTTTCGGAGTACATCGACCAGGGCTCATTTCCGCAGGCGCTCTCGGTAACGCCCCAATTCGAGCGGCGGCTGGAGATCGACTGGAGCGGCCGTGAGGTGGAGATTGGCTTTCCTACCGCGCTGCGCGACAGCATGACGTACATCCTCACACTCGACACCAACCTGCGCGACAACCACGGCGTCCAGCTCAACAAACCCATTACGATCGCCTTTTCGACCGGCTCCACGATCAACCGGGGCCAGATTCGCGGCACCGTGCGCGCTGCGGCGAGCGGGCGCGTGCAAGACGGCGTTGACGTGTATGCCTACGCCGCACGCACCGTCCCCGACACGCTGCCCAATCAGCCCGACTACCGGACGCAAACCGGCCAGGATGGCACGTTTACGTTCGAGTATCTGCGCGAGCAGCCGTATTTCGTAGTGGCCCTGCGCGATAACAACCGCAACCGCCGCCGTGACCCCGGCGAGCCCGTCGGCGTCCCGCCCACTCCCCTCATTTCTGCCGACAGCCAGGCGACGACGCCCCCCGCCCCGTGGATCCTGGCCGCCCGCGACACCACACCACCTACGCTCAACCGCGCCCAACCGCAATCGGATCGGCGGGTGGCACTGCGCTTCAATGAGCCCGTCCGCCTCGCTCGCCTCACGCCGGAGAACTGGATCTTGCGCGACTCGGTGCGGAGCGAGCCGGTAAGCATCGACGCGCTCTACCAGCGCCCGGGCGACGGCACCGCGCTCGTCCTGCGCACCGCTCCCATGCAGGCAAATGTCCACCGCCTGCTGATGCCTGCCGGGGCCGCCACCGACACCACAGGCATGCCCGCCCCTGCCGACACCACCCGCTTCGTCGCCCTCGCCACATCCGACACGCTTCAGACGCGCTTCCGCACGTTCACGCCGGACGGCCTCACACCGGATACGACGGGCCTCCACACCCTCTGGCCGCAGGAAACACCGGGCCTGCGCTTCAATCAGCCGGTGGACACGGCGGCGCTGCGCACCCGGCTAACCGTCCAGCATCCGGATACCACGGCGCGCCCTTTTGCGCTGTCTTCGCCCGACGGCGTCACGTATCAGCTCGCGTTCACTCCGCCGCTCGACGCCGGACAGCAACTCACGCTGCGCCTCGATGGATCGCTGGTCGACCGGCCCGATACGACGTTCACCCATCGCATCCAGCGCCTGCCCAATCGGCAGCGCGGCCGTCTCAGCGGCACCATCACCTGGGCCGATTCGTCGGCCAGCGAGGCCAACAATTCAGCCCCCTTCATTGCCGAAGTTATCATGGTCGACTCGGGACGCTTCCAGCCGCAGCAGGCCGCCACCGACACCGCGGGGGCGTTCACGTTCACCGATCTGCCGGAAGGCACCTTCCGCTTTCGCGCCTTCGCCGACCGCAACGAAAACGGCCGCTGGGATCCCGGCCAACTCCGGCCCTACCGCCCACCCGAGCCCCTCATCTGGAGCGCGGGCACGATTGACAATCGTCCTCGTTGGGATAATGTGCTCGACGACACGCTTCGCATCCCCAACGCCCCGCTCCGATGACCGCTCCTCCCGCCTCCGCTGCGCTCACCTACCCCTCCTTTCACGCCCCGCTCCCCCCCGTCCTCACCGCCGACGCCATGCGCGGCGCCGACGCCTACACGATCGACACGTACGGCCTCCCCAGCTTCACATTGATGGAATCGGCCGGGCGCGGCGCGGCGGAGTCGGTCCTTGAGCGTTTCGGGCCGCTGGAAGACAAACCCATCGTCATCTGCTGCGGCAAGGGCAACAACGGCGGGGATGGGCTCGTCGTCGCCCGGCGCCTCGTCGCCGCTGGCGCCCGCGTCCACGTCCTGCTGATGAGTCCGCCAGAGAACCTCCGCGACGACCCCGCGCAGAACATCGCGCTGCTGCAACAACTGACGAAACGAGACACGAGCGGACGGCTCACTCTTCACGAATTTGAACACCTCGACGCGCTCACCGAGTGGACCGAGCGCCTCCATCCCGCGCTGTACGTCGACGCGCTGCTGGGCACCGGCCTCACGAGCGCCCTCCGCGAACCGGTCCGCAGCGTCGTCGGCTGGCTGAATGAGCAGCCCACGCCCGTCGCTGCACTCGACGTACCCACCGGCCTACACAGCGACACCGGCGCCGTGCTTGGCGATGCCGTCAACGCTGATCATACCGTCACGATGGCCGCGCTCAAAGCCGGGCTGCTCATCGGCGCGGGGCCGCGGCTGAGCGGGAGCATCGATGTGATCGACATCGGCATACCCGAATTTGTGCTCGACGACGCGGCTACCCAACCCGGCTGCGCCCGATTGACGACCGACGCCGCCGTCCGCGCCGATCTACCAGTGCGCGCACACGATGCCTACAAGTACAGCGTGGGAATGGCGCTCGTCGTGGGCGGGGCGCCGGGCTACACCGGAGCGCCCGTGATGGCCAGCCGCGCCGCCGCCCGCATCGGCGCCGGATACGTCGCTTGCGCGTGTCCCCAATCCGTCCAGCCGATCCTCGCCGGGAAGATGACGGCGATCCCCACGATCGGGCTCCCGGCCGATGAGACGGGCATCCACCCGAAACGTGCGCTCGGCGCGCTCTCCGATTCGCTCGACAAAGCGGAGGCGCTGCTCGTCGGCCCCGGCCTCGGCCGCGCGGACGACACGCAGCGGTTCGTGCGGCATCTACTGCGGAAAAC
The DNA here is from genome assembly GCA_964448045.1 of uncultured Rhodothermales bacterium. GTDB lineage: Bacteria > Bacteroidota > Rhodothermia > Rhodothermales > Salinibacteraceae > CAYUVF01. Next base: position 26,141 of record CAYUVF010000043.1, read on the forward strand.
GAAGCACCCGGCCGTCATCGACGCGGATGGACTCAACGCCCTCGCTGGCTTCATCGACGACCTCACCACGCATGCCGACGGCCGCTGGATCCTGACGCCGCACGAAGGCGAGTTCCAACGATTGGCGGACGGCTCCGCCGACCTCTCCGACCGGATCGACGGGGTCCGCGCCTACGCGCAGCGCTGGAATAGCGTGCTCCTCCTAAAAGGCATGCCGAGCCTCATCGGGTGCCCGGATGGGCGGGTATTCATCAACGGTACGGGCAACCCGGCGCTGGCGTCGGCGGGAACGGGCGACGTGCTTGCCGGTCTGTGTGCCGGGCTGCTGGCACAGGGGCTCTCCCCCGAGCGCGCGGCAATGAGCGCACTGCACATCGGTGGCGCCGCCGCCGATCACTACGCCGCCCACAGCGACGCCCGCACGATGCAAGCCCCCGATCTGATCGACACGCTTCCTGCCGTTTTGCACCACCGTTTCGCCTCATGACGACGACGCACTACCGCATTCTGGCGATTCTGTGGACGCTTGGCATCGCTCTCGCGTACTCGATTCCCACGCCCAACTTTCCGGTTTCGACGACGGTTCTCGGCTGGGATAAGCTGGCGCACTTCGGGCTGTTTTGCGGCTTCGGCTTTCTCTGGATGCATGCGCTGCACCCCTCGCGCGCACCGGCCCGGAAAGCGACCTCTCACCGACGGGCCGCCCTCATCTTTGGGGTGGGCGTCGCCCTCTCCGTGCTGGCCGAGGTGTATCAGGACTCCCTGCCCTATCGGTCGGCCGAACCATACGACGCCCTGGCCAACACGCTGGGGCTCACCACGGCGCTGCTGTTCTTTTACTGGCGCCACCCACCGACTCCGCGCGAAACACCGTCGCAGCGGGCCGCTTGAAACTCATCGGTTCCATCCTTAGTAATTATTCATCGTGGCCCTCGAAGTGAGGCCCCGCGCTATCATACTCTGACCAGCCCGAATCGTCATGCCTGTTCGCAAAAACGATGATGCCAACTTACGGAAACGGTATCCGATTTACATCGAGATCGGATTAGTCGTTTCCCTTCTCCTGCTGATCTTGGCGTTCCGCGTCAACCTCCAGAAAAGTAACACCTTCCAAGTTCAGATGGAGGAGCAGGAAGTTGTAGAAATGGAGGAGGTGCAGCAGACCAAGCAGGAAGTGAAACCGCCCCCTCCCCCGCGCCCGCCGGTCCCGGTTGAGGTCCCCAACGACGAGGTAATTGAGGACGAAGCGCTCGATCTCGACGCCTCGCTCGACCTCGACGAGCCCATGCAGAACAACCAGCCTCCGCCTCCGCCGCCCGAAGAGGAGGAAGAAGAAGAGCAGGAAGTCTTCATCGTCGTTGAGGAGAAGCCTGAACTCATCGGCGGTATGAAGGCGCTTCAGAGTGAAGTAAGCTATCCCGAATTCGCGAAGAAAGCGGGCATCGAAGGTCGTGTGTTCGTCCAGTTCGTGGTGGATGAAAACGGCAACGTGCAGAACCCGCGCGTGACACGTGGCGTGCACAAACTCCTCGACCAAGAAGCTATCCGCGCCGTCAAACAGATGAAGTTCAAACCGGGTAAGCAGCGCGGCCAGGCCGTGAAGGTTCAGATGTCGCTGCCGGTCACCTTCCGCCTCCGGTAACATCGGCTTCGCCTCACTTCGCTTCATGACGCGCAAAGGCGCGCATCCGCCCCCGGGTGCGCGCCTTTTCTATGAGCGCCCGACTGTCTTGAGCCGAGTACAGGGAGTCCCGAACCGGCTGGATGGGGCTTTCCTGATAGGGGGAGCAAAAGCGCAGCGGCGCGTCTCTACGGTCCAATGTTCCATACGGGATACCGGAACCACAAGATAAAATCGATTCGGGTTACCGCGATAGATGCTCGACGGTACCATCGGGCTGGCCGATGAGTACATCGGTAGCGCGGTCGAGGAAAAGGCCGTGATCGAGCACGCCGGGCTGGGCGTTGAGCCGCCGGTTGAGCTCGTGCGGATCATCGAGGCCGTCGAAGTGGGCATCAATCACCCAGAGGCCCTGATCGGTGATGACGGGGCCGTCCTTGCGCTTCCCCATGCGCAGCTTGGGCGCGGCGCCCCAAGAACGCAGCGCGCGCGTCACCGTCGGCGCAGCCATCGGTACGACTTCGACGGGTACTGGCATCTCGGCGCCCAGCTGCTCGACACGCTTCGTCGGATCGGCAAGGACGACGAATCGATCCGCCTGATTCGCGACGATTTTCTCGCGGGTGTGGGCCGCACCTCGGCCTTTGATGAGATCGAGCGATGGATCGACCTCGTCGGCCCCATCGAGGGCCAGATCGAGGCGATCGACGGCGTCAAACGTCGTCAGGGGAATACCGTGCTGGCGGGCAAGCTGCTCGGCCGCATACGAGGTCGCCACACCGCGCACCGCCAGCCCTTCGGCACAGATGCGCTCACCGAGGGCCTCCAGCGCGTACGCTGTCGTCGATCCCGTGCCGAGACCAATCGTCATGCCGTCCTCGACGAGCGCGGCTCCGCGCTGACCCGCTGCCTGCTTCGCTGCATTGGTTTGGTTCATCAGTGGTGCGTTCTGGGTTCAGCGTTCTGGGTTCAGCGTTCTGGGTTCAGCGTTCTGGGTTCAGCGTGTAGGATAGACCGCTCTGAATCTGCACCTTGGAGGGCGGACTGTCAACCCCTTATCCAGAACCCAACCGCCCCGACGCACAGCCCGAAACTCAGAACGTGGCACGCGCCACGCATCACTCGTAGCGCAGCGACTCGATCGGGTCGAGGCGGGCGGCTTTGTAAGCCGGATAGCCGCCGAACGCCAGCGCGATGACCACCATCGCCCCCACGCCGCCGAGCGCCCAGCCCCACGGGAAGGCCGCGCTGATGTCGAAGTAAACCGCAACCAGATTGCCGAACCCCGCTCCCAGCGCAATCCCGATCAGCCCGCCGAACTGGCACAGGTAGACCGCCTCCAGCAAGAACTGCCGCATGATGTCGCCCTTCTTCGCGCCGACCGACTTGCGGATGCCGATCTCGCGCGTACGCTCGGTGACGGAGACGAGCATGATGTTCATAATGCCGATGCCCGCGGCCACCAGCGCAATCAGCCCGATGCCCGCGCCGCCCATCGTGAGCGTGGTCGTAAAGCTCTCAAAGGTGCTCTGCACCGAATCGTTGGTGTCAACCTCAAAGTTATTCTCTTCGCCCGGCGGTACCTTGCGAATCACCCGAAGCCGTCCGATGACCTCGTCCATCGCATCGGGCACAGCGCGGACGCTCGCCGCGCGCACGCTCACCATGCCGATGTCGCGCTGCGGCTGGCCATAGACGTTGAACAGCCGCGTGATGGGGGCAAACATGCGCTGGTCGAAGCTCTGCCCGAGGAAGCTGCCCTTCGACTCCAGCACACCGACGACCTCGTAGCGGCTGCCCTCGATCCGCACCTCTTTGCCAAGCGCCGTTTCGTTGGGAAAGAGCACCTCGGCCACATCGGGCGAGATGACGGTCACCGGCCGCGCGTATCGGATATCGGACTCCAGAAAGCCGCGCCCTTCCTTGACCTGATAACTAAAGTTTCCGAGAAAATGCTGATTGGTGCCGATAATGCGGATGTTCGGCTCGGTCTCGCGGTCTTTGTACTTCATCACATCCACCCCGAAAAACTCCTGCGGGCTCACCGGATATGAAACGCCGCGCGCCAGCCGCCGCACCTGGTCGTACGTGATGTTGGGCCGCTGGCGGTCGCGCCACCGCCCCGTGCGCACGACCGGGTCTTTGGAGACGGTGAAGGTCGTCGAGCTAAAGAGCTGCAGCGACTCCTGAAAATAGACGTCGATCACCTTCACCGCCGTAACCGACGCGATAATCGCAAACACGCCGATCACCATGCCCAGCAGGGTCAGCCCGGAGCGCAGCTTATTCGCCCGCAGCGCCTCCCAGGCCATCCGAAAAGCTTCCAACACATTCATAGTCCACAATCACCTGTTACCGTCAAAACTCAGAACTCCGAACTCAGAACCCTGCACTCAAAACATGGAACTCACTCGTAGCGCAGCGCCACAATCGGATCGGCCTGGGCGGCCTGCCACGCCGGGGCCAACCCGAAGATGACCCCCACGCCCGTACAGATGCCAAATGCCAGCGCCACTGTACTGAGCGGCAGAAATGCCTGGAACCCGATGAGGCTCGTCAGCACCGTCGTCAATCCGGCCGAGATGGCTACGCCAATCACCCCGCCGATCAGGCAGACGATGATCGATTCGATCAGGAATTGCAGCAGGATTGTGTGCCGCTTCGCCCCCACCGCTTTGCGGATGCCAATCTCTTTCGTGCGCTCTTTCACCGAGACAAACATAATGTTCATCACGCCGATACCGCCCACCAAGAGCGCCAGCGCCGTCAGGAAGATCCCCACGCCGTAAATGGCGAACTTGACCGGAGCAAACTGCTGGCGCACGTCATCCTGGCTGGCCACCTCGAAATTGTTCGCTTCCATCGCGTCGAGCCCGCGTGCCACCCGCACGATGCCGGTAATCTCGTCTGCAGCGCGGTTCATCAACTCCACCGATGCTACCTTCACCTCGATATCGATGCTGCGCCGCTGCGAGCCGAAGAGTTTGGTGAACGTCTCGAAGGGAATTTTGACCTGATTATCGGCCGAGGAGCCGCCCTCGGCGCCGCTGCCCTGCTTGGCCTGCACGCCGATGACGCGAAACCGGCGTCCGCCCACCTTGATCGTCTTGCCGAGCGCCTGCTCCACCGGAAACAACTCGCTCGCCACCGTCGCCCCGATCACGACCACGTTGTCGGCACTGCGGGCTTCGACCGCACTGAAGAAGCGGCCCTGCGCCAGATCGGGATCGCGAATGCGCGGATAGTTGCCGCCCACGCCGTTGACGATGACGCCCGTAAGCGTCGTACTCCGATAGCTCACCGTGCGGCTCGTCCGCGTCGTCGGCATAGCCGCCGTGGCGTACGTCGAGCGCTGGTCGATGACTTCGGCCAGATCGGCTTCGATGCGGGGCCGGTTGATGTACTCCCACCACTTGGTGCCGGGCCCTCCTGCCAGCGGCCAGCGGCGCACGTACAGCACATCGGCGCCAAACTCGGAGAGCGTCTGCTCGAACTGCCGGTCGATGCCGTTGATGACCGTCGCCATGCCCGTCACCGAGGCGATCCCGATGATGATACCCAGCGTAGTGAGCACCGAGCGCATCTTGTTGACCCAGATCGCGCGCCCAGCAATCCGCAACCCCTCAAGTATCTCGAAAAGAAATCGCACGGTACGTCGCGGTTGCGTGAGAAAAGTCGGGTTCACGATGATGCCGGTGGCGCGGGGCCGCGCCGATCATCATGCATACAACGAAGCATCCGCCCCGATGGTTACAGACTATCCGACCCGCCGAAAGGTTGCATTCAGTGGAAGGTGCGCTCGAAGCGAAGCCGGTAGTCATTGTACTGCGGGCTGAAGCCGGCATCAACCACTGCAAAACCTTCGTCCAGCCCCAGCACTGTCATCCCCGGATGCTTGTTCGGGAACGTGTCGTAGACGAACCGCCGATAGCCGCTCTCGCGCACGTAACCGAGCATGTCGTAGAGGAGTGCCCGCGCGATGCCCTGGCGCCGGTAGGCCGGCAGCACGCCGCCCTTTGCGCTGTAGTATGTCCCCGGCTTGAGGCGATAGCCAATCTTGAACCCCGCCGGTTCACCGCGCGCGACGGCAAGCAACATCAGCAGATCATCGCGGTCGAATGTGTTGATGATGCGCTCCTCCTCAAAGATCGTCCGGTTGAGCCCGCGGATGATGCTCAGCTGACCCAGCCCGATGCGCTTGATGCACACCGGCGCATCCTCGGCCGGTACCGGCGATCGCATGTCATTCACGTTGGCCATGGCACCTCTCGATGGGAGTCCATTCAGAACGGGAGCCCGTCGTCGGGCAGGTCATCACGGAACGAAGAGGCTGCGTCGCCGGATTCGCGCTGCGAGGCCTGCTGTCCGTCGGAGAGTTGGCGGACCTCCTCGGGCGCGCCGAGTTCGCTCGGCGCGTCTTCCTCGACGAGCTCGACCGGCTCCAGCACGTCCTCGGGAATATCCTGGATGAAGCGACTCGGATCGGTCAGATACTCGCCGCGGTAGCGCTGATACTGCAACATCGGGTACGAGATGAAGAGGTTCTCTTCGGCTCGCGTGATCGCCACGTACAGCAACCGCCGCTCCTCATCGACGCCGCCTTCTTCCTTCAGCGCGTAGCGTGAGGGCAGCACGCCCTCCAGCGTCCGGATGATAAACACGGTATGGAATTCGAGCCCTTTGGCCGAATGGATCGTCGAGAGCACAAGCGGCGGCTCGTCGTCCTCGGCGCCCTCCTGTTCCAGCGCCGTTAGCTCGATCGGATCGAGCGCCAGCTGCGCGAGGAACGTCTGCCGATCCGCAAAATTCTCCGCGAGGCCCACGAAATGCTCCAGATCGGGCTCGCGCTTCGGGTAGTCCTCATAGTATGTCTTCTCGAAGATGGGCCGGTAGTAGTCGATCACCGCCTCGACCTGCTCCACAAGTGCCAGCTCGGGATCGCGGATCGTGCGCAGCATCTCGAACAGCTTTTTGAGCGAGGCGATGTAGCGCGTGGAGAACGGCCCGCCCTCGCTCACGACGAACGGATCCTCTGCCGCCTCGGTCGCCCACTCGATGAGATCACGCGCCGTCTTCGGCCCGATGCCGTGCAAGAGCTGCAGAATCCGATTCCACGCCGCCGCATCCTGCGGGTTTTCGGCGACTTTGAGGTGCGCGAGCACGTCTTTGATGTGGGCGGCCTCGCTCAGCTTCGTCCCGCCATACTTGACGAACGGGATGTTGCGGCGGTTGAGCTCCACCTCCAGATCGTAGCTGTTGTGGCTGGAGCGGAAGAGCACCGCCATCCGCTCCAGCGGCACGCCCTGCTCGCGGAGCCGGAGAATCATCTGCGCGACGAAGCGGCTCTCCATCTCGCCATCGGGCGCGGGCACGATCGCCGGCGGATCGCCCCCCTTCTCTTCGCTGAACAGCGTCTTATCGTATGACCGGTCCGCCTGCTCGATGAGATGGTTCGCCAGGTCGAGGATGGGCTGTGTGGAGCGGTAGTTTTTCTCCAGTTTCAGCACCTCGGTGTCCGGGTACTGATCGGGGAAGTGGAAAATGTTGCGGAAGTCGGCCCCGCGAAAGCGGTAGATGCTCTGCGCGTCGTCGCCCACGACGGTGACGTTGCCGTGGACGGAGGCGAAGGTGCGGACGAGATCGGCCTGGAGCGCATTCGTATCCTGATACTCGTCGACGAGCACGTGGCGGCAGCGGGCGGCGACCTCCTTCCGGGCGCTCTCGTTGCGATCGAACAGCTCCAGCGTGCGGAGCAGCAGATCGTCGAAGTCCATCAGCCCGTGCTCTTTTTTGTAGCGCCGGTAGGTCCGCTGGATCTCGACGAGGTCGTCGTACAGATGGGTGAACTGCGGGTACTTCTCCGCGAGCAGATCGCCGAGGTCCTTGTCGCGGTTGGTCGCGGCGGAGAACATCTTCTGCAGCGTGTTCTTGCGCGGGAAGCGCTCTTCGCCCTTGTTGTAGCCGCCCCGCGAGCGCAGGACCGAAAGCACATCAGCCGCATCGGCGGCGTCGAGGATGCTGAAGTTGTTCGGGAAGCCGATGGTCTGGGCGTGGCGCCGCAGGATGCCGAGGCAAAAGGCGTGAAATGTGCCGCCCTGCACGCGCTTGCAGCGCCCGTCAAGCAGGCTGGCGGCGCGCGTCGTCATCTCGCGCGCGGCGCGGCGCGTGAACGTCAGCAGCACAATGGACTCGGGCTTGATGCCTGTTTCGACGAGGTACGACACCCGGTAGATGAGCGTGCGCGTCTTGCCTGTACCGGCTCCGGCCACGATGAGCACGGGGCCGCCCCCGGCGGTGGCCGCTTTATACTGCTGCTCGTTGAGCGCACCGCGATAATCGACGGTGAGCTCGTCTTCGGCCTCGGGACCGACGTCGGAACGCAGTACGATGCGGCGCGCCATAGTGCAGCGGGAAAAAGCGGAAAGTATACGACGAGCGAGATCGGCCATCCGCGGCGGGCAACATCCCGGAGCGGTCACAGTACAGCCCAACGGATGTATTCCGATAGCGCCAGCATGCGGGCTCACTCCGTGTCCCTGCGCGGTAGCGTTGAAAACTGACTGCCAGACCCCAGTGATCCCCATCTGTGCGACATCCAGTTGGGCTTCTGCTTATTTATCGGGAAGAACTGGCGAGCCTCCTTCCTGCTTTTTACCTTGCACGCACGCCGAACGCGCGACGGGCGATGAGTGCGCCCGGCCCCGGCGCGTTCCTCCTGTCTTTCCGGCCTGCCTGCCAATTTCACGACAAGCCACAGTGTTCTTATGGGAAAAGTGATCGCGGTTGCCAACCAGAAAGGCGGCGTTGGCAAAACCACCACGGCGATTAACTTGGCCGCTTCGCTGGCTGCCACCGAGCACTCGACCCTGCTGATCGACATCGATCCGCAGGCGAACTGCACCTCTGGCATCGGCATCGAGCCGGAGACGGTGTCGGCCTCGATCTACGAGGTACTCATTGGCGACGCGTCGGCGCAGGAGGCCGTCCGCTCCACCGAGATGCCGTTTCTCGATATGGTGCCCAGCCACATCAACCTTGTGGGCGCCGAGATCGAGATGATCGACGCCACCGAACGCGAGAAAATTCTCAAGAGCGCGCTCCGGCGCATCCGGCGCAAGTACGACTTTGTCGTGATCGACTGCCCGCCGTCGCTGGGGCTGCTCACGCTCAACTCGCTCACGGCAGCCAACTCGGTGCTCATCCCCGTGCAAGCCGAATATTTTGCCCTGGAGGGCCTCGGCCAGCTGCTCAACACGATCAAGATCGTCCGGCAGCACCTCAACTCCGACCTCAAGCTCGAAGGCGTGCTACTGACGATGTTCGATACGCGGCTGCGCCTGTCTAATCAGGTGTCGCAGGAGGTCCGGCGCTACTTCGGCGATAAGGTCTTCGAGACCATCGTGCAGCGCAACGTGCGCGTCTCCGAAGCGCCCAGCTTCGGCAAGCCGGTGCTGATGTACGACGCCACCTGCAAGGGCGCGCGGAACTACATGGCGCTGGCCCGCGAGATTATCCAGAAGAACGAGTCCTTCCTTTCGAAGCACGAAGAGACGCAGGAAGACGCATCGTCCGACGAATCGGCGGCCGGCTCGAACGGCTATCAAGAGTCGATCCCGGATCCCTCGAAGAACTCAGCAACGCCCGCGAACGGATTCTCGCTCTAACGACGCAGCATTCGCGCGTGGCGCTCATCACTTGACGGTTTATCCGTATGGCTTCCAAGAAATCAGCACTCGGTCGAGGTCTCAGCGCGCTGCTCCCGTCCGAAAAGGAGCAGGACGAACGCTCCGAGCAGGACCGGGACGAGGACCTCTCGAAGAGTCAGCTTTATCGCTTTGAAGACAAGGAGCGGCTCATGCGCCGCGTGGCCGATGTCGAGGTGGAGAACATCCGCCCGAACCCGTACCAGCCGCGCCAGGAGTTCACCGAATCGGCGCTTGATGAGCTGGCGGCCTCCATCGAGCAGCTGGGCGTCATCCAGCCCATTACGGTACGCCCGATGGGCCAGGGGCAGTTCGAGATCATCTCGGGCGAGCGGCGCCTGCGCGCGGCCCGACGGGCCGGACTGGAACGCATCCCGGCGTTCGTCCGCGAGGCCAATTCCGAGCAGATGTTGGAGATGGCGCTCGTCGAGAATGTCCAGCGCGAGGAGCTCAATCCCATCGAAGTCGCGCTCGGCTATCAACGGCTGATGGAGGAGTGTGGCCTCACGCAGGAGCAGGTGGCTGAAAAGGTCAGCAAGAGCCGCGCGACCGTGGCGAATTTCTTGCGGCTGCTGCGCCTCCCTCCGCGCATCCAGGCTGCCCTGCGCGATAAGGAGGTGTCGATGGGCCACGCTCGTGCGCTCATCACCATCGATGACGAGGACGCGCAGATCGACCTGCTGGAAACGACCATCAAGGAGGATCTCTCGGTGCGTGAGGTGGAGCGCCGCGCGCGCTCCTGGCACGACGCCCAGACCTCCGACGATGAGCCGGAGCCAGAGCTAACGGACGAGGCGTCTCCCGCCGAATCGCCGCAGCCGGACCGCACCCAGTTGCAACTGGACCGCTACCGTGACCAACTCCGCTCGCGACTGAGCACGCAAATCAAGATCAAGCACAAATCAGACGGCGAAGGGCGCATCGAGATTTCGTACTACTCGGAGGAAGACCTCGAACGGCTCCTCGAGCTCCTCATCGATTAGTCTCGCCCGCCTCGTTCCTGCCGTTCGCCCCATCGCCTGCTCTGCACGTAGGCGAATGTGTTGCAGCGCTCGACGTTTTCACCCTGCACCTGTGCTGTGTCTTACGTCATCGGGACTGTATGAATCGCGTCCCCGGCGGTCGCCTCGCTGGCGCGCCCCCTGGCACCTGGGGCTTGCCGCTGTGCTGCTCCTCGTGTTCGCCCTTTCTCCACGAACGACGCAGGCCCAACCCGATAGCACCCGGCGAGCCATCTTGCAGGAGCGCGGTCTCCCGCTCGATCATACACCGCGCAAGGCCCTCTGGCGCGCTTTTGCCCTTCCCGGCTGGGGGCAGTGGTACAACCGGCAGTACTACAAAATCCCTATCGCCTACGCAGGCCTGGGCGGCTTCACCGCCGCAATCCTGACGACGAATCAGCGCTACTTGCGCTACCGGCATGCGGCGCTGTTTAAGCTGAGCCAGGAGCGGGGCGAAAACGCGTATCTGCAATTCGAAGACGAGTACCAGCGCATCCGAAGCGAGGTCGGCGGGGAGGTGTCGTCCTCGGTCCTCCGCCAAGAACGCGATCGATTTCGGCGACTTCGTGACCTTTCCGTCATTGGGCTCGGCTTATACTATGGGCTTACAGTGCTCGATGCCTACGTCAGTGCCCATTTACTCACTTTTGACGTGGGCGAAGACCTCTCGATGCAGGTCCTTCCCGTCCCCGGTGGGGTCACCGCGGCCCTCCGGGTAGGGTTGTAACCGGTTCGGGAGATCTGAGACGAACATTGTTTTTTGCGGATCGTTCGATTTCGTGTGATTAGTTGATGTTTACACAGGCAAATAATAAGTATTTTTCTTGAAGGTGTAGCGTTCAGATCGGTTACCGATCTGAAGCATCCGGATGGGTGGACTGCACACCTCCCGGCCGCGGGGCTCGCCCCTCGGGGCGCTTGCATTTGACGCGCACGGTTCTCTATGGCACGGATTATTTACGCATTGAGCGGGCAAGGGCGCGGGCACACGTCCCGCGGCATGGCCATCACCGCTGCCTTGCGCGAGCGGGGCCACACCGTCGTCTTTTGCGGCGGCGGCACCGCCCATGAGATCCTGAAAAAGGAAGGCGAGACGGTCATCCCCGTTCCCGCGCTACGGCAAATCATGGAGGCCAACCGGGTGCAGTACGGCTCCACCCTGTGCTGCAACGGCAAAACGCTCCTCCGGGCCCCGGCCATCATCAACCGGCTGGAGGACGCCTTTCGCGCGATCGACCCCGATCTACTCATTACCGATTTTGAGGCCTTTGCGCCGCATGCTGCGCGCCGGCTGGATCTTCCCGTGCTCTCCTTCAACCATCAGCAGGTGGTCACGGAAATGCAATACCGCCTGCCGATGCGCCACTGGGCCGCCTCCACCCTCACCGGGCTGGCCATCCGACTGATTGCGCCCCGCTCGCCCGAGCACGTGCTGCTGACCTCCTTCTTCTACGCCCCGCTTAAGCACCCCAATCGCACGACGCTCGTCCCGCCGATCATCCGGCCTGCTGTACAGGAGCTCGCACCGACGTCCGGCGATCCCATTCTCGTGTACTTCAACCACCCCGACGGCGCCTGCCATGTGCTGGACGTGCTCCAACAGGTGGATGCGTCGTTTATCGTGTACTGCGAGACTTCGCCCGCCGCGGCTCCACCAGAGAACGTGATCTTCAAGGAGCCCTGCCTGCGAGGATTCTTGGACGACCTCGCCGCCAGCCGAGGTGTGCTGTGCACCGCAGGCTTTACGCTGATCAGCGAGGCGCTCTACCTGGGCAAACCGCTGCTCGTGGTCCCCAATCAAGGCATCTTTGAGCAGACGCTTAACGCCATTTTCCTGGAGCGTGAAGGGCTCGGGAAAGCCGTGTTAGACCGTCCCCTGACCCCCTCCGATGTGAAGGACTTCTTAAAACATCGTCACGATTATCGCGCACGCCTCCGAAACTACGCTGCCTGCGGGAACCATCAAGCCGTAGAGTGTATTGAGGACATCCTTGAACGTTTTTGTGCAGAAATCTCGCCTCCCGAGGTGGTTCCGCACGCATCGGCTTCCCGCTCGGATGCCCGCTGGGCCTCATCCGAGCAACTGGGGTCGTTCTGAG